>JAFGNU010000088.1 GCA_016926875.1 Anaerolineae bacterium | reverse complement strand
CTCGGCGTAGAACTCAATCGTCGCGATATAGCCGCCGCCTTCGGCGTACAGGTCGTGCGCTTCGGTCACAAATCCACCATCCGGCACCCAGTACACCCAAGCCTGATCAATGACCTTAAAGAATCCGGCCCAGGTCCAACTATTTTCCCAGTACGCCGGATCCCAATTGGGCCAATAGTCGGCGTAAAAACCTTCTCCTGTTGAGCCGGTTGGCGCGTAGGCGTTCACTGTGATACCGACAACGCCGCCGTTACCCGGGGCTTCACCACAGTCCGCAAGCCATGTGCCGTCGGCAAACACAAGATAGCCCGAATCCTGGGCCGAAGCCGCCGGAACCAGTGTCAGTGCAAATGCGGCAACCAATGCCAACACAAACAAACGCTTCATGACTTTATCCCTCCTTAGGAACAGATTACAGTGCACGCCATTATACACCTTTTCCGCGCTATGCAAAAAACGAGCGCTGCCCGTGTTTCCGAGCAGCGCCCGCTTGTGTACTACGTGTGTTTTTCGATTAGTTTATCCAGGCAGAGGGGCAGGCAGGGACATCGCCGCCGCGGGCACAAAGCCGTTGTGCGCGCCGCCCACAAATACCTCGTACCACAGGTTGCCGTCCGTGCCGACCACCGAGCTAACCACGAACCAGTCCTGACCCGCCAGCAGCACCGCGCCGGGGATCGCCAGGTCCGGGTTTGGTTCGGAGTGGACGTTCACGTCAAACAGGACTTTCGCTTGTACGCGTTCCGCCGGGTCCGGCATGTGCACGCCGTAAATGCTGTTGTTGTAGACGATGATCTCGCCGGTTACGCAGCTCGCGTAAATCTCGACCGACGCCACGTAACCGCCACCCTCGGCATACAGCTCGCGTACGTGTGCAATACTGCCGTTTTCCGGCACCCCCATACGCCAGGTTTCCTGATCGACCTTGTGGAAGCCGGGCCACGTCCAGTCATTCCGGACATCACCGATCAGCGGATCGTTGATCATCTCGTGATAGCCTTCTTCCCATGATCCGGTTGGCGCGTAGATGTTGGCGGTGAACTCAACGATGCCGAAGCCCAGGAACGTTTTACCGCATTCTCCTACCCAGGTGCCGGTGGTGAAGACCACATAGCCGGAATCTTGAGCGGACGCTGTTGGGATCAGCGCCAGGGCTGTCACGGTGACCAGTGCAAGAACAAACAGGCGTTTCATGTGTATTGTGCCTCCTGACAAATTGCGTAATAGTGTGTCCAGTATATAGTATTTGTGGGCCGGGTAAAACCGGCGGGATCGGCTGCTGGAAATGCGAGACATTCATGGGACATCATCTCCCCCGGCGTCACTTGGTCATGATCGCGCTGCTGTTGTGTATCGCTGCGCTGCTGCGGGCGTGGCTGCTGCTGACGGGCAGCGTTTCGTTTCACGCCGACGAGGCAGTCGTGGGCCTGATGGCGCGCCATATCTTGCAGGGGGAGCGCCCAACGTTTTTTTATGGCCAGGCGTACATGGGCAGCCTGGATGCTTGGCTGGTAGCGGGCGGCTTCTGGCTGTTTGGCCGGTCGGTGCTGGTGATCCGCCTGGTGCAGAGTATCCTGTACCTGCTGGTAGTGGCCAGCGGCTATTGGGCAGGCTGGCGGCTGTCCGGGCGCTGGGCGGTGGCGTTGGTGGCCGGGCTGGTGATGGCTATGCCGCCGGTGGTGGTTGTGCTGTACACTACGGCCACGCTGGGCGGGTATAACGAACTGCTGCTGCTGGGCAACCTGATCCTGATCCTCGGCTGGGATGTGACGCACGAACACGCGCGCTGCTGGTGGCGCTGGGCGCTGCTGGGCGTATGTGCCGGACTGGGGTTATGGACGCACGGCCTGATCGGTGTGTACCTGCTGCCGGTAGGCCTGCTGGGACTGCGTCGTTTTTCTCGGCGGCTGGTGCCGTTCTACCTGCTGGCGGCGCTGTGCTTTGTGATCGGCTTTGCGCCCTGGTGGGTGTTTGATCTGCGTCACGATCACGCCGCGCTGTCTACCTACTTCACTCACCGCCAGACCGGCGAATTTGCGGGCATCGGCATCCCCTACGCGCCGCCGGGTGAGCGCGCGGTTGGGCTGGTGTTCATCGGCCTGCCGACGGTGTTGGGGATGCGCTTCCCGTGGAGCGGGTCGTTTTTCCTGCTGCCGGTGGGGGCGGTTGTACTGGTGGTGTTTGCTGCGGCGATCTACCGGCTGGCGCGGGACCGAAACGATCACAACCCGCTCAAGCCCGACGCCCGCGCGCTGGTGCTGGGCGTGATTGGCCTGTTCTGCGTGGTCTTTGTCGCGTCACATTTTGGCGCGGACCCCACTGGGCGCTATTTTCTGCCGCTGCTGCTGCCGCTGGGGATTTGCCTGGGCGCGCTGGTCGAGACGGTGTGCGGCGCGCGGCGGCGGCTGTGGCAGGTGGGCATTGTGGCAGCGGTGATCGGCTACTACGTGCTGGGGCAGGTGACAGCCGCCTACACGTCACCGGGCTTCACCACCCAGTTTGATCCTGTTTCGCACCTGGACAACGATCATGACGACGCGCTGATCGCTTTCCTGTCCGAGCACGACCTGGATCGCGGTTATACCAATTACTGGGTGGCGTTCCGGCTGGCGTTTCTTACCGGTGAGCGGATGCAATACAGCGCTGCGCTGCCCTACAAGAAAAACCTGAGCTATAACGCGGCTGACAACCGCTACAAGCCCTATGTTGAAGCGACCGCACGCGCCGACCGGGTCGCGTATATCACCACCAGACTGCCCGCGCTGGATGAACGGCTCGAAGCGGCCTTCGCAGAGCGTGGTATCACCTATCGCCTGGAAACCATCGGGCCGTTTCACGTCTATTATGATTTCTCAGAGCATGTCACCCCGGTGGAACTGGGGCGGGATAGGTGGGGGCCAACAGATGAACCGTAATAGCCTGCTCACGGCAGCGGGATCAGCGCCTGTTCGATCAAAAAAGCCTGGATCAGATCGGCGGCCAGCGCGTGGCCAGCCGGGTTGAAGTGCCCATCTGCTAAGTAGTACAGCGCGGTGTCCTGGGCAACTGCGCGGAAGCCGGGCAGCAGGTCCAGGTAGTACGCGCCAGCCGGTATGATCTGGACCAGTTGGGTGTTCGGCGCGTCACGAAGCAGGCTCTCGTCGGAGTCCTCGACCTGTGCCCACAGCCGGTCGATGCTCTGGAAGCTCTCCGGCAGGTAAACCACCACCAGGATCGCGTGTGCTGCTGCTGTTTTGGTTTGCATCTGCGCCAGCAGCGCGCCGGTCAGGCTCCAGGCGTCCTGTTCGCGCTCGTGGAGCGCGGCACGGTAGACCGGCAGCACACGCCCCCAGCCGGTGTCGATCAACGTGCTGTCGGTTCGCTGCTCCAGCCGGAGGCTGATCCCCAGTACTGCGCGGTAAATGTACGAAATATCGTACAGCGTGGACCGCACCCGCTTGGTAAACGAAATCTCGACCGGCTGTTGTACCAGTTCGCCATTCTCCAGGCGGAACAGGCTGCTCTTACTGTTTTCCGTCACATCGTTGGGATAAAAAGCATAGATCACCAGGTCCGGCTGGTATTTCAACCCTTCACCCTGCAAAAACAACAGCGTGTTGCCTGTGCTATAGCGCGATACACCCCCGTTGATCACTTCAACCGGCGTGCGTCCTGGCTGGTTTAGTTGTGTCTCCAACCGGTGTGCGAATGTCTCGTCAGCCTTGACTTGCAGGCCCTCGACAAACGAATCGCCAACGATCAGGATGCGGAACACGCCGTCCGGCTTGTCATACGCATGGTCCCGGTCTCGCAAGCCCTGCATATTGATCGCAACGTAGCTGTCATATTCATTGGTGCGCTGGTGTCCGCTTCGACCAGGGACGTGAAAGTGACCAAACTGCGCGTGCGGCTCAAAAAAACGCGGTGGGAAGGCATCATGCAGCGCAACACGCAGCCCTATTTCCAGCGTCAGCATAATAAACACCAGGTTTATTAACCCCAAAAGCAGCCAGCGCCGCCAGCGTGGGCCGGGTCGGCGATTGGTCGAGGGGTTGGGTTGGGTATTTGTTGGCATGGCGGGCAGCTTACGTGTCAGGGTTCCAAATCCAGCCAATCATACAGCGCGTCGGCCACGGCGGCGTGACCGTCCCTGGTCCAGTGAATATCGGTGCGAGGCAGGTACATGCGCTGGCCGGTGGCCTGCCGGGCTGCTCGCAAGGCTGGCAGCAGGTCAAGATAATCAAACCCGTTTGCGTCCAGAAAGATATTCAGCCGGTCCTGAAGCGGCGTACTGTCCACGTCGTTGGCTTCCTCGCAGTCAGCACGGAAGTCGGCCAGGTCATCATCCTCAACTTGCAGCTCAGTTGGCAGCACGGCGAGCTTAAAATCGCCACCGTCCGCCTCGACCGCGTCCCGCAGCGCGAGCAGCAGCGCCTCGGTCAGCGCCCAGTCACCGGGCAGCAGGTCGGGGTAATTGCTGGCGGCGATATAGTCGCATTCATCCCGCGCCAGCACGGCGTCCTGATCGCGGTTGATCAGGATGCTCCCGGCGATAAACGCCAGCATGGAGGTTTTCATCAGCGGTGTGGCGCGCTGCCCCACGACCAGCGGCAGATTGAACTCGCCGGTATAGGGGTACTGGTGCAGTGTTAACTCGCCGTCGTTCAACGAATAGTAGGGCAGGTCCGGCCAGCCCCCGTTGCCGTCCAGGTCGTTACCGACATACAGCATCAGCAGCACGACGTCCGGCTTGTAGTCTCGCCCGACATACTGGTAGACCAGGTATTCTTGCAGCGTTTCGTAGCCGCTGGACGCCATCGAGATCACTTCGACTGCGCCACCGTAGCGTTCCTCTAACAACACATGAAACGTGTCTTGCTGCGGCGTTTCGAGCGCCAGTGTAAACGAGTCGCCTAACACCAGCAGGCGCGTTACGCCGGTTTGCCGGGTGCGCGGGTAGGTCTTGTCGCGGAAGCCGGTTTCGTTCACCTTGATCTCGACCAGCCCGTTGGTGGAAAAAATGCGCGCGTGCAGGTTGGGTTCGAGCGTCCAGCCGGTCGCATGTGCGGTGAACAGGTCGGCGGGCATCCGGTTGGGCAGTATGCCGCGCGCAACCATCACCCGCGCCATGATCTCCGCTGTGAGGATCGCGACCAGCAGCCCAAACAGGATCGCGACCAGCGGTTTAGCCAGTTTCTTGAACATACGTATTGTGGGCACCTTGTCAAACTGGTAAGCATATATCGGAGGCATTATACCATCTGATAGCATGTTGGGCGGCAGGCACACAGCAAAAAGCCCCGGTGTGTGATCCTGGGGCGGTTGGCTGTACCTGCAGGGGAAGTGTAATTTACGGTAACAACCGCGCGTTTCCAGAAAAACGCCCCGTCCGGATAGCCAGGGCGCAAATACCATTACAGTATTTTGCTGAGAAAGAGCTTGGTCCGTTTGTGCGACGGGCTGGAGAATAGGATGTCCGGCTTGTCTTCTTCGACGATCCGGCCCTCGTCCATAAAGACCGCCCGGTCGGCGGCAGCCCGCGCAAAGCCCATCTCGTGTGATACCACGACCATCGTCATACCTTCTTTGGCCAGGGCCAGCATGACGTCCAGCACTTCCTTGATCATCTCCGGGTCGAGCGCCGACGTAGGCTCGTCAAAGAGCATGATTTTGGGGTCCATTGCCAGCGCGCGCGCAATGGCAACCCGCTGCTGCTGCCCGCCGGAAAGCTGGGCCGGGTAGGAATCGGCTTTTTCGGGGATGCCAACTTTGGCCAGCAGGTCATGGGCTTTATCGACGGCTTCGGCCCGCCTGCGCCTGCGAACAACACGCTGCGCCAGGACGATGTTACCCAGCGCCGTCCGGTCGGGAAAGAGGTTAAAGCTCTGGAACACCATGCCGACTTCGGCGCGTACTTTATTGATGTTCCGGGCGCCCTTCAGCGGGATGTTGTCCACAATAATCTCCCCACCGTCGATTGTTTCCAGGCGGTTGATACAGCGCAGCGTGGTACTTTTGCCGGAGCCGCTCGGCCCGACGATGACCACTACTTCGCCCGGCATGACGTTCAGGCTCACGTTGCGAAGAGCATAGACGGTGCCGCGCAGGGTATGAAAATGCTTGTGCACGTTTTTGATCTGGATGATAGGTTCAACACCGTTGTTCATGGTTATCTCCCTGCGTTACTGCGGTAAGCGGCTGCGTCGTTCGATCAAGCGCACGAGAAGGGACAGGAACAGCGTCATGAGCAGGTACAGGATCGCCACCGTGTTATACCCTTCAAACGCGCGGAACGTGCGCGAAATGTACAGCCGACCGAATTGCAGCAGGTCGGGCAGCGCCAGCACCGAAATCAGCGCGGAGTCCTTCAGCATGGCGATAAAATCATTGCCCAGCGGCGGCAGCACAACGCGGACCGCTTGCGGCAGGATCACGTGGCGCATGGCCTGCGGATAGCTCATACCCAGGCTGCGCGCGGCTTCCATCTGTCCGCGGCTGATGCTTTGAATCCCGGCGCGGAAAATCTCTGCGATAAAGGCGCCATATCCAAACGCCAGGCCGATAATGGCTTCCCATTCATCACTCAGTTCAACCGGCGTATGATCGCGTATCCACGGGCTAATGACGAATCCGGCATACAGCAAAATGACCAGCAGCGGAATGCCGCGAATCACCTCAACGTACAGGGTCGAGATCGCGTAAATGACCGGGTTGTTGGATACGCGCATCAACCCCACGAACAGCCCGATTGCCAGCGCCAGCCCATACGCCAGGAATGTCACGCGCAGGGTCAGGAAGATACCTTCGTTGCATCCCCGCAGGTTGTTCAATGCGCAGACACCCGGCTCCATGCGGCGGTTGTCGAGTATCTTGTCACGGTCGATAACGACATATTCCGCGTCCACCGTGCGGATCGAGATTTCGTCCGCAGAGCGCGCGGTCACGGTGCCGGTCAGTTCGTCATCGTTCATCTTGACCGTGATCTCGCAGTGGCGCGTGCACTCGCGCGGCTCTGAGGCCAGCACAACCCCGGCATCCGGGTTCGCATCTACCCAATCGGCCACAGCCCATCGTTCTGATCCGGCGTCCAGGTACACCAGCCCGGCCACATCGCCCGCGCCGGTTGCTTCGAGCGCCGCCTTGATATCCGGGTACGAAACCAGGGCCACGCGCGCGCTGCCTTCGCTGTACCGCAGCGGGACGGGGATGTCTTCCAACTGGTCGAGTTGTTCCAGCGCGGCGGTGATGTCGGTGCCGTCCACAAACCCGATGCGGACCTCTTGCCCTTCGGCGACCGGTTCCTCGGCCTGGGCCTCGTTGAGCGCGATTGTCAGCGTTGGCACGTGGATATACTCGACTTCGGCGCGGCGGAATTCGCGGGTGCTCTCGTCGGGCAGTTGGAGGCTGACGCCGGTCTGGCTGAGGGTTGTCAGCGTGCCGGTGACGATCTCACCTTCGCGCAGGATGGTAACAACTTCGCGGTCGGTGCAGTCGGGATCGGCGTTTTTGTCACAGGCGATCACGCTGGTTTCTTCGTTTAGAATGCGCGCAGTGGCGAATGTCTGGATTTCTTCATCCACTGTGCGAACAGTCATGGTGTCGTCGTCGCGCTCGGTTAGGGTGCCCGTCACCGTGACCCGGTCGATATAGCTGATCTCTACGTCCGAGCCAACGGCAGCGTCCGGCGGCTCCATGCGCTTGATCCGGTCTTTGGGAATGGTGACACTGCCTGAGTCGGTCTGAACGGTGATCGTGGCGGGGGTTTCTTTTTCAATAAAACCGGCGCGCGTGACCAGGCTGCTGTCGATCACCTCGGTGAGCAGTTCGGTGATGACCGACTCGACGGAATCTTGGGTTTCGCCCGTAAAGTGCCCGATGATCATCGCCGGTTCGCCCACAATCTGGACCACGTCAAACAGATCATCGGTGGACCTCTGTGGATCATCGGTCAGGAAGCGAATCACGTTCTGATATGCTGCCGATGTGAACATCGAGTACAGCACGGCAACGGCCACAACAGCTAGAATGATAGCCCACCAGGGCAGCCCGGCCAACCAGTTGAATATTTTGTCCGCTGTACTGGTTTCCGGGACAAACTCATCTGATGGAGGATCTTCTGGCGAGGGGGCCTCGGTGGGAGAGGGTTGCTCTGTAAGGCGGCTTTCGTCTTGCATGGCCTGTGTTCGCTCCAATACAACTGGGCATATATATAGCTAAGGGGCGTACAGCCCTGGTACAACTCAATTAGCGCGTTGGCCGCGCTAATTGGGTCGTACCAAGTGGGGAGATTGGAGGCTGGCTCTCCCCAGGCCAGTCTATCTCACCGCAGCCGGTGAGGATGATCTGGAATTACTCAGCCGGGGCGAACGCACTGGGCGGCTCGACGCCGAACCATTTCATATGGATTTCCGCGTAGGTGCCGTCGGCGATCACTTCGGCCAGGGCGTTGTTGATCGCATCCAGCAGTTCGGGCATGTCCGGCTGCACGGCAATACCGTACAGTTCATCGGTGAAGGGATCACCTACCAGCACAACACCCAGTTCGGGGTTGCTGGAAATGATCTCCGCGCTTACCGGGCCGTCGTTGACGATCGCGTCAATGTCGCCCGCGCCGAGTGCCTGGAACGCCAGTGTGATTTCATCATAGCGAACCACTTCCACGCCCTCGATCTCGCTGGCTGCGATATCGCCGGTGGTGCCGTTCTGGACACCGACGCGCAAGCCGGGCAGGTCTTCTGGGCTGGAGACATTGGCAGCATCTGCTTCACGCACGGCAATCGTCTGGCCTGCGTTGAAGTACGGGTTGGAGAAGTCAACGATCTCTTCGCGCTCTTCGGTGATAGTCGCAGCGCTGCACACGGCATCGAATTCGCCGGATGCAAGGGCAGTGAAGATACCATCCCAGCGCGTGTTGACGAGTTCGAAGTCAAACCCGGCCTTCTCAGCGATGGCGGTCACCAGGTCCACGTCGAAGCCAACGATGTTGCCGTCTTCATCTACCGACTCGAACGGCGGGTACTCGGCATTCGTGCCCACCATGACGACGCCAAAGTCAGTGCCCATACCGATTTCCTCGGCTTCTTCTTCCTCAACTACCTCTTCTTCTTCGGCGGCGACGCCGTAGCCGGTGGAGATAGAGCCATCAGCCAGGCCAGCGGCGACGGTCTCGATCTCGGTCTTGACCTCATCGGGGACGAGGTCAGCGAGGTCGTGATAGGGAGCCAGGGCCGCAGCGCCAAAGAAGTTACCGGGCACGACGGCGTCATCGGCGATGCTCATGACGATGTCCGCCACACCCACATCCAGCAGCTTCATGGCACTGGACACCAGGCAGGGGTGCGCTTCGGGCACGGTGCCCCACTGGTCGGTATCCACGCCGATGCAGAAGGGCGGCGGGCCATCGTCACCCACGGCATTGGCGACTTCGATCAGCGCGCCGTTGCCGGTCTTGCCACCCGCGCCAAAGACGACGTCGGCGTTCTGGTCGAGCGCCTGCTTGGCGGTGGTAGCGCCCCATTCGGGGTCGGTGAAGGCCTGGTCAATGGCACCAGGGTGGTAGGTGGAAATGATGCTGATGTCCGGGTTGACGTAGCGCGCGCCCGCTTCATAGCCTTCCTTGAAGGCGACGACAGGCGGCACCTGGTCGGTGCCCAGCACGGCGGCGATGATGTTGGTTTCGGTCAGGCGCGCGGCCAGCACACCGGCCAGGAAGCCGGATTGGTCTTCGTTGAAGACCAGGCCAACAACGTTATCCATCGCTTCGCCCTGGAACTGATCAACACCGATGAAGACCACATCAGGATAGTTGGCGGCGGCTTCGCGCGTGGCATCACCCAGGGCAAAGCCGACGGTCACGACGATGTCGAAGTCGTTCTCGGTGAACTCGGCGATGTTCTCGGCATAGTCCACTGAGTCCTGGGTTTCGATGTAGTCCACCGTGGCGCCGCAGGTTTCCGCGGCCAACACGCCTTCCCACGAACTCTGGTTGAAGCTCTTGTCGTCGATCTCGCCGACGTCGGTCACCAGCCCGATCTTCAGGGCGCTGAGGTCATACGCGTCGCAGTCGATGAGCGATGGGGCTTCCATCGCAGCTTCTTCTTCGACTGCTTCTTCTACCTCTTCAGCCGTTTCTTCGACGACTGCTTCGGCTTCCTCGACCGCTTCTTCTACTTCTTCAGCGGTCTCCTCCTCAGCAGGTGCTTCTTCTTCAGCTACCTCTTCCTCGGCGGGTGCTTCTTCTTCAGCAGCCTCTTCCTCGGCAGGCATCTCTTCTTCAACAGCCTCTTCCTCGGCGGGCATTTCCTCTTCGGTTTCCATCTCAGCCGCGCCCAGGTAGGCGGCCACGTCAAACTCCACAGCGGGCATTGCATCGCAGCCAATACCAACCGTCACTGCCGCGTCACCGAACACGCTGTTCACCATGATGTCACCGCTGCCCACCGCTTCCTCGACGGCAGCGATCAGCGCTTTGACTTCGTCAGGGGTGTTTTCTTCGTAAATGTCGTTGTAGGCCAGACCGACGCCGCCACCGGCAATACCGAGCACTTCGGCTTGACCATACGTCAACTCGCCCTTCAGGTGCAGGTCAACCGCGCGGAACAGCGAGTTGTCGACGTTCTTCATCATGCTGGTCAGGATGCGTTCAGCCTGATCCGGGGCGGTTTCCATGATGATGGTCGCCTGGTCCGAGTCAACGCCAATCGCGTATTTACCCTGTTCCTGCGCCGCTTCGAACACGCCTGCGCCCGTGCCGCCAGCAATCTGGAAGACGATGTCGGCTTTTTGCTCGTACATTGCCAGGGCAATCTCTTTACCCTTGGCAGGGTCGAACCAACCGCCGGCATATTGGACAATCACCTGCGAGGCTGTGTTCGCCAGGCACGCGCCCTGTTCATAACCGACGATGAAGTCGTTGATGACCGGGATGTCCTGTCCACCGATAGCGCCGATGATCAGATCCTCGTTCATGCCTTCCAGATCGGTCTGGGTCATCGCAACGGCGTAGATACCCGCCAGGAACGATCCTTCGTTCTGGGCATAGGTAACCGAGTAGACGTTTGCGCAGCCCTCAACACACAGGTCCGGGTTGTCATATGCTACGGACTCGTCGTACATGACGAAGTATTTGTCGGGATACTCGTGTACACGGGCTGCCAGGAATTCGCCCATCTGGTAGGTGCCAACGATCAGCATGTCGTACTCATCGACGCGGGACATCGCATCGGCCAACCCGGTTTCCCAGTTAGCCGGGTCGGTGCCCAACTCGATGGTATTGACTTCGACGTTGTACCCCTCGTCCAGCAGGCGATCCATGCCGCGCTGTGCCGAGTCAAAGAACGATTTGTCACCCAGCACGCCGTTGATAACCAGCGTGATCTTTAGGGGAGCTTCTGCTGCTGCTTCTTCCTCAGCTTCGGGAGCAGCCTCTTCTTCTTCAGCTACTGCTTCTTCCTCAGCTTCGGGAGCAGCCTCTTCTTCTTCAGCTACTGCTTCTTCCTCAGCTTCGGGAGCAGCTTCCTCTTCTTCTTCAGCTACTGCTTCTTCCTCAGCTTCGGGAGCAGCCTCTTCTTCTTCAGCTACTGCTTCTTCCTCGGCTTCGGGAGCAGCTTCCTCTTCTTCTTCAGCTACTTCCTCTTCCTCGGCTTCGGGAGCAGCTTCCTCTTCTTCTTCAGCTACTTCCTCTTCCTCGGCTTCAGGAGCGGCTTCTTCCTCGGCTGCTACTTCTTCGGTAGCTGCCTCTTCAGGCGCAGCTTCCTCTGTTACTTCGGCCTCAGCTTCGGCTTCCTCGGTGGCTTCAACTGTGGCGACAGGAGTTTTTTCTTCTTTCTCCTTCTCCTCGTCATCACCATCGCAGGCGGCCAGAGCCAACACCATGATCAGGGCCAGAACCAATAGCAGCCCGATCAGACGTCTGTTCTTAGACATAGGTTTTCTCTCCTCGATACACATAAACACATAAACGTTTTTATATATCAGACGCAGCAGCCACCCTGTGTACCCTGGTGACAGACTGTGTCTTGCTAACGGCACGCTATATATAATACTACGGACTGGCGATTTATTGTAAATCTGGTCAGGTGAAATCGCACAAAAAGAATCAAAGAACTATCGCGGAAGATTCTAGACAGGGTAAAAATGTTACAAATTCAGCCGTTGAAAACCATTGGGTTTGTGTTATACTCCTTGCTGGTCGATGGGCGTGTAGCTCAATGGTAGAGCAGTGGCCTTTTAAGCCATTGGTTGGGGGTTCGAGTCCCTCCACGCTCACAGTAATATGTGCTGGGGGGCGATCCACACAAGACGGGGATCGCTCTTTTTGTTTGGATTGACGAATCAGGAGCAGATAAGTATGCACGGGCGTGCTCGCAAGGCAGGGATTGGCATGGTAATGATTGCGCTGGCGCTGGTGTGGCTGGCGGCTGCGCCTACCGGTGGGGCGCGCGGCCCGTATGACCAGGAAACCGGTGCATCGGAGGTATACGCCGAGGCAGTCGGGCAGGCTAATCTGCGGGGCGGGCCGGGCGTGGATTATGCGCTGGTAGGCGAGATCGTGGCCGGGACGCGCTACCGGGTGCTGGCACGGCACGAAGCGGTGCCCTGGCTGCGCCTGGATTATCCACCCGCTGACCCTGCCGAAGCCTGGGTATTTGCCGAACTGGTCACGGTGACGGGCGATCTGGCCCTGCTGCCGCTGATCAGCGACCTGCCGCCGGTAGATGCAAACACCCCGACCGCCAACGCGCCCGCCATCGCTACACCCACGCCGACCCTCGCGGGTCCGGTGGCGACCACGCTGGGCGAAGCGAACATTCGCTACGGTCCCGGTATCGAATTCCCGCAGATTATCGAAGCCCCGGTAGGCGCCAGCTACCGCGTGCTGGCGTTCCATTCGATCTATCCCTGGGTATTGATCGCGGTGCCCGAATCGCCAAATGGCAAGGGGTGGATATACAGCGATATTGTCGAGATAGCAGGCGACACCAGCCTGATCCCGGTGATGAGCGGGTTGGAGTTCAGCATACCGGAACTGACACCTACCCCGCAGACTATTGTCGTGAACGGCGCGCCCGGCAGCAGCGCCACCCTGCCGTCCGGCAGCCTGGCCTCTACGTTGGGCGTGGCGATGCACACCTACCTGATCGACCAGGGCTATGTGCCCTATTCCGACCGCTTCGCATCGGTGTTTGTGCTGGACCTGCAAAGCGGCGATACGTTCTCGATCAATGACGACGTGGCTTACAGCGGCATGAGCCTGACGAAAATCCCGATCCTGGTGACCTATTTCCTGCACCACCAGGGGCCGTTAAGTTGGGATGATGCGTTTCTGATCGCAGATACCATGATGTGCAGCGAGAACATTACCACCAACCAACTGTTAGGGCTGATCGGGTCGGGCGATCCGCTGCGGGGCGCGCAGCGCGTTACGGTGCTGCTGCAAAGCCTGGACCTGACCACCTCGTTTATCATGCGGCAGTACGCGGTCCAGGAAGGCGAAGTGCTGCCCGAAGCGGGGACGATCACCACCCGCGCCGACCAGGTCAGCGCACAGCCGGACATGTACAACCAGATCGTGCCGCAGGACATCGGCTGGCTGCTGGCGGGCATTTACCAGTGCGCCCGCAATGAAACCGGGTTGTTGGTAGATCGCTATCCTGGCGAGTTTACCGCCCAGGAATGTCGTCTTATGTTACAGGCGATGGATGCCAACGAGATCAACGTATTCCTTGAAGCGGGCGTCCCGGACGGCACGCAGGTGATCCACAAGCACGGCTGGATCGGGGATACGCACGGGGACGCCGGGATTGTGATCGGGCCGGACCGCGCGTATGTATTCGTCGCGATACTATACGGCGAGGGCTGGCTGGAATTCGACTATTCGGCGCCGGTGATCGCGGAATTGTCGCGCATGACGTGGAACGCTTTTAACCCAGATACGCCGCTGGATGCTACCCGCCCTGGCACAGTGCCGGACACGTGCGATCCGCGTGCCAACCCGGTGCTCGACGTGCTGCTGTCTGGGGATGCGCCCGCGCCGGGGCCATAGCTGCCGGGAGATGGGCGCCGATGCGTATTCTGCTGCTCGAACCCTACGATACCGGTTCACATGCGGCCTGGCTGCGCGGCTACCAGCGGCACAACGCGCACCATGTCGAGATTCTGAGCTTGGAAGGGCAGTTCTGGCAGTGGCGTATGCTGGGCGGAGCGGTGACACTGGCCGAACGTTTCCGGGCGTTGGACGCGCTGCCCGACCTGGTTGTTGCCTCCGATATGCTCGACCTGACAACGTTCCTGGCCCTGACACGCCCGGTCACGGCCCGTATGCCAACCGCCGTTTACTTCCACGAAAACCAGCTAACGTACCCCATCGGCCAGCGCCAGAAGCTGCAACAGCATCACGCCTTTATCAACTACATCAGCGCGCTGGCAGCAGATGCGATCTATTTCAACAGCGCCTTTCACCGCGACAGCTTTTTTGATGCCCTGCCAAACCTGCTAAAACACTTTCCCGATCACACCCTGCTGCATACCGTGCCGGACCTGGAAGCGCGGGCCGCCGTGCTGCCGGTTGGCCTGGACCTGTCCCGCTATGACAACTATCGCCCGCCGGAACCGCACGATCCCGACCGGCCCCCACTGATCCTGTGGAATCACCGCTGGGAATACGATAAAAACCCGCGCCCCTTTTTTAAGACGCTGTACCGGCTGGCGGATGAGGGCGTACCGTTCCGGGTGGCGCTGGTGGGCGAAAATACCCGGCAGGACCCGGCGGAGTTCGGAGAAGCGCGGCAGCGGTTGGGGGATCGCGTGGTGCGCTATGGCTACGTAGACTCGTTCGCAGACTACGCGCGCCTGCTGTGGGACGCGGACATCGTGGTCAGCAGTTCGAAGCACGACTTTTTCGGTGTGAGCGTGGCTGAGGCGGTGTACTGCGGCTGCTGGCCAGTGCTGCCCCGCCGCCTGAACTACCCGGCGCTGATCCCGCCCGCCTGGCACGATCAGACGCTTTACCAGCCGGACACGATCCTGGTGCACCGTCTGCGCGAGCGATTGGTGGGTCCGTGCCCCGCGCCGCCGGAACTGCGCGCGCACGTGGCGGCCTTCGACTGGCGGCAGCTTGCCCCGCAGTATGATGAAACGTTCGCGGCGTTGGTGAACCGGGACGCTCGCTAAGTTACGACTCCATCGGCTTGAGGAAATCCGCGATGATGGTCTTCTGACCGCCGCCGCCGGGGAACAGCACATCTACCTCTTCGACCGGGCCGCGTACCATGCTGCTGACAACCACGCCCTCGCCAAACGCCTGGTGCCATACACAATCACCGGCTTTGAAGCGCGTCCGCTGGTATTCGCGCGGTGACTGTCGCTGCCGCGCGCCGGATGCTACGCGCTCCCAGCGGGTCATCGTGTCGTAGTGCTGCTGCGCGGCGTCGGACTGCCCGCGTTTGCCCAGCAGCGTCCCTTCGCGTACTTCTTCGGGGATGTCGTACAGGAAGCGCGACGGTATATTGGCGCGGCTGTCACCATACAGCGCGCGGCGCACGGCATAGATCAGGTACACGCGGTCTTTCGCGCGGGTCAGCCCCACGTACATCAGGCGCCGTTCTTCCTGCATCTGGTTTGGATCGTCCATCGAGCGGATATGCGGCAGCACACCTTCTTCCAGCCCAACGATGAACACAACCGGGAATTCCAGCCCTTTGGCCGCGTGCAGTGTGAGCAGGTTTGGTGCCTGTGCTTCGTCGTCGTGCGTATCCACGTCCGACACCAGCGATACTTCCTCCAGGAAAGTCGCCAGCGGCACTTCGCCGTAGCTGGCAGCGACGGTGCGCAGTTCCAGCACGTTTTCGATGCGGCTGTCACCCTCCGGCGTGCCGTCGTCCAGGTAGTCCAGGTAGCGGGTTTGCTTCAGGACGTTGGTCAATATCTCGGCGGGCGGCAGATCGTCTTTGGTGGCCTGCCACGCGCGCAGCATTTCTGCGAACGTGATCAGCGCCCTGCGCGCCCGCGCGCTGAACGGGGAATCGAACCCATCCAGCAGCGCAAAGAGCGCCTGGATAGGGGTTGTACCGAGTTCATGCGCCCAGTCATCCAGCGTTTCCAGCGTCTTTTTGCCGATACCGCGCGGCGGCACGTTGACGATACGCTGCAAGCCGACGTTATCGTCCGGGTTGTGAATCAGGCGCATATACGCCATCACGTCCTTGACTTCGCGCCGGGCGTAAAAACGTGTTGCCCCGATCAGGCGGTAGGGCAGTCCCGCCCGGATGAACGCGTCTTCTATCGCGCGCGACTGGGCGTTGGTCCGGTACATGATCGCGAATTCGCCGGGGTGGTACTTGTTGCGGGCGACCAGTTCCGCGATGGTATCGACCACGTAGCGCGCCTCGTCGTCCTCGTTGTATGCCTCATATACCATCAGCAGCGCGCCGTCCTTACGCTGGCTGAACAACTCTTTTTGGATGCGGCCTGGATTCTGATTGATCACGCCGGTCGCTGCGTCCAGGATCGCCTGGTGCGAGCGATAGTTCTGTTCGAGCAGGATCAACTGGGTATCGGAGTAGTCTTCGCGGAAGCGCTGCACGTTGCGATAGTCCGCGCCCCGGAAGGCGTAAATGCTCTGGTCCGGGTCACCGACGGCGAACAGGTTACGCCGCTGCCCGGCCAGCAGCTTGACCAGCACGTACTGCGCCATGTTTGTATCCTGGAACTCGTCCACCAGGATGTGATAGTAGCGCTGCTGGTAGCGGGCCAACACGTCCGGGTGATCCTGGAATAACTGCGCGGTGTGCATCAGCAGGTCGTCAAAATCGCGGGCGTTGTTGGCGCGCAGCAGGTTATTGTATTGAATGTACACCCGGCGCATGACCTCGGCGCGGTAGTCGTTGGCGGGGTAATCTTCCGGCGTGATCAGCTCGTTTTTGGCAGACGAGACATTGCTCAGCATACCGCGCGGGTTATACTTTTTCACGTCCAGGTTCAGGTCGCCCAGCGTTTGTTTCATCACGGCGAGCTGGTCGGACGTATCAAAGATCGCATAATCGCGTGTCAGGGTGGTCAGATCGGCTTCGCGCCGCAGGATACGCGCGCAGATCGCGTGAAAGGTGCCAATCGCCAGCCCGTCCAGCTTGCCCGACTCATCGAGCAGCAGGCGGACAACACGGTTCTCCATTTCGCGGGCGGCTTTGTTGGTGAAGGTCACAGCCATAATATGCCATGCCCGGATGTCCCGTTCTTCGACTAAGTACGCGATCCGGTGTGTCAGCACGCGTGTTTTGCCGCTGCCCGGCCCGGCCAGCACCAGCACAGGACCATCGCCCGCGGTGACGGCTTCGACCTGTTGGGGGTTCAGCCCTGCCAGAATGCTCGATGAGGTCACGCTGATCTGCTCCTTCGTTATCTGTAAAATATTGTAGCGGGCGAGCCGCCGGGCTGCCAGAGTCAAGATGCCGCTCGTGATCACAACGGCCCCACCGGTACGGATGTGTAAGGGCGGGGCCGCGAATACCTGGGTGGAGGGCGCTCAGTCGTACTTGATCACCTCGCGCGGTTTGCTGCCGCTTTCCGCCGGGCCAACGATGCCTTCTTGCTCCATCAGGTCGATCAGGCGGGCGGCGCGCGTATAACCGATCCGCAGCCGCCGTTGGAGCAGCGAGATCGACGCCTTGTTCAACCGCTGGACCAGTTCAACTGCTTCCCCGTATAGCTCATCCTCGCCGGTGCCATCACCATCGCCCCCATCATCGGGGAACGTCGTTACCGACACGGCGCCCTTCTCATCCCAGAACGCGGGCTGTGCCGGTTTGCTGGACCGGCGCGACGACGGGCCGGTAGCACCCGGCCCGGTGTCAAACACCATGTCGCGGCTGGGTGGAACCAGGGTCGCGCGGCTTCCGGCGGCAGCGTCGTCAGGTGCCAATCCTTTCCAGTAGTTGGTAATGCGGTTGATCTCCTCGTCGGATACAAACACGCCCTGCATACGGAGTGGTGCGGCGGCGTCCGGCGACTGGTAGAGCATGTCGCCACGTCCGAGCAGTTTTTCCGCGCCCGGCTGGTCCAGGATCACGCGCGAGTCTACCGACGATGCCACGGCAAAGGCGATACGCGCCGGGAAGTTGGCTTTGATCAGCCCGGTGATGATGTCCACGCTGGGCCGCTGTGTGCTGATGATCAGGTGGATGCCGGTCGCGCGTGCCATCTGCGCCAGGCGGGCTAGCAGGCGCTCGGTTTCGTCCGGCGCCAGCATCATCAGGTCGGCCAGTTCGTCAACCACTACCACGTAGTACGGCATCTTGTGCTCGTTGGGGCCGATCTTGCTGTTGTAGTCCAGGATATTGCGGGCGGTGATGGAGGCGAATTTGCGATACCGCTCTTCCATCTCGCGCTGAATCCATTGCAGCACGCCGACAATCCGCTCCAGGTCTACCACGACCGGCGCAACCAGGTGCGGGATGCCGTTGTACCCGGTCAGCTCAACGCGCTTGGGATCGACCATGATGAACTGTAATTCGTCGGGCGTATTGCTCAGCAAAAAGGCCGAGATGATCGCGTTCACACAGACCGACTTGCCAGAACCGGTTGTTCCCGCGATGAGCAGGTGCGGCATGGCCGTCAGGTCGGCGGCGACAGGCGTTCCGTCCACGCCCAACCCCAACGCCAGCCGCAGCCTGGAGTCGATGCGTCGGAATTCAGGCGAATCCATGATGTCATACAGGCTGACCAGCGCGACCTCGTCGTTTGGCACTTCGATCCCGACAAAACCTTTGCCGGGCACCGGTGCTTCAATACGGATCGACTTGGCAGCCATCGCCAGGGCCAGGTCTGCGTCCAGGCGGGCAATCGCGCCCACTTTGACCCGCGTTCGCTTGCCGGATCGGCTGATCAGGTAATCCGGCTCAACGCCAAATTGGGTGATCACCGGGCCGGGGTTAACCTCAACGACTTTGCCGGGAGCGCCAAATGCAGACAGGGTATCCTCGATGGTGCGCGCCTTGTCCAGCAGGATTTCATCGTTGATCTGCTGCTCGTCACCGCGCCGCAGCAGCTTACGGTAATCCGGCAGTTCCCATTGCACGGCGCCCGGCTTGGCAGGTGACCGGGCGGTCGTGACGGGCCTTTTGGTTCCCCCGTCCGTTCCGCCATGTGACCGGGCGCTCCTGGCGTCCCGGTTGATCGCAGGCCGGATCGGCGGTGCTTCGGCTCGCGCCGGGGCACCGGCTGCCGGGGCGGCTGTCTCGCTCGCAGGCTGTGGTAGCCGTCGCATGGGCCGCTCAGAACGATCCTCCGCAGGGGGATCGCTGGTGGGAGCAGCGCTGTCTTTTGTCTGAAGACCGGCTTCTGCTGCCGCCTCGATAGTCGCGCTGGCGGCTTCCTGTGTATCTTCCGGTTGGGCTTCCGGGATCGGTTCTTTAGCCACAGGCGCAGGTGACTGCACCGGTTCGGGCGCCGGTTCAACCGGTTTTTCGACCGCTGTAGCTTCCGGCTGTCTGGACATCACCGGTTCGGTTTTAGTAGCGTTTTCCGCCTCACCAACTGGCTGATCGGGTTTGTCGCCGGTTACCCGGTCCGGTGACGGGATGCGGCGTTTGAGCGGCGAGGTGAACGGCAGACGCGATCCGGTCTGCGCTTCGGCTTTATCCCCGCCATCCACCGGGCTGTCCGCGCCTTCCAGGGCCACGTATTCCAGTTCTTCCGGCTGGTCGTGTTCTGCTGGCTGCGGTTCGTCCTGCGGCTTTTCCGCCTGATCATCCGGCGTATCTGCCGGCAGATCGGACGTGGCGGCGATGCGGTGCGCGCGCGTACCAGGACGTGCGGGTAGACCTAGCGCTCGCCCCCGGTCACGGACCGGCGGTTTGATCTCCTCGGTGGCTGCGCTGGTACTCGGTGAAATGCTCTCCACACTGTCGCCTTCTTTGCTGCCAGGGACAGCGCTGGCAACCTCGTCTGTAGCCGGTCCGGTGCTCGTCCGCTCCAACCGCTGCCGTTGGGAAATCGGGCGTCCAAACGGCCTGGAGGGGATCGGCTGGTCTGCGGCATCGGCAGAATCCGCACTGGTTCCGGCCTCGGTGCGTGTCTCTGTACGAAAAGGTGATACGGGTCGGCGGCTCAGGCCAGGGCTGCGCTCCGGCGAGCTGGCATCTGCCTGTGATTGGAGGGCCGGACGGTCGCCAGCGGACTTGTCGCGCGTGTCGTCTACGCGGCTGTCTGGCGGGACGGGTATCCCGCGCCGGGGCGGGGACGCTTCTTCGCCGGAGTCGTCCGCTGGTGAGCGCGCAAATGGCGAGCGCCTGGATGGCTGCTGCCCGGCAGCGGTAGGTTGTGCGTCTGCCGTCTTGTCGGCTGATCCCGCCGCTTCTGCTGTCTTTTGCTCTTCGGATGGTTCATCACCCGTCTGCCCGGCAGGCTTGCTGCGCCGCCGCAAGAATCCAAACCGGCCTTTCTGTTCTGCGTCGTCTTCCTGGCCGGATTGTGTGGGTGTTTCGGCTTTGGCCGGTACGATAGCCTGGCTGCCGGTCGAACGTTCGGCAGCGGCGGGCTGATCGGCACCTTCCTGGTCAGCCGGTTTTGATTGTCCAAGATGCGGCAGGCGGCGCCGGGATGGCTGGCGCGTTTCCTGGTCTGCCTGTTGGTCTCCCGCTTTTGCATTGGCCAGTGGACGGGTGACGCTCTTGGTTTCGCCTGCAACAGCGGCGCCCGGCTGGCTCTCGGAATCCCCGGCTGCCTCGTCGGATGCACCACGCCGCCGGATCACAGGTAAGGACCGCGAAGCCTGCTCTTCTTTGGCAGGTGGCGGCGCGCTTTTTGCGGGCGGTGCGGATGCGGTTTTTTTGGTAGTTGTTGCCAGCACGGCGCTTCCGCCGGCTGTGGCCGCAGCCGCGCTGGGAGCAAGCGGTATTTGCTGGGTGGTGGGTTCCTGTCCCGGACGGGCGACCGGCACGGACTCGGCTTTGGCCGCCTCGCGCGCGGCGCGCTTTTGCGCCCGGCTTTCGCTGTCGCTGATCCGCAAAAAGGCCAGCGCACCTACCAGGAATTGTCCGATCTCAACTACCGACACATCAAAGCTCAGCATCAGACCCACTACCAGCCAGCCGATCAGGAAGAAAAACGTCCCAAAATCGCCAAGCTGGCCGAGCAGGAACAGGTAAATCTGGTGGCCAAACCACCCCCCACCTCTGCCTTGATCGATTGCCAGATTTTCTGAGATCGGGCGAAAAGCCTCAACGGTGGGCGCGGGATCGTTGATCAGTTCGATCATCTGCACCCACGCCAACACGCAGGCATACAGCAGCAGCGTGCCGATCACGCGGAAGTAGGGGATGTCGAACATCTGCCCGCCGAAGTAGCGCAGGATCAGCCAGATACCGATGGCAAAGCTGACAACCGGCCAGACGATCTTGCCCCAGCCGAACAGGTTCGACAGCCCGCTGTTGATCGCGCCCGTCAGGCCCCCTTTGACCGGCGGCAGCAGTCCTAACGACATGGACGGTAGGACGCTGAAGAATATAATCCCGCCGAGCACGATCAGGCCTACGCCGATCAGGTCCAGTTTGCGATCAAAGTCCAGGCCACCGCCTACCAGGCGCGGCGCTTTCTTGTCTTCGGGCAGCGACTTGGCGGTGGATGTCGCGCGTTTGGGCGTGGTGCTTTTCTTTGACGGCTTGCGCGACGTACTGCGGGTCGATGGCTTGGCTGGTGCCCGGCTGGACTTGCTCGGTGTGCGGCTGCTTCGACGCGTTGACGTGGTTGGTGTACCGTATCGTGGCGTGGTACCGGTACCGAGGCGCGAGGATGTGGTACTTGAACGCGGAGAAGAAGTGGGCGTTCTGTCTGCTGCTTTGTCCTTGTCACTGTCTTTGCCACGTCCCAGGAAAGGTAGCCGCGACTTGCGCTTTTTGTCTTTCTCTTCGTCTGTTGTCCGGCTGGTTCCTGTACCGAATGAAGACCGCGACGTTGGTGACGTCCGGTCGCCAAAGGGGCTGGTGCGCGATGTCGAAGAACTGCGAGTGCCAAACGGGCTGGTGCTGCGCGATGAATCGGTCTTGTCTGTGCTGCTGTCCCGCGTACCATACGGCGAGCGTGACTTGGAAGACCGGCGGGTG
>JAFGNU010000019.1 GCA_016926875.1 Anaerolineae bacterium | reverse complement strand
TACCAGGCGGTGATCGACCAGTTTGGCGCGGTGCGGCCCTTCACCAGCATTCAGCGGGCCGAAGCGCAGCACAGCGCGTCGTTGGAGTTCATCTTCGAGCGCTACGGTATCCCGCTGCCCGAAGCAGTTGAACTGGACCCCGTGCCGCAGTTCAACAGCCTGGCGGATGCCTGCGCTGCCGGGGCCGCTGCCGAGATCGCTAACTTCAGCCTGTATGACGAGTGGCTCGACACGGTGCAGGATTACCCGGACATTACGCAGGTCTTCACCTCGCTGCGGGATGCGTCGGAATATATGCACCTGCCCGCCTTCGAGCGCTGCGCCGGATAATCCAACTTTTCCCTGCTGCACACGAAAACGAGGGGCGGCCCTGACCAGCGGACCGCCTCTCGTGCGTATGATCAAACACGTGCGCTCCCGGCTACGGCAGGCGATCCAGCCAGTCGTCCGGCAGCACGATCATATACATCTCCACCTCGCCCGTACCGTACACTTCCCAGTTGGACGTGAACAGCAGCCGCGTGAAATCACGGTTGACCGTCACCTGCGGCTCCGCGAAGTAGTCCTCTTCGGCTTCGCTGCGGATCGAATGGTGGTGCGCAAGCTGGACCACGCGCGGATTGTCCGTCAGTTCAACGACAAAGATCACGCCCGGCATCCAGAACGGGTTGCTGAAATCCAGCGGATACTCTTCGGGGTGGACCGAGACAGCCGCCCAGCCGGGCCGGTTGAGCGCCTGCCCGGAGAAGTGCAGTCCAAAGCTGCCCTGTGAATAATCCAGGTCCAGCAGCGGCGTGACGTCGCCGGTTTCCAGGTCGGCCATCGCGATCTGGTCGGTGTCGATCTCCTGGTAGATTATCACCTCGCGCCCGTCTGCGTCGAGCGCTATATCGCTGTGGCCGATGATGCGCGTGATACCCCAGCCGTCGCTCAAATCGCGAGGATAGATCATCGCGCCGCACGGCTCTGCATAGGTACCCATCGTACCCTCTGGGCAGGACTCAAACTGCGCCAGCACATAGGTACCCAGCGGTGACATGCTGACGCTGTCCGGCTCGTTGAGATCGCCGTGTGGCACGCTGTACAGGCCGATGATCGTGTCTTCCTGCCAGTCGTAGGTAACCAGTCCGCGCGTGACGAAATCGTCATCCTCGGCCATGAACGCATCGTAGCGCCCGTCCGCCGATGGGCTGCCCTCCCAGCGCCGCCAGATCACCGCCGTGTTCCATTCCGACGGCAGGTCGTCGGTGAAGACACGCGTCTGCACCACGTCGATGTCAAACTTACCGTCGACCGGGATCAGTTCGGCGGCCATCATCGTCGGCTCTTCGGCGTCCCACCAGGGGCTGTACGTGAGCCGCAGCGGATCAACCGCGTCCCAACGCGGTTCATCTATCGAGATGTCGGACACCAGTTGATTCAGCGGCGTGAGCGTGCTTGCATCATACAGGAACCAGTCGGCCTCTACACTGCGCACCATGATCAGCGATTCGGTGGCGTTAAACGACTGCACGCGTGAATACTCGTTTTTCATGCCAAGCTGTGGCGTGTCAAAGTCGTTGAAGCGGTCGGTCGCACGGATGACACACGCGCCAAAGCTGGGATCAAGCCACGCCTCACGCAGTGGGGGCAGCGGCATATCGGCGGGCGTGGGGTAGCGATCGGTGCCGACCACCGGCACATAATCCGCCAGCAGCGCCAGGCAGGCGCTCACCGGGCCGCTTTGCGCCAACACGGGCGCGGGCGCCGCCAGCGGGTGGGGATGGATCGCGGCAGCGGCAGCGGCGGCGAACAGCACGGCGATGATCACGATAACCAGATGGCGTTTCATCATTTCCTCCTGAAAGATTGAGTACGGACTCGGTCGGGGAATGGTACCATCATACATCATTTTATAACCATTGGTATAACCGGCGGCGACCGGTGTGAGCGCCGGTAGAAAACACCCGGCAGATCGTGTTCGTGCCCCATGTTCCCCAAAACCGGCCTTTGACGCTCTTGCTCCCACATGCTATGATTCAAGTGAAAGTTAGCCGTACTATTAAACGAGTGTCACATCGAGGTCACACAGCATGACACCCAAGCCGCCATCATCGAACCAACCGGCCACCAATTCCCTGGAACTGCCCGATCTGACCGAGCGCCAGGAGTATATTCTCTCGCTGATCGTGCGCGAATACATTCGCGATCCGCAGCCGGTCGCTTCAAAAACACTGGTAGACTTGTTTGATCTCGGCGTGAGCAGCGCCACCGTGCGCAACGAGATGGTGCTGCTGGAACAACACGGGCTGATCTACGCGCCGCACACCTCGGCAGGCCGGGTGCCCACCCCCGAAGGCTACCGCTACTTTGTACACCGGCTGGTGCAGCATGTGGACCTGCTGCCGCAGGAGCGCTACCAGATCATGTACGAGTTCCGGCAGGCGCCGCCGGACATCGAAGAGTGGATGCATATCGCATCCATTGTGCTGGCCCGCACCGCGCAAACTGCCGCGCTGGTCACCCCGCCGCGCGCCATCGAGCGCCACTTTAAACACCTGGAACTGATCAATACCCAGGGGCGGCTGGTGCTGATGGTGCTGGTGCTGCACGGCGGCAGCGTCCACCAGCAAATTTTGACGCTGGCCGAGTCGGTAGCCCAAGAGGCGCTGTCACGGGTGGCGCAGATCATCAACCTGGCCTGCGCCGGTCAAAATGCCGCCGCCGTGCGGAGCAAAACGCGCTCGCACGCCGATGCGCTGGTGCGTGAAGTAGGCGAGCTGGTATCCGAAGCGATGGGCGAACGCGATCCGGACAGCATCCGCCGCATATATCGCTATGGCCTGAGCGAGAGCTTGCCCGCCTTCACCGATGACGAGGCGCGGCAGGCGATCCGCGTGTTGGAAGAGCGCTCGCTGCTGGATGGCATCGTGCGCGAGACGCTGGCCGCCGGACAACCGGATGTGCATGTGGTTGTCGGTGGTGAGGGCCGCTGGGAAGACCTGACCCATCTCAGCATGGTGATGAGCCGCTACGGGACGCCGCTGGCGCACGGCGCATTGGGCGTGCTCGGTTCGACACGAATGCGCTACGGGCGGGCGATCAGCACCGTGCGCTATGTCGCCAGCCTGATGTCCGACATGCTGGACCAAGTCTACGGCGAACCGGAAAACGACGACTGACACCGGGCACGGGTGAACATCCATCTACGCAAAACCAGCTAGATTTCATGGCGCCGGAAACGGGGTGTTTGTGCTGGCGGTGCTCAACTATGGCGCGCAGGATCACACGCTGGACCTGTCGGCGTTTGGCGCATCGGCGGCGGTGCTGATCAATACGACGCAGGACCGCGCGGGAACGCTCGATCTGTCGGCGCTGGCTGTACGCCCGCACGAAGGCTTGCTGCTGCGGGGGTAATTTTGTGGGGGCGCAGTAATGCGCTTATACCGGTGAACGCGGTGACGTGAGCGCGGTTGAATGCATTCAGGCGTTCACGTGTGGCGCGATCATGTAGAGGCAACCCGGTGGGTTGCCCTGGGCTTACACCCGTCAAAAGAGGGGGGCATTATGCTACTCGTTAATTTAGCATGCATTGTGATCGGGCTGGTGATGTGGTTTGTGCCACGCATGAAATTCCCGCCCGCCAAGTATGCCAAGCTCGCCAGGACGATTCGCAACAACACACTGTTAGGACAGCGCAAGCAACTGGTGGCGAGCCTGTATATCGTGGCCGGTTGCCTGGGCATTATCCTCCAGCTACACGAGTATGTGATCATCACCGCCGGGTGGCTGTTCTTGGCCGTGGGGGTGATTTTGGCAGAGCCTGACCCGGCGAAGATCAAAAAACCTCAGCCACGCCCCACCGCCGTGCCTAAATACGCGCGGGCCACCGATGATCTCATCTATGACTTTTTGACCAAGCCGGAAAACGCCGCCTTCAAAGATCAGGTGATCGCCAGCACCGAAAAGAGTATAGTCGCCCGAATCTTGATCAAAAAGATGCAAGCACAGGCTCCCAACAACCAGCTTTACGCGCAGATGCGTTACGGGCGGGATTTCCACGACGATTTGCTGGCCGCGGTGGGGCACATCAAACGGGAGGAACGCGAGCGGCCTGCCCCGCCGCCGCCCAAAGAAGACGCCCCCGTGCCGGTTTTTGACGTTGTACTCACTGATGCCGGACCATCCCGCAATCAGACAATTCTAGCGGTCAGAGACGTTACCCAGCTTCTTGTGCAAAACGCGCGGGATTTGCTAGCCAGCGGCGTTCCCGTTACGATCTTAACGGGTGTGTCACAGGATCATGCAGAGCTGGCACAGGATGTCCTTCAGGAGGTGGGCGCAACGGTAGAACTGAGAGCAGCCGAGACACCCGATTAGCGTGTACATGAATCGGCTGATCGTTTGACTATTCTTTCATCGAATGGGTTTCATGAGGCGTTATTGTCCGCCTCTTTCGTTAAATGTCAACAGAACCTAGCCCCGGGGTGTGAGCAAAACCTGTCATCAAAACGCTTGACGGAAACGATCTCGCCTGTTCCAGCCCTCATCCCCGGCCCTTCTCCCTCATGGAGAAGGGAGTAAGAACTGAGCTAATCCCTCGCCCTGAGGGAGAGGGACCCGGCCCTGCCGGAAGGGTGAGGGCCAAAGGCCGGATCGATGCAATTCCCTGACAACCTTTGCACGCACCCTAGCCCCGAAGACCTATACCCCGCGTGCACGCAAATCCATTACACTCTACAATACGGGCAGCACTTGTTGACCGGCTGCAAACAAGGATCACCGACCGTATGCAAACCGACATCACATCTATTTTTCAGGACGGCGCGCTGCGCCTGGACCTGCTGCGCTGCTACAGCCAGCCGCCGCCGCTGTTCGAACCCGGCGAACCGCTGTTCTGGAACGATCCGCACATCTCCAGCATGATGCTGGCTGTCCACCTCAACCCGCAGGAAGACGCCGCCAGCCGCCGCCCGCCGGTTATCAAGCGCACGGTCGATTGGCTAGTGGACTATTTGAAGCTCAAGGTAGGCGATACCGTGCTGGACCTGGGCTGCGGGCCGGGTCTGTACTGTACCAGCCTGAGCCAGCGCGGGCTGCGCATGGTGGGCATCGATTACTCGCGGCGATCCATCGACTACGCGCTGGCCTATGCGCGCCAGAACAAGCTGCCTATTGAGTACCGCTACCAGGACTATCTGACGCTCGACATCGAGGCCGAATTTGACGTCGTGCTGCTGATCTACGGCGACCTGTGCCCGCTGTCGCCGGAGAAACGCGGTTTGCTGTTGGGCCATATTCACCGCGCGCTCAAGCCCGGCGGCTATTTTGTATTCGACGTCAGCACGCGGATACTGCGCGCCCGGTATGGGCTGCAAAACGGCTGGTATGTCGCCGACTCCGGTTTCTGGAAGCCCGGCCCGCACCTGGTGCTGGAACAGGGCTTCGACTACCCGGAACATGACACGTACCTGGACCAGTTTGTGGTGATCGAAGCCGATGGACGGATCAGCGTGTACCGCAACTGGTTTCTGGACTATTCGCCGGAGACGATCACGCCCATCATCGAGCAGGCCGGGTTCGACGTGCGCGCCATGTGGAGCGATCTGGCCGGGACGCCCTACGCGCCCGGTTCCGAGTGGATCGGCATCGCCGCGCAAAAAGCATGAGGTGCAATTAACTATATGCCCGAACTGCCCGAAGTCGAAACCGTCGTCCGCGATCTGCGCGCGCCGCTGGTTGGGCGCACGATCAGCGGCGTGACGTATGACTGGCCGCGCTCGCTGGTCACACCGGACGGGCCGATCTTCACCGGGCGGATCGCGGGGCAGCCGGTGGAAGCCATCGACCGGCGCGGCAAATACATTCTGATCCGCCTGCGACCGGATACGCTGATCGTTCACCTGAAAATGACCGGGCGGCTGTACGTTGTGCCGGACGAGGCAGAACGGTATGCCGACCGCTGGGTGCATTTTACTTTCCAACTGGACAACGCGCACCAGCTCCGCTTTTCCGATGCGCGCAAGTTTGGGCGCGTGTACCTGGTCGCTGACTCAATCGATATCACGGGGGTGCTCGGCCCGGAACCACTCGAAAAAACCTTCACGCTGAATGCCTTCCGCGAACGGATCGCCCGGCGCAGTGGGATGCTAAAACCGCTGCTTTTGAATCAGACATTTCTTGCCGGGCTGGGCAATATTTACGCAGACGAGGCGCTTTTTACAAGCGGGCTGCATCCCTTGCGCCGTGCGGATACGCTGGCCGAGGACGAGGTAGCGCGGCTGTATACGGCGATCCGGGATGTGCTGCGTGCGGGCATCCGGCGTGAAGGCGCGAGTGTCAACTGGTATCGCAAACCGGACGGGGCCAAAGGCTCGGCGCAGGATGGGCTGAGCGTTTACGGGCGCGCGGGGCAGCCGTGCCCCCGCTGCGGCCATCCGATTGAAAAAACCGTTGTAGGCCAGCGCGGCACGCATCTGTGCCCGGTTTGCCAGGCACGATAAGCCAGTGCGCACAGCGCGTTTGGCCTACAATATATCTGAACGCTGTCTGTACACTATCCTGCACTGTAAGTTATCACGTGAGAAAAGATCATGATCAATCCCTCTGGCCTGTCGAATTTTCTTAGCCAGGTTGAATCATCTGATATGTCGGACTTCTTCAGCCAGATCAGCGGGCTGGTGATTCTGACCTGTGCAATCGGGGTGTTGTGGCTGCTGCTGGTGGTCCTGGTTGCTCAGCGTGCTGGTGAACGCCGCCGCCGCGCCGCGAAGGGTTTGCCGCCGCTGCCCGGCATCCACGAAACGGTGTACAAATGGATTGTGCGCCGGTTGAACCCGGAGAGCCAGGGCGAAACCTCCGGCGAGGCTCCCCCTGCCGACCGGGCACCCGTCATCCAGCGCATCCCGTCCAAGCAGCCGCCAACTGCCGCGCCGCTGCCGGACCTGGGAATGCTGACCGGCGACCTGGGCGCGCCCGAACCGGAGCCGATGTCCGAATCAGAGCTGGCGGAGATGTTCCCCGAACCGGAACCGGAAGATATCTACCCGGCAGAAGACGAACCGGTCCCGGCTGATACCGGCGCTGTGCCCGGCGAGGAACCACTGCCCGAACCCGTGCCGCGTCCCGGTGTAGGCGAAGCCGCCGCAGCAGGCGAACCGGCGGACTCGGTCGAACTGCTGCGCGTTTGGCGCGACCTGTCGACCGGCTCGCTGGTCCTGGAAATCGGCGGGCAGCGCTTTGAGACGCTGCGAGACCTGCGCAGCGCTGACCTGGAGCGCCGCTTCCTGAACGTGGTCCGCGACCTGGACGCCGTCGCCCGTCCCGCACGCAAGATCACATCCGACCGGGCCGCCGCGCAAGCGCCCGGCGCCGACGATCTCACGCCGCCACCGTCGATGAGTCCCGGCTCGATGCTGCGCCAGATGACGCGCGTTGCGATGGGGCATACGCCCACGCCTGCCGAAGAACTGCCTGCGCTCAACATCGCAGACGAGATCGAAACCCTGCTGCAATTCCGGCTGGATAACCTGCCGTCGTTCAGCGACCGCTCGATTCACGTCCGGCCCTCAATAGAAGGCGGTGTGCGGATCGAAGTGGACGGCACCTTTTATGACGGCATAGACGAGGTAGAGGACGACGACGTGCGCGACCTGCTGATAGATGTCGTGCAGGAGTGGGAATCGCAGAAGTAGGCGAGCCGCCCGATCAACAATGCCCCCACCGGCAGGGCGGGGGCACGCAGTCATGGGGGCGTGATTACGCGCGATTAGCCGCCCATATCGCCAAAGTCGAAGTCTGCCGCGTCTTCGAGCCATTCCGGCCAGTCCTCGAGCCAGGACGGCACGCGCACGCCGCGCACACGGTCCGATACCGGGATGTACGGCTTCAGGTCGATCACGGGTGAGCCGGGCACGGCATCCAGCCAGGCGACCCGCACGATCCCCGTTTTCTCGTCACATTCGATGATCTCGCTGACGTCCATCAAAATCGGATTGGGACGCACCGGCCCGCGACAGGCAAACATCCCGGCGCGGGTGCCGGGGGCATAGGGCAGGTCCGCCTGCAAAATGCCGCGTGCCTCGTCGTTGTCGAGTTCGTGTGCCCACCACAAAACGTGCACATGGCTGAAGTGCTCCAATTTGTTCAGCGCAGGGCGGTACGGTTCGAGGATTTCTACAATAAACTGCCCCTCCTGTTCTTCCCGCACGTAGCCAATCGGGTGAACCTGGTAGACTTCCTGCTTCTCGTCGCTCATCGAATCAGCTCCTTTTTTGCTTGCCTGGGCAGCGCTGTTGGGCTGCCGGTCGGACGCTGGCCCCATTATGCCACACACGGCCAGAATAAATCCCCCTATTACTGGCATTTTGGCTCAAAACGCGGTATAGTAGTTGTTAGCTGCGCGAAAAAAGACCTTTGGGTACTCCTACAAAAGTTTCGAAAGCTTCGCCGGGTGAGACACCCCGGCGTTGATTTTTTCTGCTGCGCTGTGTGCGTTTTCTCAATCGGTAGATAATGCTCTATTCGGGTGTTATGCTCGTTTTTACAGATGCGGCAATCTGGCGGCTGGCCTCACCCCCCTGCCCCCCTCTCCATTCAAAATGGCGAGGGGAAGCAAAGCAACGAACGTCTGTTTTCCCGCCGGGCTGCTCCCCTTTTCCCCTCTATAGCTGTGCTGGAGAGGGGAGAAGGGGTTGGGGGATGAGGGGTGAGGCCAATTTAAACCAGCCCGTTTATGGTCAACAGCCACACTCGCATAAAGCCCTACTCCCTGTGATAAAGGAGCCGATCATGCCCGACCAACCGGATAAACCGCTGGCCGCAGATGCCTACGCGGCGCTGGCCGCGCGCTATGCTGCCCGGATCGATACCAAGCCGCACAATGCCTATTACGAGCGCCCGGCCATACTGGCCCTGCTGCCAGATGTGAACGGCCAGCGCGTGCTGGACGCGGGCTGTGGCACCGGGCTGTACGCCGAATGGATGCTCGATCACGGGGCTGAGGTGGTCGGCGTGGATGCCAGCCCGGAGATGCTGGCGTTTGCGCGGCAGCGGGTCGGCGCGCGCTGCGACCTGCACGAAGTCGATCTCAGCCGCCCGCTGGACTTCCTGGCCGACGGTGCGTTTGACCTGGTGTTTAGCTCGCTGGTGATGCATTACATCGAGGATTGGCACGCGCCCTTTGCCACGTTTTACCGGGCGCTGCGTCCGGGCGGGTTGTTTGTGTTTTCGACCGGCCACCCGTTCGCAGAATACACCATGTCCGCCAACGGGAACTACTTCGCAGTTGAGCAGGTGGGTATGCCCTGGCGCGGGTTTGGCGGGGAGCCGGTATACATGCCGTTTTACCGCCGCCCGCTGGGCCTGATGACCGCTGCGCTGAGTGATGCCGGGTTTGTGATTGAGCAGATCACCGAGCCGCTGCCCACCGAAGACTTCAGGCGCGCCGACCCGGAAGATTACGCGGAACTGATGCGCGAGCCGGGCTTTATGTGCTTCCGCGCGCGGAAGGATTGACTCCTGCTGTTATGGTTCTTCCACGTAGACCAGCGTATTGATGATCCGGGCGATGGCGCTGCTGTAGTCGTCGTAGGCGCTGTCAGCAAACGTCAGCAGCCACACGGCATACAGCGACCCATCAACCGGGACCATCAGCGTGACACTGCGCGTGGCATCGGGCGCGCGCTCCGGCGACAGGGCAAACACGACCTGGTACGGCTGCTGGTTGGTATAGCGGCGGTGGATAGTGAACACGCAGTCATCCAGGTCGGCGCGTGTGACCAGCGCCGACTCGATCACCTCGTTATCCGGCACAGATGCCAGGCTGCCGTTGGCCGTTAGCTGCTCTTCCAGCGTGCGCAGCCGTTCACAAATGCCCGCTGCCTGGCTCGCCGGGGCGTCGGGCAGCGGTAGAATCTCCTGCAACGTCAGCGCGGCGACCATGCCGTCCCGGTCCAGGGTGTCGGCGTCCGTTTCGACCAGCCGCACGTTGGGCAGCACGGCGCCGTAGGTCGGATCGCGCGCCGCCTGCTCGAACGGCTCATCCACCTGATCCCATACACTGACCGTGCCTTCCGGCGCGGGGAATTTGCCGTTCAGGGTATCAACCGTGGCCCGCCACGCCGGATCGCCGGTATCCGCCGCCTGCCAGGAATCCGGCATTTCAACGCGGAAGCGGTAGCTGTCCGCGCTGTCATCCGCGCCGCCCACCGTGAACGCCAGCGTGCGCGTCTGGTCGGACGTGAACCAGTCCTTGACCGTGTCCTGGATCACGCCGGATGCTGCCAGCCCGATCACACCCGCCCCTAACCCGCCCACGATCAGCAGCACGACCATCGCCCGTAACAGCCGCCGCAGCCGTGAAGGGCGGGGTGGAGCGCTGCTGTCCGGCGCAGGTGCATAGACCGGTACCGGGCCGACAGCAGGCGCCGGTCCAGGAGCGGTTACCGCTGCCACGCCCTGCGCCAGCCGGTCATGACGTTGCAGATCGCCGCGCATCCGCAGCGCGGTCGGGTGGCGCGGGTCCAGGCTCAGCGCTTCCGCCACACACCGCCGGTACTCGTCCAGGTTAGCGGTAGCCGCCGCCAGCCACAGCCAGCCGTCGGCGGTCAGGCGATCATACCGGGCAGCGTGGCGCAGGTAGGGCAGCGCGTCGGCCTTGCGCCCGGCCTGCACCAACTGGATACCGTGCATCAGGTTGGGCGGGGGTGTGTTGTACATTGGCTGCGTTCTCTCGAACATCATGTAGGCGGGTGGCAGTTGGCCTCACCCCCCGGCCCCATCTCCTTGAAAATAGAGAGGGGGAGACAAACCGCGAACGGGTGTAATCCCGCTGCGCTGCTCCTCTTTTCCCCTCTATAGCTGTGTGTATAGACCGGGGAGAAGGGGTTGGAGGATGAGGGGTGAGGCCAACCAAAACAGTTCATATCTGGTCAACAACCGAATCAGCATAAGGTCCGATTAGCGGTTGGTTAAATGCCAGCCGCCAACCGCTGCCTGCCTAAAACGGGCTTGATCCGTCCGTTGGATAGGCCCGGAACTGCCGCAACTGGGCGAGCATGGCATCCAGGGCGTACACGCCTTCTGGCCAGGGCGCGCCTGCTTCCGGCGTGTATTCCCACACGATGGAACGCGCCGGTCTGGTCGAAAACATGCCGATGCTGAAGAAGCCCAGCCGCCCGAACGGGTGCCCGCCCGATGGGTAGGGCGACATGGTGTCGTGCGCCGCCAGCCGGGCTTGCAGTGCGATCAGGCGCGGCGTCCAAAACAGCAGCGGGTTGAGCGGCAGATTGCTGCCGAACGTATTGGTGCCGTCGGTGACCAGGTGCGTTTCGATGTGCAGGTGCGCGTTGTTGCGCTGGATGCCAACGGTGCCGTCATCCCGCATATACACCGGCCAGCCCGACGTGCCGATAATCTGCCCGGCGCGCACTTCGTCGCCCACGTGCACCAGGTCGCTGGACGGGTTGCCGGTCAGGTGGCCGTAGCCGATGACCAGATTGGACAGCACGCGCGGTCCGTGCAGGCTGCTGTCATGGCGGGGCAGGTAGGCGCGCAGGGCCAGCGAACGCTCTGCCGGGACGTCCATGAAGGGGAAGTCCACGATCACGCCGTCGCACACCGCGACCAGCGGTGAGCCTTCGGGCACAAAATAATCAACGCCGCTGTGTAAGCCGCGCGTCCGGTCATAATAAATCTGCCAGCTATCGAACGCCAGCGTTGTCGGGCCAAACCCACTGAAGATGGTGTCGTAGATCAGCTCCGGCGGAGACGTATGCACCGGCAGGAATTCGAACGGGTCCGGCAAACCCAGGCGCGCCTGCATCGCCCAGAATTTGTCATACTGCGGCAGCATGGTCTGCTCGGCCAGCGCATCTTCCAGGTTTTCGAGCGCGCGCCCGGCCATATCGTCCACCTCGGCCAGCTTGGCGGGGTCCGTGCCGCGCACGCGCAGCAGTTCGCGGACCAGCGTCCGCCGGAAGCGCAGCACCGAGCGCGATTCGTACCACGCTTCGGTCACCTGGCTGTAGGCGCTTGAACGCGCAAAATCGGTGTATTCACCCGCGATCCAGGCGAATTGGCCTGCTTGATCGTCACGCTGCCAGGGGACCTGGAGCCAGGTGTGAACATCGCGGAACACCAGCCCGCGTACTTCCTGGCGGGAACCGTCCGGCAGCCCGCCGAGTATATCGCTGTCCAGGCTGGGGTTGGTGCGCACGTTCACGCCGCTGCCGCGCACGGTGACCGCCACGTCATACAGCGCGATGTAATCCGCTACCAGCGATGCGGCGATGCTCCGGTCGGCAGATTCGGCAGGAGCGGTTTCCCTGCCGGGCAGCGTGGTGGATGTGCCTGCTTTGGCGGCCAACTGTTCCAGCACAACGGCAGGCACCTGGACCGCGTCTTTGGACGCCATGACGGCAGGCAAAATTTCGATAGTGCGCTCGGCTGGCAGGGCTGATGGCACTTTTTCGATCACTTCCTTTAACACGTTCTCGCGCAGGTTCTCGGTCTGCGTCTGCATCTCGCCCTCGACGGCCATCAGCGCCATGTCGGCCACCAGATCGGGATCGACCTGCGCGCCGCCGCTTGCCGCGCGTCCGAGCAGCCCTTTCCCCTGGATCAGCAAACCGATCACCTGGTGCACCCACTCGGTGCCCAGGCCCATCAATATGCCCGCCATCACCAGGTCGAAGATGTCGAAGCCACCTTTCAGGCTGTCGGCAACCTCAACGCCCAGCGGGTCAAACAGGCGCAGGTTGGCGACCAGCGCCAGCAGCACCCCAAAGCCCATGCTCAGCCAGGCCGCCGCCATTTTCTTATGCGAGACATACAGCGGCGAGTCCATCGCAGTCTCAATGGCGTCCTGCGCTTCATCCAGCTTAAGCTGCGCGGCGATCAGGGCTTCTTCAAGCTGGCCCAGCGGCCAGTCTGCCGGGTCGCTGCTGTAGGGATTGCCCGCGTCGGGTGGTGCCTCTTCTGCCTGCCGCGACAACAGCGCGCCGGTCAGGTCGTTCAGGTTCTCCCATGCCTGGTGCAGATCGACCTGCACCAGCCCGGTGACCCTGGCTGCCCACTGGTTCAGGTAGTGGCTGGCGTCGAGAATGGCGCGCTCCACCCAGTCAAACAGCAGTTCAATCGTGCGCTCGATCAGTGCCGCGCCAACCAGCAGCGGCATTAACCGCACGGCGATGTCGTCCAGGTCTTCGGGAACCTGCGGCGCGCCGTCTTCAGTCTGGGCGGTGTCGCCCGTTCCGGTCGAGGTGCCGTCGTCCCCCTGCGCCAGGACCGGCATCACCACCAGCAGCGCCAGGACCAGCCAGGCGACCAGGATCATCATTCGCAGCATCTTTGATTTGGCAGGCATCACAACCACCCTCCTTGTGTTCCCGTGACGGGGTTTGCCCAGGGTTCCAGTGTAGTATAACCGCGAGTCGTACATGAGGACAATTTCGCTCTGTCAATTATGATGGATGGGATTTTCTTGATCCTCGGCCCAGCGCGTGGGGTTGTTTTCGATATACTGACGAATCTGATTCAGATCGTCAGCGTCTCGAATGACGTGCTCATAATAATTGCGCTGCCAGAATGGCAACCCGGCGCGGTCTAAATGACGGTTACACGCGATAGCCGAAATCGATTTAAACGCTTGAATGATATGCCCCAGGGTAGGGGCGCAGCGTTCTACATCACGTCGTATCATATCGGGTGGGCGTTTAGCCTGGTGATTGGGCAGAGCAAGCTCTGCCCCTACAGGTCCAGGGCCATCAAGTATCACAAGGATGCCATGGATGTGATTAGGCATGATGACAAATGCATCCAACTCCACGCAGGCAAAGCGCGACGATATTGTATGCCATGTCTCGGATACGATTTCCCCTGCGCCCGTTAGACATACCTGCTGGTCTACAATCTTTCCCAACAGACATTTACGATCATGCGTGCAGACGGTGACAAAGTATGCACCGGCCTGCGAGTAGTCGTACCCTTGCAGCCGGATCGAGCGGCGGTGGTGACGATCCGGATCGTATGTCATCTTTGATATGCCGCTTTCCGTAGGGGCGCAGCTTGCTGCGCCCGTTGTATCCGTATCAGGCAGGCGTTTGATCAGGTGGTTGGGCAGCGGACAGCGCACCCCCTAGATCATAGCGCTCTGCCTGCCCTCACGGGCGGGTATAGGTGATGTATTCCCAACTCAGCATGCGGTGCCATGCCTTGTCCTGAGCCACGATCTCGATCTTGACCTTCAGCGCGTAGCTGCCCGGCTGCTGGAAACCAAACGCCTCGTAGGGCACAAACAGTATCACGTCCTCGTAGATTGTCTCTTCGCAGCAGGGCGTGATCAGGTAGCTCGCCGCTACCACGTTGTTTCCATCGCGATAGGCTTCGGGCGCCAGCGCGTTGACCAGCGGGATCGACTGCACGTTGTCATAATACAGGCGGGCGTAGACGGTCGCATTGAGCGCCTGCCAGCCGGTGATCGTAAACGACAGGGTAAACGTGATCCCCGGCAGTCCTTCCACGATCACGCCGTGATCGGTTCGCAGGTTTTCCAGGGATATTGTCACCGGTTCTTCGTTGACAGGCGGCAGTGGCAAGGAGGGCGTGGGCGGGGCGGGGGTCGGGGTTGTGAACGTAGCCGCCATAGACGTTGCTTCGTCGCCCAACACGGTCATCAGCGCGACTTCGGCGGGACGGATGCCGCCCAGGCGCCCGCCGGTTTCTTCTTCGGACCGGACGAATGTCGGGATGCCGATAAACTGCCCGTTGCCATTCACGGCCAGCCCGCCGCTGTTGCCCGGCGCCAATTCTGCATCGGTGCGGTACCAGACCGGCATCCGCCGCCCGGCAACCTGCCCGTTTTCTACCGAAACAATGCTGCCGATGGTCACTACCAGGTAATCATCCCCGATGCCCGGATAGCCAAAGATGTACACGTCATCACCCCGGAAGACTTCGTCCGCGTTCACCGCGGCGGGGATATACGGCAGATTCAGGCTGGCAGCCTGGAGTGGGTTACCGTCCATGTCGTAGCGGATGGCGATCAGCGCGGCGTCGATGTCGGCGTCGAAACGGATCACTTCGCCCAGGTAGCGGAAGTCCGGCGGGTCGTTGATGTCGTTGAGCAGCGCCACGCCGACTAACTGCGCATCTTCGACCACGTGCGCATTGGTGACGATCAGCCCGTCCGGCGTGGTAATCGTGCCGGTCCCGGTGCTGGTGATATAGTCGCCCTGCACGTTGGCGAGCAGCACCACGCTGCGGGCGATCAGCGCGATCTCGAAGCGGTCCAGCTCGCCGTCCTGGTTCACGCCGTTGAGCACGACCTCGTGATCCGGCGCGCTGTAATCGGATTCGCACGGGCTGAGCCGGGCAGTGATCGTCCAGCCTTCGCCGCCGGGATAGCGCACCGGCACCCAGTTAAAGCCATCTGTGCTTTGTAGCTGGCGGTAGTCCGCCTCAAATCGGTCGCCGGGCGGGCGCGTGCCAATAACCTGGTACCCAATGCCCGGCCCATTGCGCACGTTGAGCGCCAACTGCCCGTTAACTTCCACGCAGCGCCAGTCGCCCGCGTCCTGCTGCATACACCCCGCTGCCGGGGCGGGGAGCGCTGCGCCGTAGGCCGGTGCTATCGCCCCACACGTGATCGCTGCTGCCGCTATCGCTGCAAGGAACCATCTGATCCGCCTCATCGGTTTTCCTCCTGCGCCGCCTGCGCCATATCCTGCGCTAAAAACACTATACCACTGGTTTGTATTCTGCCAAACCGGCGCAGGCATTGGGCACGAGGAGCGGTGGCCGGGCGCCCGGCTGGCTGCTGCGGACAGCGCGCCCGGTTAGAAAAACGCGGTATGGGGCCGGTAGGGATTGGCGGCTTCCGGCGGGATGAGGTGGTGCTCGCCGCGCAGCACGCGCCGCGCCAGCCAGTCACAAAACGGGTCTACCCGTTCGTCGAGCGCATCCAGGTCGGCCAGCGAAAGGTAGGCGGCTTTGTCTGTCTCGTGACCGTCGGGCGTTGGCTCGCCGCTGGCATGGCGGCACAGGAACAACAGGTACAGGCGCGGTTCACCCGCCCGGCTGGTGTGATTCTGGATGCCGAGCAACCCTTCAACTTCTGCGGTGATGCCGCTTTCTTCGAGCGTTTCGCGCAGGGCGGCCTCGTGAGGTGGGGCGGGCTGGCTGCAATCGTCCCCATCATGCGCAAACCCCCAGGGCAGCGTCCAGGTATTGGTGAGGCTGTCGCCGTATGTCTGGCGCACGAACAGCACGCGGTCGTCGTGCAGCACCACCGCGCCCACGCACAGTGTCATTTTGGGTGGAAAACCGGGTATACGGTCGGGTTGATCGCTCATGGTGTACACTCCTTAAACTTTGATCGGTCAATCATACAGTAGTGCTATAATCACAGCGGGATTGCATCCAGCATACCACCGGGGAGCGCACATGATCACAGGTCAGCGCATCATTGGGCGAGGACGCACCGCTAATATTTATACGTGGTCCGATGGGTATGTTCTCAAATTGTTTCATGACTGGATGCCCCTGGCGGACATCGAAGCCGAGGCGCACCACAGCCGGGCCGTCGCGGCGGCAGGTCTGGCGGTGCCCGGTGTGGGCGACGTGATCCATGTAGACGGGCGGCATGGCCTGCTCTACGAACGGGTTGACGGCCCGACGATGTTTGACGTGATGGTGTCCCGCCCCTGGAAAATCGCCGCGCTGGCCCGCCAGATGGCCGATCTACATGCCGCTGTGCACGCCGTCCAGATCGATGATATGCCCCCGTTAAAGGACCGGCTGCGGTGGCGGATTGAACGGGTCGACTGCCTGCCGGACAACGCCCGGCGCGCGGCGCTGGCAGCGCTGGACGACCTGCCGGATGGCGGCGCGGCCTGTCATGGCGATTTGCACCCGGATAACATCCTGCTCACGGCGCGCGGCCCGGTGATCATCGACTGGATCGCGGCCACGCGCGGTAACCCGCTGGCGGACGTGGCGCGCACGTCGCTGCTGCTGACGGTTGGCCTGCCGCCGTCGGATATGGGTCCGCTGCTGCGCGCGCTTGTCTGGTTGGTGCGCGGCATCATCCACCGCGCCTATTTACGGCGTTACCTGGCGCAGCGCGGCGCGACGTTGGCGCAGGTGAACGCCTGGATGCTGCCGGTCCTGGCCGTCCGCCTGTCTGAGCACGTGCCCGGCGAGCAGGCTCACCTGCTGGCGCGCATCCGGGCAGCGCTGTAGCGTGGTGTCTCTTTGAAAAATCACGTCTTTTTTAAGGATCGTGAGCGTGACGGCGTGTTGTCATGACAGCAGCGATCCGATAAGATGTTCTATAGACGCAGCGGATCAACAAAACAGTGATAGGCCCCATGTCCGACGAAAAGCAATTTGTCCACCTGCACGTCCATACCGAATTCAGCCTGCTGGACGGCCTGAGCCGGATCGAGCGTATTGTGCAGCGCGCCGCCGATCTGAACATGCCCGCCCTGGCGATCACCGATCACGGCACGATGTTTGGCGTGATCGACTTTTACCGTGCCTGCAAAAAAGCGGGCATCAAGCCGATCATCGGCGTTGAGGCGTACCTGGCCCAGCGCGGCATGACCGACCGCGATCCGCAGCTAGACAGCAAGCCCTATCACCTGCTGCTGCTGGCGAAAAACCAGGCCGGTTATCAAAACCTGCTCAAGCTCACGTCGGCGGCGCAGCTTGAAGGCCACTACTACCGCCCACGTGTGGATCACGCCTTGCTAGAGCAGTACGCCGACGGGCTGATCGTCACAACCGGCTGCCTGGCGTCTGAGGTCCCGCGCATGGTCGAGCAGGGGCGCGAGGAGGAAGCCCTGCGCCGGATCGGCTGGTACCAGGACGTGTTTGGGCCAGAAAACTTCTTCCTGGAAGTGCAGGAACACGACATCGAGCAGCAGCACATCCTCAACCGCTGGCTGGCCGACCACCAGGACTATGCCAACGTACCGCTGCTGGCGACCAACGATGTGCATTATGTGCTGGCCGAAGACCACGACGCGCACGATACGCTGCTGTGCATCCAGACCGGCGGCAGGAAAGCCGATCAAAACCGGATGCGCTTTTCGGATCAGAGCTTTCACCTGCGCACGGCGGAGGAAATGTGGTCGATCTTTGGCGAGGTGCCCGACACGCTGACCAACTCGCTGTGGATCGCAGAGCAGTGTGACGTCAACCTGGATTCCGAGGGCTACCACCTGCCGGTTTTCCCGGTGCCGGAGGGCCACAACACCAAGACGTACCTGCGCCATTTGTGCGAAAAAGGGCTGGGGTGGCGCTACGGCAGCCATGCCGACGACCCGGTCGTATGCGAGCGGCTGGATTATGAGCTGGACATCATTAACGAGATGGGGTTCGACACGTACTTTCTGATCGTGTGGGACCTGTGCGAGTTCGCGCGGCACCGCGATATCTGGTGGAATGTGCGCGGTTCCGGGGCGGGCAGCGTGGCAGCGTATGCGCTGGGCATCACTAACATTGACCCGCTGCAAAACAGCCTGCTGTTTGAGCGATTCCTGAACCCTGGGCGCGTGTCGATGCCCGACATTGACCTGGACTATCCCGAAGATCGCCGCGCCGAGATGATCGAATACTGCGCGCAGAAATACGGTGAAGACAAGGTCGCCGCGATCATCACCTTTGGCACGATGGGCAGCAAGGCCGCGATCCGCGACGTGGGCCGCGCGCTTGACCTGCCGCTGCCGGAAGTGGACCGGATCGCCCGGCTGATCCCCAGCGTAGGCAAGCCGATCAAGTTTGCCGATGCGCTGGGCGACGATCCCGAAAAAGCGATCCCCGATCTGAAAGCGGTCTATGAGCAGGACAAGACCGCGCGCAACCTGATCGATACGGCGTGGCGGCTGGAAGGCATCACGCGCCATGCCAGCACGCACGCCGCCGGGGTGATCGTGGCCGACCGCCCGCTGGACGAGTATATCCCGCTGCACCGTCCGACCAGCGGCGGCGACGATGTGCCGGTCAAAAAGGTGACGCAGTTCCCGATGGAAACCTGCGAATCCATCGGCCTGCTGAAAGTGGACTTCCTGGGGCTGTCCACGCTGACGATCATGCGCCGGGCGTGCGAGATGATCGAGGAATATCACGGCGTGCACTACGACCTGTCGAACATCCCCTACCGGCCCGATCCAGATGACCCGGAAAAAACGCGCCGGGTCGAGGAGACGTTCGAGATGATCGGGCGCGGTGAAACCATCGGCGTGTTCCAGTTGGAATCGCAGGGGATGCGCCGGATGCTGACCGATATGCGCCCCAAGCGCTTTGAGCATATCGTCGCGGGCATCTCGCTCTATCGTCCCGGCCCGCTGGAATATATCCCGACGTACAACCGCCGCCTGCACGGCGATGAGGACGTGCATTACCAGCACCCGCTGCTCAAACCGATCCTGGAGGAGACATACGGCATCATCGTCTACCAGGAGCAGATCATGCAGATCGGCTCGCAGTTGTTCGGCTACTCGCTGGGCGAGGCGGACTTGATGCGCCGGGCCGTCTCAAAGAAGAAAAAGAAAGCTTTGCAGGAGCACCGCCAGATTTTCGAGAAGCGCGGCCCGGAACACGGCGTAAGCAGAGAAATAGCGAGCAAGATATTTGATGATATAGAATTTTTTGCGCGTTACGGCTTCAATAAGTGTGTGCCGGGCGATGTCGAGGTAATCGACGCAGCTACCGGGCGGCTGGTGCGGATTGGCGATCTGGCAGATGGAACCAGCATCGAGCATACGCTGACATGCGATACCGATCACCTGCGGCTGGAGCCGGGCATAGTGACGGCGGTGATGAACAACGGCGTCAAGCCGGTGTACCGCCTGACAACACAATCCGGTCGGCAGATCGAGGCAACAGACAACCACCCGTTTTATACCTTTGACGGCTGGCGGCTGCTGGGTGAGCTTGGCCCCGGTGACCTAATCGCTGTGCCGCGCCGGATTCCGGTTGAAGGCACACGCGAATGGGCCGATCATGAGGTGGTTGTGCTGGGCCACCTGCTGGCCGAGGGCAACCTGTGCCACCCGCACGGCGCGTACTACTACACCGGCGATGATGAGCAGTTGCACGACTACGTGGCACACCTGGAACAGTTCGACAACACCGGGGCAACGGTGGCCTGGCACAAAAGTACGCACTCTGTATACAGCCGCCGCGTGGATCGCAAACGCGAGCCCGGTGTGGTGACGTGGCTCAAGCGGCTGGGCGTGTGGGGCAAAAACGCCCGTGAAAAGGCCATCCCCGATGAAGCGTTTGAATTAACCAACCGCCAGATCGCGCTGCTGATCGCGCGCATGTGGGAAGGGGATGGGCATATCAACGAGGACGGGCGCAGCTTATTCTATGCCACCGCGTCCGAGCGGCTGGCGCGCCAGCTTCAACACCTGTTGCTGCGCCTGGACATAGTAACCCGCCTGCGCACGGTTAACTTCCCGTACAAAGATGGCCGCATCGGGTACCAGGTCTTTGTTACGGGCAACGACAATATTCGCACATTTGCTGAGACCATCGGCTGTCACTTTGTCAGCGCGGATCGGCGTGATAAGCTGGCGCGGATGGTGCTTCCCGATGACGTGCTGGTTGGGACACACGACATTGTCCCACTCGGCGTAAAACATATTGTCCAACAGCAGAAAGAAGCGCATGGTCTGACCTGGACACAGGTTCATGATCGGGCCGGGGTCGCTACCCGTGAATTTACGGCCACGTCGTCCGCTTCAAAGATCGGCTTCACCCGAACGATCATCGGGCGGCTGGCAGATTTCTTTGATGCGGACGATTTACGCACCTATGCAGACGGCGACGTGTACTGGGACAAGATCACATCTATCGAGTACGTGGGCGATAAACCTACCTACGATCTAACGGTGCCCGATACGCACTGCTTTGTTGCCAACGATTTTATCGTTCACAACTCCCATGCCTCGGATTATGCGGTATTAACATGTCAGACAGCATTCTTAAAGTGCCATTATCCGCATGAGTTTATGGCTGCACTGATGTCCGTTCACCGCGACGATTCCGCCAAGGTCAGCCTGTTCGCGGCGGATTGCCACCGCATGGGGATCGACATCCTGCCACCGACCGTGAATCACAGCCATCTAGACTTCAGTATCGAGGACCAGCCGGGCGGGCAGCGCGCGATCCGGTTTGGGCTGGGCGCGGTCAAAAACGTGGGCGTGGCGCCGCTGGAACACATCCTCGATCAACGCGCAGCGGGCGGCCCGTTTGTGGACCTGGACGACTTCTGCCGCCGCGTAGACCTGCGCCTCGTGCAAAAACGCGCGCTGGAATCGCTGATCCGCGTGGGCGCGCTGGACAAGTTTGGACCGCGAGCAGTGCTGCTGGCCGCGCTGGACCGGATGCTGAGCTTTTCCGCCGACCACCACCGCGCGCAGGATGTCGGGCAGATGAGCCTGTTTGGCGAGACAACAGGCGTTGAATTTGACGCGCAGCAAAGCATCCTGGGCAACCTGCCGGACGTGAGCGACGTAACCAAGCGCGAGATGCTGCGCTGGGAGAAAGAACTGGTTGGACTGTATGTCACCGATCACCCGCTCAAGATGGTTATGGACCACTTGCAGCACGTCATGACTCACACCAGCGCCGAGATGGTCGAGATGGGCGAAGCGATCAACGGGCAGCCTGTGACGGTGGCCGGGCTGGTGACCGACATCCGCCACATCACCACCCGCAAGGGCGACCCGATGGCGATCCTGACCATCGAGGACATCACCGGGATGCTGAACGCGGTTTTGTTCCCGCGCACCTGGGGCCAGTATCGCGACCTGGTGGAGGAAGACGCCGTGCTGATCGTGCGCGGCAAGGCCGATACCAGCCGGGGCGATGTGCAGGTAATTATCGATTCGGTGACCCAGGATTTTGAGATCGTCACGGCAGCGGAAGAACTGCCCAAACTGACCGGTTTGCGCCTGGCGTGGATGGATGACGAACCGGAAGGCGAGGACGACAGCCCTTACGACGAAGAAACGGGCGAGATCGTCTCTGACACCGGCCAGGAATCCGAGCCGCCGCCTGCTACCGAGCCGGTGATGCCTGCCTCGGCGGCGGGGACGCAGGTCCCAGTCCCATCCATCGAGCCGCCGCCTGCGCCGGTATCATCCGCGCCTGTCTCCGGGTCAGCGCCGCAGCCCGACGCCGGGATGATCACCGACCGCGAAGTGCCCGGCTGGCTCGAAGTCGAAGAAAATGGCTGGAGTCCGCCGCCGGAATTTGAATACCACGAGGATACAGGCTACCTGATCAGAGACGCAGAGCCGGACGAGGATCAGAGCACCAACGGCGCGCGTCCCCCATCCACTGATGCGCCGCCTGTGCCGCGTCGTCGGCGCGCCCGACGCACCCCAGAGCCGGAACCCGATCCCGGTCCCAGCCGCCTGCTGACGCTGGTCTTCCACCGCACCGACGATTCGGCCAGGGATCGCAGCCGGATGCGGCGCTTGCATGGCGTGGTGACCCAGTATCCGGGCCATGACACGTTTTGTTTTGTCATCGAGGGCGGCGGGAAAAAGCACGCGCGCATGGACTTCCCCAACCAGCCGATTGGCATCAATGACGATATTCTCGATTTTGCGCGGAGTATGCTCGGCGAGGAGAACGTGCGGGTGGACTAGCGGCTGGCGGTTGGCAGGCGTGCATACTGATCGCCGCTGCAATCGTTCCGCGCTGGGCTGCGTTTTCTCCTAACCCCGTGTCAAAGCACCCTATCCATAAAAAATCTGTAAACGTCCTTGACGGCCTGCTTGGATTCAACTATAATCAATTCAATATTATTGAATTCAATATAGTATACAGGTAGCCGCGTGACAGAACACAAATATGACAGGCACAGCCGCCACAGACGATCACACCGGCACAACTTCTGGAAGCACGGCCCGCCCGGCGCCGATCCGCGTGAATGGCGCGAGATGTTCGAGCAGTTTCTCGGCCAGCCGCCGGAAAAACACTGGATGTTTGGCGGGCGGCGCTTCCGGCCCTGGCAGATAGGCGAGGCGTTTTTTAATCCGTTCGTATCGATGGCGCTCAGCAAGGGCGGCGGACTGCTGCCGCTGTATGTACTGCACCTGCTCAGCGAGCAGCCGCGCTATGGCAACGAGCTGATGAGCCTGATCACCGAGCGCACGTCCGGCGCGTGGGGCACCAACCCCGGCGCGATCTACCCGCTGCTCAATGACCTGGAAGAGCAGGCGCTGATCACGGGCGAGTGGGAAGACCCCGACCGGCGCACAGTCCGGCGCTATACCATCACCGACGCCGGGGAGGAGGAACTCGACCGGCTGCGGGCGGTGATGCGGCCCAAGCTGCGCGAGGCGCTCGAAGTGCTCAAGGATATGTTAGACGACCTGGAGGATGAGACGGATGAGTGAGGACAAGGTCCTGTTCGAACTGCGGATCACCGAGGACGAGGACGGTCTGCACGTCGAGGTGAACGAGTCGCCGGAGTGGCAGGCGTATCACGCGGCCCGGCACAGCGAGGGGGAAGGCTGCTTACCGGCGGTCATGGATGCGCTGCACCATGTACACGACGAAATCAGCCGCCACCAGGAAACCAGGCTGCGGCATACGCTGGACATGCTTCAGGGCCTCTATGATGACCTGTACAGCAGCCGGGCGAACGCTGAATCGTAATCCACAGGAGACATGAGCGGATGGGATATATTACGTCGCAGTTTGGCCGCCCACGCGGGCTGATCGGCAGGCTGGCAGAGCGCATCATGATCCGCCAGAACGGCGAGCGCAACACCTGGGCGGTGACGCTGCTGGATGTGCAGCCGGGCGAGCGCGTGCTCGAAGTGGGTTTTGGCCCAGGGCTGACGATCCAGCAGGTAGCCGCGAGTGCCCCGGACGCGTTTTTCGCCGGGGTCGACTATTCCGATTTGATGGTCCGGCGGGCGCAGGCGCGCAACGCTGCCGCGATCCGGGCCGGGCAGGTTGACCTGCGCTATGGCTCGGTGCTTGACCTGCCGTATGATGACGGATCGTTCGACAAAGTATTCGCGATCAACTCGCTGCATCACTGGGCTGACCCGGCGGCAGGGCTGGCGGAAATCTACCGCGTGCTGAAACCGGGCGGCCTGATCGCCATCACCGAGCAGCCGCGCAAGGTCGATACTGACGCCGAAGCTCAGCGGCTCGCACGCGCGATCGCGGAGCAGTTATCAACCGCCGGGTTTACCTATATCCGGCTGGAAATCAAATCAATGCAGCCCGCGCCCTGTATTTGTGCGCTGGGCACCAAGTAAGTGACTGTAAACAACACATAACGGAGAGTGACATGGAAGAGGTTATTCGGGAATTTCGAATCATCGAAACGGACGACGGCTTTCGCATCGAGATCAAAGGCGACAAGGAAGAACTGCGCGATTTCGTGATGAGCCTGGACCCGCGCTACTGGATGCACGGACTGCACAAGGGTAGTCGCAGGGGTAAGGAGGGCTTCCGGGCTGGTCCGGGGGCGTTCTTTGGCTTCGGTCCCGGTCCCTGGGACTGGGGCGAGGAAGAAGGATGGGAACGCTCGCCGCGCCGCCGCCGGGGGCGCCAATCCAGCCATCACAGGCACGAGCCGCGCCGCCGCCGTGAAGATGTCAAGGAGCAGTCAGAAGCAGCGGACGACGCAGACGAAGCGTAACCTCCGCATCAGCCAACGCGGGCGATCCTGGCGGGTAGGGTCCGGGATCGCCCGTTTGTGTCTGGTGTGTGTGCGGCAGCGCTTGGGCTGGCGGTTGAGCGTTGAAAGCCAACCGCTACCCCGCTTTTTGGACCTCAATCGCTGCCCAGTCGCCCTGCACGCGCCGCCGGACCGGTTTCAGGCCCGCCCCACGCAACGCGGCCTCGACGTCGTCGGCCTGGTCCTGGATGATGCCGCTGAACACGGCCCGACCACCGGGCGTCACGACGTCGCCAAGCCCCTGATCGCACAGCGTTATGATCACCTTCGCCAGGATGTTGACCAGCAGCAGGTCAAACGCCCGGCTGGATTCGCGGGCCAGTTCGAGGCTGCCCTGCCGGACGGTGATCCGGTCGAGCACGCCGTTGTGCTGCGCGTTGGTACGCGTCGATTTGACGGCCAGTTCGTCGGTATCCAGCGCCAGCACCGACCCCGCGCCCAATCGCAGCGCCGCGATGCCCAGAATGCCCGATCCACAGCCCAGGTCCAGCACACAATCGGCGGGCCGGTCATGCAGCAAGTCTTCGAGCGCGATCAGGCACAGTTGGGTGGTGGGGTGGGTGCCGGTGCCAAACGCCATGCCGGGGTCCATGACCAGCACAATATCATCCGGGCGCGCATCGGACGCCCCGGTCCAGGCCGGGCGGATATACAGCCGCCGCCCCAGGCGCAGTGGGTGATAGTGCCGCTTCCAGGCTTCGGCCCAGTCTTCATCATCGATCCGGTTAAAGCCTGGCTCCGGGATCGGGTACAGGCGGCTCATTTGCCACAGCGCCTCGCGAAGCTGCTGCCGGGTGGCCTCGGCGTGCTCGTTGTCGGGAAAGTAAGCGTGCACGATCAGGCGGTCGGCGGGGGGGGTTTCGTCCGGCCAGACTTCGGATGAAAACCCGGTTTGCTCGATCAGCACGCCCTGGTGCCCGTAGCGCCGCAGCACGTCCGCGACAGCTTCGGCGGCTTCGCCGTCCACTTCAAGAAACACTTCGATCCACTGCATGCCGGTTGATTCTCGTTTAGCGCACTCGACTGTCAATGGTCAGGGGATGAGATTCAATGCAATATAGTTTCATCTACAACAATTAGCATAATATCCTAATAGATGTCTATAGATTTTATAAAAAATGCCTTTTCTTATCATTTTTAATTGACTATGTATCGTTATTATGCTATCATCTGCATCGACGGAGTTCCCATTGACGCGTACTGAACCAGTTTATCGTAGCCCCATCGTGACCTGCGAGCTCCGTCCTCCTCCTCAAAGTGAGGCGCGTAATAGAAATGGGCAACCCCACACGGCGTTGCCCGTTTCGCTGTCTGGTGACTGCGCCTGTCTCAACTGCCGCTCAAAAAATCCGCGACCCGGTCCAGGAAACCGCGCCCGCTTTTTTGCGGGATGACCTCGCTGCCCAATGTGCGGCCCAACTCTTCGAACAACTGGCGCTGCTCGTTGGTGAGCCTGGTTGGAATCTCGACGGTGATGATCAGCAGTTGGTCGCCGCGTCCCGACGTGGTGCCGTCGCGCCGCAGCCGGGGCACGCCCTTACCCCGCAGCCGGATGATCTTGCCGGACTGGGTGCCCGCCGGAACCTGCACCTCGACGTCGCCATCGACCGTCGGCACGCTGATCATATCGCCCAGCGTGGCCTGCGCCACGTTGACCGACACTTCGAGAATGATGTTATTGTCGCGCCGCTTAAAGAACTCGTGCGGCGTGATGTGCAGCACCACGTACAGGTCGCCGTTGGGGCCTTTGTTAGGACTGGGTTCGCCTTCGCCGCCCAGTCGAATCTGGGTGCCTTCGTCCACGCCGGGCGGAATCGACACCGTCAGCCTGCGGGTTTTGCGCACAATACCCTGCCCCTCGCAGGTATTACACGGGGTATCCACGACTTCGCCTGTGCCCCGGCAGCGCGGGCAGTCGGCGATGTTGACCATACTGCCTAGAAAGGTCTGGCGCATCTGGCGCACCTGGCCAGTGCCGTTGCAGTCCGGGCAGCGGCGGGCTGTTGTCCCTGGCGCGGCACCACTGCCGCCGCAGGCATCGCATTTTTCGCGGCGCGGCACTTCGATATCCACTTCGGCGCCAAATACGGCCTGCTCAAAGTCAATCGTCAGGTCATAGCGCAGATCGCGCCCCTGGACCGGTCCACGACGACGGCGACGCGCCCCGCCAAACCCGCCAAAGAATTCCTCGAAGATTTCGTCAAAACCGGGGAAACCCGTCGTGCCGAAGCCGCTGAACCCGCCGCCCGGCATACCGCTGACGCCTGCGTGCCCAAAGCGGTCATACGCCGCGCGCTTGTCCGCGTCGGAGAGCACGGTATAGGCTTCGTTGATTTCCTTAAAGCGTTCCTCAGCATCCGGCGCGTTGTTCATGTCGGGATGGTACTGGCGGGCCAGCCGCCGGAATGCGTCTCGGATATCATCTTTTGAAGCATTGCGCGGTACACCCAGCACTTCATAGTAGTCTCTTGGCATTGTGCGGTCCATGTGTATTGAGTCCGTATCTATCGCAGCCGATTCTAACCTACCAGCGCCAGACTTCAAGGGCAAAATCGGCGGGCGGGGCCAGCCCGGTCAGGGTGACCCCATCGCCCACCGACGAAAAAACAGCG
>JAFGNU010000087.1 GCA_016926875.1 Anaerolineae bacterium | reverse complement strand
GTGATCGGGATCGCGGTAGGTAACCAGGTGCTCGCCTACTGTGAACCATTCCGGGATGCCGGGCCGGTCATCTGCGATCTGGAAAGCACCCACACCGCACGCCTCGAACAACCGCATGTTGCCGCCGTAGCGCATAAAATCGCCATGCGGATTGATCACGATGCGCGCCGCGCAGGTGACACGCAGCATCTGCTCGCCCAATGCCGACCCGCGATAAAACGGGCGCAGCGACGGCGGGACTTCGTGCACGCTCCAGATGCTCAGGTCAAAGTCGCGCAGCGCTTCGAGCGCCGCGATCCGTTCGCTGTACAGGTTGTTGGGCACCAGCGTACCGATAAACCCGATATCGCAGGTGTACTGCTGCCGTTCGGCATCGGTCAGGTCGTAGGGATGGTGAAAATCCGGGTCGATGGCGGACATGGGCAGTGCCGCGACCTGCCGCACGCCAAGCTCCTGCCACTGGACCGCGTGGTAAAAATCGTTGGCAACCACCAGATCGATCAAAGGCGCGGCTGCGCGTTCGACCGGGTGCGAAAAGACAATCGGGGACGTGCCGCAGCCATAGACCAACGTCGCGCCGTGCTGCCGTTTGAGCACCGTCAGCGTCGAGGGTAGGATCACGTTATTGTCGCCGGTCAGGATGATCACGTCCGGGCGGAAATCAGCGGCACATTGCAGCAATCGTCGGTTGCGCAGCCGGAAATCCGGGTTCAGCGTTGGGAAGCGCTCCAGCACCGCACTAAGCGCGCGTCCAGGTGTGATGCGCTGCGTCATGCGCAGTTGGCCGGGCTGCGCCCAGGGCCACGCGCTCTCCGACCGCCAGAAAACCGCGCAGCAATGCCCCAGGCGGCGCAGCGCCTGTACCCAGAAGTGATGGCCCTGCGACGGCGGGAACAGCACGTCATCGCCGGGCGGCGCGCTGAGGCGGGCTTTTTCGAGTTCCTCGGCGTGATGCAGGGACGCCACAAACAGGATTTTCATACCACGATCATCTTTCAGGCTAACTGCCGCTTCCAATAGCGCCCGATCCGTGTGCCGCCGGGCATCGCCATCGCCAGCCGGTAAATCAGGTCCCAGTCATCCTGGGCCACTGCGCCGCTGACCAGCACCAACCCGGCATACACTGGCGCGCCGACCACCGCCGCCAGCAGTGGGTGCACTTCGCGCAGCAGCAGCACGGTTCCGGCCAATGCCAGCGCGGCCACGCCCAAACGCCAGAGGTGATTGATCATGCGCTGCCACCAGTCCGAGGACAGGTCGAAGACGTACAGAATGGTCACCAGGATCACGGCTTCTGCGATCAGGGTCGCAACTGCCGCGCCGACTACGCCCAGTTCCGGCAGCAAGATCAAATTGAGCAGGATGTTCAGCCCAAGCCCGCCGCTGCGGATGATCAGCAGCAGCCGCTGTCGGTTTTGCACCAGCAGCGCTTTTGAGAATACGTTGCCGACCATCGTCACGACAGTATACCAGATCAGGTAGCGCAGAATATCGGCGGTGCGCGTGTAGTCCGGGCCGAAAACCAGCGAGGAGAGCGGCACGGCCAACAGTGACGTGTAGATGCCAATCGGCAGGCTGAGCGTCAGGTTAAAAAACGCCAGCTTTTCGAGCATAAAGTCGAACATGGTCTGCTGCCCGCTGCTATATGTGCGCGACATCAGCGGGAAAACGGCGACCAGCACCGTTGTGCTGAGCAGTTCGATCACGCCAAACACGATCACAAAGCCCGCCGTGAGCTGACCGGTATCGTCTGTGCCGATCAGCGCGGTGGTGATCAGCTTATCGGTGTGCGAATAGGCCAGCGACAGGAACGACGTCAGCGCCAGCGGCGCGCCGTTGACCACCAGCCCCCACGCCACAACACGGTCCAGCGGGAAAACCGGGCGCGTGCCGGTCCGCAGCAGCACGATCCAGTATACGCCCGTGCGCGCCAGCCCGGCGATCAGGGTGGCCGTATACAGGCCCCACAAGCCCGCGTCCGTGGCCAGCGCTATCGTGGCCAGCGCCATCAACAACGCAACATGCCCGGCAGCGATGATCGCGGGCAGCACCATGCGTTCGACGGCCAATAACTGGTTATGGCACATGTTGCCCAGCGCGTCCACCAGCAGGTTGACGGCGGCAAAGGCCAGCAGCGCACGTAAATCGGTATCATAGCCCAGCAGCAGCGCAGCCAGCATCAGCACCACGTACCCGGCGGCAGCCAGCACGGGCTGCATGGTCAGCGTAGCCGCCAGGTAGCGCCCGGCGTCCTTGGGGCTGGTCGCCACATCCCGGATAACCATCAGGCCCATGCCGAATTCCGGAATGGCGGCGCCGATAGCCACCAGTGCCCCGATGGTGCCGTACACGCCGTAGCCCGCGGACCCCAACCAGCGCGCCAGGATCAATTGCCACGCGAACATCAAGCCCTTTGAGGTAATGTTCGAGAGCGCCAGCGCCGTCGCGTTACGGGCCGCACGCCGCGCCGCGCCGGAGCTAAAATGCTGATCGGCGTCGGCGGGATCGTGCAGCGGCGGGGACTCAAGCGTGGTTTTTTGTGCCATGATCAGCGCTGATCCCGGTTCCGGCGAGAAATAAGCATGTCGTACACCATTTCAAGCTGTATCACCACCTGCGGCCATGTGAAGCGGGCGTGAACCAGGTCGCGGGCTGACCGTCCCATACTAGCGCGGCAGTCGGCATCGGTCAACAGGCCGCGCAGCGCTTCGGCCAGCGGCCCAACGTCGCGCGTCACGACCAGCCCTGCTCCAACATCTGCCACAGCGGGAAAATTACAGCCGGGCGTCAGCAGGACGGGCAGCCCGCAGGCCATCGCTTCCAGCACCGCCATCGAAAACCCTTCGCCAACGGCGGGAAGCGCGAATACGTCCGCTGCTGCCAGCGCCGCCAGCTTGTCCTGACCAGTTAGTAAGCCGGTGAAAACAACCTGCTCTGCCAGGTTATGTGCGCGAACCTGCCCTTGCAGTGCCGCCAGCATTCCCTCATCCGGCCCGACGATCAACAGGCGGGCATCCGGCGCGTGTTGGACGGCGTCGGCAAAAGCTGGGATCAGGACTTGCAGACCCTTGCGTTCGTGCAGGCGGCCCAGGAAGATCACCACTGGCCCGCTGCCCAGCGCCCACCGCGCGCGGAACGGATCGGCGGGCGGCAGGTGGGCGTAGTCGTCGGCGTGCACACCGTTTGGCACAATGCTGATCCGGTCATCCTCCAGCCGCAGGCCGCAGCGCTCCCACAGATCGCGCGCCTCGGCGGCTTCGGTTTCGGTCAGCGCGATCACCCGGTCAAAGCGCGGCAGCAACCCCCGCCCCAGCACGACATCCCAGGCACGCTTGATGGTGCTGCGCCCGGTGCCATACGGCAGCGTGCCATGCGGCGACAGGATCAGCGGCACGCCCAACCGGTTTGCGACCGGGGCCACGCGCAAGTTTTCGACCGTGCGCAGTTCGTGGCAGTGGATCACGTCAACTGCCCGTTCCCGGATCAAGCGGCGGGCAGCAGCCTGGATGCCGACCGGTGTTGATAGATTGAGCCTGCCGCGCAGCGCATTGCTCCGGTTGCGCACGCGGACCACGTCCACGCCGTCGATAGTTTCCTGCTGCGCTGCGATGCGCTGCGAAGGGCTGAGCGTGTCGGTTGTCAGCACGGTGACATGGTGCCCGGCAGCGGCCAGCGCGCGTGTCAGGTCGGTCACGGCGCTCACTGCGCCACCGTAGGCCCACGCGGGCGCATAGTAGGGGATCAGGTGCAGCAGGTTCACTTGAGCAAGCTCCGGCGTTGGTACTTCACCGGCAGGCGCGGCGCCAGCCAGGCCCATGCCCGCGTGATGGCATACGCGGACAGCACAAACAGGAACGGGTCGGCAGGCGACCGGTAGCGCGTAGACGAGTGAAAGATCACGTAACCAACCGTGATCGCGGTCATCACCGCCAGCAGCGGCCCGACCGGCAGCCGGTCACGCCACGCCAGCCCTAGCCCGATCACACCCAGCACCAGCAGCGGCGTGAAGTACAGCAGGTGTACGATCCGCGCGGCCTCAAACGCAGTTGTATTGTATTGCAGCACGGCATCATCTTCTCGATCTGCGTCCGGGGGCAGATCGTGGGGCATGATCGCCGGACTCCACAACACAAGCAGCTTGGTGCCGAACAGGTGCAGCCACTCGTCCGGGTGATCGCGCAGGTACTCAAGCGCCTGGTCACGGTGCCAGCGGTCGGTTTCGAGTTCGCTCAGGCCGTCCGGCGGCGTGTTCAAACAGTCCACCCACTGCGCATCCCAGCCGCGCGCCAGCGTATCCGCCACGCAGGCATTGTTGCCCTGGTGTAGGTTGCTGCCGCCGTTGGTGCTGATCAGGACCAGTTCACCGTGCAGCCGCGTGTTCCGGATCACCCAGGGCGCGATCACGATCACCAGCGCTGCCCCGGCGATCAGCGCCAGCCGTGCCGCCGCCCGCAGGCCGATCTGCCGCCACCACCACAGCGCCAGCAGCGGCAGGATCAGCACGATCAGCAGCTTGGTCAACGCGGCCAGCCCAAACACCGCGCCCAACGCCGCCGCCAGCCGCCAGTCGCGCGTATCATGCGCCCGGTACGCCAGCCAGACAGCGCAGACCAGCAGCAGGATAAAGATCGCGGTATCGTTTTCAGTCAGATTTTGGAACAGCAGGTAAGGGTACAGCCCGTACAATGCCGCCGCCAGCAGCCCAACCGTTTCGCCCGCCACGCGCCGTCCGATCAGGAACAGCAGCAGGGCAGTCAGCCCATCGAACGCGGTTTGTACCAGCGCCACCGGGATCGGGTCGCGCCCAAACAACGTATACACGCCTGCCAGGAAAAACGGGTACAGCGGCGGCAGTTCGGAGTCGGCGTCCCGGTCATCAAAGCGTGTATAGCCGCGCCCGTCTGCCAGGTTGGCCGCGTAGGTATCGTAGCCGGATGTTTCGAGCGAGAGCGTATGGCCGAATAACACCAAAAAAGCGACTCGCCCCAGGACGGTCGCCGCTAGAATCAGGCTCAACCAGCGTTGAACGGACATGCTGTTAATCCACTCCTGATGATGAAACGGCTCGCATTGTACCGTGCCTGCGCATAAAATCGCTACAATAGAACAAGAGTATGCGGCAACCACGAGAGAAGCGCATGGTTAAGGGTGTGGGCTGGCTGGTGCTGGCCGGATTCCTGGTGTTGGCAGGCTGCAACATGCGGGCGAGTGATAAAACCGCGCGCAGCCAATCCGCCGTACAGGATGATCTCGCGGCGCGACTGGACGAAGTACAGGCATCGCAGGTTGCCGCGCTTGACCTGTGGGACCGGCTGATCGCTGGCGAAACGGCGTCCTGCCAGGACAACATCGTGGTGCCAGCCCCGGTTACGCTCCCGGCATCCGACCGGGCCGCATATCCCCAGGCGGTCAGCATCCAGGATCATATCAACACGGCGATCACGTGCCTGTCCGAATCGGCAGGGCTGTGGAGCCTGGAATGCGCCGACGCGCGGGAAATCGTGCCATTGTCGACGGCGGCAGAAGGGCGGGCAACGGCGCTGGCAGCCGATGACTCGCTGGCCGAGGCGAGGCGTTTGCTGGCCGAGTGGGTCGTATCGACAGGCTGAAATGCTAATTGGAAGGGAAAAAACATGGCAAACCCGATGGGTGTATTTGAAGATATCCAAACCACGCCGCGCCGCCCGTTGTTTACGCTGCTTGGCGTGCGCTGGCTGGCGACGCCATACGCCGTGCTGAGCATTCCGATCTTTGTGGGATTGGGCGTGGTGATCGGGCTGGTGGGCAGCGCGGGCGAAACGCCGGGCACAAGCCTGCTGATCGGCCTGGTCTATGGGCTGCTGCTTTTTCTGATGAACGTGCTGCATAGCCTGGGACATATCCTGTCCGGAAAGCTGGTCGGCGCGCCGATGGATGCCAACCTGGTGACCGCCACCCGCCATATCAACATCTATGACGGCCCCCAGGACGGCTATCCCCGCCGGGTGCATCTGGGCCGGGCGCTGGGCGGCCCGCTGATGAATATCCTGGTCGGCATCGTGACGCTGATCGTGTGGGCGCTGGTTGGTGGGGACGTGTTACGCTTTTTCGCAGTGGTGAACCTAGTGGCCGGAATAGGCTCGTTGGCCCCGGTGCGCAGCGTGGACGGCGAGGTAATCTGGCGCGAACTGCGTGCCTAGTGCTATGGTTGTGGCGCTGATGGTGCAGGTTGATGGGGTGAGACATGGACACAAAACGACTCAGTGCAGCGATCTTGGTGCTGGTGGCGCTAGTGATGGTGTGCAATGCTGGCGGGGCAGCGCACGGCGACGACGAGCCAACGGCAACACCAACGCCCGAAACATATACTCCGGCAGAAGGACACGCGCTTGGTCCTGACGACGCGTATTTAACGATCGTGATGTACGGTGATTTTCAGTGCGAAATCTGCGCCCGCTATGCGCGCGATCTGGCGGTGCTGCTGGAGCGCTATCCGGATGATCTGCGCCTGATCTGGCGGCACTTGCCCGATACCCGCTCGCATGATAAAGCCGCTCTCGCCTTGCAAGCCAGCGAAGCCGCCGCCGCACAGGAAGCCTTCTGGTTGATGCATGACCAGTTGTACACCCACCTGGCCGACTGGATCGACCTGCCGCCGGACGATTTTCGCCCGTTGCTCAGCGAGTACGCCGCGACGGTTGGACTGGACGTGGCGCGTTTTGATGCCGAACTGGACAGCGGGATCTACGCGCCGGTGATCGAGGCGGCGCAGCGCGATGCGCAGAGTTTGCAGCTTGTCGGTGCACCCTTTTTGCTGTATAACGGCGTGCCGTTCAGCGGGCGCGATGACTTGTTTGGACTGGACGAGGCCGTGCGGCTGGCGCTGCTCGAACAACGTTTTTTTGATGAAGCGCCGGACATCACCATCGACGTAACCAGAACGTATCGCGCCGTGATCGAAACCGAACAGGGCGCGATTGTGATCGATCTGTTCCCGCGTGACGCCCCGGTGACGGCCAACAACTTCATTTTTCTGGCGCGCAGCGGGTGGTACGACGACATCACATTTTTTTACGTGGTGCCGGATTACCTGGCGCAAACCGGCGATCCCAGCAACACCGGGCGCGGCGGACCGGGCTATACTATCCCGGACGAGCACAACAACGGCCTGGCGTTCGACCGGGAAGGGCTGGTTGCTATGGCGCACCCGGCAGGCATTCCTGACAGCGCGGGCAGCGAGTTCTTTATCACGCTGGCCCCGCTGCGCCCGTCGCACGAATGGGACGGACAGTATACAATCTTTGGCATTGTCATTGAAGGCATGGACGTTGTGCGCAGCCTGACGCCGCGCAACGCCAACGACCCGATCCGCTACCCCGACCCGCCGCCGGGCGACCGCGTGATCACGATCCGGATCGAAGAATCGGAATAACGGGCGAAGCACTGCCGAACACGCGGTTGCACTCAATAAGGAGCCATCTATGCGCGTTTTGATAACCGGGGCCAGCGGCCAGATCGGTACCAACCTGGGCCTGCGCTTGCAGCAGGAAGGGCATTACGTCTTTGGGATCGACCAGCGCCCGAATACCTGGACCAATGAGATCGAAACCCTACTGCAAGACCTCAGCCAGCCGTATGATCATTTTGATAAGGGGATCGGTTTTGTTCAATACCCCGAAAACCTGGATGTAGTAGTCCATCTGGCTGCACATGCCAAGGTGCACGAGCTGGTTGAGCAGCCGGTCCGCGCGCTGAAAAACATGATCATGACCTTTAACGTACTTGAATTTTGCCGCCATAACCAGATTCCGGTCATTTTCAGCAGCTCACGCGAGGTGTATGGCGACATTCGCCGCTACATCACCGAGGAGTCCTACGCCGACTTTACCTTTACCGAGAGTCCATATTCGGCCAGCAAAATTTCCGGCGAAGCGTTCATTTACTCCTACGCCCAGTGCTACGGGCTGCGCTACATCATCTTCCGTTTCAGCAACGTCTACGGGCGCTATGACATCGACATCGAACGCATGGAGCGCGTGATCCCGCTGTTTATGCGCAAAATTGGCAACCACGAGCCGATCACCATCTTCGGCAGGGACAAGGTGCTGGACTTTACCTACATTGACGACTGCATCGACGGCATCTGCCGGGGTATCGATCTGCTGGTCAACGGCGGCGAAGCGAATCAGACGATCAATCTGGCATATGGGCAGGGCAACAGCCTGATCAAGATGGCCGAGTATGTGGGGCAGGCGCTCGGCGTAGAGCCGAACATGACCATCGAACCGGCGCGCGTGGGCGAAGTGACGCACTACGTCGCCAACATCGGCAAGGCCCGCGCCATGCTCAACTATAACCCCACAACCCCGCTGGACGAGGGGATAACCAAAGCCGTCGCCTGGGCAGCCGACTGGTGGGCCAAGCATCCCCAGGGTTGAGGACAGCAGCACGATGATCCTGGTCTGGCTGGCTGGTGCTGTCGGCATTGGCGCCCTGGTGATCGTGGCAGCAGGGTATGCCGCCTCGATCCCGCTCACACGCCGCCGCATACCTGATCCGCCCGATCACCCGTCCCGGTACGGTATGGGCTGCGAAGACGTGACATTCGCCAGCCGGGATGGTGGGCAGCTTGGCGGCTGGTGGATTCCGGCGGGCGAGCTACCTCGCGGGACGGTGATCCTGTGCCCCGGTCAGAACGGCAGCATGGATAAAGACGTCCCCCAGGCGGTGCCGCTGCACCGGGCGGGCTTTAATGTGCTAATGTTCGATTTCCGCGCGCACGGGTGTTCATCTGGCCGATTGGTGACGATGGGCGTGCTGGAAGTGGGCGATCTGGGCGGCGCATTAGACTATGTGATATCGGAACGGGGTATCGAACGCATGGGCGTGTTGGGTTTCAGCATGGGCGCGGGCGTGGCGCTGATGGCTGCTGCCCAGGATGACCGGATCGCCGCGCTGGTAGTGGACGGCGCGTTTCCCCGGCTGGCAGGCATTCTGACCGGGTGGGGACGCCTCAGGGGCTTGCCGGATGTGTTGGCGCGTGGATTGGCGTGGCTGACGCTGCTCGGCGGATCGCTGCGCGTGCGCCGCCGGTTATACCGCGCCAATCCCATCGACACGGCGCACCGGGTCACAGCCCCGGCACTGTTCATTCACGGTGAGCAGGACCCGTTTGTCTCCACTGAAGAGGTACAATCACTTGCCGCACGCCTGTCCGGTCCAACCGAGTTATGGCGCGTACCGGGCGCCGGGCACCGCGAAGTATTCAAGCATCACCCGGACGACTACAACCGCCGCGTGATCGCGTGGTTTGAGCAATACCTGTAAATCTGCCTGTCGTAGCCCGGCCTGCCCGGCACGGCTGCGTGACCTTTGCACAAAACCCGGCTCACCCGATCCCGCATGATGCCGGGCCTGACGTCATGCGCGCAGCGAAATGCACGGTTATAATGAAAGAGTTCGATAAACATATTTGAGGAGGATGTTATGGCTTCGATCGCATTCACCGTCAACGGCCAGCAGGTCACGGTAGATGTCGAGCCTGATACACCCCTGCTGTGGGTACTGCGTGACACACTCGGCCTGACAGGAACCAAGTATAGCTGCGGTGTCGGGGCGTGCGGCGCGTGTACCGTACACCTGGATGGCCAACCGATCCGGTCGTGCGTTACATCGGTTTCTGCCGTTGAAGGGAAAGCGATCACGACCATTGAGGGGTTATCACCTGACGGAAGTCATCCACTCCAGCAAGCTTGGATCGAGTTGAATGTACCACAGTGTGGCTACTGCCAGCCTGGGCAGATCATGACTGCTGCCGCGCTGTTGGAGAAAACCCAGAATCCTACCGACGACGAGATCGACGCAGCCATGTCAGACAACCTGTGCCGCTGCGGTACGTACCAGCGCATCCGGCACGCCATTCACCGTGCGGCTGAGCTGTTAGGAGGCGAGCAATGAGCACCTATTCCAAATCAACACGTCGCGACTTCCTGAAAGCTTCTGCGCTGGTCGGGACCGGGTTGGTGCTGGGCTTCCGTCTGCCGGATGCCGGATCGGTGTCCGCAGCCACAACGGATTATCCGGTTGTCAACCTTGCACTGCAACCCGCCGGGTTTGTACCCAACGCTTACCTGGGCATCGATCCGGATGGAGTTGTCACGGTTCAAGTCCACCGCTCCGAAATGGGCCAGGGCGTGAATACGGCACTGCCGATGATCATCGCCGAAGAGTTGGAAGCGGATTGGTCCTTGATCCGGATCGTGCAGTCTCCAGCCGACCGTATCTACGGCAGTCAGGTGACCGGTGGCAGCCAGAGCATCCAATCATCGTACGACACCTTGCGCCGGGCGGGCGCAGCCGCGCGGATGATGCTCATCGCGGCAGCGGCGCAGCTATGGGATGTATCGCCGGACGAGTGCTATGCCCAAAACGGCACGGTGATTCACGAAGCCAGCGGCCAGCAGTTTAGCTATGGTGAGCTGGTTGAAACGGCGGCAGCGCTGCCCGTTCCGGAGCGCGGCGATCTTGTGCTCAAAGACCCTGCTGATTTCCGCATCATCGGCACGCGGCAGGGCAACCTCGACAACCCCGCCTATGTTGACGGCAGCGCCGTATTCGCCAGTGACATCCAGCTACCGGGGATGCTGGTGGCGGCGGTTGAACACTGTCCGTGGACCGGGGGCCGGGCAGCGAGCTTTGATGCCAGCGCTGCCGAAGCCGTCGCGGGCGTGCGCCACGTGATATCTATCAACGGCGATAGGGGCATTGCCGTCGTGGCCGATACGACGTGGGCTGCGCTGAAAGGCCGCGAGCTGCTGCAAGTCGAGTGGGAGCGCGGCAACCCGGAGATGAATACGGATGACCTGCGCCAGCAGCTACTCGACCGGTTCGAACTGGCCAATACGCCGGACGTGATCGAAGCCATCTACGAAGTATCTTACATGGCTCACGCCTCGATGGAGCCGATGGTCTGTGTGGCTGATGTGCGCGAGGATCACTGCGAAGTATGGGCGCCCACCCAAGATCGCCAGGGTGCCAGGGATGCAGCGCGTTCTCTCAGCGGCATGGGCAATGATGCTATCACGATCCATGTGCCGTTGATCGGAGGCGCGTTTGGGCGCAGACTTGAGAATGACTATGTCAGCGAAGCAGTTGCGATTTCGCAAGCTGTCGGCGCGCCGGTCAAGCTCTTCTGGACGCGCGAGGACGACATGCGGAACGATTACTATCACCCGATGGTTGCCGCTTATCTCTCAGCGCCACAAAGCTCACCAACCAGCATCCAGGGACGCGGCGGCGAAGCAGTTGGCCTGCGAACCGGGGCCTGGCGTTCTGTCGGTGAGCACCCTGAGGCATTCGCGCGCGAGTGTTTTGTGGACGAAGTCGCCGAAGCAACGGGGCGCGATCCGCTCACCTTCCGGTTGTTGTTGAACGCTGGCACGCCGCGCCAGGCAGTCCTGGAACTGGCCGCCGAAAAAGCAGGTTGGGGATCACCTCTGCCGGACGGTTGGGGGCGCGGGATCGCCGTTCATTCCACTTTCGATATCACGCATGTGGCGCAGGTTGCGGAGGTGTCTGTATCGGATAGCGGTAGGATACGGGTTCATCGCGTGGTGTGCGCTGTCGATTGCGGCACCGTGATCAACCCGGACTTGGTCGAAGCGCAGATGGAAGGTGGTATTGTGTTCGGCCTGACGGCGGCACTGTACAGCCAGATCACGGTCAAAGATGGGCGCGTCCAGCAGGGCAATTTTTATGACTACCCGCTGCTGCGGATGGATGAAATGCCGGAGATCGAAGTTTACTTTGTGCCAAGTGATCGTTCGCCAACAGGCGTTGGAGAGATGGGTGTACCGCCCACTGCACCGGCAGTATTCAATGCCGTGTACGCAGCGACAGGAAAGCGTCTCCGGCACCTGCCGGTCCAACCCGAAGACCTGCAATAACGGTTGAATTATCCTGTACGTTCTGCACAGGCAAGGAAAAACGGACTCGCACACCTGAGTCCGTTTTTTGTGTGCGGATGCCATGCATAGCGGGATATGGTGTGTGCGCAGATTGCCCAGAGTTGCCTGACAGGTTTTGCACGCACCCGGTTAGCCGTCGAACTTGACGAACCCCTGCTCGATCAGGTAGTTCAGAATGATGTTCGCGTTTTCTTCCGGTGTTTGCTCGACCGTGCTCAACGTGATTTCCGGGTTCAGCGGCGGCTCGTACGGATCGTCAATGCCGGTAAAGCCCTTGATCTCGCCCCGCCGCGCTTTGGCATACAGCCCTTTTGTATCTCGGTCTTCGCAAACGCCGAGTGGTGTATCAACGAACACCTCGACAAAGTGATCGCTGCCAACCATGTTCCGTACATCGCTGCGCGTGGCGCGGTACGGGCTGATCGCTGCACAGATCACCATGCCGCCATGGCGTGCAATCTCGGACGCCACAAACCCGATGCGCCGGATGTTGATGTCACGGTCTTCCTTGCTAAAACCGAGGCCCTTCGACAGGTGCGTGCGGACCACGTCACCATCAAGCACCGTCACCTGGCGACCATGCTCCAGCAGCAGGGTGGTCAGCACGTCGGCGGTAGTTGACTTGCCAGAGCCACTCAACCCGGTGAACCAGATGCAAGCGCCCTGACGGTGACGGGGCGGGTAGCTGTCGGACAGGATGGCGGCGACTTCAGGACGGGTGAACCAATCGGGCAACTGTTTGCCGTTGCCTAGATACTCTTCGCGTACCTGGGTGCCCGACAGCGCCATTGTGGGCGTGCCTTCTGGAATCTTGGACACTTCTTCATAGCGTTCTTCTTCGGACAGGTACAGCATCATGCGGAAGGGAATAACCTTCACACCCAGTTCTTCGCTGTGCTTTTCAACCAGTTCTTGAGCATCATACGGCCCGTAGAACGGCTCGCCCTTCGAGTCCTTGCCCGGTCCGGCGTGATCACGGCCTACGATCAGGTGATTGGCGCCATAGTTGCGCCGGATAATGGCATGCCAGATAGCCTCACGGGGGCCGCCCATGCGCATCGCCAGCGGCAGCAGGGAGAGCAGCACGCGGTCAGGATCATAATAGTTGCTGGTCAGCGCCTTGTAGGTGCGAACGCGGATGTAGTGATCAACATCACCGGGCTTGGTCATACCTACAACCGGGTGAAGCAGCAGCACGCCGTTTACCTCTTCGATGGCCCGTTTGGTCAGTTCCTCGTGCACGCGGTGCAGGGGGTTGCGTGTCTGGAATGCCACGATGTTTTCGTGGCCAAACGAGGCCAGCCGGGCGCGCGTTTCTGCCGGAGTGAGGCGCAGATCGCGGAAATCGTAGTGCGGCGGCAGTTGCAAGACCTGTAAACGTCCGGAGATGTTCCTTGGCCCCCAGGTATACATTTCAGCAACAATCGGGTGACGCGAATCCAGGGTACCAAAAGTCTTCTGCGCTTCCTCTTCGAGATCCCACTCGTAAATCTCTTCGACAGTCATAACTGCCAACAGTTCGTTCTTAGGACTGCGCAAGGCAATATCCTGGTCCAATTTGAGGGCCACATCACCGTTCACAGACAACGTGACCGGCATAGAGAAAAGCTGGCCGTTGGCCAGGCGCATTTCATCCAACACGCGCTGGTAATCTTGCTGGCCCATAAAACGGTCGAGCGGCGAGAAAGCCCCGACTGCCAGCAGTTCCAAATCACACATCTGGCGTGGTGTCAGCGTAATGTAAGGCAGGGTACCGGCATAAGCTTTCAGCTCGCCGACCGAATCGGGGGAAACCATCAGGTTCACTAACGCGCCGCCGTATGGCGGGATAAGGTTGGAACTACTCATTATTAGCTGGACCTCTTGTATGTTAACCTGGGTCATTCGACGCGGTATGATAGCATATCGTGACATTATTTTCCAGGTGTTTTGCCGCAGCGCCCCACTCAATCACCCCACAAACGACGTTTGATCCTGGTTGCCCAGCCTTGCCTGGGGCTTTTGCGCGGGGTCATTTTGACCATACACGCTCTAAGGGTGAAGGGAGGATGACCGAACCTACCCCGCCCAGAAATCGTAGCTGAACATGATCGCAAAAACCCCCATCAGCAGCACGTTGGCAAGTGTCCAGGCGCGATCAAACGCCGCTGACCGTCCCCAGCGCGCCGGAAGCAAAAAGATCACGGGGGCAGCCATCACGTAGCGATGCATTCCCTGCGCCGAGCCGCTGGTCATCGAAAAGATGATCGTTACCAGGCTGTAGAGCACCAATGCTGGGTAGCGGCGGGCTGTCAATGTACAGGCGATCAATGCAAAAGCTATCGCGCCGAACTCAACCAGATAATAGGCGCGCAACTGCAAATTATCATCCCACATCGCGTCCCAGGCGGTTTGCCACGCATCACGCGATTGGTCGATCAGCAGCAGGCCCCGGCTGTAGAAGCGCGATTCAACGATGTGGAATTCGTCGCCCAGCGTGATGTCCCAGAGCAGGTAAGCGAGAGCCGGGCTGGCAATCAGGACAAATGTGCCGATCTCGGTCCAGATTCGACCGCGCACGCCGCGCTGCATCCCGTTGGACTGCCACCAATACCACGCCATCGGCAGCAGGAGTAATCCGCCTGCTGCGCGGGTCCAGGTAGCGCAGGCGGCCAGAATGGCGGCGGTGATCCACTGGTTGCGCCGCGCGAAGGCCAGCGTACTAAACGCCAATCCCAGGAATAACCCCTCTGTGTAGACTTCTGCCAGAAACATCCCGGCAGGGAAGATGACAAGATAAAACGCAGCCCGGACCCCGCCCTGTTCGCCCAGTTCGTCACATGCAAGGTCGTGCAAGGCCAGCATCGCCGCCAGCGTACCCACCATTGAGACGATCACACCTGCTAGGGTGGCGGTCGCGATGTCGTTCAGCCCGAAAATGCTGAGCGGCAGCATCACGGCGCGCATCGCATAGGGATAAAACGGGAAGAACGCGTAATTCATCGAAACCCACATTGGCCGCTTCTCGTTAGTGGAAACAAGCGGTGTCGCCCAATCGAAGTATTCTGGAATAGCGCGCATGTCGGGATCATCGTAGCCGTTCATCGCAATCGAGAGATAGTATTCCGAATCCCACGCGACATGCTGGTTCAGGTACGGTTCAGTCAGGTAGGGTTGGTCGTCCAGACTGTCGGCCTGGGTTTCGCTGGGGGTCCAGAACAGCGCGTAATCGGGCCGGGCCGGTTCGAAGCGGGCGCGGACAAAAAACTGGAAGCCGACCATAATCAGCGCCCATGCCAGCCAGATCAGCATTACCGTGCGGCGGGATGCGGACAATGTCATCGCCTCAGGCCCTTAATCCAGGGGAATAGTTGTTGACGGGAAATGACAATAGCACGGTGGGGCGATCCGCGCAATGGCAGCGGCAATGAGCCAGGACCATCGGGGCGTGTGTGCAGGGGTAGCAAGAAAGCGCCGCCCCTGCACACTATCACGGATCAGATAAACTCATTTCACGGCGTATAAACGACCGACTGCGCAATTGACATGAGGATTGACTCGTACTGCTCGAACTCGCCGGGCGCGGTATATGCCAGCACCTCGATCATCATGTCGTCGGTCACAGCGATTGCGATACCCCACATGCTCCACGTGTCACTGGTAGCCAACGCATACGCGGCCTCATAGCCGTTAATGGTGGTGGCGGTTGGGCCGCTGGATGTCAATCCCAGGGCGCTGACCAATCCCTCCATAAACGCCGTGATATGCTCGCTTGGGTCCGCTCCAAATAAGCCAGGAAGGCTGTTCTTGGTAATCTGGACGGCGACATCTCCGGATTCCAGTTGCCATGACAGGTGCGACTGCGCCGTCTCAGAGCTGTAGATATACGGGATATTCAGGTCTTCATACACAAACCAGCCATCCGGGTAGTTGAAGCTTATTTGCCCGTTCTCAGTCGTGTGGCTTTGGGGCAAATCGGCTGTACCCTGGGCGCTGGCAACCGGGGGCTGCTCCGCTTCTTCAGTTGGCTCAGCAGGTTCGCTTGCGGTGGCTTCCGCTGTTGGCGCATACCCCACCAGTTCCACAGCATCAATTTCATTCCAACCAACATGGTTGCTTTGATCCACCAGGATCACGATTCCCCCAACAGGCTGTCCCTGTGTGAGGCCGTCAGGAACGTTGACTGTAAAAACGCCAGGGCAGCTTGTGCCCGGATCGGCGCTTGACGGCACCGATGGCCCGTCACTGCCATCGGCAAGCAGCAGCGTGATATTGGCGATTGCGCCGGGGTTGTAGGTCTGGTAGATGTTGATCTGCGTCGGAATCACCGGGGTATCGAAGAAAACGTACAACGCGTCGATCCCATTCGGATCACTTGACGCCCACGCCGTTCCATTGTCGCCGCATTCCAGGGTATCCGGCGCGCCGGTGGCCTGCACCGCGCTCCAGCCCGTATCACTGTACTGGCTGGTTGCGATTGCGTCCGAGGCCCACTGGCGAACTTCCTGTCCAGGCGGGGGAGCGCTTTCGACTGCACACACCATGATATCGGCTGCTTCAAAGTAGGCGCCGCCATGGGTGCTGGTGAACACAAACATCAGAAAACCGGTTTCAACCGGATCGAAGGTATAGACCTGGTAGCCCGGCTGGAAAGCAGCCTGCCCGATGTAGATGGCCCGTCTTTCACCACTGGGGGTCGTGGTTTCAATCGAAAAATCTTTGATGGAGTCGGTTTCGTAGCCTGACGAAGGCGAGTAGCTGTTGAACAGGACGCCGTACACAGTCTGCATACCGTCCAGGTTGATTACAACAAACTCGCTTGTGCCATAACCATCGGATGACCAACCGGTTGAAGGATCGTCGTCCAACAGGTTGATCGGCGCATAGCCTGAACTGTATTCTGAGGAATAGTCGCCAATGGAAACGGCTACATTGTGGCAGTCCTGGGGCCCAGAAAGGGTAGCAGGCACGGCGCCAGTTTCCGTGGTGTCCGGCGGCGCTTCGACCGACTCGGCAGTGGCGTCCGGCACGGCTTCGGCGGACGTGAACGCCTGCAAGCGCAGGTTTTCAAAATACAGCCCGCGGTCATAGTATTCCCGTCCAAAAGAAAGTATCTGGTAAGCTTCGCCGCGCGGTGTGGTGAAGGCCGGTTCTTCAAAGTAAACCCACTCGCCATCGGGTGACCCATCATAGATGCGGATTTCAAACGCCTGCCAGATGCTGCCATCGGATTCGAAGTACATATACATCCGCATGGGTACGCCGTGTTCTTCCCAAGATACTTCCAGCGTGGTATATGTCTCATCTCCAGGATCGCCGTCCACATCGACGTAATCAACGGCAGCGGTGAAGGTCTGGCCGTTGGTGACGATGTAGAAATTATCGGCGGTCAGGGAAACGGTATCGGTTTGCCAGTTCACCGCGTTGTTTTCTGGAATAGCTGAGGCTGCGTCGGCGGGTTCTTCCACAGCGCCGCCCCCGGCATCGACAAACTGAATGCTCCTTGCTATTGCCAGGATCGTCTCTTCGTGCTGACTCATCTCACCCTGGGGAGCACCAGCCAGCAGCATGGCGGCATGTTGTTCATCGGCCAGGATGACGATCCCTATGATATCAGCGCTGCCCTGGGTAATCGACACCCTGGCAGCATCATACTGGAAACCCTCAAGCGCGTCAGGCCCTGCAACATTGGAGATTTCCGGATCGGCGGCGGCTTCTGCGATCATGGACTGTGCCATTTCGAGCGCCGTGCCCGATTCGGGCAGCCCAACTTCGTAGGCAGCGCCCGCCATCAGGTTGATTTGAAGCTCACCTGTCTCAACAGAAGTCATGTCACCTTCTATCGCTGCCTGGGAATTCGCGATAAAGATGATGCCAAAATACTTATCCACGACCCAGCCGTCGGGATAGTTGAGCGTAATCACCCCGCCGGGATCGTCGTATGATTGGGGCAGCGTGTCTCCCTGAGACGTTTCAGGGGATGTATCTCCGGTTGTTGGGCCAGCCGAAGCAGTTATGCTGTTGCAGATGGCGAGTAAGGTTGGCTCAAAGCTCCCTACCTCGCCCCACGCCGTATTGGCCTGTACGATCACGGCAGTGCCATCGCCCAATTGACCGGCCAGTATGATAAAATCGAACCGGTTGTCATTCGCCGACCCGTCAACACGGGCCGCCGGGGCACTGCCCATCGTGGCCTCATAGCTGGGACCAAAACTGTATACCGAGGGGTCAAGCAGCATATCTAACATCTGCTGCGGATTCGCACCGGCTGGCAGACCCATATCCGCGAACATCTGGCTGGCTGGCGCCATAATAAAGGCGATCTTCACTTCGCCAGAAACAAGCGCTGACTCAAGGTCTTTCTCATTGGCGGATGGTGTGTTATCCAGTTCGACTAAGGTATAGTCACCTTCAACACTTTCGATGACAGTCCAACCGTCGGGATAATTGAACGCGATTCCTGTGCCCGTGGTGTAGGTTTGGGTCAATGTATCTCCTTGCGCGGCCACGTCTGGCACAGAACCGTACAGTACGCTTGAGGCGAGGATGGCCCCAAGGCCGACTATCGCCCATAAACTCAAACGTTTGCCCATCATGATGTTTTCCTCCGAGTGAATATTGTGCGTACAGGACTTGTTTGTCCCCATGTTAACTGTAGTCCGTTTCAAAATCGTGTCAAAGACGTTGCACAGTGTTGCGCAAAGACTTTCATAATGCAAGAATTGCGGCAATCCTTGGTTAAGGATGGTTGGGGAGTGATGATAGATGAAAGACAATATGCCGTGCCTGAAGCTGTTTTTCCTGGATGTCCCCCGTATAGAAGTGAACGGTGAGTGTATTGAACTTGCCCGGCGTAAAGCCCTCGCTTTGTTGGCCTACCTGGCCGTGACGGTGCAAGATGGCAGCCGGGAGATGCTGGCCACGTTGTTGTGGCCCGAAGATGATAGCCAGCATTCCCGCGCCAACCTGCGCCGTGCACTGGCCTGTCTCAACGGGACCCCGGTAAGAGATTGGATTACCGCCGACCGTGACACTATCGGGTTAAAACGGAATGATAGGCTCTGGGTCGATACACACGCGTTTAACAGCCTGCTAGAGGCCGAACCCAGCGTTGAAACACTGGACAAGGCTGCCGCGCTTTACCGGGATAATTTTATGGCGGGCTTCACCCTGCGCGACAGCGCCGAGTTTGATAACTGGCAGTCCATGCAAACCCAGGTTTTCCAGCAAAAGCTGACGATGGCGCTTGAGAAACTGGTCACGCTGCAAATCGCTGCGCAGGATATTGAGGCAGCGCTGGCCTCGGCGCGGCGCTGGCTACATATTGACGTCCTGCACGAACCGGCGCAGCGTCAATTTATGCGCCTGTGCGCCGCCACCGGGCAGCGTATCGCAGCCCTGCGCCAGTACGAGCAGTATGTTGATCTGCTGGATCGTGAGCTGGGGCTTGATCCCTCGAAAGAGATGATACAACTCTACGAAGCCATCAAGGAGGATCAACCGATTGCAGTCAGCGAAACGCCGCTGTCGGCCAACAGCACACTCCCGCCGCTGCCCCGGCTGTTTATCGGGCGCGAAAACGCGGTCCGTGAAGTGAAGCGCCGGTTAGGGATCAGTGATTCCGGTACCGGTTCATCCGGCACCGTTGTGATCCAGGGATGGCCCGGCATTGGCAAAACTACGCTGGCCGCCATGCTGGCGCATGACGAAGATGTTCACCTGAGCTTCCCGGACGGCGTGCTGTTCACGTCGCTGGGACAGCAGCCGAATTTGATGACAGACCTGCTGGCCTGGGCGCACGTATTGGGGATGGCAGGCTTCGAAGACCTCAACACGGTCGAGGAACTCTCAAAACGGCTGGCGGCAGTCCTGCGCGATAGGCACATGCTGCTGATCGTGGATGATGTATGGGAAGCCAGCCACGCCCGGCTGTTTAACATTGGTGGTCACGACTGTGTGACGCTCATCACGACACGCCTGAACGAACTGGCCCAGGCGTTAGCATCTTCCCCGGCAGATATTTACCGGCTCCCAATCTTGACGGATGACCGGGCAATCCAGCTTTTGCGAACGTTGGCGCCCCAGGCAGTTGAGCAGAACCCAGAGGAAACGCTTGAATTAGTACGCGATCTGGAAGGACTGCCGCTGGCATTACAGGTTGCCGGTCGCCTGCTGCATGCCGAGATGAGCATGGGATGGGGTATCACCGAGCTGCTGGCCGAACTGCGCGAGGGGACAAGTTTGCTGGAAGCGCAAGCCCCTGCCGATCACATCGATCCGTCACAGGAGGCGCCGCCGACAATCCGGGTCCTGTTGCAGCGCAGCACCAGCCGATTGGACCGGGAGACGTGCAAACGATTTGCCCTGTTAGGTGCATTTGCGCCCAAGCCCGCTACCTTTGACCTGGACGCGATGCAGGCCGTGTGGCGCGTGGACGACCCCAAACCGACGGTGCGGACCCTGGTCGCACGCGGCCTGCTCGAGCCCGCTAACACGGGGCGTTTCCAGATGCACGCCGTGCTCGTCATGCACGCCCAATCGATGTTTGAGTCATAGCGGTGACATATGTTCACTCCCCAAGAACTATATGAGGCGCGCTATTACCACGCCCAACATTATATGGAACAACTCCAGGTCGCCAGCACGCTGTACCGTGAAGGAGGGTGTTACATCGGGCAGGCGCTAGATAAGCTTGAGCAAGACTGGCAGCAAATCGAGCAAGGACAAGCCTGGACTGCCAGCTCGCTCGCAGATGCAGGCGCGGCGTGGTTATGCTGCCAGTTCCCGTCAGTGGGCGCCGACTTGCTGCACCTGCGGTATTCTGTATCAGACCAGATGCGCTGGCTGGAACCGGCGCTGAAAGCGGCCCGGCAGTTAGGTGAGGCGCAGGCCGAGTGTGATCACCTGTGCAAAATCGGCAAGGCGTGTTGGGCAGCGGGCGAGGCGGGTCTGGCTGTTGACCATCTGCAACAGGCGCTGATCCTGGCCGAATCCATCGACTACGACGTGGGGGTGGCGCTGGCCCATTATCATTTGTGCGAGATCGCAGCCCGCCAGGCCCGTGCCGGTGCCGCGCGCCAACATGCTCAGAAAAGCCTGGAGATATTTGAGCAGCTCGATGATCGAAAAGGATATGCCGACGCTTTACTTGCGTTGGGGTTTGTCGACGCAATGGAGAGCTACTATGCCGCTGCCGATAGACATTACCAGCAAAGCCTTGCTGCTTATCATGAGCTTGATCACCAGGAAGGCGAAGCAACAGCCTTAGCCCACCTGGGCAATATGGCAATATCACAACGCGATTTCGCCCTGGCCCAGCGGTATTTCTCTGCCAGCCACGCCATCTATCGCCAGTTGGGGCACCAGACCGGCATTGCCTTAACCTTCAACCGGTTGGGTGTAGTAGCGGCGTCCTTTGGGGATTTTCGGACTGCGCGCGAGCGTTTTGAGGAAAGCCTGGAAGTTTACGCCCGAATCGGCCACCAGTACGGTGTGGCCGAAAGTCACCAGAAAGTCGGGGAAATCGATCAATACACCGGCAATTTTGAGCAGGCCGCCGAACGGTACCAACAGGCGCTTGCCATCCATCGCAGCATGCATAACCGCTATCACATAGCGCACATGCTGGTGATCTTGGGTAATGTCATGCTGAACCAGAACAAGTTTGAAGAAGCTAAAGAGTGGTACAAACAAGGCGTTGAACTCAGCCGGGAAATCGATAGGAAAACCACGTTGGCAACATCGCTGAAGGGCCTGGGACAAATAGCTGTTCATCATGAGCGAAACCTGGCCGAGGGTCAGCAGTTTTTTGAGGAAGCGCTGGCCGAGGCACAGGCCGGGAACGACCTGTGGGTGGTGGCGGATACCCTGGACGAACTTGGCCAGTTGGCGCTCAAGATGGGAAAATCGGATGTCGCAAAGCAGCGCTTGCTTGAAGCTTTGAATGCTGCTTACAGCATAGAAGCGGCAAGTCTGGTGCTGAATCATATAGCTTCGTTTGCGGATTATTGGGCAGCGGTTGGGCAACCGGCGCGGGCATTAGAACTGGCGCATTTTGTACGCGGCTATCCTGCCTCTCTCGAATGCACTAAAGAGGATATGCAAACATTAGCCGCTCAGCTTGAGGCTGAGTTATCGCCCGCCGCCGTGGCACAGACTGCCGAGCGGGTAGAGGCAAAACCCCTGGATGTGATTGTGGAAGAACTGCGCGCCGCCGTCCGCGATTAGCAGCGGCTTGCTGTTTATATGAAAGCCGGATATCGGCCCTCAACTACGAACAGATGGTTCATGGTCCCGGCACCATTCTGCGATCATGCGCACCCGCTCAATGGCATCGACGGAAGAGCCTTCGGGCACTTCATCGGAAACACCCAGCACCAGTCGGGGGTAGAACAGTTCGACAAGTCGTTCTACCGTTGCCATCAACTGTTCACGAGAGTATGTCTCCATAAACAGGACCGCTGGGATACCGTCCAGCAGAATCTTGTCTCCGATGTGTTCGCCGATTTCCTCTAGAGTCACGTCACCTTGCGGCTCCGGGGTGAGAGCCTCCAGCCCATCAAAGGGTAAATCGGCCAACAGGGGCAGTAACGGGCGCACGGCCCCATCTATGTGAATGTGCGTGAAAATTCCTGCCTCTCGCAGTTGGTTGGAGCGTTTTTCATAGTGCGGCAGCAGGTAACGTTTGAAGGCGGAGCGCGTGATCAGGTGCCCGTGGATGTTTTCGCCAAAGTTGATGATCTTGACCTCGCCGTAAGAGATAATTTCCTCATACAGTGAATCGTATGCTGCGTCAATAGCAGCCAGGGTTGCCTCGACTTCTTCAGGCGCATCAGTCAGGGCATAAACGAACTGCCGGTAGGGCATCCAGTCGACCGCGAGCGCCTGGTATGGGCTGCGCGTTATCCAGAACTGCGGCTCACCGCGTTCACCAATAAAGGCTGCCCCCTGTTCAAAACACTCCGGAGAGAATGAGAAACGTCGCCGGGCATAAAGCCAGCGCAGCTTTTTCAAATCCTCCTGGCGCTTAACCGGAAAATCGACTGTGCGCCACGTTTTGTCCTGAGTCAGTTGCGAGCGCTGGACCAGTTCGCCATACGGCGTCTCGTACACCGTGATATACTCGGTGGGCGAAAGCGGCTGTTCGCGAATAGTCACATCCGGCCCCCACGTTTCGATGATAGGGCGCGGCATGTCTGTGTAGTAATCCACGTAGCGCATCGAAACACCCAGGTGATCGAACCATTGGCGCAGGTCCATCCCCCGGTAGGCATCCGGGATGCAGTTGAATGTCTGGTGCCACGCGTACCAGGGTTCGATGCGCGGTTGGAACAGGATACCCGGCACCGGTTCCCCAGCGAAGACAGCGTAGTTCATCTGGCGGAAAGTAGCCATACAACCGATCCTTTTCGCGTGTAAATACACAGGGGGCGTTTCGGTGTTCTGCCCGGCACCATGCGCTTCGTTGGCGCGTCTGTTTCAGGCTGATTCGCCATCTCTACCCACGAAAAATAAATGATACAGGTGTTAACCGCGCCGTGCCAGCGGGCAATGTTCAAGCCATGTTCAAGAAAAGTGCCGACATAATGGAATGCTGATTTCTCCCCGGCAAATGGCAGCCATTCTTGCCGGGGAGCAGGAGTGGTACGCTGAATAAATGGGGCGGTCTTAGCCAACCGGTGAAACGCCGGTAAAGCCTGATCAAAAGGATCAGTTGGCAGGCTCGTAAATCCGAAACTCCCCGCTTAGGTGCAGCAGGCTCATCATGTATAGCAGGCCGCTATAGTAACGCCACTGTCCAGTAGGCAGCCGGGTATTCCAGAATTCCTCGATAAACTCCCAGGCTACCGGCTCGCTGGCAGCCAACCCGGCGGCGGCGTTGGTAGCAACCAGTCCTTCCGAATGCCAGGGAGTCAGTGATTCGCTGCCATCCACACGCCATTTATCGGAGTAGCTATACAGCCCCTGGTTATAGAAAAATGCCTGAATCCGGTTGCTCTGTTCGATCTGCCAGGGATCAGCAGCAAACCATGCATAGTCCACTGCAACATTCATCGGTACACGCCACGCATCTGCATAAAAGAACTCGCCATAGTCGCCCCGCACTTTGGGGCTGCCATCGAATTCTGTGTAATTCGCCATCAGACCGGTGTCTGGATGCGCTGCCGCCTTGAAAAACTCCCGGCTGGCGGTGGCGGCTTCTGTCCAGAAGTCGTTGTCAGCCTCAGCCCAACGCGCCCATAGTTCGTAATAGTGCGGGACGTGGTATGACGGGTCGGTATAAGAACTCTCGCGCCCGAAGCTGGGCACAAACACGACCTGTTTGGTGTCCGCGTTGAACATGTTTTTTGATCCACGGGTGGGGTCGTCTTCCTGGTGCAGCATCGTATGCAGGATCGCGTTGGCTTCCGCCTGATAGTCAAAGATGCCGTCGCCGTTGCCCCAGCGTCCCGCCGCAAAGAACAACGCGGTCACAAACCAGATTTCGCCATCCGACGCAGGATTCTGGTCGATTTTCGAGCCGTCCGGGTTACAGTGCCAGGCGAAGTAGCCCTGATACGCCCCGGACTCGTTGTACATATAGGTTTTAGCCCACTTCCAGATGCGGTCAAATTCCTCTTTTTTATCCAGTTGGACCGCGATCATCATGCCATAAGACATGCCTTCGGTACGGACATCGTCGTTGCCGGTGTCCAGCAGATAGCCCATATCATCGTCAACCGGGTAATACACGCGCTCGGTTGCATCGTCTCCATAAAACAACTGGTTCCACACCGCGTCGATACGAGCCTGTATTTCTTCGTCCGTGCGGCCCCACTCTTTGAGCATATTACGGTACTCGCCGCTAAAGAATGCGCCGGTTTCGGGCGGAACTGGAGCGGGAAGCACGTCATCCTCCTGGGCAAATAGTAAGGTTGAAGCTGGCCATCCGGTTGAAACAAACAACGTCACGATCACTATCGTTATGAGTAGTTTTTTGTGCATGGAAGTTATCCTGTTCAGATTCCTATTCGGGCATTATGTTGTTTTCCAGGCCTGGAAATCCAGGCTTTTCTCGTGTAAGCAGTCCCACGGCGCGCTGCGTGCTGTGTTTACCCATAAAGGTAAACTGAAGTAGTCATATTTTTCGCGCCGCCAACCCGCCCCTCGCGTGATTTCTCCTGTGAGCAGGTGCCGCCATTCTCCCTCTGGCAGATAATAGGATACCATACCATCAGCGCTAAAAACCGGCGCAACCAGCACCGCAGGGCCTAACATATATTGTGTGTCGAGATAGCGGCAAGCCGGGTCGTCGGGAAATTCCAGAATCATCGCCCGCAGCATGGGCCAGCCATGTTCGTGTGCCTCGTGCATTACATCAACCAGGTAAGGCATGAGGTGCGTTTTGAGGCGGTTGAAGAAACGCAATACCTCAACCGCTTCATCGTCAAACAACCAGGGCATACGCACGCTTTCGTTGCCGTGCAGGCGGCTGTGAGATGACAGCAGCCCAAACGCAATCCAGCGCTTGTAGAGACCGGGTTGGGCTGTGCCGATAAACCCGCCGATGTCATGGCTCCAATAGCCAAAACCGCCCAAGCCAAGCGACAACCCACCGCGCAGCGTCTCGGCCATCGAGGGATAAGTCGAGCTGTTGTCGCCGCCCCAATGGACCGGGTATTTCTGACTCCCGGTTGTGGCTGAACGTGCAAAGAGAACAGCCTCACCCGCTCCTTTTTTTTCGCGCAAAAGCTCGAATACGGTCTGGTTGTACAAATAGGTGTAGTAATTGTGCATTCGCTCCGGGTCCGTTTCGTCAAAATAGCGGACTCTGGTGGGAATCCGTTCCCCGAAGTCGGTCTTAAACGTATCCACTCCCATGCTGATCAGCGCCTTTAGTTTGTCTGCGTACCATGCCCGCGCTCGTGGATTGGTGAAATCTACAAAAGCCATCCCCGGCTGCCAGTGATCAACCTGGTAGCTATCTCCTTCAGGTGTGTGGAGTAAATAGCCCTCGGCGCTGCCTTCATCGAACAACGGCGAAGCCTCGGCAATGTACGGGTTGATCCATACGCACACTTTGATACCCTTGCTTTTGATGCGGCGCAACATGCCTTCTGGATCAGGGAAATACCGCTTGTCCCACAAAAAGCTGCACCATGTCAGTTCTTTCATCCAAAAGCAGTCGAAATGAAAGACGCTGATCGGAATGCCCGCCTGCTCCATGCGATCGATATTTGCCAGAATATCCTGCTCGTTATAGTTGGTGGTAAACGAAGTGGACAGCCACAGGCCCAATGACCATTCCGGCACCAGCGCCGGGCGACCGCTGAGGGCAGTGTATTGTTCGAGGGCATCTTTCATGGTTGGGCCGCCAAAAACATAATAATCCAGGCTGTGATCTTCGACGCTGAACTGTACGCGCTGAACGTGGTGAGAAGCCACCTCGTATGACACGCGGCCCGGATGGTTGACCAGTACGCCGTAGCCCTGGCTGGTCAGGTAGAAGGGGATGTTCTTGTAGGCATACTCAGAGTCTGTCCCGCCGTCGTTGTTCCATATATCAATCGATTGGCCGTTTTTTACGAATGGCCCAAAGCGTTCGCCCAGGCCATAAACCGTTTCGCCAACCTGGAGCGATAGCTGTTCCCGGATATACGTCCTGTCATTTTGCCTGAATAGCCCTACGGCTCGCGGCTCGCTCCCGGTCAGGGGTTGGCCGTCGCGTTCGAAAGAAAACCGCCATTCGTTTTGGGTGGGCACGATTACTGAGAGGCTGCCACTGTTCAGCCAGGCCCGCTGCTCGTCACGCCCGGTAGACACCGCCGGGTTGGCAAGGCTGTAGTTCAAATCAAACGCGGGCTTGCGTTCCCGGCGGCCTTTGAAGTGCGTGAGTTGGACACGGATCACATCCGGCATAGGCGCCGAAAAACGCGCCGTGATCGTCGCGCCGTCAAGATAACTCCAGCGCCCCTGGATGGGTCGATCGTACCCCGTGATAATAAGCGCATCTGGCTCAACTTGCACATCCACGATTGCCACCGGGAAAACGGCTGCTGTTCCGGGCAGCAGATGCCAATGGCCCCAGTTAAATTTCATTATTTCACGTCCTTTTTGAATCGTCCTGTTAACTCAATATGATAGCCGGAAAATGATCGGCAAAAGAGCGCCACCGGCCCCCGAAGCTTTTTCTGGGACGCAAAACAAGCGCATATCCAGAAAGCAGCAGAAAGAATACTACAAGTGGTAGATCAATATCAAATCCGGCACGGTATTACATCGAGAAGAAAACATCCGCGCTATCGCGCGCGAAGAAGAGTGTTCGCGGAATATCGTTTAAAAAGCCACCGAACAAAACGAGCCGGTTCGGTAGCAACTCGGACTTCCTTGTGGTCGGGATTTTCTGACCCTACTCCCACACTACCTAACCAATCGGCATTGAGCGCTGTAGTATTACCTTCGCGCCCCACAGGAATCTCTCACAATCAACTCGATGGGCAAAACCATCGACGCAGCGTGCGGTGATAAGATTTCGCGCTGGGAAATCAGGAACTGGATCGCATACATTCCCATTCGACGTTTAGGGACATTAACCGTTGTTAATGCCGGACGAATCATGCTGGCTAATTCAATATCATCTATGGACGTGATCGCTACATCGTCAGGTACGCGCAGCCCGCGATCGTGCAAAGCTGCTATGGCGGCGATTCCGGCCTCGTCATTCGCGGTAAAAATAGCCGTGGGTGTCTTGCCGGTTTCGAGCATCTCAAGGGTTTGCTGGTAGGCAGACTGGGCTGGCTCGACAGCGGATAGGATGCGAATCAATGTCTCATCATACGGCAGGTTATTTTCGAGAAGCGCCTGCCTGTAGCCCTGTTTGCGCTGATCATCAATGGCGAGGAACGCTATCTGTTGGTGCCCCAGTTTAATCAAGTGCTCCACTGCCATAAAAGCGGCTGCGGCACGGTCAAAAATCACTGCTGGTAACCCCCTGATCGAGTCTTCCAGGCAGATGATATTGTCGATCCGCTCGATCATAGTATCAAGAATCTCTTCATGGCCGGGTGTTTCAGTGATTATTTTGGGCAGGAGCAAGATCAACGAAGAGATCTCATCGGGATGGATGTTCTTATTGAAGAAGACCGGGTCTTTTAGCGCTTCGAAGAAACTAAAAAAGCGGATGTGCTGGTTGAGTTGATGCGCGCTGTCAAACAGTCCTGCCAATACCAGGTTATAGTATGGCCGATTCAATATGTTATAGCTTTGACCGCCGGTTACAATGCCGATGATATTTTGAACCGCTGCACTACCTTGTTTCAGTCGTTGTGCATGTTTATTGGGACGATAGGCCAATTCTTCTATGGCCGCTATGACTCGTTGGCGAGTCTCTGCCGACACCTTTCGAGGCCCGTTATTCAACACATATGATACAACTGCACGCGAGACGCCTGCATAGTCCGCAACATCCTGCTGCGTCACAACATCTTTCTCATTCGGTTTGTTCATGTTTTTTCTGCCTACGTGTTAAGAATCTGGCTCGACAAGCGCTAATGTGCCAGATGCCGGAGGCAAATCGGGCGCACGCGCGGTAATGGTTATGGTTCCTTCGGTTTGCCCTGCTTTTACATACAAAGCTGCTTGCCCGCCGATAAGCGGCAGTGGGTTTTCCCCGAAGAGCACAGCATCGCCTTCAAGCTCGAGGTGGACGACATAGATCGCATAGGGGAGGATATTACCATAACGGTCCGTTATTTTCACGATAAGGCGAGTCATATCCGCCCCATCGGCCCACAGTTGAGCGGCGTCAACGTCCAGTTTGAGGTGGTGTGCGGTGTGATCCGATGCGATGCGCTGCGCGGCCACCGCTTGTCCCCCAATATACCCAACAATACGCAGATCATCGAAGTCCCGTGTCCAGGGATTAAAACCGGGAGGCCATAGCACGGTAAAGGGCGGGTGGGGCAGGTGTTCGTATGTTGCGCGGTCGGGCTGAAAGCGGCCCAGGTGGGTGTCAGCCATAAACACGTCTATCTCATCGCAGTTGCTGAAGACAACCAGCCGGTGGTTACTCCCGCCTGCACGATCACCCATAGTCCAGTGCGTTGCCGCTTGCAGCACAACAGCTTGCTCAGGTGGTAACTGGCTTTGGTAGACATATGCGGCCCACTTAGGCAAGCGGAACACATCCATAACACCATGATGGCAGATACGATCACCGGAACCAAATTCACGATGCGTGTGGTAGTCGAAAGCACACCAACCAATAGCCCCCGCGATCTTGTCATGGCCCATCTGGAGATTTTGCACCTGGGCATGCAGCAGCGCGTGTTTGATCCGGTGGTCTTCAGAGTCCCATGTTTTGGTGGGAAACATGTGACCGCCAAATTCGGTGATCAGGTGTGGGGTGTGGATTGGATCAACGACCGAGTTAGAAAAATCATTGTATGTGAAGACATCTTCCAGGAACTCGCTGTCCAGGTAGTTGCGCACTCCGCCGGTCTGCCGGGTTGGATCAAGTTCGTGTGCTAATGCATTGGTGCGCGTGTACAGTGCGCTGTTGTCCGGCGACTCGTTAACGCGCACACCCCAGAGAATGATCGAGGGATGGTTACGATCGCGTTCGATCATCGCCTTCACATCGCGGAGTACAAGTGATTGCCAGGCCTCGTCGCCAATATGCTGCCAGCCAGGGATTTCTTCAAACACCAGCAGCCCGATCTCATCACAGCGATCCAGAAAATGCGGTGATTGTGGATAGTGCGAGGTACGAACTACATTGCACCCCAGCTCATATTTGAGTATATCGGCATCCTGACGCTGCAACCGCGCAGGAGCTGCTGCCCCAATATAGGGATAAGTCTGGTGGCGGTTAAGCCCCATGAGTTTGACTGGCTTCCCATTCAGATAAAAACCGCCTTCCGTGCGAAATTCAGCCGTTCGAAACCCGATGCGGTGGTGAGTGGTGTCCAGTGGCACAGTGTCTTCAAAGAGAGTCAGTTCCAGGGTATAGAGCGCGGGGGTATTGAGCGACCACAGTTCAACCGCAAGTGGCGCTGGAAAGTCGAGCGTAAGTGTTTCCGAACCAACCGCTTGCTGTGTTGAAGCGACGATCTTTCCATGCTGATCTCTGAGAATGCCACGGACAACCAGATCAGGTTGATATTGACTGAGCCGAATATCGCAGGCCAATGCTGGACTTGTCAGAACATTCTGCGGGCGAGCGAAGACCTGGTGGATATGGCACGGGTGAACCATACGCAAATAGACATCTCGGTAAATACCACCAAAGGTGAGGTAGTCCACCAGGTTGCCAAACGGAGGAACATCCGGGCGCTCGGTAGAATCCAGGTATACGGTTAAGATGTTCTCACCACTGCCGAGATAATCCGTTATATCGAAGGAAAACGGCGTGTATCCCCCCTGGTGGCTGCCAACGATCTGATTATTGAGATAAACCGTGCTTTCTACCATTGCGCCATCAAAATCAAGGAAAACGCGCCGTCCTTTGCGTTCCTCTGGCAAGCGGAATTTCTTTCGATAGGTTGAAACAAACTGGTAGTCGTTGGAATCGACGGCCCGGTGTGAAAAAAGCTTATTGGAGTGTGGTAAAACAACCGGTTCGAACTCGTTATCCGGCGCATTTAGTTCAAGTTTTTCGGCGGCAAAGCGCCAGTTATCATTGAATACTTTTACGATACGCATAGACTGTTCCTGGTTGAAATAACTTGCTTGACTATTGTTGATAATTCAGTCTATACTGTTTTACAGGTGTAGTCAACATGTGTTGATTACATTCGAAAAACTTTCTTGACCCGGAAAAACCTGCCTTTTCCGGCCAAAAATTCGAGATTTATATAATCAAGGAGAGCAAAACATGTACAAAAAACTGGGGTTGATCCTGCTTGTTGTGGTCACGCTCCCATTGGGAGCGCTGGGCGTCCAGGCCCAGGATACCACTGTTTCCGGCAAGATCGTAGTTTGGGCTTGGGTCACTGCGACGGATGGACTCTATGAATCGGGGGCTATGGATGACTTCGCGGCTGCGTACCCCGACATCGAGATTGAACTGGTTAACTATGGCACGGGGGATGTCTATACCAACCTGGCGCTGGCCCTGACGGCAGGGGAGGGAGCCTGTGATCTGTGCCTGGTAGAAAGTTCGCACGTGAGCGAATTCGTGCACCTGGGTGGCCTAACCGATCTATCAGATCGGATCGGGGATGAAGTCGACAATATTCTACCATTCCGCTGGCAAGATGTAGAATATGAAGGTGGACTGTACGCAGTGCCGTGGGACGCCGGTCCGGTGGTCCTGTATTATCGCCGTGATATCTTTGAGGAGGCCGGTCTGCCGACAGAGCCTGAAGAAGTGAGCCCTCTGGTGGCAACGTGGGATGATTACCTCAATGTCTGCCAGACCATCAAGGATACCACAGGCCATTACTGCTTCCAGCACAGCAAAGCCAATAACAATGCGCGTATGTTCGAAAAAGTGCTATGGTCGATGGGCAGTGGTTACTATGACGCGGACGACGGTGATGTGATCGTGGCAAGTGATGACAGCGTTGCCGTGCTTGAGATGTTTGGGCGTTTTTGGGAAGCAGACTTGGTGTCGGACTCGGAAGAATGGACCGATCAGTGGTATGCGGACTTCGCCGACCCGGAACTGGCTGTAGCGTCCTATGTGGGTGCGTCCTGGATGGACGGCAACCTGCGGCGCTGGATTGCGCCTGACACAGCAGGCTTGTGGGGCGTAGTGCCTATGCCAGCCTTCTATCCTGATGGAATCCAGGCAGCCAACGATGGTGGTTCCGTTTTTGTCATTCCGGAACAGAGCGAGAACAAGGATGCCGCGTGGGCGCTGGCCGAATGGATCACGCTCAACGCAGAAGTCACCAACCAAATCTTCGAGGAAACGGGGCTGTTCCCATCGTATCTTCCCGCCTTTGACAGCCCGATCTTTGATGCTCCCGACGACTTCTTTGCCGGGCAGACTGTGCGCCGTGTCTATGCTGATGCGCTCCAAGAAATCCCGGCGGCTACGGTCTACGGGCCAAACTACGCGCTGATGAACGAGTATGTGTCGGTTGCGATTCAGCGCTATGCTACTGGCGAGGCTTCAGCAAAAGATGCTTTGGAGGAAGCCGCGGAAGAAATCGAGTTCAATATCGAATAACCACCGAAAGCGGTATTATGGAGGTATACGGTCCAGGCGAGTTAATTTGGCCGTATACCTCCGGTTTGACCAGTCGATACGCAGCGGTTTGGGAGAGTAGACTTATGCAAAAAAATGTTACCGCTCAGGCGATGGTCCGCAAGCATTGGAAGCTTCGCGATTTCCCTCATGAAGTATGGCGACAGCGCTGGGCCTATATTTTTATTTCGCCATTCTACGTCTTGTTCGCCATATTTGGTCTGTTTCCCATTGGTTATTCCCTGTATCTGAGCCTACATGAGTGGAACGGCGTCCGGCCAATGGAATACATCGGCCTCGAAAATTATAAATTTGTGTTCAGTGAAAAGGGAGAAATATTCTGGGACTCCGTGCAAAACAGCGTCACCCTGTTTCTTATGTATGTGCCCTTAATGACCTTCCTGGCGCTGGTCCTGGCCGTGATCCTGAACTCTGGGTATGTGCGCTTTTTTCGCTTTTTCCGCACAACGTTGTTCATGCCCTATGTCACCTCGATGATCGCGGCGGGCTTTGTCTTCCAGATTTTGCTCGGCACACAAAATGGCTTTTTTAACGTCATGTTGGAGTCCGTCGGAATTTCGAAGGTTAGCTGGCTGGATACTGTGCGAGGGACACAGGTGTCGTTGTCGATGATGCTGATCTGGGCCTGGCTGGGCTATAACATGGTGATTATGCTCGCCGGGCTGCAAACGATCTCCAATGATCTGACCGATGCAGCACGCGTCGACGGGGCGAGCAGTGTGCAGGCGTTTTTCCACATTACTATCCCGTTGATGCGCCCGGTCATTCTGTTCTCATTGGTATTATCAACCATCGGGACGTTTAACCTGTTCAATGAGGTCATGGCATTAGCAGGACCGACCGGGGGGACCAAGCGTGCGGTCATGACACCTATGATTTTGATCTACAATACCGGTTTCCGGCACTTCAAATTTGGGCGAGCATCGGCGGAAGCCTATATCTATTTTATGCTGATCGCCGTCCTGACGTTTATCCAGTTCCGCTATTTGGGTGAGCGCGAGAAATAAAATCCAGGAGGATGGCAATGACGGTACAAACTCTAGAGCGGTTCACCTTGCGGAGCTTCGTTCATCTACTATTGCTTGTCCTGGCACTGTTTATGCTTCTGCCGTTTATCTGGACTCTCAGTACATCTCTCAAGCCCTTCAGTGAAGTATTCCACCGGCCACCCATTGTGATTTCATCCAATATGACACTTGATGGTTTCCGAAACGTATTGGATCGCGGCGCAGATCAGACATTCGTCAATACGCTGATTCTCGCAACAGCGTCAACAGTAGTTTCGCTGTTCTTCTGTACGCTAGGAGGCTATGCGTTCGCAAAATACATCTTTCCGGGTCGCCGGTTCTTGTTTGCGTTCCTGCTGGCAACCATGTTAGTACCTCCTGCCGTGACCATCATCCCCAAGTATAGGATTGTCGTCGAAATTGGGTGGATTGATTCGTTTTTGGCCATTATCGTACCCAATGCCGCTACCGCGTTTGGCATCTTTTTTATGCGGCAATATGTTTCCCGGTTCCCGGATGAGCTGTTGGATGCGGCCCGTATCGACGGGTGCAGCGAATTTGGTGTTTTCCGCCGTGTCGTTGTACCTGCTATCTCGCCGGGTATAGTGAGCCTGGGCCTTATCGTCTTTATGGCTTCCTGGAACAACTACCTGGAACCACTCATCTATCTAAAGTCACCGGACAAATTTACCCTGACACAGTTGATGATGTCGTTGCAAGCGCCCAATGGGGAAAGTCCATTCCGTGATATCATGGCGGTGGGCGTTATCAGTATTGTGCCCCTAGTTATGCTGTTCTTTCTGTTCCAGCGTCGAATTGTTGAAGGTATTACCGCCGGTTCGATCAAAGAATAGGGTACAGTTACTCCTAAGAATCAGAAAACGATGGCTGCGTGAGCGGGTCTGGCGCAAATGGCCCTCCATGGCACTCTGCCCCCGATACGAACGCCAGCATGTTGCATCCTCCATCCGGCAATACTGCCAGCCCTCACAGGGCTGCTTGAGCGCCCCCGCCGCGCACCCCGTCTTTACTAGCGATATGATCTGCGTGTAAGATCAGGAAAACGCTGAACGGTCAGCATAAAACAAAATGTCTGCCCGGTTTTAGCCTGACTCCTGATCACTGCTGACCAGAAGGTGCGTATGGCCGCAAAAATCCTGATCGTTGACGACGAAGCGCCCATCATCGACCTGCTGTCGTATAACTTGAAGCAGGCGAACTACGACGTGATCATCGCCCGTGACGGCGAGCAGGCGATCCAGCAGGCCCGGCGCGAACAGCCCGATCTGATCATCCTCGACCTGATGCTGCCGCACGTTGACGGGCTGGACGTATGCCGCATCCTGCGCCGGGAGCGCGACGTGCCGATCATCATGCTGACGGCGCGCGATGGCGAAGTGGACCGGGTAGTCGGGCTGGAGTTGGGCGCCGATGATTACGTGGTCAAACCGTTCAGCGTGCGCGAGCTGATGGCGCGCGTTAAAAATGTGCTGCGCCGGTCTGCGCTGCCCCCGCCGGATGAACCGCCCGCCGACTGCATCCGGTTGGGGCGGCTGGTGATCGATATGGTCCGGCATGAAGTGCATGTCGGCGCGGACGAACTCAAGCTCACGCCGCTGGAATTTGACGTGCTAACCAGCCTGGCGCGGCGCGCGGGGCAGGTCTTCAGCCGGGATCAGTTGCTAGACCAGGTGTGGGGCTACGACTATCACGGCGATCTGCGCGTGGTGGACGCAGTTATCAAGCGGCTGCGTGCCAAGCTGCGGCAGGTCGCGCCGGATGCGGCGATCATCGAAACCGTGCGTGGGGTGGGTTACAAACTGTCGGATACTGGCTGATAGGGACAGGTGAATTATGTGGTCAAGTATTCGCGTACGATTGATGTGCAGTCACCTGGCGGCGATCATCCTGGCGATGGGCCTGTCGGGCTTTTTGCTGCTGTCGTTTTTGGAGCGCTACTTTTTGCAGGCCACCGAAGACAGCCTGATCGCCCAGGCGCGCATCACGGCAGGGGCGCTTATCCCCGGTGCGATGGCCGATGGCCCGCCAGTCGAAGACGAAGCGCCGCCGTACAACACCATCCAGCAGCAGCAGTTGCGCAACCTCTACGTCCAGGCGGAGAACATCGCGCTACCCGACGAACAACTCGCACTGGATAATGCCAATTTGAGCTACCTGGACAACGCCTCGCTCCAGCTTGGCGCACAGCTCGAAACGCGCATCCGTATTCTGGACGCTAATGGGGTGGTGCTGGTCGATTCGCACCAGCCAGAATCCGGCGAGTCGCTGCAATCGGACTCGCTGGTAGCACAAGCGCTGGCGGGTAACTATGCCAGCCGCACCACGGAAACGGGCCAGGGCGACGTGATGATGCTGGCGCTGCCTGCGCGCGTCGAGGATCAACTGATTGGCGTGGTAGTCCTGAGCCAACCACTGGACGACGTGACGGCAGTGTTGCACGATCTGCGTATGTGGTGGGGACTGTCGACGGCGATAGCGCTGGTGCTGTCGGGCGCGGTGGGATTGTTGCTGTCCCAGGCTATCACTCGTCCGCTGCGGCGGCTGACGGCGGCTGCCGGGGCGGTGGCGCAGGGTAATTTTGACCAGCAGGTGAGCGCCCGCTCTAAGGACGAGATCGGCCAACTGGGCCGGACGTTCAACGATATGACCACCCGCCTGCAAGCCGCCCGCCAGATGCAGGTGGATTTTGTAGCAAACGTTTCACACGAGCTGCGCACGCCGCTAACAGCGGTTAAGGGCATGGTCGAAACGCTGCGCGCGGGCGCAGTGAACGATCCCGGCGTGCGTGATTCGTTCCTGGCAACCGTAGAAAATGAAACCGACCGGTTGATCCGGCTGGTGCACGACCTGCTGACCCTGTCACGGGCGGATTCGGCGGCGCTGAATCTGCGCCGGGCGCCGGTAGACCTGGCGATGCTGGTCACGGCAACAGCGGATCGATTGATACCCCAGGCCGAGCGCCGCGACCTGGTGCTGCGTGTCGAAGCAGCGTCACGCGCGCCCTGCGCCTGGGCCGATTCCGACCGCGTGGCGCAGGTGCTCACCAATTTGCTGGATAACGCCTTGAAGTATTCACGTCCCGGCGGACTGGTGACGGTGCGCGTGGATACCGGGCCGGATCATGATACGCTGATTCAGGTGCGTGACGAGGGGATCGGCATTGCCGACGACGACCTACCGCGCATTGGCGAGCGTTTCTACCGGGCAGACAAGGCCCGCTCGCGCGCCCAGGGCGGCAGTGGGCTGGGGCTGGCGATTGCACAGGCGCTGGTTAACGCGCACGGCGGGCATTTGTGGCTGGAAAGCCAGGAAGGAGTGGGCACGGTTGCCAGCTTCACGCTTCCGGCGGCGTAGCGCAGGCGGTTGTGCCGGGATTGTGCCGCTCTTGTCACAGAATTGTCATAGTCAGCCGGTAAAATGGCTTTGAATCACCGGGGCACCGGTAAGCAAAGCTAGAGGAGGCTACGTATACGCCATGCGAAGAACACTGGGATTGGTCCTATTGGCCGCTGTGTGCGCTGTTGGTGGGATGTTGTGGTTGGGTGAATCGTCTGCCAGCGCCGGACCAGCAGAGCAGATCGGCGGCATTTCCTATGCCAGCCTGCCGGATGAGGTCGCGCTGTATTTGAACGATATGGCGTTCGTGCGTGATACGGTTGTACTGCCAAGTGAAAATGTGCGGGTTCTGCTGCCGCCGGGCACGTATGCTAACACGCTGATCCTGACCGAAAACGGCGAGCGCGTGCGTAATTATCAGATTGTGCCGCAGTCATCGGAGACGTACTTTGACCAGGCGGCGTTTCGTTACGGCAACATGTCGTCAGTGAGTGCCGTATCAGGCGCGATGGCATGTGTGCTCACCTGGGAGTCAGGCAGTCAAAACAGCGAAGCTGACACCCGCGAGGTCACGCTGGAATACCTGGTGCCCGGCGCAAGCTGGAAGCCAAGTTACGACATGCAGATCGTGGATGATCAGACGGTTAACCTCGCATTTTTTGCAGAGATTCGCGACACGGGGCTGACGCTGGACAACGCGACGGTGTACCTGGTGGCGGGCCGCGTGGACCTGGCTGAGCAGCTTGAACAGGTGCCGATGGTCACGGCCAACCAGTACGTTGTCGGGTATGAGGAACCACAGGCGGTTGCGCTGCCTCAACTGGGCGTTGGAACGGTAGATTTGCAGCACGTCTACAGCGCAGGGCAGATTTCAGCCGAGCCGGGCAGTACAGTTTACGCTGAGCTGACCGAGGCAACGCTGACCGCGCGGCGGGTGATGGTCTGGAATGCGTCCACCGAGCAAGAAGCCGACATCGTATTCAAAGTGCTGAATGAAACCGATATCCCGCTGGCCGAAGGTATCGTGCGCGTCTACCAGAACGATCTGTTCATGGGCAGCGACTTTATCGAGACGACCCCTATCGGCAGCGAGGGCAGCGTCACAGTTGGCGCACTGCGCGATGTGCGCGTACACCGCACTGAAAGCGAAGACTACTCCGGCAAGAACGACCAGTACCAGCACTTTATCACGCTCGAAATCATGAACCACAGCGGCAAAGACATCGACCTGATCGTGGTGGACCAGCGGCAGGAGCGAAGCTGGCAATTCAGCTACTCCATCGCCCCGGTCAGCGAGCAGGACAACCTGATCCGCTGGGAGGTGAGCATCCCGGCAGGGCAAAGCCTGACGATCAACTACGATTTCTGGAAAGAGCATTACTGACGCGGTTGTTGTCTGACACCAACCCCACAGCCAGCGATACTGTTGGCGAACGTCAAATTACGCCGCAAGTGTCGCAAAACGTGATTTGCGAGTTGGAGCTAACGGCACTTCATTGAGCCAGGCGACAACCCGCGCCAAATTGAGCGCGGCAGCTATCGCAAGGTTTTGAAGATGTGTTTTCTCCAATCCAATATAGCGTGAACGTCGTAAATCGCCGGTGCGTGTTGCCTGTGAAATAGTACCTTCTATCCCGGCTCGCTTACGATATTTTTCCTTGAAGGCATCCGTGTGTTCGCGCTGGCGAACTGCCTGCAATGCTTCGTGTTGTGGACGAGGGCGCAAGGTGAGACCCCGAGCTTGTCCGCGGGTACAGCGCCCACGTAACTCACAAGCTTGACAAGT
>JAFGNU010000086.1 GCA_016926875.1 Anaerolineae bacterium | reverse complement strand
GGCGGCGCGCCATCCAAACGTTACAATCTATCCGTAAACTCCCTGGGCGCAGCAAGCAGCGCCCCTACAAAACGAATTTACGGATAAACACTTAGATAAACACGTCCCCAGGCTTTTGGGCGCAGCGTTTTACCTTGTCATAGTGACCAGTGGGCTTAGTGGCGATTTGCATAGTATGGCAGTTGAAACCGGCAGTATCTCCGATATCCTGGTCGATATTTCAGATAACCTTTCCCTGTTTCGGCTCAGCATCCTGGCTGAACTGGCTAACAGTAGCGCAATCATCATCCTGGCCGTTTTGCTGTATGTTGTTTTGAGCAAACATAACAGAATCATCGCGCTGGTCGCCCTGGGATGGTGGCTGGCAGAAGCAATAACGCTTGCCGTCAGCAAGTTTGGGGCTTTGGCGCTGATCCCTGTCAGCCAGGATTTTGTCGACGCGGGCGCTTCGGCCCCCGCCTACCTTCAAACGTTAGGTGAATTCCTGTATGACGGCCTGGACCGGCAGGGATACACGATGCATATGCTGTTCTACTGTATTGGCGGCATAGTGTGGTATTACCTGTTTTTTGCATCCAGGTACATCCCGCGCCCGATAGCTCTGCTGGGGATTGTCGCCGCGTCGGTGGGATTAGTCGGGACCGCGTTTGATTTCTTTGGCGATGTACCGATAGCGGTTTTCCTTCCAATCGGCGTGTTTGAATTAATCGTGGGCGCATGGCTTATGGCCAGGGGCATCCGGGACGACTCAGAGACGTAGTAACGCCTGGCACCAACAAGATCAAAGCGTGAAAAATCGTTCAGGAGAAAAAAATGAAAGCCATTGTATACACCCAATACGGATCACCGGATGTTCTTCAACTCACAGAAGTCGAAAAACCCACGCCCAAAGCCGATGAAGTCTTGATCAAAGTGCACGCGGCAGCCGCCAATCCCGCTGACTGGCATCTTATAAGGGGTAAACCGTTCTTTGTCCGCTTTGAAGCCGGGTTTCCAAAACCCAAAAACACGATACCCGGCCTGGACATCGCGGGGCGGGTTGAAGCGGTGGGCAGCGGCGTCACGCAGTTTCAGCCCGGCGACGAGGTTTTCGGGAGCCTGGGCGCAGGTGGGTTTGCCGAGTATGCATCTGTTCCTGAAAATGGAATCGTGCTGAAACCGGCTGATTGTTCGTTTGAGGAAGCAGCATCCGTGCCGTGCGTGGGATTCACCGCCCTGCAAGGTCTTCGCGATTACGGGCACATTCAGGCCGGGCAGAAGGTGTTGATCAATGGCGCGTCGGGTGGCGTGGGGACGTTTGCGGTGCAGTATGCCAGGTCAGTTGGGGCTGAAGTCACCGGCGTGTGCAGCACGCGGAACCTGGACCTGGTGCGTTCGATTGGCGCAGACCACGTCGTTGATTACACGCAAGAAGATTTCACCCGAACCGGGCAGCGCTATGACCTGATTTTCTGCGCGGTGGGCAATCGGTCGGCGTCGGCCTATAAGCGCGCCTTAAACCCCAACGGAAGGTGTGTTGTTACCGGGTTTACAACCCTGGCTCATTTGATAGTCCAGGTTGTGCTGCTGGGATCATGGGTATCCAGGACCAGTAACAAGAAAATCGGTCTTATGGGAGTAGCGCAACCAAACCAACAAGACCTGCTGGTGATCAAAAACCTGCTCGAAACCGGCAAAGTCGCCCCGGTTATCGATCGACGGTACCCGCTCAGCGAGACGGCGGACGCGATCCGCTATTTGGAAGCAGGTCACGCGCGCGGGAAGGTGATCATCACGGTGGAACCAGACAGCTAAGCCTGACGGCGCGCTGCACCCTGCCGCTATAAAGCTTGGTGATAGTGCTGCCAAGTAGTATGGGATCACGCCGCCCGCGACCAGTCGATCACCCGCACCGGCCACAGCAGCACGTCCCCGACGGCCTGCCGGTCGAGCGTGCGCAGCGGGTCGCCATCCGCCGCGTTGGTTAGCTGTTCGGCGGCAAAGACCGCCAACCCGATCACTACGTACAGCACCGCAATCAGCAGCACCAGCCCGCACGGGTGGCAGCCCTGCCGCTGCGGCGATCCCTTGAGTCGCAGCAGGCCCAGCAGTACGATGATCGCCAGCGCCACCGCACACAAGATCAAGGCCGGTGTCATGCGCTGCTGCCTTCCACCAACTGCCCGCCGTCCCAGCGCAGCGCCCGCACCTCGGCGGAATCCGCGATCCCTGCGCCGAGCAGCGCCCGCAGCGCCATACGAAACGCCGCCGGACCGCCGGACGTGAGATAGGTCACGCGCCCGGAGCCGTCTCGGCCATTGAGCAGGCCCCGCGCCGCCAGCACGCGCCCGGCCTGCCGCGCCACCGCCGGACCGGGATCGATAATCGTCACATGCGGGCCAACTTCCGCCTGGATCAGGTCGTTCAAAAAGGGGAAATGCGTACAGCCCAGCACCAACTGGTCGATCCCGGCTTCCACCAGCGGCGCTAAACAGCGGTGGACCGCCTCGCGCGCGGCAGGGCTGTGGGTATCACCCGCTTCGGCCAGCAGCACAAATTCCGGGCAGGCGCGCGTTTTCACCTGTACGCCCTGCGCAAAGCGTCCAACGACGCTGGCGTACAGTTCGCCCTGGAACGTCGCCTCGGTGGCGATCACGCCGATCACGCCGCTGTGGGTATCGCGGGCGGCGGGTTTAACGGCGGGTTCCATGCCCACAAACGGCATGGCGGGGAACGTCTCGCGCAGGTGGTAGAGCGCGGCGGCGCTGGCCGTATTGCACGCCACCACCACCAGCTTGACGCCCCGCTTGATCAAAAAACGCGCAACGCCCACCGAAAACGCCTGCACGTCACGGATCGAGCGCGGGCCGTAGGGTACATGCCCCTGGTCGGCCACGTACAGCACGTCCTCGCCGGGCAGTTGGGCGCGCAGTTCGCGCAGCACCGACAGCCCGCCTACGCCTGAGTCCAGCACGCCGATAGGCGCTTCAGATGCTTGGTTTGGCATACCAGTTACTGCTTGACGTAAAATCCCTTCTCGCGTACCAACCGGGCAATCGGGCTGGCCAGCAGCCATTTACGCTGGTTATCCAACCCGCCCGGCCCGTGCCGGGGCACCCATCCCAGAAACGTCACCGTAGCCGCGCCGGACGCTTCCAGCCACAGATACTCGTCCGTCAGCCGCAGGCGCTGCATCCTGGTCCAGGGCGCCATCTCGGCGTCGCCGGGCTGCGGGATACCGTCGGGCGTCAGCGGCAGGATCACGACGCGATCCGGCGTAAAACCGGCGTAATAATGCCCGATCTTGCCGCGCCACGTGCGAAAGCCCTGCCACAGCACATACAGCCAGAACACCGTGCTCAGCACGTGCAGCAGCCACAGGCTAAACAACTCACCGAAGATACCCACAATGATCGACATGATCAAGCCCGCCACCAACAGCCGCCGCCACAGTCCCCAGTTGGCCGTGCCGCGCACGTACAGCGCACCGATCAGCGGCTCGTTGTTATTCAACAGCCCGACCACCTGCCGGAACGCCTGCGTCTCGTCCGGCATACGCCACGGCCCGGCATCCACCTGGACAGGCAGCCGCCCTGGCTGCTTTCGGGCGCTCACCTCCGGTGACGGTTCGACAAAGCCGGGGATCGTCACGGTTTTGCCCTTCTCCGCCGCCCATTCGATCACATCACGCACGGCAGGCGGCATCTTGTCCGGCAGTTCAAACGGCAGCGGCGAATCCGACCCGGAATCGTCCGGCGCACCTGCCGATACGGGCATCCCTTCCGGCGCGCCGTAGTCGCCCAGCGGGGCCACGGTCGGCGCGGACGTCACAGGCGGGGGCGAAATATCCACCGGGAGCGGCAGTTCGGACTCAAACTGGGTTGGCGCTTCCGGCCTGACGTCCACACCCGGCAGCGCCTGCCTGGGCGATACATCGACCGCCTGCCCCTGGACAGCCGCGCGATAAGCCCGCGCCAGTTCGCCCGCCGACTGGAAGCGATCCGCCGGGGCTTTCGCCAGCGCTTTGAGCATCACACCCTCAATCGTGTCGGACAGGTCCGGCAGCCACTCGTGCGGCGTGGGCGGCTCGTCGTTGAGATGCTTGTACATCAGCGTGAACGGCTGGTCAGATTCGAACGGCGGGCGTCCAACCACCATCTCGAACAGGATCACGCCCAGTGAATACGCATCCGTGCGCGCGTCCACCGTGTCGCCGCGCCACAGTTCGGGGGCCATGTAGGTGGGTGTGCCCAACACCGCCCCGGAAGCCGTCAGGCGTTGGGACGATGACAGCATCTTCGCCAGCCCAAAATCCATCAAGTACACGTTGTCCCACTCATCCAGCAGGATGTTATTCGGCTTGAGATCGCGGTGCACAATGCCCTGCCGGTGCGCGTAGTCCAGCGCTTCGGCGATCTGGTCGGTGAAGTGCGCGGCCTTGTCCAGCGTTTGCGGCCCGTCCAGCAGGCGCTGGTGCAGCGTTTCGCCCTCCACCAGCCGCATCACCAGGTAGAACAGGTCGCCCTCGTGCCCAAAGTCATGGACCGGCACGATGCGCGGGTGCTCCAGGTTGGCGATCATCTGCGCTTCCTGTTCAAAGCGGGCTACAAACTGCGGATCGTCGGCCAGTTCGACGCTCATCACCTTGACGGCTACGTCCCGCTGCATCGTCGCTTGCCGCGCGCGGTACACGGTCGCCATGCCGCCCCGACCCAGGCGATCCACAATCTCGTAATGTCCAATAGTTTGATTTAGCAGGGGATCGCTGCTCATTGCTCCGGTCCCTCTTTCCGTTGGCAGGCCCCAGGCCGCCATAATAGGTTGTCAAAACGCCCGGCGCACCGGCAACCGGTGTACGCCAACCGCCCACTATCTTTTACGTACAACCGGCCCCCTGGTCGCACACACCGCCGCCAGCATACCCTCTCAACGCCCCAGGCGGCGCGCTACCAGCAGCAGCGCGGCGATAGTTTTACCGTCCTGAATCACGCCGGTATCGATCTGGCGCAGCGCCTCGTCCAGCGGCAGCCTGACCACCTCCAAGAACTCGTCGGCGTCTTCGTCCAGGTTAGACGGTTCCAGGCCGGTCGCCAGGTAAAAATGGATGAACTCAGTTGTATAGCCCGGCGCGGTATATTCCCCACCGATGGCCGTCAGCGTGCCGGGCCGGTACCCGATCTCCTCTTGCAGTTCGCGCACGGCGGCGGCTGCCGGGTCTTCGTCCGGGTCCAGCCCGCCCGCCGGTATTTCCAGCAGCACCCGCCCGGCAGGCAGCCGGAACTGCCGCACCATCACCACGTCGCCGTTATCGAGCAGGGGCACCATCGCCACTGCGCCGGGATGCCGCACCACTTCGCGCATCGACGTTTTGCCGTCGGGCAGCCGCACCTGATCCACGTAAAGCTTGACCAGTTTGCCCTCGTACACCGCTTCGGATGACAGCACCGTTTCTTTGAGATGATCCATCGCTTCCACTTTCCGCCTTTTTTACAACGCTGTGAAGGCTTTTCGTAGGGGCGACTCGGTGAGTCGCCCAGGGCAACCCGGCGGGTTACCCCTACACGATCACGATAAACGCCCTCACAGTTACGTGTTAAGCTGCAAACCTGTCTCTCCCGCACACGATTTGTAGCGCATATCCCGTCAAATACACAAAAAGAGAGCGACCCGCATCCAGGCCGCTCCCTGTCCAGTAACGAACGCCAGGATCAACCGGTGGCTGGTGCGGGCTGTTGGGGCTGTATCTGCTGTGGAGTCCACGTCGGCGTCGGCTGTACGGGCTGCATTGTTGAGGCCGGGATGTACAACTCCTGCCCGGCGTAAATCATGTTGATCGTCGCGGGCGTCATGCCGTTGACGCGCATCAACTCGGCCATGCTCACGCCAAAGCGCAGCGAAATGCGGTACAGGTTATCGCCCGGCTCGACAATGTAGTTCATCGGCCCGGTTGTCGGCACGGTCGCCTGGCCGCCCTGCCCATCCGGTGCAAACGGAGTCGCCGTCGCAGGCACCGGGCACGGCACAATCAACGTATCGCCCGCCTTGATCAGGTCGGGATTTACGATGTTGTTAGCCTGCGCCATCTGGTTAATCGTCACGTTGTATTGCAGCGCAATACGATACAGGTTCTCGCCGGGTGAGATCAGGTGCTCGCCACATATACCGGGTACCTGTGTCGGGACGGCAGGAGCAGGAGCTAACGGCGTAAGACCGGCCTGTGTTGGCTGACCGGGCTGCACCACTCCCGGCGTTTCTATTGGGAAGAACGTCCCCTGCGCGGCGGCGGCGGTAGCCGTGGCGTTAAACACAATCGCTGTAGCGGTGATCTGGTTGTTGGTCAGGGTGGGCACCTGTGCGACAGCCTGCGGCGTTTCACCCACCGGGCCGCCCTGCCCGTCGGCGGCTGCCGGTGCAGCAGGCGGCAGCGTCTCGGTCGGGCGCTCGGCCAGCGGCATAGCTTCTTGCGGCGGCCTGTAGGGCGTATAAGTTGGTGACGGCGGCAACGTGTTAAACGGCACCGAAGTAAATGTCGCCGTTGGCCCGGCAGCAACTGCTAACGGCTGAACCGGCGCAGGCGTCAGCGATGGCGGCTGAGTCAATGTCGGCGGCTGGGTAAATGTTGGCGTCCAGGTTGGCGGCTGGGTGAATGTCGGCGTCCAGGTCGGCGGTTCGGTCGGCGGGACCGTCGTCGGCGAGGGCACTACCGCGACCACAACCGCCGTATCGGTTGGCGTTGGACCGGTGCTGACCGGGCCACCCTGTCCTTCACCCACTGACACGCTGACAACCGGCGTTTCTGTGTCGGTTGGCCACGGAACAGGCGTAGCCGACGGGACCAGCGTCGGCGGCTGTGTCGGGATATCCTGGAAGCTTTCGGCAGGCGAAGCCGGGATCGGGGATGGCGGTTCGGTCATCTCTTCCATCGTCGGCGCGGAAATAACCGGCGTATCGGATGGCACCTGGACAACTGCTGTAGGTGTCTGTTCCATGTCGGCCCCCGGCGGCGTGAATGTCGGCATCGGCAGCGGCGTATTATTCGCCACGGCAGTCAGGCTGACATTCCCAGGGGTTGGTTCCAGGCTGCCGCCCGCCGAGCGGAAACAGCCGGACAACCCGATTGTCAGGATCAGCGCCACGACCAACCAGCGGGTGTGACGTGTGTATGTCTGCATATGTCTTCTCTCCTGGGGCCTCGTGCGCGTAAAACAACCCCACGCCCCTGCTAACCTGCTGGCAGTTTACCATCAGAGCGCAGTCCGCACAAGCGGTTGCGACCAGTCCCCAGCCCACGATGACCCGCCCCCTGAGCGCCCCATCACCAACCGATCGTTTGTACAGCCCGGCCAATGATCTATTCCCGCCATTGAAAAACACCCCCGGCTATGCTACAATGCTGTCCGCCCACGACGGCCCACCATTCGTGGGATCGTCCTGATCATGCACACTGGCGGCTGGTTTTTTGAGCCGCATGATTTTGTAAAGGAATTAGTATCATGACCGACCTGATCAAAACGCTGGAAGCCGAAGAACGCAGCTTTCCTCAACTGGCACCCGGCGATACCGTGCGCGTGCACGTGCGCATCGTAGAAGGCAACCGCGAGCGTATCCAGATATTTAACGGCATCATCATCCGGCTGCGCAAGGGCGGCAACAACACCAATTTCACCGTGCGCCGCATCGCCAGCCACGGCATCGGCGTGGAGCGTACTTTTTTGCTGCGCAGCCCGCGCGTCGAAAAGATCGAAGTGGTGCGGCACGGCAAGGTGCGCCGCGCGCAGTTGTATTACATGCGCGAGCGCCAGGGCAAATCGGCCCGCCTGAAAGAACGCCGCTAAGCTCGCCTATGCTGGCCGATCTCGTTATCTCTTCCGCAAGCCTATCGCGCCGCGCTATAGGCTTTTTGGTTTTTGGCAGCACACATCCCCAGCCGGGTCGATGCTCCGGCGTTCCCTGCGCCAACCCGCTTGGCATCATCCATCCAATCCCCTAAAATCACGCTAGGCGTACAGCGTTAGCAGTTAGCGATCAGCGGTTAACCAACCAGGTGAGCAATCTGTTTCTTGCCTGTCAGCCAGAAGCGAACGCTTAACTCCGGCCAGCTAATCACTCAAAACTAACGGCTAATAACCTAACGTGTTTATATGTTAAGGAGGAACTCCCATGCTCAGTGACAAAATGCAAGTGGCAATGAACAAGCAGATCAACGCCGAACTGCACTCCGCCTATATCTACCTGGCGATGGCAGCCTATTTCGAAGCCGAAAACCTGTCCGGCTTCGGCAACTGGATGCGAATCCAGGCCCAGGAAGAACTCGGCCACGCGATGCGCTTCTTCGACTTTATCAACGAGCGCCTGGGCCGTGTTATCCTGGAGCCAATCGAAGCGGTGCCAGCCGAATGGGACTCACCGCTGGCTGTATTCGAAGCAGCCTATAAGCACGAACAGAAGATCAGCGGCCTGATCCACGATCTGGTGAACCTCGCGCTTGAGGAAAAAGATCACTCCACCAACAGCTTCTTGCAGTGGTTTGTAGACGAGCAGGTTGAAGAAGAAGCCTCAGCCGACGCGGTTGTGCAGCAGCTCCGGCTGGTTGGCGATTCTGGGTATGGGCTGTTTGTGCTGGACCGTGAGCTGGGCCAGCGTCAGCTTGGTGCGGAAGCCGAAGGGGAATAGCGGTACTCATCAGCATGTTCACAGCAGGCCGACCGGTGCGTCGGCCTTTTTTGTGCCACTCGACGGCGATCACGCGGCGCTGCACACTCAAAGACGTGATCTATGATCGCCATGCCTCAGGCGTAAACGGCCACTGCAACTGCGTGCAGATCACCTGCCAGCGGCCCGGCATGTCCGGCGCATACAAAAACGGGATATAACCCAGCTTCAGGTAGGTTTTTAGCGCGGGCAGCCGCCAATCTTCCGTATACAGGCGAATGTCACGGTAACCCGCATCGATGAGCCGCGCGGTGACGGCGGCACTGACAACCATGCCCAATCCCTGGCCGGTGTGAGCAGGATCACAGGCCACCCACCCCAGTTCGCCGCCAGGAGGAAGTTGATCTGAAGGGTTGCGCAGGGCCATCGCAGTCGCCGCGATCTCGCCGCTCGCCTCGTGCACGGCCATAAACCACCCGGCAGGCAGAATCCTTGAGCGCCAGGGCCGTAACCGCCTGTCATCCCAGCCTGTGAATCCGGCCAGTTCCATGATCGCGTAAAAGCGGGGTTCGTCTCCCTGGCGATAGGTGCGCAGTGTGTAGCCGGGTGGCAGCCGCACAGGCAGCGGCGCGCGCAGCAAATGCTCCGGCCATACCATCTGCAACTGCGTACGGGATTTGCTCTCGTTCACCTGCGTCCTCAAATATCTGATCGGCGTGATAAAACAAAAACCGCCAACACCCGGTTTCACGAGTGGGCAGTTTAAATCATAGCCAAAATGGTGAATGATGCGAGCCGGTTTAGCCGCTTGTTGGCCGCAGCAGCGGGCGGAACTTTGGCCCGTAGACGATGATGCCGCGCTGACCGTCGGTGCGCAGTTTGCGGATCACCATCTCAACGCGCATCCCGATCTCGACCGGGCCGTCCACGTCGGTAAGCTGCGCCGTGACCATCGGGCCTTCATCCAGCTTGACCAGCGCCAGCAGATAGGGCGCGTATGGTTCGAAGTTTTCTGGCGGGGTGGTGACCGTCGTAAAGCTGTACACCGTCCCCGTGCCGGACAGCGGCAGCAGTTCGACATCACTTTCCGCGTCGAACGGCTGCGCCTGGCGGAACCGGTCCCAATACGCGATCTGCTGCTGAATGCGCTGCTGGTAGGAGCCTGTATCCTGCGTGCTCATCGACCGGGCTACCGTGCCGCGCGGGCGAAATCCGATTCGTCTTCCGGGGCGCGCAGCCGGGCACCGGCTTCGACGTCAAACTGGTACACGTCGTCGGCCTGTGCTGCGCGGGTTGCCAGGCTGGTCTGCTGCGGCAGGATCACCGCGCCCGAATCGGGGCAGCGTGCGGCCAGCAGTTGGCTACGGCTCATTTTTAGACGCCAGTTGCGTGTGATATCCATAGGTCTATCCTTGCCTTTCTGATGATCAATACGCAGCGCGGCACCGCTTTAAACAACCAACAGGCTGCGGTGCGGCTGCCTGTTGGAGAAACAAAACAATACGGTCGCTATCTGCGCTTAGTGATGTGAAATTTATACACAAGAAAACCTCTCAAAACCTACCAGATACACGGTTTGAGAGGTTTTGACAGCAGTTGTTTGCGTGCAGCGGCGCTCAGTCAGCCGTGAAGACGGCCTCCACATGACCCGGATAGATGCGTGCTTCCGCCAGCCGGAACGATTCCGGCAGATCATCACCTGCTGTAGCCAACAGCCCGCGCGTGATGCCGTCTGCCGCAACAGCCAGCCCGGCCCGCACATCGTTTTCATTCACCAACGCGCCCTCGGCTTCGCGGGCGTCCGCGATCTCGTCCAATACAAGCACGCCATCTTGCACGCTTACCAGCGCTTCAGTGTGTATATGCCCTTCACGTTCCAGGAAAGCGTTGTAAAAATCCAGGTCGATCTGCACGCGCCCGCCGTAGTCCAACGTGATCATGGGCGGCTTGAACAGCTTGCCGAGAAATTCCCCTGTATTGAACGCCGCATCATTAAATTCCTCGCGAATGGCAACGTTCAGTTTGGCGGCGCGGGCGGTCACCACCAGCCGCGTATCATCTTCCCAGACGGCGCCCGGCGTAAGGCCCGGTGTAAGCGTCAGCGTGGGGCGCGGCGTGAAGGTCGGCACCGTTGTTTGTGTTGGCAGTGGTGCGGTCGGTGGGGTGGCCGTCCAGGTGGGCGGCAGTGCGGTCGGCGTGACCGGTAGGGCGGTGGGCGATCCGGTGGCGGTCGGAGTGGGGCCTGTGCGCTCATTGTCCGATCCACACGCGGCCAGCGCCAGCGCCAACCCGATCACAACCGCCCCTCGCCGGAGATACACGTGAATATGGGCCATCGGGCGCGCTACTCCGTGCGTGTGATCGTCTGGACGGAGATACCTTCTGGCGCAACCACTACTTCGGACACGGCGAAGCGTTCGCTCCGTCCCCCGTAGAGGTCCACGATCAGCCGGTTGATCGTATTCTCCGCCGCCAGCAGCATGTCCTCGACCACCGGCTCGTTATAAACCGCGTTGTTGTCGGAGAAATTGGCGCGCAGCTTGCGCAGCAGCACCTTCGATTCCAGGTCGACAGTGGCCTGGATGACCAGCGGGCGCGCGGTGGTGATGTCGTTGGGCGTGGTCAGCACGGTGACCGAGATGAGCACCAGCCCTTCCTGCAAGCTGACAACCGGCGGGTCTACATAATAACCGCCAGCCCCGGACGCCATCTCGGCCTGAAGAATGTTGTTGATCATGGCGGGCGTGATGACCAGCAGCGGTCCGGGCGGTAAATCGGTCGGCGGGACAGGCGTCGGCGTATAGGACGGCAGGATGACCATCGTCGCGGTCGGACGGTCGCGCGTCAGCACGACGGTGGGCAGCGCCTCCGGCTCGGTGGGCGACGGCTGCGGCGTCCAGGTCGGCGGGAGCGGCGTTGGCGTCGGCAGGGGTGTCTCGGTCGGCAGGTTGGGATCGCGTGTGGGTGAAACGGGCGCGGCCTCGGCGGTGACGTCGGCAGTCCCGCCGTCGCCGGTATCCGTCCCTTGATCGCCCTCGCAGCCAACGATGCCCAGCGCCGCGATCACCAGCAGCAGAATTAGCCAGCAGCGAATCTTGCCCATCGGTCTATCCTCCCGATCTGCGACCAGTCCACGCGCTCACGATAACACACCCTGCGCGGGGACACAAGCTGGACAGACTCTTGTCGTGCGGGCGAATTCTGGACACAACCAGGAGGTAGTATAGTAGTAGGGTGTGAAAGGATGAAGTGATAAGCAAAAACGCCGCACACACCACGTCGATTTAAACCGGCAATCGGGATTGAGTGAAGGAGAGGTAAATGGCAAGCAATGGCGTGTTATCTGCAAGCGCTGACCTGGCAACATCAAACCGGGTGGGGTTCTATGCAGGAATCGCAACATCTATCATAACGATTATCACATTTGGTCTTGCAATGTTCGCGATTCCGATCTCCGGCGCAAACTGTCCCTCAGACTGTATCCAATACCCGTATCTGGACACGGAAGCGCAATTTCCGAGGGACTATCTTTGGATGATACCGGCGATGCTGCTGACTCTGGGCTATGTGATACTCATGGTATCAATCCATGCGTATGCTCCACCGCAGCGGAAGATATTCAGTCAAATTAGCCTGGCATTTGCCATTATTGCAGCCATGATACTGATCGGTGATTATTACGTTCAGTTTTCTGTCGTTCCGGTGAGCGTGAAAAACGACGAGACAGAGGGTATAGCTCTCCTGACGCAATACAATTCGCACGGGCTTTTTGTTGCGCTGGAAGAGGCTGGCTATTTGATGATGAGTCTCTCCTTCTTGTTTATGGCACCGGTATTTGCTGTTCAGCACCGTTTGGCGTCTGCTATTCGGTGGGTTTTTATCCTGGGCTTTGTTCTGCCCCTCGTTTCTTTAATCCTGATCTCGGCGGCCTATGGATTAGAGCGGCTGGACCGGTTTGAAGTTGTCGTTTTATCGGTGGATTGGTTGGTCCTGGTGGTAAACGGCATACTCTTGAGTCTGGTATTTAGAAACCAACTCAAGGAAGAAACAGGCTGATCAGTGACAACAATGTCAGATCGTTGGTTCTTGCTTTCACCCACCCGGCCCGGCGCGTTTGTGATCTTACACCAAATTACCACACAGGAATCTGTGCGGAATATGCTACACTCTGGGCGCTATGGCAAAAAGCGACTCACACGAACACTACCGCTCGCCCTTCAACTGGCGCTACGGATCGGATGCCATGCGCCGACTGTGGGGCGAAGCGCACCGCCGCCGGTTGTGGCGGCGTATTTGGGTGGTGCTGGCAGCGGCGCAGGCCGAGGCCGGGCTGGTCACGCCCGCGCAGGTGGACGATCTGCGCGCGCACCAGGATCAGATCGACCTGGACCGTGCCCATGCGCTCGAAGCCGAGCTGCACCACGACGTCATGGCCGAAATCCGCACCTACGCCGAACAGTGCCCGGTCGGCGGCGGGATCATTCACCTGGGCGCGACCAGCACGGACGTGCTCGACAACGCCGACGCGCTGCGGCTGCGAGCGGCGCTGGGATTGGTCGAAAAGCGGCTGCGGGCCGTATTGGCCGCGCTGGCCAACCAGGTCGAGCGCTGGGCGGATGTCCCGGCGATGGGCTTCACGCACTTGCAGCCCGCCGAGCCAACTACCACCGGCTATCGGCTGGCGCAAACTGCGCAAGACCTGCTGGCGGATTGGCGCGCGCTGCGGGCGCTGGACGTGCGCGGCAAGGGAATCAAGGGCGCGGTCGGCACCTCGGCATCGTATGCGGCGCTGCTGGACGGGACCGGCGTCACGCCCGCCGACCTCGAAGCGCGTGTGATGGCGCTGCTCGACCTGCCCGCCTACCCCGTCACCACGCAGACCTACCCACGCAAGCAGGACTGGCAGATCGGGACGGTGCTGGCCGGGATCGCGGGCAGCCTGTACCGCTTCGCGTTTGACCTGCGCGTGCTGCAATCACCGCCCATTGGCGAATGGTCCGAACCGTTTGGGACCAAACAGGTCGGATCGTCGGCCATGCCCTTTAAGCGCAACCCGGTGAAAGCCGAGAACCTGGACAGCCTGGGGCGCTGGGTAGCGGCGCAGGTGCCGGTGCTGTGGGACAACGCCGCTCACAGCCTGTTGGAACGCACGCTTGATGATTCGGGCAACCGGCGCGTTGTGCTGCCGGGCATTTTCCTGGCAGTGGACGAAATGCTGATCCAGGCCGAACGCCTGATCACGGGCTTGCAGATCAATACGGACGCCGCCGCGCGCAACCTGGCGATCTACGGGCCGTTTGCGGCTGTCGAGCGCCTGCTGATGGCACTGGCGCGGGCGGGCGCAGACCGTCAGGCCATGCACGAGCACTTGCGCCAGCACAGTCTGGCCGCCTGGACAGCGGTGCAGGCCGGGCAGCCGAACCCGTTGATCGAGCGTCTTTGCGGCGATGATACACTGCGCGCCTATGTGAGCGCGGACGCCATCCGGGCGGCAATGCACGCGGATGATTACACCGGCGACGCGCCGCAGCGGGCGCGGGCGCTGGCGGAATCCGTGCGCGCGGCGCTGGCGGTGCCGCGTGAACATAATGAAGCAGCAAATCGAGACACCGGTTGATGGTTGTGCCCATACCCCGCTATCGACGTTACGTAGGGGCAGAGCTTGCTCTGCCCTGGGCGATGCAAGCATCGCCCCTACAAAACACCGGCCTTACTCCTGTTGTAGAGGGTAGAAAAGGCCGGGGGGTGAGGCCAATCCTGAAAACCGGGCACCAACCCGGTGAGAGGAGATCAATCACATGGCCGTAACCGTATTACTCGGCACGCAGTGGGGCGACGAGGGCAAAGGCAAAGTCACCGACTGGCTGGCCGAAGACGTGGACATCATCGCGCGCTACAACGGCGGCGACAACGCCGGGCATACGCTCAGCGTGGCGGGCGTGACGTATAAGCTGCACTTTCTGCCGTCCGGCGTGGTGCGTAACGGCGTGATCAGCCTGATGGGCGGCGGCATGGTGATCCACCCGCTCCGCCTGCTGGCCGAAATGCAGACCGTGATCGACCAGGGCCTGACGCTCTCCCCGGCGCGGCTCAAGCTGGCGACCAACGCGCACATCATCACCCCGGCTCACCAGGCGCTCGAACAGGCGCAGGAAGCAGCGCGCGGCGCGGGCGCTATTGGCACGACCGGGCGCGGCATCGGCCCCGCCTACACCAGCAAGATCGCGCGGGACGGCATTCGCGCGTCCGGCATGGCCGATCCGGACGCCTTTGGGGCGGCGGTCGGCGCAGCAGCGGAGCAGACCAATACAGTCCTGACCCGTGTCTACGGCGCGGAGCCGCTCGATCCCGACCAGATCGCGGCGGACTACGCCGACGCGGCGCGGCAGCTTAAGCTGTACCTGGTCGATGGTTGGGCGCTGGTCCACGACGCGCTGAACGATGGCAAAGCCATCCTGGCGGAAGGCGGGCAGGCGACGCTGCTGGACATCGATCACGGCAATTACCCGTATGTGACCAGTTCCAACCCGACGGTGGGCGGCGCGCTGACCGGGCTGGCGATTGGCCCCCGGCACATTGAGCGCGTGATCGGCGTGGCGAAGGCGTTTTGCACGCGGGTGGGCGCGGGACCGTTCCCCACCGAGCAGGACAACCCCACCGGGGACATCATGCGCGGCGACGGCTCGCAGCCCTGGGACGACTTCGGCACCACGACCGGGCGCCCGCGCCGCTGCGGCTGGCTGGACCTGGTCGCGCTGCGCTACGCGGTAGCGATCAACGGGCTGACCGAACTGGCGCTGATGAAGCTGGACGTGCTGAGCCGCTTTGATGAACTCAAGGTCGCGGTGGCGTATGAGATCGACGGCCAGCGCGTGGACACCTACCCCATTGACCAGGCAGCGTTCGCGCGGGCGGTGCCGGTCTACGAAACGCTGCCCGGCTGGCGCGAGGACATCATGCACGTGACGCGCTGGGCGGACCTGCCGCCCGCTGCACGCGCGTATGTGGACTGGATCGACGCGCGCCTGGACGCACCAATCACGCTGGTCAGCGTAGGACCGGGCCGCGCGCAGACATTGATCCGGGCGTAGGGTTCACCAGAAACCGGGCAGGCCGGGGCGGTGCTGATCGCTACTTCGACGCAGTGCCCATCAGGCGTCCTTCGGCCAGGATGTGCCCCTCCATCGCGTCGATCACGGCGGCTTTTTTCGCCCCGGCGGACAGGTCAAGCGTTGTATCCAGCGCGTACAGCTTAAAGAAATAGCGGTGCGTGCCGCTTGGCGGGCAGGGACCGCCATAGCCGCGCCGCCCCCAGCTATTGACCCCTTCCAGCGTACCTTCCGGCAGCGTCCCGGTCGTGACGGCTTCCGGCAGGGCGCGCATGTCGGCGGGCAGGTTGATCAGCACCCAGTGCACCCACGTGCCGCCCGGCGCGTCGGGATCATCAAAGAACAGGGCGAAGCTGGCCGTCCCGTCCGGCGGACTGCCCCAGGCCAACGGGGGCGTGATATCATCGCCCCGGCAGGTGTACAGCTTCGGGATGGTGTCGCCCTCGGCAAACGCGGCGCTGGTCAGTTCAAAAGTCTGTTCAACCTCCGGGTCGGCGGCCTCGTCCTTGTGGCCCGAACAGGCGGCGAGCAGCGCGCCCAACCCGATCAGCGGGCATAGTGTGAGGATCAAACCTGTGCTGCGGTGCATGGTTCCACCTCTTCGCAACTCGTTGACGGTATTCAGAGTCTAACCCTGCCCATCACTGGCGACAAACCCCAGCAGCCGCGCGCGGTGCCGCCAGATGACAGCGATGCTCAACAGGCCAACCAGGATCGATCCGGCGTGGATCGCCAGTTCGAGCGCCACCTCGCCGTTCAGCGGGACGTACAGCCCGTTCTGGACAAAGAACAGCATATCCATCAAGCCCAGAAATACCAGCGCCCCACCGCAGATCAGCCCCCACAACAGCCCGGCAGGCCGCAGCGACCACACGCCGACCGCCGCCAGCACCGCCGTAACGCTCATCCAGGCATCGGCCAGTGGGAATGACCGTTCCCACACATACCAGCAGTCACACTCGGACGCCAGGTAGCCGCCGCGTTGGGCGTCCAAATCCGCGGCAAACACGCCCCAAAAGGCCAGCGCGCCCGCAGCGGTCAGCAGCAGCAGCGCGGCGATCAACGTCAATTCCGGTGGCCGGTTCATGGTTCCTCCTGTTCTGTGCGGAATTCCTATACACCTGAACGTGCGATTGGGCTATTATAGTGCGCTAATTCGTTGGCTTCACAAGGAGAACCACACGCGATGATCGTTGACCGTGCCGAATTTGTCGGCGGTATCCGGGCGCAGCTTCCGATCCTGCTCGGCACGTCGCCGTTTGGTTTGATCTACGGCATCCTGGCCGCCGATGCGGGTTTGTCGGTGGACGTGACGCTCGGCATGTCGCTGTTTGTCTTTGCCGGATCGTCCCAGTTCATCGCGGCGGGATTGTTTGCATCCGGTACGCCCGGCCTGATCATCGTGCTGACCACGTTGATCGTCAACCTGCGCCACATGCTGTACAGCGCCTCACTCGCGCCGTATACGCGCCACCTGTCCGCCGGGTGGAAGTGGCTGCTCTCCTTCCTGCTGACCGACGAAGCCTACGCCGTGACCATCACGCGCTACCGCCGGGGCGACAACGCGACGGGGCGGCACTGGTTTTTCCTGGGCGCAGGGCTGACGCTGTGGGTATCGTGGCAGGTCAGTTCGGCGGTGGGCTACCTGTTTGGCGCGCAGATTCCCGATAGCTGGTCGCTGGATTTTACGCTGGCGCTGACGTTCATCGCGCTGGTGATCCCGACCCTGACCGACCGCCCGGCAGTGTTGGCCGCGCTGGGTGCGGGCGTGACGGCTGTGATCGCGCACAACCTGCCCTACAACCTGGGCCTGATCGTGGCTGTGCTGGCGGGCATCGGCGCGGGGATGCTGGCCGAACGCCTGCCGGTCAAGCCCGACGCGGCGGTGTCTGCGCCCGCCGATGGGAGCGTGTGCGATGTCTGAGTGGCTGGTGATCGGGGGCATGGTGGTCGTAACCTACAGCGTGCGCCTGTCGGTGATCGCGCTGCTGGGCGAGGGGGAACTGCCGGACAGCATCAACCGGGCGCTGCGCTACGTGCCGCCCGCCGCGCTGACGGCGATCATCTTCCCTGAATTGTTTATCCCGGATGGAACGTTCGACCTCTCATTGGGCAACGTGCGCCTGCTGGCCGGGCTGGCGGCGGCTGTTGTCGCCTGGTATACCCGCCGGACGCTGCTCTCGATTGCAGCGGGCATGGTCCTGCTGTGGGTTTTGCAGGGCGTGGTGCTTTGAGATCACACAACGGTCCCGTAGGGGCGCAGCTATGCTCTATTACCAATTAACGCGGTAACGTAAATGCGTTCGAATGGATTCAGGCGTTCACACGCGGCGTGATCCTGTAGGGGCAACCCGGCGGGTTGCCCTGGGCGACTCACCGAGTCGCCCCTACAAAAAGCACCACCGTGACCGGCGCTTGAATGATCACGGGAGCGTTGCCGCACAAAAAAGCAAAGGTGCCTTGCTGCGCCCAGGGCAGAGCAAGGCCCCTAAACATCATGAGGGTTTGGATTGATTTCTCCATCAGGTCACAGGATAAAACGAGCGGCTCCCCACACCGGGAAGCCGCTTTCACCTGTTACCAATCAAGGCTCACTCCAGTTCGACCGCCAGCGCGACCGCTTCGCCGCCGCCCAAACACAGCGCCGCCAGCCCGCGCTTGAGTCCGCGCTGCTGTAAGGCGTGCAGCAGCGTGACCAGCACCCGCGCCCCGGACACCCCGATCGGGTGACCGAGCGCAATCGCCCCGCCGTTGACGTTCAGCTTTTCCAGCGGAAGCTCGCAGCCGTCACGCTTCAGGCCCTCCAGGTCTGCAAGCACCTGCGCCGCGAACGCCTCGTTTAGCTCAAACAAATCAACATCGTCCATCGCCCACCCGGCCCGTTCCAGCGCGGCGGGAATAGCTTTGATCGGCGCGGCGAACAGCCACCTCGGCTCGACCGCCGCCTGCCCATAGCCCACGATGCGCGCCACAGGCCGGTGGCCGTGCGTCTCGGCATAGGCGCGGCTGCACACCACGACCGCCGCCGCCCCGTCATTCAGGCCCGGCGCATTGCCCGCCGTCACCCGCCCATCATTGAGAAACACCGGGCGCAGTTTCGCCAGCCCGTCCAGGCTGGTATCCGGTCGGATCGGCTCGTCGGTGTCCACAACGGTGACCGCGCCCTCGCGCCCCTTGATCTCGACCGGCACGATCTCGTCGGCAAAGCGCCCGGCCTCGGTTGCTGCGTGGGCCAACTGGTGGCTGCGCACGGCGAACTCGTCCATCTGTTCGCGCGTGATGTCGTACTCCTGCGCGATCAATTCCGCCGCCTCGCCCATCACCCAGCCGACCATGTGATCCCACAGGCCATCCCACATCGCCGCGTCCACCATCTCAAAATGGCCGTATCTGTGCCCCATGCGCCCTTGCAGGTCCATGAACGGCGCGTTGGTCATGCTCTCGGTCCCGGCTGTGATGTACAGATCACCGTCACCCGCGCGGATCAGGCCCGCCGCCAGCATGACGGCTTTCAGGCTGCTGCCGCAAATCTTGTTAATCGCCATGCCGCCCACGTGCGACGGTATGCCCACGCCAATCGAAATCTGGCGCGGGACCGCCTGCCCGCTCCCGGCAGACACGACCTGCCCGACGATCACCTCATCGACGTGGTTCACATCGATACCGCTGCGTTCGACCGCCGCCTTAACAACGAACTGGCCGAGCTGCACCGCGTTAAACGGTGCCAGCACGCCGAGCAGCTTCCCCTGCGGGAGCCGCGCCCCACCCAGGATGACGGCTTCACGGGCCGATTTGTCTGCACTTGCCATCACTACGTTGATCCTTTCAGCAGATAGCGTCTGTGATCCCGTTGTACTGCTCCCCTTTTTCCCTCTATAGCTGTGCTGGAGAGGGGAGAAGGGGTTGGGGGATGAGGAGTGAGCCAGTTCAAAACAGCCCTTTTCTGGCCAACAACCATATTAGCATAAGGCCCGATTCATAAAAACAACGGTTGTCCGCTGGCTCACTCGTCCCAGGCTTCGCGCAGCCGCCGGTACGTCGTGTCGAGCGTGTCCGGCACGACACGCGTCCCCGACACAACCGTGATAAAGCCCACATCGGCCTGCCAGCGCGGCACCACGTGCAGGTGGAAATGCGCCGGGATGCCCGCGCCCGCCGCCGACCCGATGTTGGCGCCGATATTGAAGGCGTCCGGGTTATATATCCGGCGCAGCGCGGCCAACGCCTTGTTCAGCGTTTGCATCAGGTCGGTCAGCACGTCCGGCGGCAGGTCTTCCACCGACGCCACGTGCGCATACGGGACAATCAGCAGGTGCCCGTTGTTGTAGGGATAGCTGTTCAGCGCGACAAAGACATGCTCCGACCGCACCACCACGTACTCGCTGGCGTCATCGTCCGCGCTGCTCTTGGCACAGAACACGCACCCCTCATAGTCCTTTTTTTCTTCTCCGGTTAAGTACGGCATACGCCACGGTGTCCATAAAATCGGGTTCATTGTTACCCTTCGCTGTGTAGTTGTTACCCAGGAGAATCGCCCGCCAGATTGTACAGCGTTGTCGCCTGCCTGTACAGCACTTCCGACCCGATGCAGCCGGGCAGGCAGTTGGTTACTGACGGTTATACGCTGCCCATTGCCAACTGCCCGGTTTCGGCGCACAATCAGGTTATATCCGGTACCCTACACAAAACGCGGGCTGGATTGATCGTCCATTAGGTCAGGAAAGGCTCCATTTCCATGAATGATTCATTCACCGTCGATTCACTGCGCGCCGCGCTGGGCGAGCGCCCGTTCCGCTTTGTGGTCAGCACCACCAGCACGCAGGACATCGCGCGCGGCTGGCTTCAGGATGATCCGGCGCTGCGCAGCGGTGCAGTCGTGATCACCGAGCACCAGACCACCGGGCGCGGGCGCCAGGGGCGGGAGTGGCAGTCACCGCCAGGTGCAGGCATCCTGTGCAGCCTCATCCTGCGCCCGCACATCGCCCCCGACCAGTTACCGCGCATGACCATGATCGGCGGCCTGGCCGTGACCGAAGCGCTTGATCCCCTGCTGCCCGGTGCGGCAGTGCTCAAATGGCCGAATGATGTGCTGGTGCGCGGGCGGAAGATTTGCGGCATTCTGTCTGAAATCGCCTGGATCGGGGACCAGCCCGGCCCGGTGATCCTGGGCATCGGCTTGAACGTGCGCATGAACTTCGACGGGACCGATCTGGCCGACTACGCAACCAGCCTGGAACCCGAACTCGGACGGTCCATCGACCGGCACACGCTGCTGCCCGACCTGCTGCGGCGCATGGATCACTGGACCGGACGCGCGCAGGAACCCGCGCTGTTGGAAGCATGGCGCGACCGGCTCGGCACACTCGGTAAACGGGTGACGGTGTATGTGAATCCGCAGCGCTACGACGGCGAGTCCTTCACCGGCGTGGCCGAAACGGTGGACGACCTCGGCGCGCTGCTGGTACGCCTGGAATCCGGCGAGGTGCGGCGCGTGATCGCCGCCGACGTGGGACTGGCGGAAACCGGCGATGGCGAACAGGGGTAGGACGGATATCATGATCCCGTAGGGGCGCAGCTTGCTGCCCCTACAAGTTTTGCGGGTTTGGACCGGTTTCTTCATTCAGCACCCGGCTGCCAGTTACCAGCAGCGAACCACCATTTGACGCTCGGCGCCGGTAAGATACAATCGCGCCCATCGTCCACCTGCACCGCGAGCACACCGCATGGGCATCAAGCTAGACTGGCACGTTGAATCCGAACAGACCACGCAGCGGGCCACCGAAGACCCGGAAACCCGCCGCCAACGCCGCCGCGCCCGCCGCCGGCTGCTGCTGCTGGTTGTCGCGCTGGCAAGTGTGCTGGCGCTGGTGGCTGCGCTGGTCCTATGGCGCCTGCAAACCGTCGAAGACCGCTACCGCCAGGACTTGCTCGACACGGTCGAGATCGAAATCACGGCGCTGCGCCTGGGCGATTACGAAGCCTTTATGGCGATCCAGCGCAGCATCAGCGCGCCTTTTATCGCGGCGCAAGAGGGCGAATTCGAAGAATACCAGCAGCTTAAACAGGTGCACCGCGTCGAACTGACGGGCCGCGTACTGGACGACGCCATCGACGACCGCACCGGGCGCGTGGTGGTCGAGGAGATCATCGACGGCGTGCCCTACAAAGTCGTGTGGTTCTACTGGTACTACGAAGACGCCGGGGAACTCGACCAGCCCGGCTGGCGGCGCGTGCCGGATAACCTGGCGTTTTGGGGCGACGCGGGCGAGATCGAGTCCGGGCCGGTGCGCATCACCTACCGCGCGCTGGATCAGGCGCTGGCCGGTGCGCTCGCGCCACGCCTGGCGGAATGGTGGGCGCGCGGCTGTACCATGCTTCAGTGCGAAACGCCGCCCCCGTCCCTGCATGTAGACATCGTCGCCCAACGGCCCACCACTATCGAGTGGACCGGCAGCAGTACCTGGAGACTGACCGTCACATCGCCGCTGATCGGGCGCGCCCGTGCCGACCTGCCGCTGACGCCCGAACTCGAAGCGGCCATCGCTGACCAGGTCGCCAGCCGGTTAGTACGCTACGCCGCCGGTGACGCGGCCCCGCTGGCCTACGCCGACGCGGCCTGGCTGCATACCGATCTATCACGCTGGCTGCGCGGAACGCTGCTTTCCGGCGAAGATGCTCCCGCTGCCACCACAGGCGGCGGGTTCATTGAAACGTTGATCGCCCAATACGGGAGCGGCGCGCCGCACACCGCCCTGCGGTCGATGCGCTCCGATTCGACGGTTGGCGAAACACTGGCGGCTGTGACCGGTGTATCGTTCGATTTGCTGAGCGTTGATCAACTCAACTCGTTGGGCTGGCGGGACTTCTTCCAGTGGCGGCTGGACCTGGAAGCGCGCCTGTTGATCCAGCCGGACAGCGGCGGCGCGTTCCTGGCGCTGTACGACCTGGAAAACCAGGACACGGCCAACGAAGCCGCGCTCCGGCAGGAGGACCCGGCCTATGCTGCGCGTCCGGCGCCCCAGGTCCAGGCGATCAGCATCACGCGCGACGACAGCGGGCGAACCTACGCCTATGCAGATGCCACCTGGACGGCTGGCGACCAGGTGATCAATGACAACATCATCTGGCGGCTGACCGGCACCACCTGGAAGCGGGTGAATTAACCCACCGGTCCATGCTTCCGCCGCTGCCAGAACACCAGCCCGCCGATCAGAATCACGCCCACCCCCACACCGCCCACATAATACAGTGTCCGCGCCGACTCGCTACCGTCCGATGCGCCGACGGCCTCCATCGCCGCTTCCAACTGCGCCACGCCGTCAGGGTTGGGTGGCAGCGGTTCGTCCGATACCGCCGCCGGGAGAATGTAATCGTGCAGCAGTGTCTCTTCAATGCTGTCGTTGTTCAGGAGCGCGGTGAACACAACCACCAGTTCCAGATCGGGCACGACTACGATCCGCTGGCCCTGGTAACCCAGCGCTGCGTAATAATCTTGCTCCGAGGGTACCCACCACTGGTAGCCGTAGTTATAGTCTCCCGCGACTACAATGTGCGGGCTGGTCGAGGTGGCGACCCAGTCCGCGGGCACGATCTGCTCGCCGTCCCAGACGCCCTCATTCAGGAACAGGTAGCCAAACTTCGCCATGTCGCGCGGCGCCAGGTGCAGCCCGTAGCCGCCGTTGACCAGCCCCGTTGGATCGGCTTCCCACTCATAATCGGAAATGCCCAGCGGTTCGAACAGGCGCTTTACGGCGAAGTCTTCCAGGTCTTGCCCGGTAGCCTGCTGTACCACCGCCCCGATCAACACGCTGACGCCGCTGCTGTAGTGAAAAGCTGCGCCGGGGTCGTTGATCATGGGCCGGTCGAGCATATACTGCGCCCAGTCATCGCTGGCGCTCACCATGCGCACGCAGCCCGAATAGTCATTCTCCGGCCAGTCCAACCCGGCGGACATGGTCAGCAGGTGTTCGAGTGTTATCGCCTGTTTGCGCGCGTCCAGGTTATCAACGGTCCGATCCGGGAAATAGCTCAGCACCGGTTGATCCAGCCCTTCGATAGCGCCGTCCTCCTGCGCAATGCCCACCAGCGACGAGATGAAGCTCTTGGTCACCGAGTAGAGAATATGCTGCGTGTCCTGGTGGTAGATGCCAAAATAGGCTTCTGTCACGATGAAGCCGTTGCGGATAACCAGCACGCTGTGCAGGCCACCGCCCCCGTTGTCTAGCGCTTCGAACAGCGCCGCCAACTGCCCGGAATCCATCCCCTGCTCCTCCGGCGTGGACGTGCGCCAGCCGTCGGTGGGCCAGACCGGGGTCGAATCCTGGGCCAATACCCGCACCTGCCCCGCCAGCCCTACCACCAATATGACCGCTATACACAGCAGGACCCATTTTCCGATGCTTCGACCTGTCATGTCCCTGTTTCCATCGCTCGTCGCCTCAAGATATCCCGGATCAAAACCGGCCCCTAGCCTGCCGGGTGAAGGGCCACATAACCAAGCACATCCGCCGCTGGCCGGACATCCTTACTCGTAGTTGTAAAAGCCTTTGCCCGTCTTGCGGCCCAGGTAACCCGCCGCGACCATCTGCTTCAGCAGCGGGCACGGGCGGTACTTCGGATCGCCCAACCCCTCGTGCAGCACATTGAGGATGTTCAGCAGCACATCCAGCCCGATAAAATCCGCCAGCGCCAGCGGCCCCATCGGGTGATTCATGCCCAGCTTCATCACCGTGTCGATGGCCTCGACCGTGCCCACCCCCTCCATCAGCGCGTAGACCGCCTCGTTGAGCATTGGCGCCAGGATACGATTGGCGATAAAGCCGGGATAATCTGCCGCCTCGACCGGTGTTTTGCCCAGCGCCCCGGCCAGCGCCGTCACCACGTCGAGCGTCTCCTGGCCGGTTGCCAGCCCGCGTATGATCTCGACCAGTTGCATCAGCGGGACCGGGTTCATAAAGTGCATGCCGATCACCTTGTCCGGGCGGCGTGTAATAGCCGCGATCTCGGTGATCGAAATGGAGGACGTATTGGTCGCCAGGATCGCCTCCGGGCGGGTGAGTTCGTCCAGGCTGGCGAAGATGTCTTTCTTCAGGGACGGGTTTTCGCTGACCGCTTCGATCACAATATCGGCGCCTTGTACGGCGGCCAGCTCCACGCTGACCTGGAGTTGATCCACCCCGGCGCGCTGCTCGTCGGTGAGCCGCCCCTTGCTGTGCAGCTTCTCGACACTGCGCTGGATGCTGTTCAACGCGCGGTCGAGCACGGTTTGCTCAACGTCGGTCATCGTCACCCGGTAACCGTGCGTCAGGCAAACCTGGGCGATGCCATGTCCCATCGTCCCGGCCCCGACCACGCCGATATGCTTGATGTCTTCGAGATTCACTGGCTCGTGCCTCCAGACCGTATTCGAAATATCACCTTTTTACCGGGAGCCACTGCGCCCGGTTACGCCGCGTCGCCCTTTTGTTTGGGTTGTTCCTCTGGCTGTGACGGCGCTTGCGGCTCGGCCTGGTCCGTCGATGATGCCTGTGGTTTGACCTGGTCCGCCGACGGCGCTTGTGGTGCGGCCTGTGTTAGCTGGCGGTTTGCCACGATCAGCGCCCGTGCCTCTTCCAGCGTGCCAACCACCGTCAGCTTTTGCGCCTGTCCAAATACGCGCTTGTAAATGCCAACCACTTCCTCCATGAACACCGGCGAGCCGACCATGACCATCATACCGCTGTTGGCGTGCATATACGGCGGCGATGACGCGATCATCGGCAGGCGCACAATCGCCCCCGGCGGCAGCCGCGTCCCCCGGAAATCCGCGATCACGTTCACCGTGTGATCGACGCTGTCCAGCATGGCCTCCTCTTTGGGAAGGTTGGCCTCCAGATCATCCCACGTCCAGCCGGGATGATAGGTGACGCGCATGATCGTTTTTTCGTCGTTGTCCCATTCGGTTGTCAGGTGCATAATGGAAATCCTCCCACAACTAATTATCAAATGACCCTGATCCAGTGTACTATACTCGTGCTATATAGACGATAATGAACGAGAGTGAAACAACGGGTCTCGTTGGGGAAGGCATTGAAAGCGCACCTTGCGCAGCCCGCCGCCACGCACACGACCAAGCACTAACCTGATTAAACCACAAACTCGCCCGTATGCAATCACTCCCTGGGACCAGCACACGAGCGCCTTCCTGTCGCTGATCGGCGTGGCCTATCCGGCGAGCGCGGCTGATACCCCGGTGACCGCCGCCTGCTCCCGTCGGCGGTAGATGGCGATCCCGATCAGCGCAAACAGCCCGATCATCAGTATGCCTTCCGGTCCCGGTGTGACCAGGGCGTCCCAGTCGCTTTTTATGTCGATGTTGTCTTCCAAAATAAGCGCGGTGATCAGGGCGTTGCTCATGGTATGCATGACCACCGCAGGCCAGACCGAGCCGGTTCGAATCCGGATCTCGCCGTAGACAATCGAAGCGGCGATCAACCCGACAAACAGCAGCGGTAAGAACACCGGCATATCTAGCGAGGTGTAGTCTTTGACGTCCGACTCGTCGAGCAGGACGAGGTAATAGGGCAGATGCCAGGCTGCCCACACGATACCGACCAATCCGTGCGCCACGAGCGTGTTAAACTTGAACGTGTACAGCTTGGGAGCCAGGTAGCCACGCCAGCCGAACTCCTCGAAGATGTTTTTGACCAGGGACGACACAAGACCGGCGGCAAACACCTCTACCAGCGAGCCGATCTCATCCCCCGAAAAGCCCGGAAACGTCACAGCGCCCAACCCGGCCCCGATCACCAGCACCAGCGCGGCACAGGCCGGGTACACCAGCAGGCTGACAGCATACCATACACCGTTGTCCTTGAATGCCGGTTTTAAGCCCAGGTCTTGCCACCCATCCCCGGCAAAAGCACGCAGCAAAAACGATACGACCAGGGGCGTAATGACCCACAGGCCCATCCCCATCCCCTCCGCCGACGGATCATCCATCAGCGATTCCAGGCCCCAGGCGAGCCATCCCAGCGTGATCATCAGCGCCGAAAAGATCAGCAGGTTGCGTACTGTACGCCGGTTGTCTGGATGTTGGCTGTTCACAATATACCCCTTTCTTGTGTTGAACTTGTGCCTTGATATAGCAATGTATTGCAGCGCGCCGGGTCTGCTCTGCTGTAGGGGGTCCGGTGACAGCGCAGCTATCGAGCCTGATTAAATTACAGACTCGCCCGTGTGCAATCAGCCTTTTGTGCTAACACACGAGCTGTTTCATCTCGTCGATCAGTGGGTTCCCGGCATAATAGCCGTGATACTGCTCCGGCATCAGCGCCGCAATCGCGCACATGATGCGTTCGGTATATGCGCCGAGTTGATCGCCCTTGGCGCGGCCCTCCGGCAGGCGGAACGGCTTGCCGATCTGGACGCGGGCACGCGGACGCGGGCGCTTGAGGATTTTTTCGGTGCCCCAAATCGCCGCCGGGACGATGGGCACATTGGCACGGGTGGCAATAAACGCGGCGCCGTCGCGCCCCTCGATCAACGCGTTCACCTTGCTGCGCGTGCCTTCGGGCGCAATCGCCAGCGGGACGCCGTGCTTGAGCACCGTCAGCGCCGCCTTGAGCGCTTCGCGGTCGGCGGAAAACTGCTCGACCCAGATCAGGGCGTGCAGCCGCATGAAAAACTCCACCCATGTACCCTGGTACTTTTTCGCTGCCATGCCAACAATGCCGACTGGCGAGATCGGGGCCATGGCCGTGACGTCAAAATAGCTCATGTGGTTGGATACAACCAGGTACGGCGGTTCGGGCAGGTTTTCCATACCGGACGGGCGGTAGCGGCTCAGCAAAAACATAACCACGCGCGCCAGCGGCACCGCCCAGCGCGTCTGGCTGGTAGCAGGCCAATCGGGGGGCAGTTCGTTCGAGTAGTGATCGGGCATGCATGCCTCCTTGTTGCATACGGCGAACAGCATACCCCGAATACGGGGCGCTTGGCAAGTGAGCGCGTTTCTACAACCCGCCTATGGTCAATTCGCGCCTTACCGGTGTATGGTCTGTATACCACACACGCAAAGGACCAACCATGAGCGATCATCCCAATATCCCCGCCCGTGACTACTGGCCCACGACCGGCTGGCGCTCTGCCGATCCCGCCGATCTGAGCCTGGACGGCGCGCAGTTGGAGCGCGCAGCCGATCTGCTAACCGCGCAGTACCCGCATATCGACAGCCTGATCGTGGTGCGAGGCGGCTATCTCGTCTTTGAACGCTATCCCGGCGTGCGGGGGCCGGACGTTCTGCGCAACCTCAAGTCGGTGACAAAAAGCGTGCTGTCCACGCTGATCGGGATCGCGCTCGACACCGGCGACCTGGGCAGCCTCGATGACCGACTGGGCGACTATGTCCCGGCATACTTCACCTCTGCCGATGACCCGCGCAAACGCGCGATCACGGTCCGCGATCTACTGACGATGCGCTCCGGGCTGGAATGGGCCGAATGGGGCGCGCAGGTGATCGAGATGACAAGCAGCCCGCACTGGTTCCGCTACGTGCTCGACCGCCCGCTGATTCATGATCCCGGCCAACATTTCAACTACAGCACGGGTGACAGTCACCTGCTGGCCGCGCTGCTGCAAGCGGCTGCCGCCATGACCGCGCTTGATTTCGCGGACCTGTACCTGTTCAAGCCGCTGGGCATCACCCGGCGGGCGTGGCCGGGCGATCCGCAGGGCGTGACCATCGGCGGAGCAGAACTGTCGCTCACCCCGCGCGACCTGGCAAAATTCGGCTGCCTGATTCTGAATAACGGCGCCTGGGACGGCGATACAATCGTCCCGGCGGACTGGGTGCGGGACGCCACCCGCAAGCAGGTTTCCGTGTTACCCGCCGATCCCGACCACCCGCCGCTGAGCTACGGCTACCTGTGGTGGGTCCGCCCGCAGGGGGAATACAAAAGCGCGCTGGCGGTTGGATTGGGCGGACAGTATGTGTACGTGATCCCCGGCCTGGACATGGTGATCGTGATGACGGGCGACATTGCCACCGCGCCGGACGCCTTCCGCGACAACCGCATGATCCGCGCGTTCAACGTGGTGCAGGATGCCATCGTCCCGGCAGTGACACCGGGCGGGTGATCTAGGCGGCCTCAATACGGCGCGTGTGAGCGATCTCGCGCCGTTCGATGGGGCGAATCTGTTGGGGATACACGGACAGCACGGCGACAGTTTCACCGCCCAGCGTGATAAAGCGGTTTCTTGGCCTGTTTCTGTGCAACCCCCAACCTGATGTGGAAATAGAACTGATCATCGTCCCGGCAGAACGATCCGGCTAGCCTTCGGTTGTTACACGAGCCTGCACCAGACGGAACAAGTCCAACATCCGTCCAGCCAATGAACCATCAGACAGAGTCAGATAGCGCGCTTGCATATCCTCAGCCGTAAGATGATCAATTAATTCGAAGCCACGTTCAGCCAAGAAGGTGGTGAGCTGTTCCTCTGCCAGGTCAAACTGAAGAGGCTCAGCCGTATAGAGCCCTTGCATAGCTTCTCGCGCTTGTTTTGCTCCGAACCGGTTTTCTAAGTCCAAGGTGGGCAGCATGTAATCAAAGCAAATGATGGTTCCTGCCAGTGCATCGCGTCTGACAAACGAGAATGTGTCCTCTACGGTCTGCGGTGGCAGGTAGTAGCTAACGCCTTCCCAGAGGAAGAGAGTTTGTTTGGTGTTCGTATATCCTGCCTGAGACAGCGCTTCCGCTAGGGGGTCCTGGTTGAAATCAATCGCGACAAAGGTCAGTTGGGGTGGAACCACGACCTGTGCTTGTTCCAGTAAGCCACGTTTATGATGCTGCGTGGCATACGTGTCAAGCTCGAAGATGCGTGTGTCCCGAATAAG
>JAFGNU010000085.1 GCA_016926875.1 Anaerolineae bacterium | reverse complement strand
GGCGCTGCCCGACATCACGAGTGACATCACCCTGGATGGCAACGGGTATTTCGTGGATGGGAATAACAGTGTGCGCGTGTTTTACGTCTTGGGCACCGTCGAATTTAAGCTCAGCGATATTACTATCCAGCATGGTAAGGCTGACTGGGGCGGCGGCATCTACAATGATGGGGGCACACTGGAGGTGACGGACAGCACCTTCGACGGCAACCAGGCTGAAAAGTACGGCGGCGGCATCGAGAACTACGGCACGCTGGACGTAACGGACAGCACCTTCTCCGGCAACTCGGCTAACGACTTCGGCGGCGGCATCGACAACGCAGGTGGCACGCTGACGGTGACAGGCAGCACCTTCGATGGCAACTCGGCTTTCGGCTTCGGCGGCGGCATCGAGAACTGGGTGGGCACGCTGGAGGTGACGGGCAGCACCTTCGATGGCAACTCGGCTGACGAGGGCGGCGGTATCAATAACGACTTTGGCACGGCAACGGTAACAGGCGGCACCTTCGACAGCAACTCGGCTATCGACTTCGGCGGCGGCATCGAAAACCTCGGTGGCACACTGGAGGTGACGGACAGCACCTTCTCCGGCAACTCGGCTGGTGAGGACGGCGGCGGTATCAATAACGACTTTGGTATAGTAACGGTAACAGGCGGCACCTTCTCCGGCAACTCGGCAGCTGAGTATGGCGGCGGCATCGAGAACTGGCTTGGCACGCTGGAGGTGATGGACAGCACCTTCTCCGGCAACTCGGCTACCCTTTACTACGGCGGCGGCATCGACAATTTTTACGGCACGGTAACGATAACAGGTAGCACCTTCGATACCAACTCGGCTGTCGACGGCGGCGGCATCAATAACGACTGTGGCACGGTAACGGTGACAGGCAGCACCTTCGATGGTAACACGGCTGGTGAGGACGGTGGCGGAATCCACAACGAGCTTTCCGGCGTGCTGGCGCCGCCGGGTGGCCCCCTTAATGCCCACCTGGCAGGTCACGGTGACAGAAACCGCGACGAGCCTTCCGGCACGCCGACAGCGCCGAGAGATACCGGGAACGCTCGCCCGACTGGCGAAACCGGCAGTGGTATGCCCGGCGATCCGCCCCCTGACACGCTGGTAATAACTTCCAGCACGTTCTCCGGCAACACGGCTGGCGAGGACGGCGGCGGCGTCTTTAACGCCGAGGGTACGCTAACGGTGACAGACAGCACTTTCGACAGCAACACGGCTGGTCGCGGCGCTGGCGGTGTCTACAATCGGGGGCCAATGACGGTGACGGACAGCACCTTCGAGGACAACTCGGCTGTCAGCGGCGGCGGTGGCATCCGTAACGAGGCCGCCGGCACACTGGACATGACGGGCAGCACCTTCGATGGCAACACAGCGGGCTTTGGTGGTGGCGGTATCGACAACCAGGGTACGCTGGATATAACGGACAGCACCTTCGAGGACAACTCAGCCAGCTACGGCAGCGGCATCTTCAACAAGGGCGCGCTGGCGATGACGGGCGGCACTTTCGATAGCAACTCGGCTGTCTACGGCGGCGGCATCTACAACTACTACGGCACGCTGGCAGTGACAGACAGCACTTTCTCTACTAACGTGGCTGTCTGGGATGGCGGCGGCATCGACAATTACTATGGCCCGGTGGAAGTAACAACCAGCACCTTCTCCGGCAACACGGCTGGGCGGGGCGGCGGCATCTTTAACGCCGGTGATACGCTGACGGTGACGACCAGCACGTTCTCCGGCAACTCGGCCAACCACGGCGGCAGCATCCGCAACTGGTCCAGCACGGTGCACCTGGCCGGTAACATTTTCCAGCAGGGAGCCAGCGGAGTCAACTGTACCAACAGCGGCACACTCACCGACAACGGCTACAACTTGTCGTCGGACGGCACCTGCACGGGCGGCGGCCCCGGCTCGGCCACGAATGCCACGTTGAGCCTGAGTCCGCTGGCCTACCGTGATGGTGGCAGCACCCGGACGCACCTTCCCTGCGCTAGCAGCGACGCCATCGGCGTTATTCCGAACGGCGAGACAGTCAATAACAACGGTGTGACGCTGGCCTGCAACGGCACGACCACCGACCAGAACGGCATATCCCGCCCGCGCGATGCAGGTGAGGTGGGCGACTGCACGTCCGGCGCGGTGGAAGTCGCGGATAATCGCGCGCCCAGCAGCCCGGTGCTGTTGTCGCCCGCTCACCAGTCAGTCACCCAGGACACCACCCCCCTGTTTGATTGGGAGGATTCCAGCGGCAGCCCGTTCCGCTATCAGATTCAGGTAGATGACGACCCGGACTTCTCCAGCCCGGTCTTCACCAGAAACACAGTCATCTCGCAGCGTGAAAGCCCGGTCGAGCTGCCTGACGGCAGGTACTACTGGCACGTGCGGGCGCGGGATGAAGTGGGCAACTGGAGCGCCTGGTCCACCCGCTGGTGGGTCATGATCGATACAACCCCACCGTCGCGCCCGGTGCTGCTGTCGCCTGCGAACCAGTCGTCCATCAATAATACAACGCCCACCTTCGACTGGACGGATTCCAGCGGCAGCCCATTCCGCTACCAGATTCAGGTGGATGATGACCCGGACTTCTCCAGCCCAGTCTTCACTGCTAATTCAGCCGATTCGGAATATACGTCCCAAACGGTACTCGATGATGGCAGATACTACTGGCATGTGCGTGTACGGGATGAAGTGGGCAACTGGAGCGCCTGGTCCACCCGCTGGTGGTTCATGATCGATACCCAACCGCCGTCCCGCCCGGTGCTGCTGGCACCTGCGAACCAGTCGATGACCGGCGACAACACGCCCACCTTTGACTGGCGGGATGTCGCGAGTGCGGTTGGCTACCAGATTGAACTTGACAACGATCCGGACTTCTCCAGCCCGGCACTGGTCGCCGACCCGACGGGGTCGCAGTATACGCCCCCAACAGCGCTCGACAACGGCGTGTACTTCTGGCACGTGCGGGCGCGGGATGCAGCCGGCAACTGGAGTATCTGGTCAATCCGCTGGTGGGTCAGCATCCAGTACGCCCACGGCACGACCGTGATCAACGAGGTGCAGATCGCCGGGCCGGACGCGGTCGAGCTGCTCAACATCACCGATGAAGCCCACGATCTGGGCGGTTGGCAGGTGTTGAACTACGACGAACGTGGACGGCTCTACGCGAGCTACACCTTCCCCGACGGCTTCACACTCGCGCCGCACGCCTACGTCACGGTCCACGAATTCGCAGGTAGGAACACCGCATCCGACCTGTACACCGGCGCCAACCTGTGGTGGGAACCGGAAGCGGGCGCGGTCGCGCTGGTAGACGGCACCATCGGCGTGGACTTTGTGCGCTGGGGTGGGTCGCTGGTCGAATCGACCGCCTCTGGCAATGCCTGGTCCGGCAGCAACCCCCTCGGTCCAGCCTTCAGCCAGACGTTGGGGCGTGCCCTGAACAGCATCGACTCCGACCGGGGGCAGGACTGGTGCAAGCAGGCCCCCAGCTTTGGTGGTCAGAACGGCGGCTGTCTCGAACCGGTGACTATCCCTGAGGATGTGCCTTCCGACGGCTGCTTCGAAGAAGTGCACCCGCTGTGGGCGATGCACGGCGGCTGGCAGCCGCGGTCGAGCGACACGGCATCCAGCGGTGAGTACGTCGTCTACACCTTTGGCCGGACGAATACGGACGCTTACCTGGAGTTCCACTTCGCAGGCGAGGGCTTTGCGCTGGTCTATCACAAGTCACCCTTTGGCGGGTTCGCCAACGTGTACGTCGATGACCTGAATATGCCCTACGCGCAGCTTGACATGTACGCCGCCAGCGAAACCTGGCAGCGGGAAGCGGTGTTTACCGTCAGTGGACTGGACCCGACGGTGGAACACGTGCTGCGCATCGCGCCTGCCGGGCGGAAGAACGCCCGCTCGCGCGGCTATGCCATCTACGTCGACCGGGTCGACCTGCCGGTCTTCAACGCCTACCGCGAAGGCGGCTGCTTCTTTATCCACGAGGAGGATCTGCCGCAGTAGCGGGCTATTGACCACTTAGAGAAGCACACCGCCAGGCTCACACGGGTCTGGCGGTTGTTTTTTCACAACACAGCCCGAGCCTCTTGCTAACCATATCCCATCTCATTCAATATACGAGTTTTTGGAGACTACGGGGAATCAAGCTGGAATGATGGATCAGCGCCGGGCCGGGAGGTGAGAAACACGCAGCCGCTTCTCGTTGGCGGTCGGTCCCCATGACGTAATCGTTACCGGTATGCCGATCTCCTGTTCAAGCGCGGTCAACCAGGCTTTCGCATTGGGCGCTGCCTCATAAAGCGGCTGACAACGAAACAGGTGCTGGCTGAGCTGCGCCTGGTGTTCCTGCGTCGGGGGCCGGACCACCTTGATCCGTTCGATCACCTGCTGGCGGTGGTCGAAAAATCGATCGAGGTCGTCTTCGTGGCAGGTATAGGCCTGGCACCACTGCCACTTGGGCAGGGTCGCGTCCAGGTGCGTCACGGCCAACTGGTCCACTCCCCCGACAACTTCCAGGGCATAGCGCGCCGCCACCTGGTCAAAATAGCCGCGCCGAAAGTCCTGCTGCCAGGGGGAAGAGCCATTGTGCAGTTCGGGCAGCACCGCCGTCAGCGCCGAGTCTTCAGTGACGAACGGGCCAGGACCATGCCGCGTGAAATAAGCCCGCCAAATGCCCAGGCGCACGACTTCGCCGGAATACTCGTGGCCGTGCAGCAGCGTGTCCGCATTGGCAAAAGTGGTAGTGCTCCACGTCGTATAGGGCGCAAAGCCGTAATTTTCATCCAGCAGCACACCCTGTGCTCCTTCAAACAGCATAGTCCCCGGTTGCTGTTGTAGCGCGCGCAAGGCTGTTTCATCCACCAGGGCGACTTGATCAGCCAGATAGGCGTAGTTTTCCACCGCGATATCGATCAGGTCGCCTGCTTCGAAAATCTGCAACTCTTCCCGAACCGCTGCCCGCTCGCGAGCAGATGCTAGTTGGTCCAGGGCAGGGAGCAGAGATTCGATTTCGCTGAATTTGCGATCCCGCAGGTGCCGTAGGCATTGGATCACCCGTCCGCGCTGTGGCAGATCGCCCGCGCAAAGCGCCTGCTGTGGATCGGCGAGAAAATCGGCCATCGTTTCGCCGATGCCCAGGCCACAGCTCCCGTGCCGGTTCTGGCCGCGTGCCAGCTCTTTTAGGCGGTTGGCGGCACGGTGAAAAGGTGTGATGACAAGCGCCCGGCGGTCGATAGCCGTTCGTGCCAGCGCGTCCGTCACACCCAATGCCTTCAAATGCTGTTCTTCGTTGAACAATGCATAGGGTTCGATGAGCATGAAGCGGGAGAGATAGGTGCGCACACCGGGCAGAAACATCGCGCTGCCAAACTGGGCAAAGGTATGATGGCGCCCATCGGGAGTGATCACATTATGGGCCGCCTGCGCACCGCCGTTAAAACGGATAACAGTGTGGGCATCCGTGCAGCGGGCCAGAAAATCGATCAGGCTGCCCTTGCCCGCATCGCCAAACCCCAGATCAACGACCAGTATCACCTGGCGTGTGGCCCCGGCAGTAAAGCGCAAAACCTCACCCACCTCTGCTCGGCCTTATGCCTGGCCCATAAGTGGGTGAGGAAAGTAAATGTGCGGGAAACTGGCCCTTTTCAACTTCACCCGGAAAGTGAATCTGTAGTGCAGTCGGAATCTTGGACAGATTCAGGGCGTGCATAAGAGGAAATCCTCATTTAGTGAAAACTTTGCTTCGCGCGGCAGGGATGAGATAACCAGGCGACGCGTGAATGCCCGGCAAGCGTTCCAACATTTCGTTTTTCCACCGGTACAGCAGCCTGCCCGTGATTTTGCGTTCGCGGCAGATCGCACTGGGCGGTTCGGCTCCGGTAAGCAGGTCCATCTAAACGTGCGTCGTTGCTTGCTCATGTTTTCTGGTCCTCCAGGCTCATTTTACCCATTAAGCCCTGTGTCCAGAAATCCGCCCGCAGTACAGTTTGGGAAACGCGTGAGGTCACAATCCCGGTCTCCTACATCGAGCACATCGAAGACAACACGTCTATCTGAAACTGTGTAAACAAGACGTCGCAGTTTTGCCCAATATACCGGTCCACCGTAGATGGTCATAATCGCTGGTTCGTTTTGGTGGCCAGGTTTAGGCGATCACATCGCGAATCGCCGATAGAACCAGCGTTTGGCGGCTTCTGCGCTAGCAAAGTAGGTTAGCGCAAGACCAACCATAACCACCTGAAGCGGCAGTGACAACGCCTTGAACCCAATCACATCCGCTACCGGAGTATATGGCACAGCCAACACAATCACGGTGACCAGCGCAGTCATACCCAGCATAGCGCGGCTGGGGCGGCTGTGACGAAACGGCAGCCGGGTGCGCACTGCAAAGACCACCAGCGTCGCGGACAAGACGGACTCGACAAACCAGCCGGTGCGGAACGTTTCCGCATTGGCACTAAACACCCACATCAACACGGCAAAAGTCAGGTAGTCAAACACCGAACTAAGCGGCCCAAAGACTGCCATAAAGCGGCGAATGAAGGCAATGTTCCAGTGGTGCGGCTGCTGAACAAGTACCGGGTCTACGTTGTCGCTGGCGATGGTCATCTCCGGCAGGTCGGTCAGGAAGTTGATGAACAGAATCTGTTTAGGCAACATTGGCAGAAAAGACAGGAACAACGAGGCGCCTGCCATGCTGAACATGTTCCCAAAATTGGCACTGGTTGCCATAAACACATATTTGAGCGTGTTGGCGAACGTGGTGCGTCCCTGCACAATACCCTGGTGCAGCACAGCCAGGTCCTGCTGCATGAGCACAAAATCCGCCGCGTCTTTGGCGACATCCACTGCGTTTTCAACGGAAATGCCCACGTCCGCGGCGTGCAGAGCCGGGGCGTCGTTGATGCCATCCCCCATGTAACTCACCACATGACCCATTTTCTTGAGCGCCAGGATGATGCGTTCCTTTTGATTGGGATCGACTTCAGCGAACAGGTTGGCGCGATCTGCCGCGTGCCACAAGGCTTCCTCATGCAGGTTATCAAGGTCTGCGCCTGTGAGGATGCCGGTGACCTCCAGACCAACAGCGTCGGCGGTGTGCTGGGCAACCAATCGGTTGTCGCCAGTGATAATCTTCAACCGCACGCCCAGGTCAGCCAGGTCCGCGATAGTTGCCTGAACGCCGGGCTTGGGAGGGTCAGAAAACAGCAGGAAACCGCAGAAGGTCAGGCCGTGTTCGTCGTCACGTGTGTATATAGACTGCTGTGCTACCGGCTTTACCGCAATGCCCAAGACGCGAAATCCTTGCTCGCTCCAGTCGGCATACCGCTGCCGGATTGCCTCATGATGGGTGTCATCAATTGGGACAACGGCTGATCCACCTTGCACTTGGGTACACACGCTCAACACATTATCCAGCGCACCTTTGACGATCAACTGCCGTGTATCACCCTCTTGAACCACGACACCCAGGCGTTTGCGCACGAAGTCATAGGGGATTTCGTCCAGCTTGGAGATACTGGCGATGTCCGGTGAAGCGAAAGAAATGATGGCTTCATCCAGCGGGTTGGCGAGGCCCGTTTGAAGATGCGCGTTCAGGTAGGCGCACCGGAAGACCGCATCGGAGGATTGTCCATCTACACCTAACGCCCCATCGAGGCGCACTACGCCTTCGGTTAGCGTACCGGTTTTGTCGGTGCAGAGCACATCCATGCTGCCAAAGTTCTCAATAGACGCCAACCGGCGCACGATAACGCCCGCGTCCGCCATGGCACGCGCGCCCTTTGACAGGTTGACATTGATGATGGCGGGTAGAAGCTGCGGCGTCAGACCAACGGCCAGGGCAATCGAAAACAGCAGCGAGTCAAGCACCGGTTTTTTGAAATAGACATTGGTGGCAAACACGGCGATAACCAGCACAAACATGATTTCACTGAGGAGGTACCCCAGGCGGCGCACGCCGCGCTCGAATTCGGTTTCCGGGGACCGCAGGGTAAGCTTGTGCGCGATCTGTCCGAACGCCGTTTCCATGCCGGTCTGGACGACCAGCAGGCGACCGCTGCCGCTGCGCACATTCGTCCCCATAAACACACAGTTTGTACGTTCGGCGAGTCTGGCCCTGGCTTCTACTGGCCCGGCTTTTTTCTCAACCGGGAAGGTTTCGCCGGTCAGCACAGCTTGATTGACGAACAGGTCGCGCGCTTCCAGTACAATTCCATCGGCAGGTACGAGGCTGCCCGCCGACAGCAGCACCATGTCACCGGGCACAATCGCCTCTGCCGGAACCTGCTGCTCCTGTCCATCACGCACGACGGTTGTTTTGATCTGGACCTGGGCGCGCAGTTTCTCAGTTGCGGTGTTAGCGTTGTATTCCTGCGCGAAACTCAACGCCGCACTTCCCAACACGATCCCCAGCACGATGAGCGCGTCCAGCCAGTCACCGAGGCCGGCGGAGATCAGGGTGGCAAAGAGTAGGATAAGGACAATCGGGCTTTTGAACTGGTTGAGAAACACGCCGAAGGCGGTCGTTTTTTCGCGTGCTTTTAGCGAATTGGGGCCAACTTGCACTAACCGGCTGGCGGCTTCCGATGCGCTTAGGCCATTGGGTTCACTGCGCAGCGCCTGGATAAGAGCATCAGGGGATTGATTCCAAAACGTTTCAGGGTGTTCGAGCATACTCATCGCTTGTCCTCGGAAAAGTCTATGATATGGTTATCTCACAAACAACCGGTCTTTGCCAGAGCGTCAATGCACCACAGATTGCGTCGTTTTATACTATCCTTCATCTAAAAGAACAGGCGCAGTTTCTTGTTGGAGCACGTTATGTATTTTTTCGAATTGAGTGAGCGCTATACAACTCAAACTTGGTACTTTGTGGTGCACGGTATGGTCAATATTGTTTTCGGTTTGGGGACACTCGTTCGTCCTGTCTGGGCTGCCGATCTGTGTGCGCCCGGCAGAAGCGGCTGACGCTGCGCGGTTGCTGCACGCGACGCCGTACTGTTTTTTACGATGGTGATAGAGGACCGAATGGATGAGCAATTCAGCCAGCACACTCTTGCCCTCACCCGGTTGCTCTACCCGCCATCTGCACGTAAGATGAAGCTATGCAACTGATGGTTGCCTGCCACAGCCCAAGATCATCGTCACCCACATCCTCGTCACCTGGCGTAAGCGGGCACGGGAGGTCACGATGAGCAACCAAAAACCGCCGTGGTGCGTGGGGCTGATTCTGCTGGGCAGCGCGTTGGTAGCGCTGGCCGGGGGCCTCACCCGACTCACTCTGGCCCAAACCGGTACCATCACCGGGCAGGTGGTCGATGAAGCGGGGCCGGTCGCCGGGGCCATCGTCAGCATCCGGGCCGCCGCCTACACCACGTACACCAATACCGCCGGTCAATTCACGCTGGACGACATCCCCACCGGGCAGGAAATCGAGCTAACGGCCTGGGCGCGCGGTTACTACATTACCTACACCACGCTCACACCGCCCACCGCCGACGTTACGCTAACACTGCGCCGCACTCATACTACCGATCACCCTGATTATGCCTGGACCGCGCCAACCGGCGCACCCGGTGATGAAGAAACCGGCGCGTGCGGCACCTGTCACCCGAAGATCATCACGCAGTGGGCCACTAACGCACACGGACAAGCCGTCTCGAATCCGCGTTTCTTCAGCCTGTACAACGGGACGACCCTGGACGGCAGCACCGAAATCACACCGGGTTACATGCTCGATTTCCCCGGCACAACGGGCAACTGCGCCAACTGTCACGCACCGGGCGCAGGTGTGGATGGCTACCTGACGGTCGATATGAATACCGTCCGTGACAATGTCACCGCCGGGATTCACTGCGATTTTTGCCACAAGGTTGGCGGCGTTTACACCAACCCCGCCACCGGCCTTCCCTACCCAAATGCGCCGGGCGTGCAAAGTCTGCGCGTGCTGCGCCCTCCGGCGGGCGATAACATCTTCATCGGCCCCTATCCCGACGTACACGATCCGGATACGTACCTGCCGGAAATGAGTGAAAGCATTTTTTGCGCACCGTGCCACCAGTTCAGCATGTGGGGCACGCCGATCTACGAATCCTACACGGAATGGCTTACCAGCCCCTACGCCGCTGAGGGGATCACCTGCCAAGACTGCCACATGCCGCCGACCGGCGATACCCTGTTTGCCACGGTAGCGGCGGGTGGTCTGGAACGCCTGCCAGAAAGCATCCCCTCACATCTCCAACTGGGCGCGGACAGTGTGGACTTGCTGCAAAACACAGTCGATCTCACACTGGACGCCGCGCGCGGTGCCGACAACCAGATCACGGTCACCGCCACGATCACCAACACGCAGGCCGGGCACCACGTCCCGACTGATTTTCCCGGTCGGCACATGATCTTGACGATCACCGCAACCGATGCCGATGGGCAGCCGGTTGTTTTGCTCGACGGGCCGACCGTGCCGGATTGGGGCGGTCCCCAGGCCGGGCAGCCCGGTCTGGCTTACGCAAAAGTACTGCGCGATGTCTTCACAGGCGAAGCACCCGTCGTGAGCTATTGGAACCAAACGCAGATCGCCTCTGATAACCGCATTCCGGCGCTGGCTGCCGACACGACAATCTATCACTTTGCTGCGCCCGACAGTGACATCACGCTGCACGCCACGTTGATCTTCCGGCGCGTGTTCGATTCGGTGAACACGGCGCGCGCCTGGGACCGGCCCGACATCATCATGGCGGAATGCACGCTGAAGCTTGATGCCGTGCGCTAATTCGCTTTTGAATCCGCGCTCATCCGCGTACCGTTTTTGCTTTCAGAGGAGGAACCCATGCGCCGCCTCATAATACTCATCATCCTGACCCTATGCGCCGTCGCCGCCGATTTACTGCCGGAGGACAGCACCGCCACCAGCGCGCTAAACACTACCACCTCGCCCAAACTCGCCAGCAGTGCGCTGGCGATCACCGCCGATGGACAGTGGGTGATCGCTGTCAACCCCGATTCGAACTCGGTTACTATGCTCGACACCACAACGCACGCCGTCACCGAAATCCCGGTCGGCATTGATCCACGCGCCGTCACCGTCGAAACACACCCCGCCGCCTCACGCGCCTATATCGCCAACCAGGGCAGCGACAGCGTCTCCGTGCTCGATCTCACCACCCGCACCATCACCAACGAAATTGCCGTGGGCGATCGCCCGGTGGGCGTCGTGCTGTCACCCGATGGCACACAGCTTTATGTCGCCGAATTGGGCGACGATAGCGTGCGCGTGATCGATACCGCCACCCTGACCACACACGAAATCTTCACCGTAGCGGATCGCCCGTATGGGCTGGCGATCACGCCGGACGGGACGCGGCTGCTGGTCACACACCTGCTCAGCGGCGAGGTCACGCTCATCACGCGCCCGCCGGACGCCGCTGCCAACCACGTCATCACCGCCACGATCGCCACCTGGGCGAATGTTGCGCCCGCGCCCACCGTAATCACCAACCATAGCGGAACCCGCGCCTACCTGCCGCAAACGATGGCGCATGGCCTGGGACTGAATACGCAGTTTGATAACAGCGTGTTCGCTAAAGTCTCCGTGCTCAACCTGGATGACTGCACGCATCAGACCGCCGAACATATCTCCCTGCCGGAAACCGATCAGCCGGTTGGCCTGCCCTGGGATGCGGCGCTGGCGCTTAACGATACGCAGTTGTGGGTTTTGAACGCGGGGAGCAACGATCTCTCGGTGGTGGACATCAGCACACCCAACCGCCCCGTGCGCACCGCGCATCTCACTGTCGGGGATAACCCGCGCGGGATCGTGCTCAGCCCGGACGGCACGCGCGCCTACGTTAATAACACGCTGGCGGGCACGATCAGTGTGATTGATATGCAGGCGTATACTGTGCTCGAAGACATCCCGATCACTACTCTGCCTTTGCCGCCGCTGCTGCTGCGTGGCAAACAGCTATTTTACTCCAGCGCGCGCGCCGATCTCGCACAAGCGGCCTGGATTAGCTGCAACACCTGCCATATCGAAGGCGAGCACGACGGGCGCACGTGGCAGTTACAGTATATTGGCGACGTGCCGGAAGGCGCGACCCCGGTAATCGTGCGCAACACAACAAGTCTGCTGGGCATGATCGAAACCTACCCGCTGCGCTGGTCCGGCGAATGGGATGAATCCGCCGACAGCGAATTCAGCGTGCGGTTTGAACAGTACGGCAGCGGGTTGATTCACGGGGAGGAGATGCACCCAACGCTCGGTGAACCCAACCAGGGCCGGTCATACGACCTGGATGCGCTGGGCGCATACATCGACTCGCTGGCGGTGCCCGCGCGCGCGCAGCCCCTCAGTCCTGCCGAGGAACGCGGGCGGCTGATTTTTGAGTCACCCGAAACTGAGTGCGCAAACTGTCACCCTGCACCCCTGTACACCAACCTGCGAGCCTACGATGTTGGCACAGCGCGCGGACCGGGTGAATGGTTCGGGCCGGAGATCGACACGCCAACGCTGCGTTTTTTATACGACAGCGCACCCTACCTGCACAACGGCAGCGCGCCAACGCTGCACGACGTGCTGACCACCGCCAACCCTGCCGACGAACACGGTGTTACCTCGCACCTGAGCGATCAAGAGCTTGATAATCTGATCGCGTTTTTGCTGGCGCTGCCGTATGAACCGTAGACATTGGGAGTTATCACCATGTTAAAAAAGCCGCTATATCTCGCCTTCATCTTCACGCTGCTAATCGCCCTCATCCCACTGATCCCCGCTGCTGCCCAGTCTACGGCGACCGTCTCCGGCACGCTTCGGCACAACGGCGCACCCGTCGAAGGCGTGATCGGTCTGGTAATGTGGGAGAATGGCGGCGCGGAATTCATCACCGGGCCGGATGGCATGTACCTGGTGAGCGATGTGCCCACCGGCAGTTGGATCATGATTTTTGTCCGTCCCCCGGTAGAACTGCGGTTAGCCTATCGCAACTGGCGCACCGAAATGCTGAGCGGCGACCTGGTCAAAGATTTCGACTTACAGGCCGGGCACAGGCTAACCGCCCAAATACTCATGCCGGACGGGACACCGCCGCCAGAAGCGTTTTGGCTGGGCATGATAGGACAGACACCACCGCCGGAAAGTGAATGGCTCGGTGAAACGGTGCGCCCACCAAACGGATACTTTGAGGTGGTGCTGCCCCCCGACATTTACCGGCTCGAAACGCCAGAACAGGGGCGGCCCAACTATGCCTTACCTGACATCGCGGTGGATTTGACGGGCGGCGATGTAGAGAACTTAAGCATCACGTTCGAGGCATACACAGGAACCGAAACAGGCTCCGCCATCCCGACCGCGCCCCCCCGCGCCGATCTAATCCAGGTCAGTGCGCCGGACAGCGACGGCTACGCAACCGTCAGCGGGGCGGCGGGCAGCGTCCCGGCGAATGCGCGCGTCTACGTGGGCAACCTCAACGCGCACGTGTTTGCCACAGCCAACGCCGACGCCAGCGGCGCGTTTGCGCTCAACCTGTTCGCGCCGCCGGGATCGTACTTGCTGGTCAAGTATGCGACCGGGCGGTTTATCGAACTGCTGCAAGAGTTCAAAGCAGCAACAGGCACCGGCATCCCCGACGGCGACCAGATCAACGAACTGCCCGGCGCGATGCTGGTCGTGAGCGGGACTCCGCTCAACGGGTATACCTTCAACAGCGCGGGCGCGTTCCTCTTTGGCGATCTCAAAGGGTGGGCCGGGTGGCAGTTTTCCGGCACGCTGAACGGCACGCCCACCGCAACCAGCATTCCCGTGCAGCGCGGTCAACACATGACGCTGTCCGGCACGCTGCGTGTCACGTCGCCCGCGCTCAACTGCACCGGCACGCCCGACTATGAGCTGGTGACACATATCCACCTGCAAGCGCTGTTTCGGACCGACGGTTCCGCCAAAGCCAACGGCATCTGGTTCAACTCCTACCTGTTCACCCCCACCGGCTTGCCCATCGAACACGAAGGGGCCGAAGGTGACATGATCGGCGTGCGGTCCGCGCCGTTCAGCGCGCTCACCTGCGTCAACGAACACACGCTAGAAGCCGCGCTAAACACCGACTTTGAAATCCCCCCCGACCTGCCCGATGGCATTTACCAGGTCACCGGACACCTGCCCAGACCGGATAATTTCCCACTCGCCGACGACATGCAACAAATGGTCGTATGGTACGCCTGGGATGAGGCCATCCAAATACCATCGGTGGTGATCGGCAGTCCGGACCCGCCGCGTATTCCCTGGGTGCTGTTCGGAGATTACCCGGTCAACGGCTACCGAGGTGTCACGGCGCGCGAAGATGCCGGTAACTACGCCATGGTCACGCGCGTGGTAACCCCCCCGCACCAGTTCATCATCCCGCGCCTGGATACGCGCACCGGGCAGCCCATCACCTACCAACTCGAACCCGGCTCGCCCTGGCTCTCCCAGACCGATCGCCGCCAACCCACCCGGCCCCGCGTCCCGCTGGCGCTGCCCTCCGGCACGCTGGCCGCTACCATCCAGCAACCGGATGGCAGCGTGGAGACCCTCGGCCCGGTCCCGATCCGCCAATCGTCGGTCCGGACGCCCTCCACCCCCGGCGGCGACCCGATTGATCACGGCACCGGGCACATCGGGGATATGTTCCACCTCGCTACGCTGGATGAGGCATTCGCGTACCAGTTCAGCCAGGACGGGCACCACGTGATCACACTCACCGGGGCGGTAACGGACATCTACGGCCGCAGCTACCCGATCAACGCGACGTATGATGTGCATATCGCGCAGGTGCTCGATCTCGATCCGGGCCAACTGCCGACCACGCCCTATATGCAGGGCGATGCGTTCGCGCCGGGGCTGCATATCTTCCCGCCCGTACCCGCTGAAGTATCGATCCAGGTCACGCACCTGCCCTCTTCCGACCCCGCGCAGGCGATCACCAAGCTATTCAGTGGGCGCGCGAACCGCTTCGGTATCTTCCAACCACCGCCCGATGAGTATTTCGCGTTTGAGCTGCCCGGCGAATTCCGAGTGGATATCAGCGCCAGCTACATGCAGGCGGACGGTAGACTGTGGGCTGGATCGATGACGTGGGGCAGCGTGGTCGAGGGCACTACCGCGCGCGTCGAGGCGCACGGGCGGCGCGGCATGGACTACGAAAACGGCCCGATTGACGATATGCCCGCGTGGTTCGAGGTCTTCAACCTGCCTGAAAACAAAATTGGGGTCGAGAACTATTATCCCTACTTCAGCGGCGATATTCACTGGGGCAACGAGGATCGCGCCCCCGGCGATTCGATTCATTCCATCATCACCGTCAAAGACAAGACGCCCGACCAGATGATCTATAACCTCATGCGGCAGTATGGTGTGCGCGCCACCAACGAACCCCGCTGGCCGCCGCAGCCCTTTGGCGACCGGGTCGCCTTGCTCAACCAGCGCTTTGCGATTGGCGAAGCACCGCTGTCCATCTCCACACGCACCGGGCGCGACCCCGCCCTGTACCCGGACGAGATCGACCTATGGGGCTACTGGTATGGGTCCTCCGAACGGCCCGACGTGCGTGTGCGCGAAATCATCTCGGAAGACGGCATGGGCACCGCCTATTGGCGTTTTGATGACACCTACGGCTACCAGATCGGAGAGAGCGCCGAAGGCGATTTGCCCGGCGACATCAAATGGGAGTTTGGCGGAGCGGTCTTCCGCGTGCCGGAGTTGGGGATCAACGAGTACGCAATCTACAGTTCGCTATGGGTACTGCTCCCGCATAATGATCCCATCGGCGCGCGCGTGACGCCGCCCTTCCAGGACGCCACTGGCGCGAGCATCAACGGCGGCCCGATCTTGACCATCGGCAGCGCAGACATCGACATGCTGTTCCTGCCGAAAAGCATCCGGCCCGGCGATGTGCTCGAAGTGGGGGATACCATTGCCTTTAGCGGGCACGTTGGCCCGCCGCTCGATTCGCAGGTCGTTCTCATGATCAAGTCCCCCGGCGGCACCGTCTATGAGCGCACCTGGCACGCGAATAAGATCGGCTGGCTGTACGATCCAAGCTTTAGTTTTGTGGCGAACGAAGCGGGGTTGTGGGAAGTCGAGGCTTATGTATACCATGACCGGCCCTACGTGGGCAACGGCGTGATCCCGATGAGTCATAATTCCGGCACGGTCCTCGGCACCGCCGGACAGTTCCAGTTTTACGTGGTCCCGCCCGACTCGCCCCAGTTGGAGATCGTCTCGCCCACACCGGGCGTTATCACATGGGCGGAAGGCCGGGTAGAGCCGCTTACGTTTCAAGGCATCGCGCCACACGGCACCACCAGCGTGTATTACACCATTCACGATAAAGGGACCGTGATGATGCAGAGGGTCGCCGAACCGGACTCGGAAGGCATATTCTGGATCACATACGATGCGCCCACCCTCAGTGCTACCTTCCCCTACTTGAGCCTGACGGCGCGTGAAGGGCACTGGCCAGGACTGGCCGACGAGGTATCGATCAATGCGCTCGCGGTGGGCAGCGACATTCGCGCCACTACCATCACGCTGATCGGTGAGCAATTGTACATCGGCGGCGTGGAGTAACCATGCCCTCCTCGCAGAATCAACCACGGGACGGCGTCGACGTGACGCGGTCCCGTGCAGTTTACTATCGTAAATCACTTCGCCCATTGTCTTGATCGTGCTGCCCGTCTTGGCTTTCAGTTTCGTCGCCAATGCCACCAACGTCACTTCCCTACGGTAAAACACGCCAGCTATTCTGCCAATAGGCTCGGGCCTGATCCCGCCTCAGTTCATGGCTGCATGTAGTTTTTTGAGGGTACGGGGTAATGGATAACCAATCCTTGATTGAGGCAGATGATCGTCGCCGCTAGGTCAGCGTCACCGCAACAACGGACATGGCCGGAAGCATAATCGTCAGATTGTTGCCGTCTAGTATCATCCCATCGGCTGGAATGGGTTTGACTGTATCTGGGGATTCGAACGTGTTGAAAGCGTTCATCGCCCCGGCAGTGAGTAACCGCCCGGTCACATCGGTGATTTTCGTCCCGTACAAGTTACAGAACAATTCAACCGGTTGGTGCGGATTCAGGTTACATGCTGTGACAAGTATCTCACCCATGTGATTCCGCGACGCTGATGCGCTTAATTGCGGAATTGCATCACCGCTAAACGTGTAATCCTGACCTTGCAGCAAGATTGGCAGCCGGGTAGCACCCTGATGCCCCTTGAACATCTCAAACACATGGTAGGTCGGCGTGAGTATCATTTTTTCGCCTTCGGTCAATATCATGGCCTGGAGCACATTCACCGTTTGCGCGATGTTCGCCATATGGACGCGCTCACAGTGATTATGGAAGATGTGTAAAGTCACACCTGCCAGGATGGCGTCGCGCAGCGTGTTTTGTTGATACAGAAAGGCCGGATTTGTACCCGGTTCGGCTGCATGCCAGGCCCCCCATTCATCGATGATAAGACCGATGCGCTTGTCAGGATCATGGCGATCCATAATGGCGCTATGTTGGCTAATGATCGTGTTCATATACAGCGCTTTTTTCAATAAGGTGAACCATTCGGATTCATCAAATTGGGTGGCCGATTTTTTATTTTCCCACTGTATCAGGCTGTAGTAATGTAACGAAAGTCCCTCCATCTGTGCCGCCGCTTCCCTCATCAGCACGTCTGTCCAGTGATAATCTTCGTCGTGCGGACCGCTGGCGATCCGGTATAACTTGCCATCATTGAAGTGACGGCAATATGTGGCGTAGCGGCGGTATTCATCCGCGTAGAATTCGGCCCGCATGTTGCCGCCGCAACCCCAATTCTCATTACCTACACCCCAATAGGTGATGACCCAGGGGGCATCCTGTCTGTTCTTGCGGCGCTCGTTGGCCAATGCGCTGTTCCCGGCGAAGGTCATGTATTCCAACCAGTCTCGCATCTCTTGCACAGTGCCACTACCTACATTGCCGCAAATATATGGTTCGCATCCCAGTTGATCGCACAAATCCATGAATTCATGGGTGCCAAAATGATTATTCTCGACGACTTTGCCCCAATGGGTGTTGACACAGCGCGGGCGATCTTCTCTTGGGCCGATTCCGTCCCGCCAATGATAATCATCGGCGAAACAGCCCCCCGGCCAACGCAAATTGGGGATTTTGAGATGTCGCAGCGCCTCCACAACATCGTTACGAATGCCCCGCGTATTGGGAATCGGGGAGTCTTCACCCACCCAAATACCTTCGTAGATGCAGCGTCCCAGATGTTCAGCGAAATGCCCGTATATGTGGCGATTGATGATCGGGCCGTCTTCACCGGCATATATTGTCAATCGGTTCATGATGCTAACCCTTTCACTAATGAGAGTGGTTGCCAGCTTATCAGCAGTGTTCTTTGTACAACGTTGGTGTGAGGAAATAATGCGTTTGTTTCAAATGGAGATTATACCCGGTGCAGGCAAAAAACCATGCTGTTCCTGCAAGGCACCCCAGACACGCCGGTTTTTTCAATACTCATCCTTGACAAAAACCCCCGATCAAATGCTATACTGTAATCGATTACAGTATTATGTAAAATTCGGGTCTTTGGACCACTATATCCACCCAAATAGCTGATGTTGTCCGGGTTATCAACCGCTACCGTGTCACGCACATTCAACAACTCTGGGCAGGTTAGCGGAGAAGCCCGGCGGCGTGTCATCAACGCCAAATGTCGAGTTGATCGTCCGCGAACCGTGCCCGCCAGCAGGGATTAACACCATCGAGAGAGAAACTATGACTGCTATGTACCCGCTGTTTGACTTGACCGGCAAAACTGCTGTTGTAACCGGGGGGGCGGGCGTGCTGTGCAGCCCCATCGCCCGGATGCTGGTCGCACACGGCGCGCGGGTTGCACTGCTGGACCTGGCAGAAGACCGCGCGCAGGCACTCGCATCCGAGATCGGAGAGAATGCGATTGGCATCAAAACCGACGTCTTGGATCGGGCTTCTATCGAAGCCGCTGCCGCTGTCGTGACCGGGCGCTTTGGCCCGGCGGACATTCTGATCAACGGCGCGGGCGGCAACAAGGCCCAGGCTACCACCGATGAACAACTCACGTTTTTTGATCTACCACCGGACGCGGTGCAGTGGGTCTTCAACCTGAATTTTCTGGGCACACTGCTGGCGTCGCAGGTTTTCGGGAAGCAGATGGTTGAACACGGGCAGGGCGTGATCCTCAACATATCGTCCATGAGCGCCTTCCGCCCGCTGACTCGCATTACGGCCTACAGCGCTGCCAAGGCTGCCGTCAGCAACTTCACCCAGTGGCTGGCCGTGCACATCGCGCAGGAATATACACCGGGCGTGCGCGTAAACGCGCTGGCACCCGGCTTTTTTATGACCGAGCAGAATCGCTTCCTGCTGACCGACGAGCAAACCGGCAACCTGACACCGCGCGGCCAGCAAATCCTGGACCACACCCCGGCGGGACGCTTCGGCACGCCTGACGACCTGCTGGGAACTACATTGTGGCTGGTATCACCCGCCTCGGCCTTTGTAACCGGCACGGTGATCCCGGTAGACGGCGGCTACAACGCCTATTCGGGAGTGTGAGCCATGTTCTACGCCCAGGCTGTTGTTGACTCCGGTGCGCTGACCGACGATGCCATCCGGCAGGCCATCACCGCCGGGTTGGAAGGACGCTTTACCGGCCAGCGCGTGCTGGTCCTGATCCCCGATCACACGCGGACCGTGCCGCTGCCGCTGCTGTTCCGGCTGGTGACCGAAGCGCTGCACGATGCCCGGCAGGTGGATTATCTGGTTGCGCTGGGCACGCACCTGCCGCTAGGCGAGGATGCGTTGTGTAAGCTGGTCGGCATCACGCCGGGCGAACGAACCGGCACGTATAAGCACACCGGCCTGCTGAATCACGCCTGGCAAGACCCGGACGCGCTGCATACCATCGGCACGATCACCCAGGCGCAGGTGCAGTCCTTCGCCGGGAATACGTGGCACCCGTCGCTGGGCGGCGATGTGCCTGTGCGGATCAACCGCGCGGCGCTGGACCACGATCACATCCTGATCGTTGGCCCAACCTTCCCGCACGAAGTTGTTGGGTTTTCCGGCGGGGCCAAGTACCTGTTCCCCGGCATCTCCGGCGCAGAGATGATCAACGTCACTCACTGGCTGGGCGCGCTGCAAACCATCCTGCACACTATCGGCATCGAGCATACGCCCATGCGCGCCATGATCCACGCCGCCGCCGACCTGATCCCGACTCCGATCACGCTGCTGAGCATGGTCGTCGTGCCGGATGGGCTGGCAGGGCTGTTCATCGGGCCGCACGTAGACGCCTTCCACGCTGCCGTTCAGCTATCCGCGCAGCGCCATATCGTCTGGCTGGATAAACCTTACCGGCGCGTCCTGTCCCACGCCCCGGCCATGTATGACGAGTTGTGGACCGGCGCGAAAGCCATGTACAAGCTGGAACCGGGCATCGCGGACGGCGGCGAAGTGATCATCCACGCGCCGCACCTGGACACGGTCAGCGTGGTGCACGGGCACTACCTGCGGCAGATCGGCTATCACGTGCGCGACTACTATTTGAAGCAGTGGAACCGGTTTTCCGATGTGCCGCTGGGCGTGCTGGCGCACAGCACCCACCTGAAAGGCGCGGGGACGTTCGAAAACGGCGTCGAACAGCCGCGCATCCGGGTAACGCTCGCCAGCCGGATTCCGCCGGACGAATGCGCCGCGCTCAACCTGGGCTATATGGACCCTGATTCAATCCAGTTCGAAGCGTGGCAGAACCGCGAGGACGAGGGGATTTTATTTGTGCCAAAGGCGGGGGAAACCCTGTACCGGCTGAAAGAAGGTTAGACACCATGACCGAATACCACATGGGGATGGTCGGCCTGGGTGTGATGGGCGGCAGCCTGGCCCGCAACCTGGTGCGTAACGGGTTCAGCGTGGCCGGGTATGACCTGGATGCCGACAAGCGCGCCGCGTTCGACCGGCACGCCGACGAAGGCCCGTTAGCCAGCTTCCCGGATGTAAAAGACTTTCTGGACGCGCTCGAAACACCACGCCGGATTATCCTGCTTGTGCCGTCGAGCGTGGTCGATAATGCCATAAACTCGCTCAAGCCCTACCTGGATAAAGGCGACCTGCTGATCGACCTGGGCAACAGCTTTTTTGGCGATACCGAGCGCCGCTCGGTTGAACTGGAACAGGCCGGGCTGCTGTTTATCGGCAGCGGTGTGTCTGGCGGCGAAAAAGGCGCGCTGCGCGGCCCGTCGATCATGCCCGGCGGCCAGCGCGAAGCCTACGCTCTGATCGAGGCCGCCTTCACGGCCATCGCGGCCAAGGTGAACGGTGACCCGTGCGTGACCTACATCGGCCCGCGCGGGGCGGGGCATTATGTCAAGATGGTGCATAACGGGATCGAATACGGCATCATGCAGTTGATCGCAGAAGCCTACGACATCCTGAAGCGCGCCGCCAGGGCCACGCCCGAGGAGCTGCACCGGGCGTTTAGCGCCTGGAATCAGGCCGAACTGAACGCCTACCTGATCGAGATCACGGCGGACATTTTCGCCCGCACCGACCCGGACACCGGCCAGCCCATCGTGGACGTGATCCTGGACGAAGCCAGGCAGAAGGGCACCGGCAAATGGACCAGCCAGAACGCGCTGGACCTGGGTATGCCCACCCACACAATTAACTCTGCGGTGGAGGCACGCATTATCTCCGCGTTGAAGGACGAGCGGCTGGCTGCCGAGCAGGTGTTCAGTGGGCCAGACGCGACCTTCACCGGGGACCGGGACGTGCTGTTTGAGCAGGTGCGGCAGGCGCTCTACGCGGCGGTGTTGTGCTCATATGCGCAGGGCCTCGCGCTGATCCAGGCCGCCAGCCGCGAATACAACTACAACCTGAACCTGGAAGACATCGCGCGCATCTGGCGCGGCGGGTGCATCATCCGCGCCGGGCTGCTGGAAAACATCCGCGCGGTATACAGCGCGCAGCCCGATCTGCCGAACATGCTGCTGGCAGAGCCGTTCCGTTCGGCCATCGAGCAGCGGCAGGCGGCGTGGCGCGCAGTGATCCAGGCGGCGGTCGGGTTGGGTATCCCGGTCCCGGCGCTGTCGGCGTCGCTGGCCTACTTCGACGCCTACCGGACGGGCCGCCTGCCTGCCAACCTGACGCAGGCACAGCGCGATTATTTCGGCTCGCATACCTACCGCCGCACCGACAAAGACGGCGTGTTCCACACCGAATGGGAAGATTAGCGCGGTACAGGCAGCCTGTTGATTGTTTACCGGGGCGATCCGGCGGGGTCGCCCTCGCCCAAAAAGGATAGTACGAACATGGCGAAACCCAGTAACGTGATTGTGGCCCAGTCCGGCGGGCCGACGGCGGTCATTAACAATTCGCTGCGCGGCGTGGCCGAAACCTGCCGCGCGATGCCGGGCGTGTTCGGGACGGTCTACGCCGGGTGGCATGGCATTGAAGGCGTGTTGAAAGAAGAACTGCTCGACCTCTCTGCGCAGGATCCGCGCGAGATTGCGCTGCTGCGCACGACACCCGCCGCCGGGGCAATCGGCACCTGCCGCTATAAGCTCAAGGGCCACCAGCAGGAGGATTTTGAGCGCGTGCTGGACGTGATTCAGGCGCACAACGTCGGTTATTTCTTCTACATCGGCGGCAATGACTCGATGGACACGGCTCACAAAGTCTCCCAACTGGCCGCTCAGCGCGGGCTGGACCTGATCGCGGTTGGCGTGCCAAAGACCGTTGACAACGACGTGGGCGACTCCGCGTTCAAGCTGATCGATCACACGCCCGGTTATGGCAGCGTGGCACGCTACTGGGCGCTGAACATCCAGAACGCCGACCAGGAAAACGCCGGTTCCTGCCCCGCCGATCCCGTGCTGGTCATCCAGGCGATGGGCCGCCGCATCGGGTTTATCCCGGCAGCGGCGCGGCTGGCCGACCCGGATCGCCAGATGCCGCTGTTGATCGTTCTGGCCGAATCCAGGCTGACGCTGGCGGCGCTGGCCGACCGGGTGAACGACACGCTCAAGCAGCACGGGCGCGCGGTGGTCGTGGTCAGTGAAGGGTTTGATGTGGGCAAGATCGGCGAAAGCCGCGACTCGTTCGGGCATATCGAGTTTGGCGCGAGCCAGGTGCAGGCCGGGCAGGCGGTGATCAACTACCTGAATCACGTCGGGCTGCCTGTGCCCGGATCGGCGCGGACCAACATCCCCGGCACCGACCAGCGCCACGCCATGATGTACGCCTCGACGGTGGACCTGAACGAAGCGTATCTCGTCGGGCGCAAAGCGGTTGAGATCGCCGCCGCCGGTGAAAACGGCTGGATGGCGACCATTCTACGCCAGCCGGGCGACCTGTACGCCGTCACATTTGACCAGGTCCCGCTGGAAGAGGTCGCAAACTCCGAGCGCACATTTCCGGCAGCCTGGATCGCAGCCAGCCAGGTTGACGTGACCGATGAGTTTGTGCGTTACGCGCAGCCGTTGATCGGCTTCGACTGGCCCGCTATCCCCACTGTGAACGGCATTCAACGTTTCGCGCGCTTCGAGCCTGTGTTTGCCGCGCAAACGCTGCCCGCCTATGTCCCGCAAAATTACCGTTAGTACGAAAGCGAGTATTGTCATGACCGACCCCGCCCAACCGCTACGCGATCTACAGCCGCAGTTCGAGTTTTTTATCGGCATCGATTCGGACGGCTGCGCATTTGATACGATGGAAATCAAGCACAAGGAATGCTTCACGCCCAACATCATCAAACACTGGGACTTGCAGCCGGTGTCGAAATATGCGCGCGAAGCCGCCGAGTTTGTCAACCTCTATTCCAAGTGGCGCGGCATCAACCGCTGGCCCGCGTTGGTAATGGTCTTTGACCTGCTGCGCGAGCGTGACGAGGTCCGGCGGCGCGGCGTCAGCATCCCGCAGGCGAATTCAATCCGCGCCTTCATCGACCAGGAACAGTACCCGCACAGCAACGACGGCCTGCAAGCCTATATGCAAGCGCATCCCGGTGATCCCGAACTGGAGCGCGGCATGGTCTGGACAACCGCCGTGAATGCCACAATAGCTGACATGGTGCACGGCGTGCCGCCCTTCCCGTATGTGCGTGAGAGCCTGCAAGCCATGCACGCCAAGGCCGATATGATCGTCGTTTCGGCCACGCCCTGCGAAGCACTTAATAAGGAATGGGACGAGCACGACCTTGCGCAGTACGTGAGCGCCATCGCCGGGCAGGAGATGGGTAAAAAAGCCGTCCACCTGAAGCTGGCCGCCGCCGGGCGCTACGAACCCGATCACATCCTGATGATCGGCGACGCGCCGGGCGATAGGCGCGCTGCCAAAGCCAATGACGCGCTGTTCTACCCGATCAATCCCGGCGACGAGGAGCGTTCATGGCAGCACTTTTATGACGAGGCGATGGATCGCTTCTTCGCCGGAACCTACGCGGGCGACTACGAAGCGAGCCTGAACGCTGAGTTTGAGCGCTACCTGCCCGACACGCCGCCCTGGAAGCGGTGAGAGCAAGCGCACAGTATTTCTCGCCAGCCACATATTAGTGCTCTCGTGCGCATCACAAAGCGATCAATGTCATGTGCGCCGGGACGCAAAAACGCATATTATAGTGCGGTATATACCCTTTGAAACCTTATACTCAGTCAGGAGCACACAACTTATGTCGTTGATCGAGGAAATTCGCCAGGCCGTGATCGATGGGCAGGCCAAAGATGCCGTGTCGAAAGTCGAGCAGGCACTTGAGGAAGGGATCGCAGCCGACACTATTTTGCACAACGCCCTGATCGACGCCATGCGCGAGGTCGGTGAGCTGTTCGAGCAAGGCGAGTTTTTTGTGCCGGAAATGCTGATCGCCGCGCGAGCGATGAAGGGCGCGCTTGAGCTTCTTAAGCCGCTCCTGGTCGATCAGGGCGTTGAACCGCTGGGCAGGATTGCCATCGGCACGGTTAAAGGCGACCTGCACGATATCGGTAAATCGCTGGTGGCGATGATGCTCGAAGGCGGCGGGTTTGAGGTAGTCGACCTGGGTGTGGATGTGGCGCCGGAGCAGTTCATCGAAGCGACAAAAAACGGCGCGCAGATCGTGGCTATGTCGGCCTTGCTGACCACCACCATGCCCAATATGAAAGCAACCATCGAAGCGCTGGAAGCCGCCGGACTGCGCGACCAGGTGCAGGTCATGGTGGGCGGCGCGCCGGTCACCCAGGCCTACGCCGACGACATCGGCGCAGATGGCTACTCGCCGGATGCGTCGTCCGCTGTACGCAAAGCGCAGGCACTGCTGGGCAAGTAACCGCTCCGGGAGCAGGGATGATCCTGGTAGTTTCTACCGGTCGCGTATAAACGGCGCGGCGATGTGTTCCGAATCTGCGCACCGGATCACGCCTTGATCCGTGCGCAGCCCTGGCCGGATAGATGACCGCGCCTGCATTGCAAATACAGTCTTTGTGGGGGATGGGCAACAGTCAAACAAGCCTAAAGCCTGTTCACCCTTGAGATCGGATTATAGAGGACGCGGCACCGTTACCCACGGCGCGAAAGTTCTCCGGTCAAAATTCGAACTGACGTTCTGAATATAGTATACTCCTCCTACCACAGGATCACAGCAGGAGGAGTATTTACCCATGCTACCACCCCGCCTCAACCCAGGCGATACAATCGGTATCGCGGCTCCCTCAAGCCCGGTGACACAAGAAAATGAAGCGCAATATATCGCAGGGATCGAATTTCTAGAAACGCTTGGCTTCCAGGTTGTGCCAGGCCGCCACGTATACTCGACCAGTTGGGGGTACAGCGCTGCGCCCCAGGAAAAAGCCGACGATCTAAACCGGATGTTTGCCAATCCGGCGATCCACGCGATTATCTGCGCGCAGGGCGGCCCTAACGCCAACGCCTGCCTGTCTTACCTGGATTGGGAGGTAATCCGGGCAAATCCCAAGATCGTGTTAGGGATCAGCGATATCACTGTGCTGCTGAACGCGATCACGCACCGCACAGGTCTGATCACGTTTCACGGCAACGATGTCATGTGGGGCTTTGGACGCCATCCCGCCCCGTATGACGTGGATGAATTCAAACGCTGCCTGATAGGCGGGCGGATCGGCCCTATACCGCCCAACGGCCCGCGTAAGACTGTGCGCAGCGGGGCAGCGGAAGGGATACTGTGGGGCGGAAACCTTGGCTGCCTGCAAAAGCTCATCGGCACGCCCTATTTTCCCGATTTCACAGACGCGATTTTCTTTGTGGAGGCTATCGGCGTCAAACCGGAAGCCTGCGATCATCTCTTTCACCAGTTGCAGCAGGCCGGGGTGTTTGACCGGGTGCACGGTGTGATCGTGGGCTTTATCGACGGGCTGCAAAACGATCCGGGCGCAACGCACCAGATGGAAGATGTGCTCGTGCATATCACGGCGGACTATACATTTCCAGTACTGAAGGTGGACGATTTTGGGCACAACTGCCCAAACACCGTGCTGCCTGTCGGCGGGCGGGCGCGCCTGGATGCCGATGCACAAACGCTTGAAATCCTTGAACCGGTAGTTCGAACGAGGTAACAGCGCTGGCTGTGGGAATGGGCCAGGGACGGATCAAACACCGCAATATAGTTCAGCTTGTTGAAAAAGTTGGAAGTGCCAGGTGCCGATTTTTCGGATGATAGGGTGGAAAAATCCCCCCACACAGGCACCTGGCAAGACCGTCTGCCAGAAGGCAAAAAACAACCCAAAACGCGTCAGCCAACGGGACTGGCACGTCCAGCACTTGAGGCATGGCAGGTTTGAGCGGTTTGGGTCGGGCTTTGCGGTTTGATATTCGCTTGATATTCTGTCCGGCGGCGATGATCAAATAGGCCCACTCAGAAGTTTATTGCGAAACGCTATCGGACCACCGAAGCCAACTTGAGTAGATGGCTGAAGCAGCATGGTCTGAAACAAGTCGTCCAACCAGCGGAGCACCTACCATGGCACAAAACCCTAGTAACCCGTTCACGCCCGAGGTTTACCAGACCAGGAAAGTCCATTCCGTTCGTGATTTCCTGCTGGTTGGAGTCGATACAGCGCTCCTCAGAATGCAGGAAACGTTTGAGGATCTCAACGACGATGAATTTCATTGGGAGCCGTTATCGGACGCCGAGCGCCACGCCGACTTGCTCCTTCCGGCAGACCAAAAACGGGTATGGCGGGTATTTGAACAAAACGGCACTTATGGCTATGACTACAGTCTCAAAACCCGGATGCCTTCTCCTTTCACCACCATTGCCTGGATTATGAACCATCTGGCCCAAACCGCCGATATGTATCTCTACTGCATCAAGACAGGCAGACCGGAAGGAGAGGACAGAACTTGGGACGACTTACCCGTGCATTCAACCCTTCCCGCGATGCGGCAGTATGCGTTCACTGCCGTGCTGGATGCACGACATTACCTTGTAGCGCTGGACGAACCACACGCTAATGCTGAACTCAACGCGTTTACACCTACTCCCTGGGGTGAAAGCAGACCAACGTACCTGAATCTTTGGGGCGGTGTCATTGAGCATGTTATCCAGCATACGATGCAGATCGCAGTGAGAAAAGAACGAATTCGAGAGGGTCTGTAATCTTGTCCGCCACATAATCTGTCCGCTGTAATCAAGCCAAGCCCATTTGCCTTTTTCAACAGGCTGATTTTTACGACACAACCAGACCGGGTGATGAGAGATCAAGCGCTCCCCTCACCCGGTTTCAGGTCGGTGATACTTGCAACGCTGTCGCGTAAAATCGCGTTTGTTATAGCTGCGCGTCTTTTGGCACAGACAGGAAGTGATCGACCAGCTTGAGCAGGTCTTCGGGCAGGAAAGGTTTGGCCAGGAACGCGTTGCAGCCAAACCCCTTCGCCAGTTTGATTGATTCTTCGTCGGCCTGGACCGTCACCGCGATGATCGGCAGTGCGCTGGCCGGGTTCTGCCGCCGCAGGCTGAGCACTACACTGCGCCCGTTGACGTCGGGCAGGTCGATATCCATCAACACCAGATCGGTGTGGCACGCGCGCGCCCACCGTGCCCCTTCCAGGCCGCGCTTGGCATGGTGAACGGTGTGACCCGCAGATTCCAGGATGCGGATAATAAAGTCAGCGGTGTTTTGGTTATCTTCCACCAACAATATAGTTGCCATAACACTATCCTCTCGCCCATCTGTATCCCAAGTTTAACAAGAGACAGGCTCGCGTACAATCCCATCGATCACCAGCGCGACCGCCCCCTTAACACAGGCATCCATCCCTTGAGAAGACAGCGCCAGGGCAACCATTCGGCTGGGCGCGGACAGGGCCTCAGCAACAATAATATTGCTGATGGTTGGCATCAGGTAGTCACCCGCCAGCGTGAGCGTGCCGCCCAATACAATCAACCCCGGATTAAAAAGATTGATCAGGTTGGCGATGCCGGAGCCTAAATGCAGCGCAACATCCGACAGTGTATCCAGCGCGAGCTGGTCGCCCAGGTTGGCAGCCTTTACGACTACCTGCATGGTGATTTTTTCACAGTTGTGGTTGACCAGTCCGGGGATCAGCGATGGGGCACCGTTTTCTAGTGCGTGGACAATGCCGCGAATCACAGCGCGCGGCCCAACCAGCGTTTCCCAACACCCGCGCCGCCCACAACTACACAACTCCCCCCCCGACTCGACGATAATATGCCCTACTTCGCCCGCATACCCATCTGCGCCCCGGTAAAGCTGGCCGTTTAGCATCAAGCCTCCGCTCAGGCCAATGCCAGTGCCCAGGAAAATAAAATTCTCGCAGCCTTTGGCAATCCCAAAGTAGTACTCGCCCAAGGCCGAAGCGTTGCCGTCATTTTCGATATACAGTGGAACGCCGAATTTGTGGCCCCATAGGTCACGGAAATTCACGTTACGCCAGCGGAGATTGGGCGCAAAGCGCAGCGTACCATGAGCTGCATCCACCATGCCGGGGACACCCAGCCCAATACCAAGCATTGGCTGGTTGTGAGCAATCGCTGCTTGCAGCGCAGCGTCGATCAAGTCTTCAGCCAGAGCCAGCACCTCGGCTTGCGGCGTGTCTTCATCCATTTCGACATGGCGGCGCCAGAGCGTATGCGCGGTAAAGTCGGTGAGGATCACCGTAGTATAGCCCACGTTGATCTCAATACCGATAATACAACCACCAGCCGGGTTTAGTTCCAGCAAGATGCCAGGACGCCCGCGCGAATAGGCCGTCTCCCGCCCTACCTCGCGAATCAAGCCCTGCTCGATCAGCTCACTCACCAACGATGAGATCGTGCTGCGGTTCAAGCCTGTGTGCTGAGCCAGATTAGCACGCGACTGCGGCGAGGTTGCCAGCAACTGGTCCAGGATGAGCGCGCTATTCATTTGTTTGACCAGGTTTTGATCAGCCGGACCTGTAGCCATGCGTCCTCACTATTTTGTGTAACCTCTCAACAAAATACTAGAGCCTCTGCATAGATATGTCAAGTTTATTTCGCCTATCTTAAGGGAAACTTCGAACAACTGCCAGCGAAATACTTGACAATACCGCATTTTGTTGTTTTAATAAACTAAATCACGTAAAGCTTCCATTCGTGACGCAGCCGACCAACGGTCAGGGATACTCATAGCCGGGGGTCGGCATGTGTTGGGGTGGCTCAGCTTTCAAGTTCTATCCCTTTAGGTTTTGGGAGACAATACCTTCTCCCACAAAGCTCTTATTAAGGAGGAGCAGGCATGAAGAATTGGTTAAAGGTATTTAGTGCTTTAGTGCTGGTCGTGCTCGTTGCAGCCCCTGGGCTCAGCGCAGTGCCAGCGCTCGTCAGCGCACAGGATGACACGATCACGATTGCGTGGATTCCCAAGGCGCTCAACAACCCGGTCTTTGAGGTCGGGCGTGATGGCTGTATGCTGGCCGCCGAAGAACTGACCGCGGCGACCGGCACGACAGTCGAATGCCTGTACATGGGTTCGGTGGCTTCTGACATGGCCGAACAGGCCCGCGTGATCGAAGACGCGATCTCGCAGGGTGTGGACGCCATCGGCGTGAGCTGCAACGACCCCGACGGCTGCATTGACCCGATCAACGCCGCCATTGACGCCGGCATTGCCGTCATGACCTGGGACTCCGACTCGCCCGACTCCAACCGCCTGACCTACCTGGGTGTGGACAACTACTCCGGCGGGTACGCGGCGGCCAACATCCTGATCAAGGAAATGGGCACCGAAGGTAGCGTTGCGATGCTGACCGGTGTGCCGGGCGCCTTCAACCTCGAAGAGCGTATGCGCGGCTTCCAGGATGGTATCGCGGGCACCGATATCGAGATCGTGACCACCGTGGCCTGCAACGACGACATCAACCTGGGTGTTCAGGTCGTGGAAGAAACCATGCTGGCCAACCCGGACCTGGATGGTTGGTTCTTCGTTGGTCTGTGGCCGATGTTCGCCGGGCGCGGCGCGATGCCGCTGTTCGAAGAAGCAGCGTTAGGCGGCATGAAGTCGGTCGCGTTTGACACGCTGCCGGTTGAGCTTGAATGGCTGCAGGACGGCCTGGTACACGGCCTGGTCGGCCAGAAGTACTGGGGCTGGGGCTATGACACGGTCTACATGCTGTATGATCATCTGACCGCTGGCAAGACCTACGCCAGTTGGACCGACAGCGGCATGGACATCGTGAGCCTCAACAACGTGGACGCGATGGCCGAAGCCTGGGCCAACAGCGACTTTAGCAAGGTGCTGCCCCCGGCCTACCCGCCCGATGATGGCAAGTTCACCATTGCGTGGATTCCGAAGGCGCTCAACAACCCCGTGTTTGAGGTTGGTCGCGACGGCTGTATGCTGGCCGCCGAAGAGATGACCGCCATGTACGAGGGCCTCGAAGTCGAGTGCCTGTACATGGGTTCGGTGGCTTCTGATATGGCTGAACAGGCCCGCGTGATCGAAGACGCGATCTCGCAGGGTGTGGACGCCATTGGCGTGAGCTGCAACGACCCCGACGGCTGCATCGACCCGATCAATGCCGCCATTGACGCCGGTATCACCGTCATGGCCTGGGACTCCGACTCGCCCGATTCTGACCGCTTTACCTACCTGGGTGTGGACAACTACTCCGGCGGGTACGCGGCAGGCGAACTGCTCGTCCGGGCGATGGGCGAATCCGGCAAGGTCGCGATGCTGACCGGTGTGCCGGGCGCCTTCAACCTCGAAGAGCGTATGCGCGGCTTCCAGGACTACGTGGCGCAGTATCCCGACATCGAGATCGTCGCCACCGTGGCCTGCAACGACGACATCAACCTGGGTGTTCAGGTCGTGGAAGAAACCATGCTGGC
>JAFGNU010000018.1 GCA_016926875.1 Anaerolineae bacterium | reverse complement strand
CTCTCCTGATGGTCCCGTTCTACTCGGCTTCAGGATACCCCATTTCTCCCCAAAATCGATCCTTCGAAGGTTCGCCAACAACATCAATATGCTGAAAGTACTGTTCAAGGGCCTGCTGCTGCTGGCCCTATGTTTGTTCGCTTTTGGACCGGTGACGGCCCAGGGCGATTCCGTTGACCTGGAGCAGTTCGCGCTGACGGTCGAGGACGTGACCAGCCTGGTACGTAGCGACCTCAGCGGCGCAAAGTACACGCGCCAGGAAGACGAGGGGATCGCGGCGCTGGCGCTGTACGGCATGATCCCCGGCGCAGAGGAGGCACGCGGCTGGTCGATCAACGAGTGGTATACCGGCACCCGCCAGAATGACGGGGCAATGGTAGTACAGATGGTGATCCGGTTCACATCGGAGGACACCGCCGGGGACTGGATGGAGATGCTGCGCAGCGGCGAGGCGCTCGCGCTGATTTACGGCGAAAGCGAACCAATCGAGATGCCGCAGGAAATGACCATCATCCCGTTTGGCGATGACCGGGTCGCGTACCGGTCGCCATCAGAGGGCGGCACGGCCAGTGACACCTACATGGCGGCCTTCCGGGTTGACGACATCGTCGTCTTCCTGGGCGTCGGATCGCAGGATTTGCGCGATTATGGCCTGGATATCACGCTCGACATCGTGCAGGAACTGCTGATGGCAATTGACGGGAAATTTTCCGCCACGCCAGACGGCGGGGACGATTCAGGTGACGATTCATCCGGGGACGACGACAGCAGCGGTGGTTCCAGCCTGTACGTAGCGGACTTGACCGGTTGGTTCGATAACGAGGCGTTTGATTACGTTTCGTATCTGGGATTCCAGTATACATGGCGCGATGAGCCAAGTGATTCGGTGCCTGCCGGGTGCATCATCTCGATGCAGCCGCCCGGTGATGCAGAGTACGACCCTGCTACCACCATGTTTGTCTTTGTCCGCAGCCTGGGCAGCGGCGGCGGCAGCGACGACAGCAGCAGCGGTCATGCCCTGTACGTACCGGATATGACCGGGTGGAGCGCCACCGAGGCGTTTGATTACATCTCGTTGCTGGGATTCCAGTACACCTGGCGCGATGAGCCAAGCGATTCGGTGCCTGCTGGGTGCATTATCTCAATGCTGCCGCCCGGTGATGCAGAGTACGACCCCGCTACCACCATATTTGTCTTTGTCCGCAGCCAGGGCAGCGGCGGCAGCGACGGCAGCAGCTCCAAAAAATACGTATCCGATATGACCGGTTGGATCGCTGCCGAGGCGTTTGATCGTATCTCATCCCTGGGATTCCAGTACACCTTGCGTGATGAGCCAAGCGATTCGGTGCCCGCCGGGCGCGTCGTCACGATGCAGCCGCCCGGTGATGCAGAATACGACCCCGCCACCACCATGTTTGTTTTCGTACGCAGCAGCGGCGACGACGGCAGCGCAGCCCCGGAGAATAATCCGAACGAAAAGGGCGGCGACATGCCGGATATATACGTAGACGAGTTTGACAGCGCCCCACTGGATAGCATGTGGACGTTCGAAGGCAGCAGCGCCGGGCGTGAAGTCGCGTTTCAGGATGACAACATCGTGATCCACAGCGGCACAACGGCGGGCGGCGGCGGCTACATCCTGTCCAGAAATACCGTCACCATCGACTACAGCAGCACCCTATCGCTTGAGGTGCGCGCCAGGGTGTCCCGTTCGGACGGCGGCGCGTGGGGCCTGTGGGGGGACGATTCCAACGGGTATGTCGGCTTTGTGGTCGATCAAGAAAGCGAACGGCTGCGCGTCCAGGTCCGGCCCGGCAGCGACAGCGATCTCATGCTCATAAGCTACCTGCCCGACGTGGATGTCACAGACTGGCATGAATACCGGCTGGAAGTCGATCCAGACCGGGCCGTGTTCTTCATCGATGGTCTGGTGGTGGAGGAGTTTATTACCCGGATTCCCGCCAGTAAGCCGCTGCACATCCGGCTGGACCGTGTATCGTGGGGGCGCGATGAAACGCTCACCGTCGATTATGTGCGCGTGGCACGCGGCGAAAACACCGCCCCGTCTCTCTTGCAGGCGGGCGGCAACATCGGCGCTGAACCGGACCTGACCGGCTGCGACCGGGTCTTGCCGCCCCAACTGACCGTAGGCGGGCGAGCCTACGTAGCCGACAGAACACCGAACAACGTGCGCAACGCGCCGGGCGGCGCCGAGGTGTTGGGCCAGATTCCGCCGGGTATGCCGTTCACCGTGCTCGAAGGGCCGGTGTGCGATCCGGATGCGGGTATCGTGTGGTGGAAAGTGTACTACGACGGCCTGGAAGGCTGGACCGCCGAAAGCGTCGGCAGCGAATACTACGTGCTGCCCGTGCCCTGATGGATACAACACGCTTTGCAGCCAACCAGAAGGCAGCATAATTCAGTGGTTTAGCCAGGGCAGAGCCGTTATCACACGCGCTCTGCCCCAGACACCTGGCGTATAGGGTGCCCCTATGGCCGACCGCCGATGTATGCTACAATAACCCACCATGAACGACAAGACATCTACCTCCTACCGCTACTACGACCTGGTCATGGCGTTGTTCGTGACCGTGCTGCTGATCAGCAACCTGCTCAGCAGCGCCAAGATTATTGACCTCAAAACCAGTCTCGGTCCGATCGCGCTCGCCTTTGACGCCGGGACGCTCGTCTTCCCGATCAGCTACATCTTTGGCGACGTGCTGACCGAGGTTTACGGCTACAAGCGCTCGCGGCGCGTGATCTGGGCCGGGTTTGGGGCCAACGCGCTGATGGGCTTTTTCGTGTGGTTTGCAGGAGCCATGCCCGGCGAGATCGAGTGGCAGGACTACGCAGGCCAGGAAGCGTATGATGCGATCCTGGGCGGCGTCAGCGGGCTGATCGTCGCCAGCCTGGTCGCCTATTTCCTGGGCGAGTTTTCCAACAGCTACGTGATGGCGAAGATGAAAATCTGGACCGAGGGACGCCTCTTGTGGACGCGCACTATCGGCAGCACGCTGGTCGGGCAGGCGGTCGATACGGCGGTTTTTATGCTGATCGCAACGGCGCTTGGCGTATTCCCGCCGGGTCTCCTGCTGTCGCTGATCGTGACCAACTACATTATCAAGGTCGGCTTTGAGGCATCGCTGACGCCGCTGACGTACCGCATCATCAACACGCTGAAGGCGCTCGAACACGAGGATTATTACGACCGCGATACCGACTTCAACCCGTTCAAGCTGAGTGTATAGCCCCACCGAGGCGACATCCTGTATGACCAATGAATTTGACGATCTGCTGGCGCAAATACCGCACGAAGACGATCTGCCCGACAATCATAAAAGCGGCTTTGTGGCCGTGATCGGGCGGCCCAACGTGGGTAAATCCACGCTGATGAACGCTATCCTGGGCGAGAAGATCGCCATCGTCAGCCCTAAACCGCAAACAACGCGCCTGCGCCAGTTGGGCATCCTGACCCGCGAAAACGTACAGATCGTGTTTGTGGATACGCCGGGCATTCACCAGCCGCGTACCAAGCTGGGCGAATTTATGGTCGAGGTCGCGGTGGAAGCGCTGCGCGATGCAGACGTGATCCTGTTTGTCGTGGACGTCAGCGAGTCCCCGACCAGCGCGGACCGGCGCATCGCGGAGCTGATCCACGAAGCCCAGGACGTAACCCCGGTCGTGTTGGTGCTCAATAAGGTAGACCTGGCGCCCAGCCCTGATCAGCTTGTCACCCACACCGAGGCGCACCGCGCGCTGGTCCCGTCCGCCCACTGGCTGACGACTATCGCCAAAACCGGCGAGGGCGTCAACGACGTGCTGGCCTACCTGATCGACCAACTGCCCCCTGGCCCGCGCTATTACCCGGAAGACCAGTTGTCGGATACCGCCGTGCGTGACATCGTGGCCGAGATGATCCGCGAGAAAGTGCTGCTCAACCTGGAACAGGAAGTGCCGCACGGAGTCGCCACCGAAGTCAACGAGTTCAAGCGGCGCAGCGACGATATGACCTACATCAATGCCACGATCTACGTTGAGCGCGACTCACACAAAGGCATCGTGATCGGCAAGGGCGGCCAGATGCTCAAGCAGATCAGCCGCCAGGCGCGCGAAGAGATCGAAGCCTTCATCGGCATGCGCGTTTACCTGGAATTGTGGGTCAAAGTGTTGAAGAACTGGCGCCGGGACGAAAACGCCCTGCGCCGCCTGGGATATCGTCTGCCAAAAGACAAGGGATAACGTTGTGCTGCCCGCCCGCCTGACGACTGTGCAGACTGCCATCGGACGCTACCGGGCCAGTTCTCAGGTAACGCTCGACCGCGTCCGCCGCTCGCGTGCTCTCGCGCTGGCGCGCGACGTGCTCACCTGGGGATTGGCGATGGCCGCCGCTGCCCTGCTGATCGTCAGCGCCTATTATTTCCGCCCGCGCGGCATTGCCGAGTTCCCCGAACTTGCCAAAGGTTCAACCACAGGCGTCGCCTTCACCCGCGAATACCTGCTTTTTGTAGACGTCAACGACAGCCTGAACAAAGCTGCCCGGCTGATGATAGCAGGCGGCGCGTGCCTGGTTGCGGCGCTGGTTTTCAACCGCCGCTCGATCACCTTCGCCCAGGCGATCACACGATCCCTGACTCCCAACCGTTCGCGCTGGACGGCGGTAGTGACCGGCGTGCTGCTGCTGTTCATGGTAGCCGAAATCAGCGGCAACGCGATCCGGTTCGATAGGCTGGTAGGCGTCTCAATTGAGTGGCAGTACTGGCTGCTGGTTGGCGGGATCGTGTTTGTGGCGTGGGGTTTAGGCGGTGAACTGCTGCCCCGCCAGCGGTCCACCATTGACTGGCGCGAGGTGCGCACCGTATCCGGCATCCTGGGCGCGGCGCTGCTGCTGCGCGTGTGGGAACTGAATAACACGATCCGCGTGTTTGTGGACGAGTTGAACTTTGCCATCGGCGCGTTGGACATCCGGCGGTTCGACCAGATTCCCCTGCTCAGGCCCATGACCGGGGTTGTCGCCTTCCCGCACCTGTATTGTTACTGGCAGTCAAAAACCGTCGCCCTCTTTGGGCGCAACTTCGTCGGGATACGCCTGCCCAGCGCGATCATCGGCGCGCTGACCGTGCTGGCGCTGTACATGCTGGCCCGCACCTTGTTCGACCGGCGCACTGCCACCATCGCGGCTGTCTTCTTGACAGCCTGGCCGGTGCACCTGCACTACAGCCGCCTGGGTATGAACAATATCGCGGAACCACTGTTCGGCACACTGGCGTTCACCTTTCTTGCCAGGGCTATGCAGACCGGCCACCGCCGTAACTACGCGCTGGCCGGGGTATCGCTGGGCCTGACACAATATTTCTACGAAGGGGGACGGCTGCTGTACCCCCCGCTGATGCTGGCCTGGGTGGTGATCGGCCTGCTGATCTGGCGGCGGCGCCCGTCCTTTCGCGGCCTGTTGATCATGCTGCTGGCCGCGATCCTGGTCGCCGCGCCGGTTTATTACACCCTGCTGGCGCTCGATGCGCCGCTGACCGCTCGCCTGGATGCCACCGGTATAGGATCGGGTTATATCCGCGATCTGCTGCTGTCGTCACCCGGCGATCCGATCTTCGAAGAACATCTTCAGCACATCAAAGACACGTTCCTGATCTACGTGTACCAGCCCGATACCAGCTACTATTATGGGGGGCATACGCCGCTGGCGCTGATCTACCTGGCGCCCATGCTGCTGTCAGGCGGCTTTGTCGCCCTCTGGCGGGTGCGATCACCGGGGGCGCTGCTGCTCGTGCTGTGGGTGTTGGGTACGTCGATTGGCAACAGCTTTATGGCGGCCAGCACGCATACCACGCGCTATGTCGTCGTGCTCCCAGCGCTGGCCCTGCTGTGCGCGCTGGGGCTGCGCACTACGCTGACTATGATCTGGCCGGACGACCGCGCGCCGCGCACGCGCCGCACCGTGCTGATCCAGATACTGCTGATCGTGTCGGTTGCGCAGGTCATCTACTACTTCGTCCCACACCTGAACCTGTACAATTACGACATCCGGCACGTTCAGCCGCAGCCAGACGGCACCGACGCACTGCTGCGCTCAGCGAACTTTCCACCCGGCACACAGGTTCACCTGGTTAGCAGGGTGCCGTTCAACCGGGCCTATGCCGTTGACGTGATCCGCTACCTGGCCGACGGCGTGTCCGTGGATACGCTGACGCCCGACGACGTCACCGACCGGTACCTGCAAGGACTGGCGCGCGACGTTGATCATGCTTTTTACGTTGAACCGGGAGATACCATCACGATCATCAAGCTGAAGCGGTTTTTCACCGTTGGGCAGCCGCTCTTTTCCCCCTACCCGATCCCGCCGGATGAGCATTTTGATCTGTATTACGTCCGCTGGCGCTAGGGCCGGGGCGCCGCAGACAGGATCGCGCGCCCGCGAATGACGTCCTGGCGAATCTGCGCCACCAGCGCCTCGACGCTCTCAAAACGCCGTTCCGCGCGCAGGCGGGCGACAAACTCCAACGCCAACATCTCGCTGTAAATATCGCGGTCAAAATCCAGCAGGTGCGCCTCGACCCGCACTATGCCGCCGTCAAACGTTGGGCGGTGTCCCACGTTGGCAACGGCCAAAAACGTCTCGCCGTCCAGGTGCACCCACCCGGCATACACGCCGTTGCGGGGCAGCGCTTGCTGATCCCACACATCCATGTTGGCCGTCGGGAAGCCGATCTTTCGCCCTCGCTTATCGCCATGTACGACTTCGCCTTCCACACAATACGGGCGTCCCAACCACTGCGCCGCCCGCTCCACCAGCCCGGAAGCCAGCGCGCCCCGCACGCGGCTGCTGTTGATCGGCCTGCCGTTGTTGTCGGTTGACACGAGTGTCACTACCTCCAGCTTGAATCCCTTTTGCTCGCCCTGCGCGCGCAAAAAATCCACGTTCCCCTCGCGTTTGTAGCCCAGCGCAAAATCCGCGCCCACCCACAGCTCGCGCAGGTTCAGGTGATCCAGCAGTTGATCCACAAACGCTGCAGCGCGGATCGAGCGCAGCGTATCATCAAACGGTTGGGTTACCACGCACTCGATGCCCAGCCTGCCCAGCATGGCCGCCCGCTGCTCCGGCGTGGTCAGGTAATAGCGCTCGCCCGCCTTGCCGAGCACTACATCCGGGTGCGGGAAAAATGTCAGCACCGTCGGCACGCCGTTTTGCGCGCGCGCCGTTCGGGCCAGGCAGCGCAGCAAGTGCTGGTGCCCCAGGTGGACACCGTCAAACATCCCGACCGCGACAATTCCCGGCCCGTCCAGCTTCGCATCGGCCAGGTTATAGATATGCTGCATCGACTCCCGTCCTGCTGTCGAACGCTAAAGGCTTGTTCTACCTTAACAAAAAGCGTCACAAGCTCCAAATATCACAATCCAAACATACAGCGCGCGAATATACGCGCCCCATCTGCAAGGTTTTACACGTTGAATACTTTGTGGGGTTTCCAGTAAGCACCGCGCCGCGCCAGCACGGCGAAGAACCGCCCGTCAGGATCATACGCCCGCGCCTGCTCACCCGGCCCGGCGGCGGCTTCATCTGCCGGGATCATACCGCCCTGCCGGACCCGTTGGGCCGCGTCGGCGTCCAGGTGTACGGCAGGCGCACCGGCCAGCGCCAGGTCCGGCGGCAGCAGGACAGCCTGCCAGGTTCCGGCATCCATCGCGGCCCGCAGGTCGTCCCATGTCACGGCGTCCGTGACGGTAAACCGCCCGCTTGCGGTCCGTTCCAGCCCGGCCAGGTGTGCCCCGGCGACCACCGCCCGGCCCAGGTCATACGCCAGCGAGCGAATATACGTGCCCGGCGAGCAGACGACTTCCAGCGTCACCACCGGCAGCGCCCACTCAACCGGCGCCAGGTGGTGGATCGTCACCCGGCGTGGAGGGCGTTCGACCTGCTGCCCGGCGCGCGCCAGGTCATACAGGCGTTTGCCGTCCTGCCGGATGGCGCTGTACATGGGCGGCACCTGATCGATCTCGCCGCGAAAGCCGTCCAGCGCTGCTTCGACCGTTTCCCGCGTGACCGGTGTATCGTGCCGCGCGGTGACCTGCCCCTCGGCGTCGTAAGTATCCGTCTCCACGCCAAAAAACACGCGGGCGCGATACGTTTTGGGCGATCCCATGATGTATTCGCTCAGGCGGGTAGCCGGGCCAAGACACAGCACCAGCACGCCGGTTGCCATCGGGTCGAGCGTCCCAGCGTGCCCGACCTTCTTAACATGCGTGCCGCGCCGCACGCGGGCGACCAGATCGTGACTGGTTGGCCCTTGGGGCTTGTTGATGTTCAGCAAGCCGAAGACGGTCATGATCACTTCACCAACGGCTGGCCCTTGCGTACTTCCGCTTTCAGCATCTCCACCACGCGCGGCACCAGCGTATCCAGCGGTTCATCGACCGTCGCGCCGGATGCCGCCCGGTGACCGCCGCCGCCCAGCACGACCGCCACGCTGGCCGTATCAAAGCCCGGTACGGCGCGCATCCCGATCTCGACCGCGCCATCGTCTTTTTCTTTGAAGACTACGCTGATATACGCCTCGTCCGCCTGCACCAGGAAGCTGACCAGCCCGGCATCGTCGCCATCCACATAATCCGCCTCGGCAAACATCGCCTGGGTGATCACCGCCCAGATCACGTGCTCCTCAAGGTGCACGGTCGGCATCACCTTTGACCACAGCCGCACCCCGGCGTAGGGCGTGCGGTTGACCGTCCGCTGCACGATCTCCGGCAGTGACGCGCCGCAGGCCATCAAGCGCTGCGCCTTGGCAAGCGTATCCGCCGTCACCGTTTCAACCCGAAAGCACAGCGTATCGGTCACGATCCCGGTCAGCAGGCAAAACGCGGTAACCGGGTCGATCTGTATGCCTAACCGGTCCAGCCAGTCGAGCACGCCTTCCGCTGCTGCGACCGTGTCCAGGTCCACCAGGTTCGCCTGGCCGAACAGGGTATTTGTGCGGTGGTGGTCCAGGTTGATCAGCGGTGCGCCGCTTTGCAGCGCCTCCCGCCCAACCTGCCCCATACGACTTTCGTCGCCGCAGTCAACGGCGATGGTCAGGTCCGGCGCGACCCCGTTCAGCGTGGACCGCACATCCTGCGCGCCGGGCAGAAACGCGAGCGGTTCCGGCACGCCGCCATCTACCGCCGTGATGACCTTTTTACCCAGGCTGCGCAGCGCCCGCGCCAGCCCTAACATCGAGCCGATGGCGTCACCATCCGGGCCGACATGCGTCACGATCACAATGTTTTGAGCGCCATCCACCAGCGCGCCTGCTTCGTCCCAGTCAATCCTCATCCGGCTTATAGTCCTCGTTTGTGCCCGGTGCGGCGTCCGGCTCGTCGTGCAGCAAATCCAACAGGCTGTCGATCCGCTCTCCGCGTTCCATTGCCATATCCCAGTGAAAATGCAGCACCGGCGTTTTGCGAAACCGCGTCCGCGCGGCCAGCTCACGCCGCAAAAAACCCGACGCACGCTGCAACCCGGCCATCACTTCGTCCTGGTCATCCGGCGCATGTATATAAATGTCCGCATACTCGATCTCGCGGTCAACTTCAACCTCGGTGATCGTCACGAATTGCAGTGCCGGATCGGTCACCTCGGTCATAAACAGGTTGCTCAAGATATTGTGGATCAGGTGTGCGGCTCGTTCCTGTTTGATTGTCATGATGATTCCCCTGTGTTTGTATTACGCCCCCGCGCCCAGCCTATCAAGCGCTGCCGCGAGCGCCGCCTGCGTGGTGTATCGCGGCATCCACCCGGCAGCCTGCAATTTTGACACATCCAGCGCCTTCACGCGATACAACGCCCGCAGCCTGTCCGGCGCCGGTTCTACGCGGCGTGTGCGCCACCGCCACCACGCCAGCGCCACCAGCCCTATCATAGGCATACATGCCCGGAAGTTTCCGGCCTGCCGGTGCAAATCGCCCAGCGCCGCGCCGCCGTCCGCCGCCACATTGTACACGCCCGGCAGGTCGGTTCGCAGCGCCAGCATCACAACGTCGGCCAGGTCATCTTCATGCACGGCCTGAACCGGTCGATCCGCGCAGCCACACACCGGCGGCAGATCACGCAGGCAGCGTGCCAGCGTCACATGTCCCGGTCCGCACAGCCACGCCGACCGCAGCCGGGTGATCGTCCCGTGCATATCGCGCTCCAGGGCATCCAGGTAATCCGAGAACTGCGCCGCCGCCCGCTCGTAAGCGCCGGTCTGGTGTCCGCACACCAGGGCGGTTTCGGGAACCGGCGCGCCGGGCTGTGCCCCGTACATCGCCGCCCGGCAGACGGTGATCACCTTCGGCACCCCGGCAGCGACAGCCGCCTGCACAAAGCGCCTGCCGCCTGCCAGCATTGCCAGCGCGTCCGCGCGGTGAGCGGGCCAGCCCGTCACACCGCCCAGGTACAGCGCCGCGTCGATCCCGTCCAACAGCGGGGTCCATTCCGGCTGCGACAGGCTCGCCCGTACAAAGCGCAAGCCCGCCAGCGGGGGATAACACGCGTGCGCGTCCAGCCCGATCACGGCCTCGACCGCCGGGTCGATCAGCAGGCGTCCGGCCACCAGGCGGCCAAAGCTCCCCGCCACATCGGACACCAGCACGCGCATACCTTCACCTCATGGAGAAACCAATCCAAACCCGCATAATCTGTAGGGGCAGCAAGCTGCGCCCCTACGGGATCATTGTGCGAATTCTAATTGTGCATTTCATCAGACAGCAGTCGAGCCAGGGGACACCCCGCTGACCCCTGGCCCGCAAAAATCACTCACAGCGCGACTGCTGCCGCGCGTCAGTTCACCCGCTCGCGGACATAAAACTCGATCTGGTCGCCTTCCTCAAAGTCGTGGAAGTTGTTCAGCCCGATGCCACACTCAAAATCGGCCCGGACCTCGCGCACGTCTTCCTCAAAGCGCTTGAGGCTGCTGACCGAGATACCTTCACCGATCACCTCGTCGCCCCGCAGAACGCGCGCCTTTGCATTTCGCCGGATCACGCCTTCCAGCACGTAGCTCCCGGCGATATTGCCGATCTTCGGCAGCCGGATCACGCGGCGCACTTCGGCCACGCCGATCACCTTATCCGCGTATTCCGGTTCCAACATGCCCTTGAGCGCCAGTTCGACATCTTCGATCAGCTTGTAGATGATATTGTATGTGCGAATATCCACACCCAATGACTCGGCCACGCGCACCGCTGCCACATCTGGCGCCACATTAAAGCCCAGGATGATCGCGCCGGTCGTACTGGCCAGGTTCACATCGTTCTCGGTGATCTCACCCACATCACCGTGCAGCACCCGCACCTTGAGATCATCCGTCTCCAGGTTCTCGACCGAGTTGATCACCGGCTCCAGCGAACCGTTCACATCCACCTTGATGATCAGCAGCAGTTCTTTTGCCTCGCCCGCCTGGTAACGTTTGAAGATGTCATCTAGCGACATTGCCGCCGGTGGGGGCATCACCGCCGCTTGTTCAGCTTCCAGGCGGCGCTCATCAACGATGACGCGGGCTTTTTTGATATTATCCACTACCTCGAACATGTCCCCGGCATGGGGCGGCACGTCCAACCCCATCACCAACACCGGGCGCGACGGTTCGGCTTCTTCAACCCGCTTGCCTTTCTCGTCAAACATGCCCTTGATCCGGCCATGCGACAGCCCGGCGATGACGACATCGCCCCGGCGCAGCGTACCGTTCTGAACCAGCAGCGTTGCCACCGCGCCGCGCGTAGTGTCGATCTCGCCTTCAAGCACGGTCCCGGCAGCGGGACCGTCCGGGTTGGCGCGAATATCGGTTTCGTCCGCCACCAGCAGCACCGCTTCGAGCAGGTCTTCGATGCCGACCTCAGTCTTGGCGCTGACCGGGACGACCAGCGTATCACCGCCCCATTCATCCGTCTCCAGGCCAACCTCGGCAAGCTGCTGCTTGACACGTTCGGGATTGGCGTTCGACTTGTCGATCTTATTGAGCGCCACCACAATCGGCACGTTCGCCGCGCGCGCGTGCGCCAGGGCCTCGCGCGTGGTCGGCATCACGCCGTCATCCGCCGCCACGACCAATATGGCAATATCGGCCCCCCGCGCGCCTCGCGCACGCATCGCGGTAAACGCTTCATGACCCGGCGTATCCAGAAAGGTGATCATCCGGTCGCCCAGCTTCACCTGGTACGCGCCGATATGCTGCGTAATACCGCCCGCCTCGCCTTCCTGCACATGCGCCCGGCGGATCACATCCAGCAGCGATGTTTTGCCGTGATCGACATGGCCCAGCACGGTCACTACCGGGGGACGCAGCACCAGTTTGTCCGGGTCTTCGCCCGCGTACAGGCCGCGCCACTCCGGCACGGCCACCTTTTCTTTGGACTCTTCGGGTTCGGGCGGGCGCTCCAATCGCGCCTCAAAACCAAGGCCATCAGCCACAATGGCGGCGGTATCAAAATCAATCTGCTGGTTGATCGACGCCATGATCCCGTTGCTGATGAGTTCTTTCATCACCTCAATCGGACTGGCGTCCATCAGGTCCGCGAGGTCGCGCACCGTCAAAAAATCTGGGATTTCCAGTATCTGCTTTTGTTGCGGCATAGAACGTAAGAATTAGCAATCGCGGGGTGTCCTGTAACACCACCCAGCGCCGCTAATACCTCCTTTCGTGAGTGATTTTTGTTATTTCCGCGCACCCCAGCAAACCGGGTCCCTGGTCAACAGGTGACAGCCCGGCAGCGCAGCGATTACCGGGGCAGGCCAATCACTGCCTGCCAGCACCGGCGTATGCTCGCCCGGTGTGCTTCTGAATGTCGATCTACCCCAGGAATCCGATCTCGCGCTAGGATGGTGCCTATCGGAATGGTACTCGATCAGTCCTCTTGGTTGTTGGTGGCAGAAACAGGCCGTGCAGCCCGTATCCGCTCCCGGTCGGCATCGGTCAGCGTGCAGCGCAGCGCCTTCGCCAGTACACCTGTGTCCAGGGCGCTATCCCAGCATTCAGGCTGGTCGCATAGATACGCGCCCCGCCCATTCCGCTTGCCGGTTGGGTCCACATGGACGCCGTTTTCCGGTGTGCGAACAAGGCGCGTCAGCGAGCGCTTGTCGGCTGTGGTACGGCAGACGACACAGGTTCGCTGTGGAACGTGCCGCCTGCGGGGTTTAGCGCTTCGTTTACTCATAGCCGGATCGGGTTTTATTCGAGAAAATCTTCCCAGTCCTCGCGCTGGCGGCTGCGCTTGCGACGGCGCTTGGCAACAACCCTGCCCCGGTCCTCGTCAAAAACGAGTTCCCGGCGCTTTTTCTTCGCCCGGCTGCGCTTGCGTTCTTCGTCTTCCTCGTCGCCTTCATCGCCATAATCGAAATCACCGAATTCTGCCTGTTCCACCCAGGGCTGTCCTGGCGCCGGGACAGGTGGCGCTTCCGGTTTTGATTCGGGTTCCGGTTCGGGTTCAACAAAGGCGGGCAGCGCTTCGTCCAGTTCCTTTACTTCTTCGGCTGCAACCTCCAGCTCGGCCAGCTCGGCGGCAGGCTCGACCGGCTCAGCTTCCGGTTCAACACCGGCTGTTAGCTCGGCCTCCGGCACAGCCTCAACTTCGGGTTCCGGTTCGGGCGCCTCTTCTTCGGCTTCCGGTTCTTCCCGGCCCAGGATCACCAGATCGTCCAGCGCATAGCGGATCGCTTCCAGCGCGTCGTCGCCCGCGCCTGCCTGGTCGAGCATCCGCTGCAAGGCGTTTTCATCAGCCAGCATACGCACCATCAGCGCCCCGACGTTTTCAATGCGTGACAACGCCCGGTTGATGTCGTCGTCCAGTTCCAGTTCCTTGATGTTCATCTTGAACGCCCTGGCCGGCACCATGTCGGCTACCAGGTCCATCGCCGCGCGGCGCTCGGTGCGTGCTGCTTCCCGAATTTCCCGCTGCAAGTGTTCGGTCAGCTTGGCAAAGTCGGTCAGCGTCCGGAACTCTTCCGGCGGAATGGGCCGGTTGGCCTGCTTCTTTTCGATAATCCGCCCAACTTCGGCCACCAACTCCGGCTGGTCGTTTACCAGGCCATCCAGCGGCGGCTCGTCCAGCCGGATAAAGGCTTCCAGCGCCGCTTCAGACACGCTTTTGATATCAATCCGCCAGCCGGTCAGCTTGGCGGCCAGCCGCGCGTTTTGACCCTCGCGCCCAATCGCCAGCGAAAGCTGGTCGTCCGGCACAAGCACCGTTGCCGTGCGCCCGGTGTCCAGGTCGTCTTCCAACAACATATCGCTGACGCGCGCCGGGCTGAGCGCCTTGCCGATAAAGACCTCGGATTCGGGACTCCATTCGATGACGTCGATCTTCTCGTCATTCAGTTCTTTGACGATGTTCTGAATGCGGATACCACGCATCCCGACGCACGCGCCGACCGGGTCCACGCCTTCTTGCAGGGCCGCTACAGCCACCTTGGACCGGTGCCCGGCTTCGCGCGCGATGCTCTTGATTTCCACCTGGCCGTTATAGATTTCGGGCACTTCGTATTCCAGCAGTCGGCGCAGCATGTTTTTATGCGCGCGGCTGACGATGATCTGCGGCCCACGGCTGTTTTTCTTCACCTCGACCACATACACCCGCACCTTGTCGTGGGGGCGGAAGCGCTCGCGTGGAATCTGGTGGGCATACGGCATGACCGCCTCGGCCCGGCCCAGGCTGATCGTGATCGCGCCGCGTGTCACGCTTTGCACGGTGCCGGTCACCAGGTCACCTTCACGCTCGACAAATTCATCATACATCGCCTCGCGTTCGGCCTCGCGGATGCTTTGTAGAATCACCTGCTTGGCCGTCTGAGCCGCGATACGCCCGAAGTTACGCGTGGTCTTGACTTCGATCATGACCGTATCGCCCAGTTGGGCGTCTGGATGGGTCTGGCGCGCCTCGTCCAACGTCACTTCGGTCTGATCGGTTTGTACCGATTCGACCACCTCTTTTTCGAGGAGAATACGGGCCTGTCCATCCGGATCTATCCTGGCCTCAATTTCCTGTTTTGCCGAGATAATGCAATCACGCCGGTAAGCCGATACCAGGGCCTTGGTCAGCGCTTCCATCACCACTTCGCGAGGCAGTGACCGCTGCTCGACGATTTCGTTAAATGCCAGGGAGAAGTCGCTTTTCATGATTCGTTCCGTCCTGCTTACGGATTGTCTATTGATCGGATGTGATAGTGACATATACAACGAAAAGTGGGAAAGCCCACTTTTCGCACCGTGTCTCAACCTGGTTGCGCCGCTTTCCGCCACGGCGAAAAGAGACTCGTTCCGGCGCGATGCGCCCGGACCGCTCGGAAACGAACAAAACCGCTCTCCGAGCGTCGAAGAAGTCCGTCTGCAAAACTTCTAGACGGACTGGATAGCTACAGTATAGCATGGCGCTACAGGCTTAGCAAGGGCGAGGTTTTCTATTATTATGCATATTACTCAACCGCCGTCCTGGCGTTACACCTGCTCTTGTACCCACGCGATCACCGTGTCCAGCGGCACGATGATCCGCTCGCGTTCGGCCCGGCGCTTGGCTTCGACCCCGCCCTTGTCCAGCGACTTGCTGCTGACCGTCAGCCGCAGCGGGGCGCCGATCAGGTCGGCATCGGTGAACTTGACGCCCGGCGATTCGCTGCGATCATCAAGCAGCACGTCACAGCCCGCCGCGATCAGGTCCTCATACACCTGCTGCGCCGTCCCGGCTATTTCCTCACCGCCGCCCAACGTGACGATATGCACCTGGAACGGGGCCACGCTCGACGGCCAGATGATGCCCCAGTCGTCATGGTGCGTCTCGATGATGGCCGCTGCCAGCCGTTCCAACCCGATCCCGTAGCTGCCCATCACAACCGGGCGCTCTGCGCCGTGCTCGTCCAGGTACGTCACGCCCACCGCCTCGCTGTAGCGCGTGCCGAGCTTAAAGCAGTGCCCCAGTTCAATCGCCCGCTCGATGCGCAGCGTGCCCGCGCCGCAGCGCCCGCACGTCGCGCCGTCGAATGCTTCCGCGATGTCGGCCACAACCGCCGGGTCGAAGTCGCGCGGCACGTTGACGCCCGTCAGGTGATAGCCCTCGTCATTGGCGCCCACGACAAAATTCGCGCCCACCTGCACCGACCGATCCGCGACCACGGTCACACCCGGCTTGAGTCCGATTGGGCTGGCATAGCCCGGCACCGAGCCCGACGCCAGGATATCCTCGTCCGCTGCCGCGCGCAGCGTCCCGCCGCCCAGCGCCTTGATCAGCTTGGCCTCGTTGACTTCCAGGTCGCCGCGCACCACCACAAAAATGAACTCGTCCGGCTGGCCCGGTTGTTCATGCATAAAAAAGACTGCCTTGAGCGTTTGCGCCGTCGGCACGCCAATAAAGTCGGCCACCGCCTGAATGGTTTTGCAGTCCGGTGTGGCGACCTTTTGCACCGGCAGCAGATCGACCGGTCCCGGCATGTCGAGCGTGAACTCTGCCGTCTCGACGTTGGCACGGTAGCCGCACCCGTCGCACGCGGCGAACGTATCCTCGCCCGCCGCGTGAGGCAGCATAAACTCGTGGCTCGCGCGCCCGCCCATCGCGCCGGTATCGGCTTCGACCGGCACGGCTTCCACGCCGACGCGCGCGAAGATGCGTTCATAGGCCGCGTACATGCGCTCGTAAAAACGGTCCAGGTCGTCGTAGTCGGTGTGCAGCGAGTAGGCGTCTTTCATCGTGAACTCGCGCAGCCGGACCAACCCACCCCGCGCGCGCGGCTCGTTGCGATACTTGGTCTGAATCTGGTAGAGGTGCTGTGGTAGCTGCTTATAGCTGGCGATCTCGCGGGCGGCCAGCATGGCGACCACTTCTTCGTGAGTCGGTCCCAGCGCAAAGGCGCGCCCGGCATCGTTGGTGAAGGTTTGCAGCACCGGTCCAAACGTGTCCCAGCGCCCGGTCATCTGCCAGAGTTCCGCAGGCTGCACGATCGGGAAAAACACCTCCTGCCCGTTGATGGCGTTCATTTCTTCGCGCAGGATCGCCGCTATGTTACGGATCACGCGCCAGCCGAGCGGCATCAGCGCGTAAATGCCCGCCGCCACCGGGCGCACCAGCCCGGCCCGGATCGCCAACTGGTGGCTGATCAGGTCGGCGTCTGCCGGGGCATCGCGCAGCGTGCGGGTGAACAGGTCTGTCAGTCGCATCATTCCCTCCTGGATAAGAACGGCCTTATGCTAGTCTGGCTGACAACTCGACAGGGATTGCTTTGGATTGACCGCACAGCGAGAACACAGGCGTTCGCGGCTTTGCTCCCCCTCTCTATTTCCAATGGAGAGGGGGCCGGGGGGTGAGGCCAACCGCCAGACTGCCAAGGCTGCAAAAACTAACATAACACCCAAAAACAAAAAAACCGGCGCCGGGACCTGTCCGAACGCCGGAAATACAGCGCTTGCTGTTATGTGACCGCTACACAGGCATCACACAACGGACCATCCTCGACCGGTGGCCGTGCTATGTCCGCTGCTAGGTGTAGGGGTGCACATCGTTTCGTGTGTCATGGTTTTCATACTACGGCAAACCGCCGCGCGTGTCAACGCTGTGATCTCGTCGTGCTGCACAAAGCGCGTTGGCGCTTTACGTAGGGGCGCTTAGCCCGCGCCCTCGTCGGTCGCTTCTTCGGTTGGCTCGCCAGTGAAATCGGCTGGCGGCTCCTCGGTGAGTTCCTCGGTCGGCTCCTCGGTTGGTTCTTCCGGCAGGATCACGCCGGAGTCTTCGCCCGGACCGCCGGGTGGGACCGGGGGTATGCTGCCCGCGATCTCCGATGTGGGGAAGACAAAGATGTTCGTCAGTTCCGAATCGACCACGTACAGGAAGCTCCGACTGTCAAATGCCAACCCAGCAGGCGACCGCAGCCCGATCAGGTTTTGTTCCAGGTTATCCGGCTGGTTGAAGGCGACCACCGGCGTACCATTGAGATCATACGCTACCACGCGGTGCCGGTCGTCCATATCGGTCACATACACCAGCGTACCATCCGGGCTGACCGCCAGGTAGGGCCGGTTATATGATTCGCGGTTGTTGAACCACATGTTGACCGTCCAGGTGCGAACCGCCATCCCGTTGCGGTCAAAAACGCTGATCCGCCGGTTCCACGTATCGGCCACGTACAGGTCACCCGACATCGGGTTAAACGCCAGCCCGACCGGTTCGTCCAACTGGCCCAGCGCCGACCCCGCGCCGCCGATGTCCTTGATAAACTCGCCCTCCGGCGTATAAACGCGCACGCGTTTGTTGCCGGTATCGGCCACATACACGTTGCCATCCGGCCCCACCGCCACGTCACGCGGCCCCCAGAACGCATCGACCGACGGGTCTTGCGCCGGGATGCCCTCGTGCCCCCACCAGTGCAGCAGTTCGCCCTCCGGGCTGAAGACCTGCACCCGGTGATTCCACGTATCGGCCACGTAGACGTTGCCATCCGGCCCGATGTCTACGCCCCAGGGCTGCAATAAAGCGCCCGGTTCGCTGCTGCCGCCCGGTTCGGCGCCGATGGTGCCCACCTGCTCACCGTCAAGGGTGAGCACCACGATACGGTTGCGGTCGGTATCGGCCACGTACAGCCGGTCATCGTCACCAATCGCCAGCCCGCGCGCGCCGACCAGCCCGGCCTGCTCCCCGATCACCGCTTCGGCGGCCATATCCATGTAGACGCGGTCTTCGGGGTATTCGGGGTTGCGGATGTCTATCGTCGTGCTGCCGATCCCCGCGTCCCATACCTGCGCCGCGACCTGCTTATCCACAAAGAAATACATCCGGTCGGACACGGGCCAGTTGTTGACCTCGAACCGTTTTTCGCTGCTGCATTCGGCGGCCAGCCGGTCGTGACACGTCTTGCGGAACTGGTTGAGTTCCTCGTCGCTCATGTCGGTATCGTCATCAATGGCACACTGGCCCTGGCGCTGCTTGTCTTCGATGCACATCGCCTGCGCGTAGGTGTCATAGTCGCGGTTCCACCAGATGTCAAAGATGCCTTCGCGGTAGTATTCGGCGGACGCGTTATCGGCATCTGTGCTGAACACGTTCGCCACACGGTCAAACGTCAGGTTGAAGTACTCCTGCATCGGCCACCACAGCCGGATATAGCCAAACTCGTAGTAGCCGTCGCCCAAGATGCGCCGCACGTCACCCGCTTTTTTGCTGCCAACTACCACGACCTTCGCGCCGTCCAGGTCTGCCGCGATAACGCTGCCTGCCTCGCCGCGAATAAAGCCGTAGTTGGAGTAGTTGCGGAAGTACCACGTATACGGCCACGAAGACTCGTCATCAAACACGACGCGCATGTCGTCGCCCAGGTTGGTGATCTCGGCGATGTGATCTATTTCTTCCATCACGATTTTGACCGCCGGGCCAGCGTGGGCATACACCAGGAACTCGGTGGCGTAGTCATAGTTGATATAGCTCGCCAGGATCGCCGCCCGCCCGGTCAGGATTGCCAGGATCAGCGCACCCGATACAATCGCCATGCGCCCCAACTGCTGCCAGCCGAGCCGCAGCCCGATGCGCCCGATCACATACAGCGATCCCAGCGCGATCAGCAGCGCCGCCAGCCAGTTCCCGCTCCTGGTCAGTTCCTCTACTTCCTTGCCGCCAAAGGGCACCCCCTCGCCCCACAGCGGCACGATCACCTGCGCCAGCGCGACAAAAAACAGCGGCAAAATCACCAGCAGCACCAGCCAGCCGCCGTCGCGCAGTTCGCGCCAGCGGATGCCGGTCAGCACGCGGCCCAGCCACCAGCCGGTCAGCAGGATCAGCGGCACGGTCAGGTGCGACGCCAGCCAGGGCATTTTCTCCCCGGCCACCGTCAGCCCCAGCAGGATCATCACCGCCCAATAGCCCACCAGCCCCATAAAAGGCACGCTGCCGAGCCATTCGGGGTCGTGTTCGCGCTTGGTTTTCTCCTCGCTCAAGTCAAACGGGCGGAACAGGCGCGATGGCATACTCGCATACCGCACCACGCCGGGCGCCGGTTCGTCCTCCCAGTCGCCAGCCCGTTCGCCGTCCGGGGTGTCAAACACCGGAGTATTTTCCTCCGCGCCCGCCAGGGTATCGCCGGGTGAACCGGGCAGCGCGTCTTCCATGTCGCGGGGGACCTCGATCCGCGCGCGCCGCCAGTCCCACAGCGCGCCCAAACCTGCTATCCCGGCGAACATCGAGCCGATCAGCGGCAGGAATTCATACACCGGGAGCTGGGTCAGGATGTAATAATACTGCGGCTGGCTGCCCCGTCGGACACCCTGCTGCGCCAGCCAGTAGCCGAGCGAGCCGATCATGCCGGTCGCCAGCCCGTACTGGTTGCTGAACACGGTCGTGAAGAAGAAGGCGAACATCCCAATAAAGATCACCGCCGCCGGTATCCAGCGCTTCCAGTTCCACGACAGGCCAACCGTGATCGCCAGCAGCGCAAACGGGATAAACGCCTGCACTGCGGCGCGCAGCGTGGCCTCGCCGTCCGGCGTGTTGGGGTTGTATTCCTCCAGGTTATAACCCGCCCAATAGATCGGGAACGCCGCCAGCCAGGGCAAGATCAGCGTCCCGGTCAAGATCAGCACGTCAAAGGTCGGTTGGCGGTCGAAAAAGTCCCACCAGCCCGTCAAAAAGCGTGTGCCCAACACGCCCAGGATCGCAGCACCGCCCAGCAGCCACGCGATCCAGATCGGTGTATCGTCGTATTTACCGTCTTCGCTTTCGGTGATGGCGTTCGGATCGACCGCGAACGGCTGATCCTCGGTTTCGGGAACAAAACTGCGCCGTTCAAACGCCACCAGCCCGCTGGTTGTGACCAGCGCGACCAGGACAATCAGCACCATCTCGCGCCGGGGCAGCGGGATATGGGCAGGAAACTTGAACATAGCCATCAGAAACACCACAAACAGCACCACCATAGCGGGCAGCGCGACCCACGTCAGCAGGCGCACGTACATTTTGCCGTCAAAGTCGATTGATGTAGCGTATTCCTTTGTGCCGTTGGCCCCATAATTCTGGTCGTACTGGCTGCGCACAACCGTCTCAGTCCAGACCGTCGTCGGCTTGATCACGTCGATCACGCAGATGATCACCAGTGTCACGATCACGCCGATAATGACACCCGCCAGGATCACGCGCAGCGCCGAGTTGCCGTCCGCCAGCCCGGTCATGATCGCCCCGGCGGCGCCGTCACGCGGCTGCCCGTTCCCGGCGAAGGCAGTCCGCAGCACGCCCGACAGCGCCAGCGGCAGGTAAAACGCCAGGAACAGCGGCAGTTGAATCCACCACGCGGACGGAATCCAGCGCACCGGCGAAAAGGCATAGCGAATAAATCCACCCAGCGCGAAGGCCATCACGGCCACCAGCGCGAACAGGATCGCGTGCCCTACAATCTGCTGGAACAGCGGCGTCTGCCAGTTCAACGCCTGTGCCGGGCGCCTGCGGATGCCCACGTCCTGCAACATCCGCATCAGCCAGAACAGCGTCAAAAAGCTGCCAAAGATGGCGATGTAAATAAACGCCACCTCTTTTGAGGCAAGCATCCCCAGCAGCGCCCCCGACAGCACCCACAGCCAGACCGGGCGGCGCGGCGTCTCGCCGTCGATGTATTGCAGCAGCGCGTACAAAACCGTCAGCGCAAAAAAGATCAGCGGGATGTCGTGCCGGATGTAGCGCGTGTAATACAGCAGCATGGGCGAGATCAGCAGCAGGACCGACGTGATCACCGCGCCCGCGCGTCCCAGCCAGCGCCGGAACAGCAGCGGGTACATCACCACCAGCACGCCCACCGCCGCCGGGTAAATACGCGCTGTGAAGTCGCTGTCGCCAAACAGGAAGTAGCTCAGCGCGGTCATGTGAAACAGCAGCGGGCCGTGCATCAGGGGCGTATGCTGAAACTCGCCGAACTTATACAGCCGCCAGGAATAGTAAGTATGCAAGCTTTCGTCGTGGCTCATCACGCGCGCGCCCAGGTCCACAAAGCGCGTGATCAGCGCCACCACCAGGATCAGTACGTAAGCGATGATTTCCCAGTCCAGCGCATACGCACGGGTCAGCGCCCGCGTGAAAGCGTGTTCCTGCAAGTCCGGCGAAGAATAGGTCTGTTCACGTGTAGCCATACGGTCCCTGTCTCATGTGCTGTTTCACGGTGCCGGTAGGAGCGACCCGGAGGGTCGTCCCCAGGGCTGAGCAAGCTCTGCCCCTACAAAACCCCGGCGATAGTTCCGCCCATGTGTACTATTCAAAATACTTCACAAACCGGTAGCCGGTGATCTCATATCCAAGCTGATCATAAAACCGGTGCGCCTCGTCCTTGCGCTTAAAACCGCTGACCAGCCATGTGCCGATACAGCCCGTGTCACGCGCCATCTGTTCGGCGTGGTCCATCATCGCGCGGCCAACGCCCGACCGCCGCGCCGCCGCATCGGTGACAATAGCCGAAATCTCGCCAAAGCGGCTGGGGTGCTCGATCCGTTCGCGCAGGCGGAAAGCGTACAATCCCTGCACCTGCCCGTCTACTTCGCACACAAACAGCCAGTCAACCGGGCTGTGCTGCACCCATTCCAGGCGGTCGCGCATATCCTCGACGCAAAGCGCCTCGCTGGTAAGCTGGCGCACCAGGGCGCAGGCAGCCTCGACGTCGCGCGGCTCCATCTCGCGGATCGTGGTCGTCACCGGCTTACCGCTGGTACGTGCTGCCCGATCGCGCTACGGGCGAGACGGTCGCCTGCGGCACCGGGACCGGGCTGGCGCCCGCGTTCACCAGGGTGGGCGCGGTTGGCTCTACGCCTGCCGCGATCAGCCCGGACCGCACAAAACTGCGCTCCAAGGTTGGCGCCTCATCGGTCTGGCCGGGCGTTGGCGAGGCCATCACAAGCTGGCTCTGCGGGCGCGGCTGCTGCGGCGCGGCCTGCACCCGGCCCTCGCTGCGCGTGATCAACGGCAGCGCAAACGCCAGCACCAGCAGCATCGCCAGCGCCAGGCTGATCCCCGGCAGCCACGACCAGCCGCCGGACCGCCGACGGTTGGCAGGCGCGCTGATCTCGTCCCACACGCCCGCCCAGACATGCGCCAACTGCCCGGCGCCCGGCTGGCCAAAGGTAGGCATCTCGCGGCGCAGCTCGGCGGCGAGCTGATCCTCGCGGACCAACGCGGCGCGGCACTGCGGGCACGCCCGAATATGGTTCATCACGCGCGCCTGCTGCGACGGGCGCAACTGCCCGTGCACATAGCGTGTTAGAAGGTGCATCACATGACGGCTTCGCATAGGTCCCTCAGATCGTCCACAACTCTTCCAATGCAGCCTGGTCTGCCGCGCTCATCGCCCGGCGCAACTGCTCGTGCGCCAGCCGGACGCGGCTTTCTGCCGTCTTTTGCGGGCAGCCGATGATCTCGGCCATCTCGCGGTAGGTCAATCCCTGCCCGTAGCGCAGCGCGATTGCTTCGCGCAGCCGGGGCGACAGCGTGCCCAACGCCTCGGCCAGCGCCACCCGCAGGTCCGACCACGCCGCCCGCACTTCGGGCGACTGGTCCGCCGGGGTGCTCGGCTCGATTCCGATATTCAGCAGGCTCGTCAGCGCCACAGTCGGCAGCCACTTGCGGCGGCGCGCGTTGCGGCACCGGCTGACGGTGATGGTATACAGCCACGTGCGGAACGCGCCCCGCGCCGGATCGTAGCGGTCCAGGTTGCGGAAAGCATACACCATCGACTCCTGGATCACGTCTTCGGCGTCCTGTTCGACCAGCAGGATGCTGAACGCCAGCCGGTACAGGCCCGGCGCATGACGATTGTACAGCGTCGCGTAGGCCGATTGGTCGCCGTCCAGGCTCCGCGCGATCAGGTCCGGCAAATCCGGGTCATTCGCGCTGCGTGTGAGCGGCGGACGGGCGTGCTTCTCGTTTGGATTGCTCATAATACACCTCGCCCCCGCTTAATTCTCAGTAACCTGCTCCACCCCGTACACATCCTTACGAATCCACAGCATCACCTGCTCGCCGGGTGTTGGATTGGCTTTTGACGCCGCCCGGTAAAACCACAGCAGCTCGTCACGCCAGGACAGCGCGCTGATATCCCACGCCGGGCTGATGCTCAATTCCTTGCCGACATAATCCGCGCCCATGCGCTGCCGCGTTCCGCCAACCGGGACGATCACGGCGGCGGCATTGATCTCCGCCCCCGTCCCACTAACAAACGTCGTGTTCGGGAAGTCGCGCAGCGCCCAGGCCAGCGCACCGTTTTCGGGCACCCACGCCACGATATCGATCAGGTGCGGTTCGCCGGTTGCGCGCAGACTCATCTCGCGCAGCGTATCATGCAGTTCGTGCGCATCGTTTGATACCGGCCCGGCAGTGTACCATAATTCGCGCGGATCATCCCAATTCAAATACGCGCCGCGCCAGCCCGCGCCAAAACCGAACAGCAGTCCAAAAACCAGCGTGCCCAGCGCCAGCCCGCGCCACGATGCCCGCGCGCCCCACATGCTGCCCACCAGGAAATACAGCACGCCGTTCAACAGCGTTACCAGCATGGTAATCAGCGTCCGAAGCTGGATGTTGCCCAAGACGTGATCGACCACAAACACATCGCTCTGCACCTCGACCATGCTGGTGCTGGCCGTGTTGCGCGTGTACACGTCTTCCAGCAGTTTGCGGATCAGCGCCTCCCGGTCGGTGAGACCGTCCGGCAGTTCGTACAGCAGCTTGGCGAGCAGCAGCAGGCTGATTCCGACCGCCAGCCACAGCGCCACCGTCACGACCGCGTGCAGCGGCACGCCCCATCCCGGCACATGCCAGACCACGTCATCCTGAGCGGTCAGCCAGCGCGCCACCATCAGCCCAACCAGCACGGTCAGCGGCAGCACCAGCCACAACGCATAGGCCGCGCCCGCCCCGATATAGGCCAGCGACCAGACCAGTCCCATCAGCGCCCAGCCGACCAGCGCCCGCTCGAAGAAGCCGCCTTCGCGCAGCGCGCGGTAGCACGCGATCAGCCCAAACAGCGCGATCCCCGGTTCGTAGCGCAGCGCCACCCACAGCGGGTAGGCCACCGGCACCCCGCCGGGCCGTGTAACAAAGCCTTCCACGCCCGCCGCCAGCGTTTCCCCGATCCCGGTCAGCCCATACGGCAGGCTGAACAGGCCCGTGCCGATCACCAGGATCACCGCGCCCGCCGCCAGCGCCCCATCGGCCCAGGGCCAGCCGCGCCATGCCGCCTGGAGCGCGTCGGTCACTTCGGATTCAACGCCTTCTTCCAGCAGCCACGCGAACCCCAGGCCAAACACCAGCGCGATCAGCGTCAGCAGACCAGCCGGTTCGACCAGCAGCGCCATCACCACGCAGCCTGCCATCGCTGCGACGGCGTACCCGCGCGCCTGGGTTTCGATAAAACGCAGCACCAGCCAGGGACCGGTCACCGCCAGCAGCATTGTCCAGATCACCGGGCTGCCGGTGCGTGATGCCAACCCGCCGACCGGCGAAACGACCAGCAGGCAACTGATGATCAGCGGCGGCAGCGGGCCTAAATAGCGCCGCCACAAGGCCGGAGACAGCGCCAGCAGCACACCGCCCAGCGCTACCGGCAGGCGCGCCGCCAGGTCACTCGCCGGGAAAAATGTAAACCCGATCGCGTGCAGCACAAACGTCAGCGGGCTGTGCGAGACGAGCACATCCCCCGGCACGTTGTTGTTCACCGCCCGCAGGGCAGACAGTGCCTCGCGCGCTTCGGCGTTGTCCAACGGGGCGCTGCCCAGGTCGGCCAGCCGCAGCGCCAGCGCCAGGGCGATCAGCGCCGCATACAACGCCATTTCCAGCGTTACGCGCGGCCAGGCTGCCGCATCATCACGCGGGCCGTGTTTGGATTCGGCGGACAGCGCCGCCGCGTCGTCAATTGCCAGCGTCATACCCACTTCCTGCCGTTACTGCGGTGACACGCGATAGACCACCGCCGATCCCGTCTCGCAGACCGGGTCAAATACCTGTGCAAACTTCCTCAATCCCTCGCCATACTGGCTTTGCAGGTTTGTATTCCCGCTCGCCAACTCCCGGATCATCTGGCGTTCGGCGCTGCCAACCACGATGTAATCGATCCCGTAGCGGTCGATGACATACCACGCCTGTTCCCAGTCCAGCGTGGTATACAACTCCTGGACGTCGGTCGCCCGGTCGCGGTACTGCCCATCCTCGACGCGCGCGTCGGTCACCTCCGGGTACGTATCACCGCGCCACTGGCGCTCGTGGTTTTGCCAGCCGATCAGCGTCGGGATGCCGGTCAGCCCGGCGAAGCGGCTGTAATCCGGTGCATAGGCCCCGCCCGGCGCTTCGACCAGCACCGCGTCGCTGCCGTCTTCCAACGCATCCAGGCATTGGATCGCCGCGTATTCGTCCGCGCTGACCATCTGCGCCGCGCCATCCAGCGTCAGGTCCGGCAGAGTCGGGCAGTCGGTGCCGCCCGCCGCCTCACAGGCCGCGATCTCGTCCTGCTTGCGCAGCCGCCCGGTATCCACCAGCGCCCGCCCGCGCGTCGCCAAAACCGGGTACAGCAGCCCCGCACCGACGAAGACGATCACCACCAGGCCATAGACAACTCGCCCAACCAGCACGCCCGGTTGAATCGCCGGTTTATCGCCGCGCTCGGTGCCCGGCAGCGGCATCTTGCCCGCCAGCACCGACCACACCGCGAACGCGCCCGCCAGACTGAACAGAATCCAGCCCTGATAGTACAGCTTAAAAACGGTATTGATCCGCACGCTGAAGTTATCGTGCAGGTAGACAAAATCCGGCGCAAACGTCAGCACCGCGCCCGCCCCAACCAGCAGCAGGGCAAAACCGGTCGCCGGGCTGTAGTTCGTGCGCGGCGTGACCTGGGCCGCCTCACCGTACTGGCGCGGCACCGGGACCGCGAACAGCCGCCCGACCACTACGTACACCATCGCCAGCAGCAGCAGTTCGCTGGGCAGCGCACTCGCCCGGCGCGCCAGCGTTTCCGGGATCACGTCCCGCCAGCCGCCGGAGCCGTTTACGATGCTCCACACGGCGTTTCGCATGCCGTCATCCGACCACGCCGATACGCCCAACACAAAGGTCGCCAACACCGCCGCGCAGGCGATCACCGCCAGCGCCAGCAGGCCCGCCTGCCAGTTGAAGCGCGTACCCGCCCGCCGCAGTTCCACCGCCAGAAAAACGGTCAGGATCACCAAAAACGGGCCAAATTGCAGGAAAAACTGCGACCAGCGCGTCGGGAAAATCACGTTGGGCAGGATGCCGTGTGCCTGCGAGCTAAAGCTGATCAGCCAGGGCAGGTAAAACAGGACCGTCAGCGCGCCGAGCGCCAGCGCAAAGAGCGTCATCTGCCCCAGGTCTTTCAGGTGCAGCGTGCCGGTCCCGTTGCGAATCATGCGGCGCAGCGCTTCCGCGCCAACCAGCAGCGGCAGGTAAATCGCGTCCCACGAATTCATGAAGATCATGCCGCCGACCCAGATCGCGTACAGCGGGTACTCCCAGCGCAGCAGATCGCGCCCGCCCAGCACCAGGTTGAGCGCCAGGCCAATCGCCAGCAGCGCAAACGGCAGCGCCAGCACATGCGGGTGAATGTCCGCCAGGACAAAGCTGAAATTGGGGAACTCGGCAATCGGCTGGACATCAATCGGCTCGCCGTCCGGGTACTCCTCGGTAGGCAGCGCGCGGTCCTGCACGGTGCGGCTGTAGCGCCAGCCCATGCCCCAGGTAAAGCTCCACTCGTCCAGGTCTTTTGGATCATCGTCCCAGTTGGGCACCATGTCCTGATCGCTGTCAACCGGCAGCGTGACGACCTGCCCGTCTTCATTGACGGTGGTATACGTGCCCGCCCGGTCTTCGACATCCCAAAAATCGAAGTAATCCGCGTTGACCAGCCCCGGCGTATAGCCGTTGTACGGGAACTCGACCAGCGCCGTGCCCAGGTTGCCCATCAAGATCAACAGGCACAGCCCCAGCATCCCCGCGCCGATGGCCGCCCCCTGGCGCACCCGCCGCGCCCCGTGCGCCCGCACCAGGTTGTATACCACGCCCAGCGCGCCGATCCCGGCCAGCGCGAATAACAGCGCAATCGTCAGGTTAAACGCGATCCCGCTGCCGACGCTGCCCAGGTCGGCCAGCATGGCCATGATCAGGTAGCCAAAATAGTAGTAGCTGATCGCGTAGCCGCTCATCCAGGGGTCATTGGGCGGGAACACCTCGCTGCGCCGGATGCCGTTCAGGAACATGATCTCCATCGGCTTTTCGGTGCTGCGCATCTCCGGGTTGTGGGCGCGGTACATCGCCCAGCCGACCAGCAGCGCCGCGAACAGCAGCTCGGTCACGATGATCAGGGCCGCGTGCTCGCGCAGCCAGTCCCAGACCGGCGGGCGCTCGTCCCAGTTGAAGAAAACGACCAGTCCGATTGCCAGCACCACCAGCCACGCGAAGACCATGCCGCCGACCGTGTTCCGCAGCAAACCCAGGCTGCCCAGGAACCAGAAGACAAACCCGGTCAGCATCAAGCCCGCCGTGCGCGCCAGCGTATAGCCACGATCCGGCAGCCCGCCCATTACGCGGTACAGCAGCGGCCACACCGCCAGCCCGGCCAGCGTCGCCAGCCACCACCAGGTTAGAATATCGCCGCCCTCACGGCCCAGCCAAGCTATAATCAGCGAATAATCCATGAATAGTGCGTTCTTAAACCCCTGTCCACGCGGGTGCTGCTTGAACGGTTGGGCGACACGCGCACACGCCGCCTATCACCGGCCACCGGGCCAGCCCACCGCTGCAACGTCGTCATACGTCACACCCGGCACGACGCGATAAACCCGATTCATATACACGCTCGCCACCGGGCATTCCTCAATAGCACCGATGGTCGTGTCCAGGCAGCCGGGCGCGTTGTAGACTACGTCCAGCAGGCCCATTTCTACCATCGTATCAAACTTTGCCAGTCCCGCCGAATGGCCCGGCGTCAGTGCTCCGGTTTCTTCGTCCGGCGCGATGTCGTCGTAAAAGGCCCGCTCCAGCACACCGACCACGATATATTCAACGTCGTACACCTCGGCCAGGTTCCACGCCACCCGGATACCTTCCGCCCCGTCCAACTCGTAGAAGGCCGCGATATTGTTTTCGCGCGTCTGGACCAGCGCATCCATCTGCGGCAGGGTGTGCTGCTGGCGCTGGTGCCATGTCCAGCCGAGCACGGTCGGCAGGCCGGTATAGATGCTGATCCGACCGCCCCAATGGTACTCGGACGGATACAGGTGCGCTTCCATCACAACCGGCGTGCCCTTGATGTTGTCTTGCAGCCAGCGGATCATATCGTAGTCGGCGTCCAGCTTAAACCACACCCCGTGCTCGCCGTGGATGGCGTACTGCATATAAGCCATGCCGTCCAGCGTAGTCGGCGTTTCGTCGGGATTAAAGCGATCCAGGAAGCGCGCCCGCGTGCCCAGCAGCGGGTACATCAGCGCTACGGAGAACAGGATCGCCAGCGCCGAATGCCAGACGATACGCAGCGCCGGGTGCCAGCGCCACGAGCAGCGCAGCATCCACGCCAGCGTGATCCCACCGACCACGCTGAGCAGGAACCAGACCTGCAAATAGAATTTAAAGACCGTGTTCTGCCGCCCGATGTCGCCGTCCAGCACCACGACCTCGACCCCGACCGAGATCGCCAGCGCCAGCACGATCAGCGCGTAAACCGCACGCTGCATCGGGGGTTGATCCGGCAGGAAAAACAGCAGCGTGGCCCAGGCCATCAGCGGCACCACAAGCTGGACCACCGGCACCTCGCGCACGCCGAGATAGATCGACGCGGCGATCAATCCGGCCAACCCAAACCCGATCGCGCTCACCGGGATCACCAATCCTTCAAACTGGCGCACGGTCGTGCGGCGCAGCCAGCGCGCGGTCTGCCAGACCAACAGCGAGATGATGAGGAACAAAAACGTCCCGTGAACGTAGGTGTAGGCCCACAGCGGCGTGCGTTCATACTCCCAGGGCTTGACCGAGTTGTACGCCGTCGCAAAATAGGCCGTGAACGGCATGGCCGCCACAAACGCCAGCGCCACAAACAGCGCCACCCGGCCCCACCAGTTCAACAACCGCCGCCGGTCGAGATAGGCGCGCAGCATGGCCAGCAGCACCACGTACAGCGCGATGACCAGCGCCAGTCCAACCAGCGCCCACACCAGCACGCTCGACAGCGTCAGCGACGGGTCGATCAGCGTTTCGCCAGGCAGCAGCGCGCGTTCTGCCTGTTCATCGGCGCGTGTTTGCTGGTAGAAGTAATACGCCACCCGCGCAACCAGCGCCAGCGGGATCACCAGCAGTTCTGGCCACAACAGCCACGAACGGCGCGACGTCAGCCAGTCCCATACCCGCGCCGCCGCCTGTGACGGGGGCAGGTCCCGCTCCCGGTTGGCACGCACGGCAGCCGCCCAGGCGACATACGTCAGGCCCGCCGCGCCCAGGATCAGGTACGTGATCCAGTCCCACGAGTTGGTGGGACGCAGCACGCCGACCGCCAGCGCCCCGATGCCCAGCGCCAGCCCGGATTCCCACCACGCCCGCAGCCTGTGACCGGCCCCGATGATCTCGGACACCAGCCACAGCAGCGCCAGCAGCGTGACCGGCATGGCGATCATATGGGCATGCAGGTCGCCGTACAGGTAGGTGAAATAGGGCATTTCGGCGATGGCGTTGTGCCCTGCCCCGCCCGGCAGTTCGGCGATGATGCGCGTCGGCGCCCAGTACCAGCGGTGGGTATGCATCTGGAGCGGCACGCCGTTCAGCACGTCGTCCAGTCCGCCAAAAAACGCGCCGATCTGGTCGCGCAGGTTTTCCAGGCCGTATCCCCAGATGCGCGCCAGCGGCGGGTATTTCGCCGCGTGCTCGATGTAGTCGTCGGTTTTTTCCTGGGCGACCTGCGTCACCGTCAGGATTTCGTCGGACGACTCCGGATCGCGCCCGTCGTGCGCGTCACGGAACGCTTCGGATTCGTCATCGTAAAAGCCCTGGAAAATATCCGCCCGCTCGGCTTCCAGCTCGTCCAGCCGGACCTGGCTCAGCAAGGGCTGCTGCTCCCAACCGTCCAACGCGGCCACCTGGCGCGTGAAAACCAGCACCTCGCCCAGGTTGCCAAGCACCATCGCCAGCATCACCGCCGCCAGCCCAGCCAGCCACGCGCGGCCCGCAGGCAGGCGCGGCTCGCGGCGCGTGGGCGGGGATTCTCCGGCCAGGGACCGGGACTCACTATCCCGTGTCGCGCCCTGCACAACACCCGGCAGCACAACACGCGAGCGCACCCAGTTGTAGGCCACGCTGAACACGATAACGCCTGTCATGGCATACAGCGCGGGCAGGATCAGGTTATAGGCCACCGACGGCTGGATACCCAGCAGTTTGACCGGTGCGCCGACGATCACATAGCCGAAGTAGTAGTAATTCATGTAACCGCCCGCGAACCAGGGATCGATGGGCGGAAAAATCGTGCTGCGCAGCACCGCGTTGAAGTAGGCGAAGTCCATCGGCTTTTCGCCGCCAAAGCTGCCGTGCCACAGGTCCGGGTTGCCCAGCCGGACGTACAGCATCACCAGAAACAGCACCAGCGCCAGCGCTTCCATCAGCAGCAGGTGCCGCCAGTTGGCGCGGATATAGGCCAGGAATTCCGCGCGCCGCCGCCAGATGATAAGCAGGCTCAGCACCGCCAGCCCAACCAGGATCAGCAGGATGCCAGGACGCGACCACGTCAGCAGCTTGAAGGTGCCGCCCACCCAGGCGATCCACGCCACCAGCAGCCAGGCCGCGATCTTGGCCGCCGGGAAGCCGCGATCCGGCAGCGCGGGCAGCGCCACGTACAGCAGCGGCCAGGCCAGCCACCCGGCGATCACTATCAGTGCCCACCAGATGATCACGGCGGCAGTCTCGCTGCGATTCACGAGTGCGTCCAGGTCGAACAGGTCAGACCACGTGCCGCCGTCCCGCTGGATGTCCCATTCATCGTCGGTGAACTGGAGCATGGTCGGGCTTTTGGACGCCTCCGGCGCGGTCCAGGGCACGACCCCGATCGGGTCCGGGTCCACTGCGTACCCGGCGACAGCCGTGCCCGCCGTGCGCAAAGAGACGCTGTCCAGGATGGCGCGCGTATTGTCCGGCGTGTAGGCGTCCGTCTTGTGGAAGACAAACACCACCGGGTGATCGTAGACGTGGAACGCTTCTTCGGCTTCCCACTGGTCGTTGAGCCAGTCCGGCAGGTCATCGGACGGCAAAATCTGGTCGGGAATGGTGAACGGCCCGATCTGCGGCGCGGACTCGAAGGTTTTGACCAGTTCAAAGCCCAGCCGCCCGTCGAACAACGCTTTGTAGTATTCCTCTGTCATCGGCCAGCGCATCGGGATGCGGGTCAGCGAGTCGTAAAAACGGTTGCTGGTGATGACGATGTAATCCGACTGGTCAAGCGCCAGCAGCATCGCGTCGTATTTCTGCTGATTGTCTTCCGCGACCATCCACAGCTTGAGGCCCTGGTAATGCGCGCCGTAGGGGTTGACCGAAATGCAGCCAATCGACGACAGCCCGGACGGCAGATCGTCACGGTAGATCATATCGTCGGGGATCGGGCACACCGGCCAGGGCACCGGGTCATCCCAATCGCCTTCCCACGCGATCACCGGCCCGGCAGTATACACCGGGTCCTTCGCCTCGATCACCAATGTCGCGGTCTGGCGGTTGCCGTCCCGGTCCAGCCGCCGGACCGTCAGCGGCGGGTCAAAAGTAACCGTCTGCGGTGCGCCGAGTGGATCCGCGCCTGCGTTGAAGTCGCCTTCCAGCGTGGCCGAGGTTATCTGCCCGTCCGGTCCGAGCAGCGTCAGGCGCAGCGATTCCACGCCCGCGTCGCGCAGTGGATCGCCCAGGTGCGGGATGTCGATCTGGCGGATTACACCGTCGATGGGGATCGTGAACTCAAGCGGGTCGCTGCCGCCGACCGTCCAGTGCGTCGGCGTGGCGGGCACATCATCGCCGTGCCCGGTCAGGATCGGCTGTGCTTCAAAGCTGAACTCGGAGTCGATCAGCGTGTGGTCGGCCACCGTCCGCAGGCCGACCGTCACGTCCGGCGCTATGGCCTGGTCATAGCTGCCAAACGAGCCGTGCACAGAAAACACCGGCCCGCCGTCGATGACCGCGATCTGCAACACATACCCGGCAATTGGCTGTTCCGGGTCCGGCTGGAGCGGCAGCTCGATTGTTTCTTCCGGTCGCAGGGTGTACGCGGTGCCGTAGGGCGAATCCGCCGCCGCAAAATCCGCCGTGATCGTGTCCTCAAACACTAACCGCTTGCCCACGTCAACCGTCTGGCGGAACAGCCGCACGCGCACCGTTTCCTCTGCCGGGTCGCCGTCCGGGTCGCCCAGGTGATGCAGCGTGATATACACCAGCGTCGAGTCGCCGGGCACGGTGAACGAAAATTCGTACTCGTCGCCCTGGGCCAGGTGTTTCACCGACGGCGCATCGGCCACCGATCCGCGCCCGATGTTCACCAGTTTGCGCTCGCCGTTCTCGCCCTCGATCCAGATGCCAAAATCGCCGGGCACGTTCTCAAAAAACCAGCGCGACGCCGCCACGCGGGTAAGCTGCTGGCGCTCGATGCTGTGGAAGCCAAACCCGTACAGCGCGGTATACCCCAATACGGCGACCAGCACACCTGCCGCGCCGCCAAACGCCCAGCGCCGCACCCGGCCCGGACGCCTGCGCCGCGCGTACCAGGCTCGCAGCACCAGCGCAACCAGCGCCCAGCCCGCAAACAATGCCAGCGCCGGGTAGATCGGCAGGAAATAGCGCATGGTCGTCACCCAGCGCCCGCCCAACCAGCCAAAACAGACCAGCACCCAGGCAAACGGGATGGCGTGCCGCGTCCAGCGCCGCGCGCCGCGCAGGATCACGCCGCCCGCCCAGGCCCACGCCGCCCACGCAGCCAGCCCCAGCGGAATACCCATCCCCCACAGCACGATATTGCGCCAGGGGAACCAGTACGGCGTGCGATTCGCCCACTGGTGGTTTGGCGGCGCGTCCCAACTGCCGGACGTCATTTCAGCGGCTTCGGTTACGTCTTCCCGCCAGCCAGGGTTGATCCGCAAACCGAGCAGTCCCGGCCCCATAAAGGCGTGCGGTTGCAGCAGCCGGAACACGATAAACGCCAGCACCGCCGCCGTCGCCACGCCCGTCAGCGCATAGCCGACGATGCGCTGGCGCTGGCCCCGGCTGAGCGACCGGTCAAAGACCGGCAGCACCCGGATACCCGCCGCCACCACGATCACTCCGGCCAGCGGCGCGACGTTCACCCGGCTGGCGACCGCTCCGCCCAGCGCCGCGCCGAACAGCGCGTAATCGGTCAGTTCAATCGCGTCAAAGATCACCAGCGCGGAAGTGCCCACCGCCACGAACAGCACCGGCAGCGGCGACAGCCCATCAAACAGCAGCGTGCCGACCATCACGCCCCACACCACGCCCAACAGCAGCGCGGGCAGGTAGGTACGGATGAACGAACGGTCACCCGGCGCCCGGCGGCGGATCAGAGCCGATTCACCAAACATGAACAGCGTCACAGCGCCAAACGCCAGCCCGATCACGCCCACCGACAGCAGCCCGTCCCGCAGCGGGAAATCGTGCGGGGCCGACAGCGCCGCTCCCAACCAGAAAAGCTGGTATGCTACCGACGCCACCACCGCCGATCCGGGGATCAGCATAGTCTGCCACTGCTCGGCGGCCAGCCAGACACGCAGTGCGGCGTGCAGCGCCAGCGTCAGGACCAGCGCCACGCCGAACAGAATCCCGACCGTCACCAGTGCCAGCAGTTCGCCCAGCAGCAGGTCAAGTGCATACAGCCCGGTTTCGAGCGACAGGAAGTTGATCACATCCCCACCGGACCGGGCCAGCGCCCAGTTGGCGACGATCAGCCCGCCGATCACCGCTGCCCCGCCGATCAGCACCCCGCCCCGACGGTCCCGGCACACAATCCAGGCGCGCACGGCCAGCGCCGCAGCCAACGCGATGACCACAAACAGGCCAAGCACGACCAGCCCCAGGATAGGATAGTCACGCGTCGCGGCTTCCCACGTCACGCCCCCGGCCCACACGGCCAGGAACGCCGCCGCCGATGGTCCCCGGATCACGCTTGCCCCGTCCAGGGCGCGCACGGCCATATACAGCGCCAGCGTCACCCAGAAGGTAGTAAAAGCATCCACCGTCCAGAAATGCGACTGCTGGATCGGAAAAGCTGCCAGCCCGTACAGCGCCGCCGCCAGCAGGCCGTGCCAGCGCCCGTACAGCCGCCGCCCCAGCAGGAACACGACCAGCACGGTCAAACAGTCGGCCAGCGCCGAGATCGAGCGCCCGACAAACTGCGCGCCGTTATAACCTTCCCAGTGCGTGGTAACGGTGTAGCTGTTCGCGGCGTCCGTGTCGAACGTTTCCAGGAACGAGTGCACGTCGAGGGATAACTGCGACATGGCCACCCCGGCAGCGTGCACGGTGAACAGTGGGAACTCGCCGTAGACATACAGCCCCTTGCCGACGTTGTTGGGATTCAGCGGCGAGCAGTCCGCGTCAAAATAGCCGCCGCGCCCGACCTGTGTCAGCGCCTCGAAGCCTTCTTCACCGCTCGCCGGATAGCGCAGATCGCAGCGCGCGCGGTGCTTGTCCTGTTCCTCGAACGATGCATCGCTGAAGTTCAGCGGGCCGTTCAACACCGACACCACGTCGGTCAAAAAACGCTCGTCCGGGTGCAGGTGCGTGAAGTCGTCCCAGTTTTGCGCATCAAAGCGCAACCAGCCCGCCACCAGCAGGACCAGACCCAGCAGCGCATAAATGAGCACATCTGCGCGCCCAAACCAGGCCGCCAGCTCTCGCATCACGCGCGCGCGCCCTGGTCCGGCAGCGCTCACCACTGCTTGTTTGTTATCCGGTGCTCCGGTAGGAAAATTCGTGTCCGCCAACTGTCTATCCCATGTGTCCGTTACGCATCAGTTACAAAACAGCCGGGCGCTATGCCAAGCCATAGCAGATGTGGAGCCTGCCGGTTGGCCTCACCCCCCGGTCCCCTCTCCATTGGAAATAGAGAGGGGGAGCAAGGCTGCGAACGCCCGTGTTCCCGCCGTGCGGCTCCCCTTTTCCCCTCTATAGCTGGGCTGGAGAGGGGAGAAGGGGCTGGGAGATGAGGGGTGAGGCCAACTACCAGACGGCTTCAACCCGGTTCTATCGCATTTCACTTACACCGCCGCCGGACTGTTTCCTCACTCAACCGCCCCCGCCTGCACGCGGTAAATATAATACTGGCCCTGGCTCCATCCACTCTCGGTTTCCCAGGTGTACTCGTAGGTTTCCGTCGTGCCGCCAGGGAACATATCCGCCAGGTAGCGCTCGGTCGCCGTATCGCTGGGATGGTACATAAAAAAGAGCGGCCTGGACGGGTCATACTGGTACGGCGTGCCCTCGTTGCGGTGGATCGCGTACAGCACATCGTCCCGCGACACCAGCCCGTTCGGCCAGCGAATATCGCCCGCCATCGTACCCAGGATGCGGTGATCGAGCCAGTGGGTATAAGCCACCATAAACGCGTTGCCATAGCTGCCTTCGCCCTCGGCAAATGTGCGCAGCGGCTTGACGATCTCGCGGTAGGGCTTCCAGCTACTGCTGTAGCTCAGGCGGTAATCGGTGAAATAGTTGTCCCAGTTTGGTCCTATGGCCGCCGCCAGCGTGCCGCCCAGCACAGCCAGCGCCGCGATCAAGCCGACCGGCACGCGCCATATGCGCAGCGGCAGCCGCGCCAGGTAATAGCCCACCATGCCCAGCGGCAGCGCCGCCAGCAAAAACACCACCGGGAGCGTACCACTCGCCCGTGTAAAACTCGGATTCTCAATCGTATAGGCCAGCGTCATCGCCGACGGCAGCAGCATGACCAGCACCACCAGCGGCAGCAGCCAGATCACCGGGTCCTGCCGCCGGAAACCGCGCACGCCCCACAGCAGTATGCCCAGGATCACCAACCCGCCAGAAATACCATCCAGCGCCGGGCGCGCATGGGCGTTATTGATCCACGCGCCGTCGCCTTCCCAGTGGAACATGCGCAGCGCGTCGCCGTAGTTATCCACAAACACGTCGCGCCGGTCCCAAAACAGGTCGATCTGCTCGCCCAGCGACGGATCGCGCCCTTCAAACGCTTCCTCGCCAAATATACGGCCCCGCGTGCGGTCCCAGAAATGCTCCGGGAACAATTCGCTGTAGTGATACAGCGGGATATACACCGCCAGCGCGACGACTACCAGCGCCAGCAGCCCGCCGCCGTACAACAGCACGCCCTGTTTGCCGGACGCCCGCAGGATCAGCGCCAGCACACAGAACCACAGCATCACCGCCAGCGGCGTAAAAGACGCCAGCCGCTCGCCCAGTTCGCGCACATTGGCATACGTGGACTGCTCCAACACCTGCCCGATATACCAGTAGGCCGCCAGCGGCGTGAGAGCCAGCGCTGCCAGCCCGATCACCTCGCCCGCCAGCTTGAGCAGATCGCGCGGGGCGCGCACCCGCCCCAGCAGCGCCAGCCCGATCCCGATCACGACCGGGATCGGCAGCATACGGTTGGCCTGGTAAAAATAGGCACCCGCACCCAAAATCGCGCCCAGTGCCACGTAATCGCGCATCCTGTTGTGCCGCATCACCCGCGCCAAAAAGCCGATCACCAGCGCAGTTGTCAGCGGCGTGAGCACAATCCGCAGCGCCAGCCGTGACAGCATCACGTGCCAGGACGATACCGCCACCAGTCCCGCCAGCGCCAGCCCAACCCAGTTGCCCAGCCGCCGGTCCTTGTCGGTATCGGTGCCAAACACCTGCCGCGCCATCCACCACAGCGCGGGCAGCGTGATCACGCCTTCTACAATCGATGCCAGCTTGAGCGCCTTGAAGTTGAAGCCCACCCTCAGCGTATCCGCGAAAAAAGCGACGACGTACATCTGGAACCCTTCGCGCCCGCCGTTGTTGGGGAAAAATACGCCGCGATAGCCATCGCTGACGCGCAGCGCATCCAACAGCTTTTCAATATGATCGCTGGTCATCTCCGGCGGCGTGGATTCCAGGTCGGCCAGCCGGAAAAACGCGCCCAACACGATGATCGCAGTCAGTGCCGCCAGCGTCCACCAGCCCTGGAAAGCGCGCAATCGCTCACGCCAGGCTGCCAGCCGCAGCCACGCCCGCAGCGCGCGCAGTCGTCCCGGCAGACCCCGCACATCCACCGCCAGCACGGTGATCCACAACCCAATGCTCAGCACCCAGGCGAAAAAGCCGCCGGTCGTGAACACCACGTCGGTGATCTCATCCTGCGGGCTGCGCGTCACGTTCAGCGAGTAGGCCAGCGCGGACAGCACCAATGCCACCGGCATCAGGAACAGGCGATACGCCGGGATATTGTCCAGGACCGACGGGCGCGCTTCGCGGACTCCGGCTTTCCCAACCGGCGCGATCCGCGACCGGATCACAAACTCGCCGCCGGGACCGGCTGATTCGCTCACTTCAACATCCCCTGGGGCGGTTGTGCCAACCAGCACCGCCAGCCACAGCAGCCCGGCCAGCGCCAGCAGCAGCGCCGATCCCCATACGCCCGCCGCGTTCACTGCTGCCAGCCAGATCAACACCAGCGCCAGGACGATCAGCCCGGCACTCCACAGGCGCGGCACGCCATCGCTGCCCAACCGCCGCCGCAGCCACGCGGTCAGGCGCGGGAAACGCCCCGCCCACCACTCGCGGCCCTGGAACAGTTCAAAGCCGAAAACCAGCGCGCCCGCCAGCATAAACCACAGCCCTGCATCGTTGGTTTCGCCTTTTAAATGCAGCGCCAGGTTGGTTGCCGCGTCGTGCAGCACCACCCCGCCCTGCATCGCCAGCAGCAGCGCCAGCGCCAGCACAACCAGCCGCGCAGGCAGCACAAACACGGCTTTCCGTCCCGGATGCACGGCCAGGCTTTCAGGGGTGGGAGCGAGTCCCTCGTCGAGGCTGGCTCCCAGCGCGTCCGGCTCACGGGCGAACGATGGCACCCCCTCCGGCCCGATCCCGGCTGCTGATGGCGGCGCTTCTTCGCCCGGCCTGCGGGTGAGCACCCGCCAAAACAGGCGCGCCGTTTCGCCCGGTCGCCACACGAGATAGGTCAACGCCTCGGCCAGCGTCAGGTCTTCGAACACCACCACCTGCGGCCCGGCAGCGGCGGGCGTCGGGTCTTGGGCGTCAGGTTTGGGGGATTCGATTGGGGAATCGGAATAGGTTTCGTTCATAAGTTACCATCTGCTGTGATTCGCGGACACATGGATAAGCTGCCAGCTAATTCAACACCAGCCTGCTCAAATCTTGGGCACAATACTGGCTTAGCGCGTGTTTATGCAGGGCTGTGCTAGGTGTACTCCCGCAGGCGGCGGCGTATGACCACGCTCTCGACCAGTCCAATCCCGATCAGCATGGTCACCAACGACGACCCGCCCGAACTCACAAATGGCAGCGTCAGCCCTGTCACGGGCAGGATATTCAGGTTCATGCCGATGGATACCATGGTCTGGAAAAAGACCATCCCCGCCACGCCATAACAGATCAGGCTGCCCACCGCGTCGGCAGCAACCGCCGCACCGCGCAAACAGCGCCAGATCACGACGCCCATCAACACAATGACAATCGTCGCGCCGACGAAGCCCATCTCCTCCGCAATCACGCTAAAAATGAAGTCGGTATGGCGCACGCGCAAAAAACGCCCCTGCGTCTGCGAACCGTTGCCGTAGCCCTTGCCCATCATCCCGCCGGAGCCGATGCTGATCAACGCCTGGTCGATGTTGTACTGCGCTTCGGGGTCGGATTCCGGGCTGATAAACGAGATAATGCGCTGCTGCTGGTATTCTTCCATGCTGAACCACAGCACCGGCAGCATAATCAGCCCGATGCTTACAAACAGCGCCAGGTGCTTAAAGCGCAGGCCTGCCGCCCAGACCATCACAAACCAGACCACAAACATCACGCTGGCGGTGCCCAGGTCCGGCTGGACAAAGACCATCAGCGCCGGGACGCCGATATGGGCCAACGACAGCAGCACGGCGCTCAGCCGGTTGATTTTTCCGTAGTTGTTGGCCAGGTGCTGCGCCAGCGTGATGACCAGCAGCATCTTACCCAACTCGGCGGGCTGGACCTGCAAGCCAACGTTCAGCCAACTTTGCGCGCCCGCTTCACCCACCACGCCCAGCACGGCCACCAGCCCCAGGATGACGATCACAAAACCGTAGATAAAGCTGTGAATGCTGCCCAGCAGGCGGTAATCCATCGCGGCCACGATGAACACGACTGCCATGCCAATGATGGTGAATTGAACCTGGCTGGGCACGCGGTTGATCAGGTCGGGATCGACGGCGTCCATGGTCGCGCTGCGAATCATCAAGATGCCGATGATGATCAGGAGCAGCGTCACGCCCAGCAGGGTGAAGTCAAAATCGCGCCAGATATTCGGTTTGGTTTGCTGCATACGCTACCGGCTCAACTCGTCTACCAGCTTCCAGGCACATCCTGTATCCGTGCCGATTATAGCGTTCCTATCTTGCCCGGCAAAAGAGCGATTGGCGGGCGGCGGCCAACCGTCGGCCATACCAGCAAACAAAAAAGCGCAGGGGATGCGCTTCGGGCAAGGGCAGATAGACATCGTTCCCGCGCTGTATTTACGCAGCCGGGACAACACCAACCGGCGAACGCCTGGCACACTACGAGCCGGACGGTTTTTCAGGCTCGGCCAGTTGAGCCGAACCGGCAGGCGCGGGCGGCGGGGGGGCCGCGCTCTGGCTGTGATCGCGCACCAGCGGAATATCCGCCACCAGGTAGTTTTCCCTGGCGCGCTGTTCCAGCTTGATGTGAACCTTCGACTGGTCGATTTTGATATAGCGCGTGATCACCTGGATGATCTCAGCCTGCATCTGCTCCAGCGTTTCCGGTGATAGGTCGCTCCGGTCGGTGACCAGGACCAGTTTCAGGCGCTCACGGGCCAGTTCGGCGCTGGTCGGCGTTTTACGTCCCAGCAGTCGGTCTATAAGGGATGTCATGTGTTCACCCCCAGTTACACTAAGGCGCAGCTTTGGACGCGCCAAAAATCCGGGCTAACCGGCGCAGGATGCCGCCACGGCTGTCCAGGTTGATCAGCGGTACCTGCTCCCCGGTCAGGCGGCGCGCAATGTTGCGAAACGCCGTACTTGCCGGGCTGTTCTGGTGATCCAGCGTGATCGGCACGCCTTTGTTTGATGCGATCAGGATATATTCATCTTCTGGAATGACGCCCAGCAGCCGCACGGACAGGATGTCGATCACATCGTCCACCGAGAGCATGTCGCCCTGGCGTACCATGTCCGGCTTGACACGGTTGATAATCAGGCTGGCCGGTAGCCTGCGCTCGTCAGCTTCGATCAGCCCGATGATCCGGTCGGCGTCGCGGACGGCGGCCACCTCCGGGTTGGTGACCACAACCACCTCATCGGCAGGGGCAAGCGCGTTCCGAAAACCCCACTCGATCCCGGCAGGGCTGTCGATCAGGATATACTCGTAGTCTGGGCGCAAACCATCGGTCAGAGTTATCATGTCATCCGGGCTGACCGCCGTTTTGTCACGGGTTTGGGCCGCCGGGAGCAGGTACAGGTCGGGGATTCGCCGGTCTTTGACCATCGCCTGGCGCAGGTTGCAGCGGCCCTCGATCACGTCTACCAAGTCATACACGATCCGGTTTTCCAGGCCCATCACCACGTCCAGGTTGCGCAGCCCAATATCAGCGTCGATACAGATGACCTTTTTACCCAGGCTGGCAAGCGACACCGCCAGGTTGGCCGTCGCGGTGGTCTTGCCAACGCCCCCTTTGCCGGAGGTTATGGTTACAATTCGGGCACTCATCTACCGGTTCCTTTTATGTCGCTTTCAGCCGCCAGCCTGTCTACGCACAGCGAAGAACACGCCTGCCTGCGCGGATTCGAATCAGTTTGCCCACATAATCACCGCAGGCCAACTGCTAACCGCCAAAAGCCAATCGCCAATCGCTGCCTACTCCCACGCAACCGCTTCGATGCGGCCATTGCGGATCATCGCTTTTTCAGGGCGAGGCTTGCGCCGCCGGTCTTCGGGCGAGATAGTGATATACCCGGCGATACGAAGCTGGGTCGGCGCCAGGTACAGCGCGCAGACCACCGCCGCTTCGTCACCGTTGGCCCCGGCGTGCACCGTGCCGCGCAGCCTGCCCCACACAATCACGTCCCCGTGCGCCACGACCACCGCGCCCGCGTTCACATCCCCGATGATCACGGCATGACCGTCACTGTGCACCGTCCGCCCATTACGCAGCGTGCGCTTGATCAACACGCCGTGTGTGCCGTGTTCCTCCGAATCAATGGGCGGCGGCTTGGGCGCCTCCGGCACGATGGGTTCAGCTTCTTCCACGATCAGCGTATCCAGCGCAGTCTGCAAGCCGAGCTTGCGCGTGGAGCTAATGGTTCTCTCGCTGTCGCTCAGAACGGCCAGCAGCATCACGCCGCGCCGGGCAAGCTGGGTTTGGATACCTGACAGCTCGTGTCCCCGCAGGTCGCGCGGCCCAAGCGCCAGCGTCACCTGTGCGCCCTGGAAAAAATCGCCCTGCGAATCGATCAGGGTCATCAGGCGGCCTGTCAGGTCAGACCACTTGCCATCAGGCTTGATCGTGACCAGCAGCCCCTGCTTGATGCCTTTCAGGGTAATGGAATCATCCATCGTTACGTCGTCTGCATCCCGGTATGGCTGCGAATCCATCGCCCGCGACCCAATCGCAGCAGATCGCGCGGCTTTCTTCTACTACTATACTCGTTTTCAACAAGCGTGCTATTCTGCCACCGATTCGCCGCGCGCGGCCTTCAGCTTGTAGTATGAATCCATCACGTCGCGCACAATGGGCGCAGCCACCGCCGACCCTTCGCCACCATTGTATACAAACGCGATGATGACGATCTCCGGGTCTTCGTAGGGCGCGTAGCCAACATACCAGGCGTGCGCGGGCCATTGGCCCGGAACGCACAGGCCCAACGGGTAGGCGATGTCGTCGCAGTATTCCGCCGTGCCGGTTTTGCCTGCCACGTTGACGTATGACAGCGCTGCGCCGGACGCCGTTCCGGTCAGCACGGCTTCGCGCATACCGCGCTGGATCAGTTCAATCGTCTCGCGCGAGGCCATCGCCGGGATATAGCGCTGCTGCCGGTTCAGGCTTTCAAACTCAAACTGGTCGCAGACGCCCGCGTTGAAGGTGTAGTTAAAGGGCACGTTGACGCGGTACTCGACCCAGTCTTCGACGGCGGGATCGGGGTTGCGATCAAAGCGCGAGCGATAGCCGTCCGGGTTGCAGAGCGCTTCGTTGTAGTAGTCGCTGGTTTTTTCACAGCGGCAGACGAGGCTGTTGCCACCATTGATGATCATGTCTTCCTGAAGCAGCAGCACCACGTCCTCACCGGATTTGGGCATAATTGTACGGGCAACCTGCGGCTCAAAATCTTGCAGGATGTTGCCGTTCGCATCTTGCAGGTTCATGACCATTCTCGGCTGGTAGAGCGTACCGCCGTTGACAATCGCGGTGACCGCATTCAGCAGTTGGAGCGGAGTCACCGTAACATAACCCTGGCCAAATGCGGCGTTGTACGTGTCGCCGGTCGACCAGCTCTCGCCATAAAAACGGCGCTTCCACTGGTTTTCGGGCATTCGCCCGGCCAGTTCGCCGGGCAGCTCGATCCCCAGTTCCGACCCGACGCCGAAGGCCGTGGCCCAGCGGTACAGGTCATAAATGCCCAGTCCGCCGGAGCGGAGGATTGATTCGCTGACTTTCGGATTGCCGCCGCCGAGCTGGTAAAAGTAGACGTCGCAGCTTTGCGCAATGCCCTTAAGCAGGTCTACCTCTCCGTGGCCGCTGCGCAGCCAGCAAACAAACGTTTGACCCCGGCTTTCGTCACGCGGGGCGTAGGCGTTGGGCAGCACCAGGCTGCCCGCACAGTACAGCTTGGACGCCGGATCGATCACGTCTTCTTCGACAGCGGCAGTCGCCGTGATCACTTTCCACACCGAGCCGGGCGGGTACAGCGCGCTGACAGCGTGGTTGACCAGGGGGCGCAGCGGGTCGTCAAACTGGTCAAAGTAGTATTCGCCGTCGATGCTGCGCGCGAAGCGCGTGTTGTCGTAGCTGGGCCAGCTTACCATCGCCAGGATTTCGCCGTTGCGCGGGTCCATGGCGATCACCACGCCCTGCTGGGTGACAAGCCGCTGTTCGCTGGCGTTGGTGACGTTGATCTGGCGGATCAGCGCTTCCTGCGCGGCTTCTTGAAGGTCCAGGTCAAGCGTGAGCTGGACGCTCATGCCCGCTTCAAACTTTTCTTCTTCGATCATCTGGATGGGTTGGCCCGCTACGTCCACGATCCAGGTTTGCATCCCTCGCTTCCCGGCAAGCTGTTCTTGGAGGAACGCTTCGATGCCCGCATAGCCGATGCGGTCAAAGGCGGGGTTATAGCCCAGCTCGCGCAGCCGCACCTCTTCTTCCGGGCCGATGGGACCAAGATAGCCGATGATGTGCGCGGTGGCCGCGCCGCTGGGATACTCGCGTACAGACGCCACCTCGACCGTCACGCCCGGCAGAAGCTGCGCTTCCTCCATAATACGGTACGCGACATAGCGCGGGATGTCCTGGGCCACCAGCACCGGGGTATAAGGCGCGATCCCTTCACCCTCAAGGACCATCTCGTCCAGGCTGCGCTCGGTGGTACGGCCTGCCGCATCGGCTACGGCGCGCGTGGCGGGCACGTCGATCAACGCCGACAGGCGGTTATACTCTTCCAGCACGGCGGCGGGATCGTCGGGCAGGTCGGCAGGGGTGATCATCACGTTGTAAGCAGGGTCGTTTTTGGCGAGCGGCGTCCGGTAGCGGTCGTAGATCGCGCCGCGCGGGGCCGCCTGGAGCACAAGCTGGAGCCGGTTTTCTTCGGCGTCTTCGACAAACTGCTCACCGCGCAGAAATTGCAGTTCGCCCATGCGCAGCACCAGCACGATCAGCGAAAAGACAACCACCGCCTGCGCAAAAATCAGCCGCCAGCCCTGGAATGGAAGGATACGTCGGTCGTTCATGTCACTCACTCCACACCGCTTCTACCATCACTCTATCACTAAACCGTACCACTAAAGTATCTACCCCTGGCGTTTTTATAGCCCTCACACAACAATCCCACAGGGATGAAGCTTTGCCACCCTGTTTTTTACGCGGCAGTCAACAGCCAACCGCCAATCGCCAGCCACTATCCCCCAATCGGCGGGCGGCGCGGACTCAGCCAGCGGTGAATGGTGCCCATCACGCGGAAAACCGGCACGATCAGGACCGTGTTGTAGATCACCGTCGGCAGCGTGACGTAATACAACCCCTGGCCGATCGGTACGGTGGTGCCCGTCAGGCCCAGCACGCCCAGCACGATCAGATGGTAGGCCACCGTGCCCGCGCCCGCCACCAGCGGCGGGATAAGCAGGCTGCCGCGCGGCACCTGCCGGAATGCCGTATCGGCTGCGAACACCACCATCGCCAGCCCTAACGCCGAAGTGCCCAGCGGCGCAATCGACAGCCAATCCTGCATCACGCCGCCGATCACGGCCCAGGTGAGCGCTGCCCGGACATCGACCAGCAGCCCCCAGGAGATCACCAGCAAGAACACCACGTCCGGCGCACCGCCGCCCAGCCGGAATTCGGGCATAACCGCCGAATTCACGATGGCAGCAACCATCAGTACGGGGATGGCGATATAGTTACTCACGGCGCGGCCTCGGCTTCTTCCTCTTCAAATACGGACAGGTCCACCGGTTCAAAGTTGATGATCACCTGCACGATTTCCAACCGGTCGAAGTTGACCAGGCTGCGGACACGCGCTTCCTGGTACAGCTCGCTTTCGCCCAGCGCCACGCTGAGCACCTGCCCCACCAGCAGGTCTGCCGGGAAGTTCTGGCCCAGGCCATTGGTCATCACCAGGTCGCCTTCCTGGACCTCGGCATCCACCGGGATGAACGACATCAGCAGGTCGCCGCTCAACTGCCCGATCACCAGCCCATCGGCCCTGGACTGCTGCAAGCGGACGTTGACACTGCTGTTGGCATCCGTCAGCAGCAGAATTTCCGCGCCCGTCGCCGACACCTTGACCACGCGGCCTACCATGCCCAGTTCGGTCACAACCGGGTCCATGATCTCAACACCATCTCGCCGCCCGCAGTCGATCTGGATGGCACGCACAAACCCGGTGTTATCCACGCCGATCACGTCACAGGTCACGGTTTCCCAGTCTTGCGGCCCGTAGCGGTCATACTCCAGCAGCGCGGCGAGCCGGTCATAGTCGTGCCCTTTTTCGCGCAGCTCGGCCAGTTCCGCCTGGTAGACGGCCAGCGCTTCTTCCAGGTCCTTGTTACGCCGCTCCAGTTTGCGGAAGTTGGCAACGTCGTCCCGCACGCCGCCGACGCCCCGCGTTACGCTGCCGATCACGCCTTGCAAGAAGTTGAGCGGTACCGATACAGCACCTTCCAGCGGTCCCAGCCCGCCCTGCCAGCTAAAATAGATCAACAGCAAGATGACAACCAGTGTCATCGCGAATGTAAAAACGCGGCCTCCGCGCTGCACAATGAATCCTCCACCCACGGCGATTTAGCTATCCCCGCCATTATACCGCAGCCCCACATAACATTCGCCAAGCCAACATGCCATGCCCTGTTCGCGCGGCAACTTGCGAATCCAACCCGTTCCCCACAGAATCAGGGGGCAAGCAGCGCGATCCGGTTGTACAGTAGAGGTGGTCCGCTGCCAACGCGGGCCAGATCAGACCGGTGGTTCATGGTTACACAGCCGGAGAGGCCGGTTGTATGTGCGCAAAAAGGGGAGTGCAGGATGCTGGATGACCTGTTTCGGCAGTTACGCAGTTCGAACCCCGCCGACCGCCAGAAGGCAATCGTCGCTCTGGCAAACACGCGGGACCCGGCGGCGATCAGGCCGCTGGCGGACGTTTACCGGACCGATCCCGATCCGCGTATCCGCGAACTGGCGCTGAAGGCCGGGCGCTATCTTCAGCAGCAGGCCGGGATCGAGTGGGGCGCGGGTGTGCAGTCCAGCGGCACGGCAACCGGCGACAGTGCCTATGCCGGACCCATAAGCGGCGGGCCGACCGTTACCGCGCGGGACCTGGAACTGGCGCGCAATTACCTGCGGGCGGCGGGTGCTCACTTCAACCGGAAGGACAACGTCCGGGCAGTCGAAAACCTGGGCCGCGCCCTGAGCCTGTACCCGGCGCTGCAAAAAGACCCGTATGTCGTCAACATGGCAACCGTGCTTACCGGGCGCCCGTTAAAGGAAGCCGTCCCGGTGCTGATCGATCCCGACCAGCGCGCCGAACTGGTCAACCGGCTGGGTGGCAAGCAAAAGCTGCGTCCCAAGTCCAAAGGCAAAAAAGCCGAGAGCGCTACCTGGAACAATATCCTGCTGGACCTGGTGCTGTACGTGCTGGTGGTCGCTCTCGGGGCGGTAGCCGTGCTGACGTTGGGGCTATCCGGTATGCAGGAATGGGTAGAGGAGTACACCCCCACGTACACGCTTGCCGACGAAGGCTATATGACCGCGCCTGACTTTGATTACCTGGATGACATGAGCCTGGTGATCATGATCCCGCTGGCGCTGCTGTCGGGCGCGGCGAGCGCCGTCACCCTGCTGATCCAGGCTGCCGGGATTCACATCGCGGCCACGCGGGTGCTGGCAGGTGATAATACGCTGGAATACTTCCTGCGCCGGTTTCTACCGTTTCAGACCATCGTTGCGCTGCTCAGCGCCGCAGCGACTACAATCATGCTCCTGCTCATCCCGTCCGATCCCGGCGTGGCGGTGTTGTTCTGGTTTGCGCTGGCGGCGGGCGGGGTGTCGATTGTGTACTACACCGTAACCCTTATCGCAGACGTGTATCGCTTTGGACTGGGCAGCGGGTGCTGCGCGATCTTCCTGGGGGCGATCCTGGCCGGGGTGGCGCTGATGCTGTTCCAATGCCTGTTCACCGGGACGCTGGCCGCGCTGGCGGGCGGAAGCTGATTAGCAAGCAGGATGCCAGCTTTTGCAGATGCGACTGCCTGACAGTTGGCCTCACCCCCCGGCTCCCTCTCTCCATTGAAAATGGCGAGGGGGAGCAAAACGGCAAACGCTGTTTTCCCGCCGAGCTGCTCCCCTTTGCCCCTCTATAGCTGTGTGTATAGAGAGGGGAGAAGGGGCTGGGGGATGAGGGGTGAGGCCAAGTTTTGTAGGGGCAGAGCTTGCTCTGTCCTGGGCGACCCACCGAGTCGCCCCTACCAAAAACCACCTGCTACCTTCTGCCGGACTGTACTAACATAACACGTCAACGGCCTGCCGGATGCGGGCCAGTACCGTCTCACGACCCAGCACGGCCATCGTATCAAACAGCGGCGGCGTGACAGGTTCGGCGGTTGTCGCTTCGCGCAGCGTGCCAAAGACCTGTCCCGGCTTTAGCCCTAGCTCAGCTACCAGCGGACGGAGCGCCCCTTCCAGCGTTTCGGCGTCGAAGTCCGGCAGGGCGTCGAGTGTTTCCAGTGCGCGCTGAAGCACCGTCCTGGTGCTGGCAGCGTCCATCTGCTTCTGAATCAGCGCGTCAAGCGGCGGGGGCGTAAAGTCCGCCCGGAAGAACAACCCGCCTTTGTCCACTACGTCGGGCAGCGTTTTGATCCGCGCCTGGACCAGGGGGATCACCTGCCGCAGCCGGTCGTCGTCCACCACGTACCCGGCGTCTTCAAACACCGGCTTCAGCAGCCCCGCCAGCCGGTCGGGGTCCATCTCGCGGATATACACGCCGTTCAGCCAGTCCAGCTTTTCCAGCGGGAAGATGCTGCTCGCCAGGTTGACGCGGCTGAGGTCAAAGCGCGCGATCGTTTCGTCCACGCTGAAGACTTCGCGGTCATCGCCAAAGCTCCAGCCGATGTTGGTCAGGAAGTTGACGATGGCTTCGGGCAGGTAGCCCGCTTCACGGAACTCGTGCAGCAGCACCGGCACCTTGCGCCCGCCGTCGGTGAACCCGGCGCTGCGCTTGGAGAGCTTACCCTTGCCGCTCGGATTCAGGATCACCGGCAGGTGCGCGATCTTTGGCATCTGCCAGCCGAACGCGTCATACATGTTTTTGTGGATCGGTGCGGTCGAAATCCATTCCTCGGCGCGCATGATGTGGCTGATCTGCATGAAGTGATCGTCCACCACGTTCGTCAGGTGGTAGGTCGGGTAGCCGTCTGACTTGAGCAGCACCAGGTCCTGCAACTGCGTGTTGTCAAATGTGATGTCACCGCGCAGCATGTCGTGCACCGTCGTGCTGCCTTCCAGCGGCATCTTGAAGCGGATCACGTACTGGCCGCCGGTTTCCGCTTCGAGCCGGGCGCGCTCCGCTGGCGTCAGGTTGCGGCAGTGCCGGTCATAGCCGGTCAGTCCCTTGGCGCGCTGTTCTTCGCGGACCTGCTGCAAGCGTTCGGGCGTGCAGTAGCAGCGATAGGCCAGGTTGCGATCAAGCAGCCAGTTCGCCCACTGCCGGTATAGCGCGGTTCGTTCCGACTGGAAGTAAGGCCCATACTCGCCGCCAACCTCCGGCCCTTCATCCCAGTCGATCCCCAGCCAGCGCAGCCCTTCGGTGATCAACTCTATCGAGCCGGGGTCATAGCGCTTGCGGTCGGTGTCTTCGATCCGCAGGATGAACACCCCGCCGTGATGGCGTGCGAACAGCCACGTAAACAGGGCCGTCCGGATACCGCCGATGTGGATGGGTCCGGTGGGACTGGGCGCAAAGCGCACACGAACGGGAACATCTGGTTTTTCGGTCACGGTATGACACTCCTTATGACAATAAGGGCTGAGGTGCGGCACGCGCCATTATACCAGACCGGGCGGCAGCTTTGAACGGCCAACCGGGCGGAAACGGTACCAGATCGCGGTCACAAAACCCTTGTCAAGCCGGGGCGGGTGTGATAGAATGCGTTGTACCTATTGGGGGATAGTTTAATAGGCAGAACGGAGCACTCTGGATGCTTTAGTCATGGTTCAAATCCATGTCCCCCAGCCTGAAGCAAAACAACCCGCCTGGCACCTGCGCAGGCGGGTTTTCTGTTGGAACGAAAAACGCTGGATCAGTCTTCGATCTGCGCTTTTTGCAGGCGGTTGCTGTAGTCCACAAACACGGTTTTGATCTCGGTGAACTCATCAATAGCGCTGGTGCCCGCTTCGCGCCCGCCGTTGCCGGTATGCTTGGTCCCGCCAAAGGGCAGGTGCACCTCGGCGCCAATGGTCGGCGCGTTGATGTAGGTGATGCCGGTTTCCAGGTCATCGATAGCGCGAAAGGCCAGGTTTACGTCGCGGGTGTAGATCGAGGACGACAGCCCGTACTCAATATCGTTGGCAACCGCGACTGCTTCCTCGTAGCTGCCCACTTTGATCACGCTCAGCACCGGGCCAAAGATTTCCTCCCGGCTGATGCGCGTGCCGTGCGCGGTTTCAAAGATCGTCGGTTGAATGTAACTGCCCCGGTCGTATTCGCCGCCGGTCAGCTTGTCGCCGCCGCAAACCAGCCTGGCCTCGCCCTTGCCGATCTCGATGTAGCCCAGGATCGACTGCTCCTGCGCCGTATCTGCGACCGGGCCAACGTCGATGTTTGGGTCCAGCGGATTGCCGATCTTGAGGGCCTTGGTGCGGGCCAGCAGGCGTGACAGCATCTCATCGTATACCGCTTCGTGGACGATCAGGCGGCTGGTAGCCGTGCAGCGCTGCCCGGCAGTGCCAAATGCGCCAAACAATATGCCCTCTAACGCCAGGTCGAGGTTGGCGTCATCCATCACGATCTGCGGATTTTTGCCGCCCAACTCCAACTCGACCGGTTTTAAGGACCTGGCCGCGCGGGTATAGATGTCGATCCCGGCAGGCACACCGCCCGTAAACGAGATGGCCTTGACGCGCGGGTTTTCCACGATCTCCACGCCAACCGATCCCCCGCCGCCCGTCACGAAGTTCAGCACGCCCGGCGGCAGCCCGGCCTCTTCAAAAATCTCGACCAGCGCCGCCACGCACAGCGGTGTCAGGCTGGCCGGTTTGAACACAATCGTATTGCCGGAGATCAGCGCCGCGCCGATCTTCCAGATCGGGATCGCCATCGGGAAGTTCCAGGGCGTGATGCAGCCGACTACGCCGATAGGCTGGCGCACGGTCATGCAGAATTTATTCGGCAGTTCGGACGGCGTCGTTTCGCCCAGCAGGCGGCGCCCTTCCCCGGCGATGTATTCGAGAAAATCAATCGCTTCCTGCACGTCGCCTTTGCCCTCTGCGATCACCTTGCCCATTTCGGTTGTGACCAGCTCGCCAAGCGCCTGTTTGCGCTCGCGCATGATATGAGCAGCGCGCAGCAGGATTTCGCCGCGCGCCGGGGGCGGGGTGCGCTTCCAGGTCGGAAAAGCTGCTTCGGCGGCGTCGATGGCGCGGCGGACGTCGCCGGGTGTGCCCTTCGGGAAGGTTGCCAGCACCTCGCCGTTGATCGGGCTGCGGGTTTCGAATGTCTGGCCGCTTTCGGATGGCACCCATTCACCGTTGATGTACAGGCCATACGCTTTCATGTAGTTCCTCCTTGAGCAACAGGCTTGACATGTGGGTTTAGGTAAATTCTAGAGAAAACGGGTGCTTATTCCCACGATCCAGCCGCCGGGCGGTCCTACCGTCGCGCGCTGCGCAGTGCTTTGGCCTTGGCCGCCAGGTCCTGGAAGTACTCTGATTCCACGATCTCGGATACGTCCGACGCTTTGCGTGCCTCATCGATCTGGATTTCCAGCACGCGCACCTGTTGGCGCAGTGCGGTGACCTGCCGTTCGGCGCGGTGCAGGAAGTAGAGCAGGCCCAACACCAGCGCCGTGATAACCGTCATCAGCAGCATGGCATTGCGAATCTGGTCGTATGCGCCGCTGATCTGCATCAGTTCGGGCAGCATGGCCGACATGCCGATCACCCAGATCAGTTCTTTGTCGGTGCCGGGAAAGACCACTACCGGTGTCCAGGCGGCGATCTCACGTCCGGCGTCATGGGTCAGGAACTCCCAGGCAGAGGCAGCTTCCTCGGACTTGTCCGGCCAGAAGACATACCAGCCGACGCCCTCCTGGCCGTTGCAGACGGATGTCGCCATGTACTCGTAGTGAAACGCGCCGTCCGCTTGTTGGATCGCGAAGATTTCCGCCATGTTTTTGTCCCGGTACTTGTCCGGCAGGTCTTCGCTGAGATCGAACACAATATAGTCCGGCGAATAAATCCAGGCATCGCCGACTGTGCCGATGCGAATCGGTTTGACGAACTCGTTGAGCACTTCCTGTTCAATCTGGGTGATCGTGTCTGGGTCGCTGCCGCGCCGTTCCATCTCACCGGTGATGTACACAGTCGCGGCGCGTGCTGCGTTGCGCACGACTTCCAACTCGGCTTTTTGATAGGTGTCGATCACGTTCGATTCCAGGCGCGTAGCAAGACTGTAGACGGTATACCATCCAAACGCGACCAGCAGCAGTGGCAGGGTATTTCGGATAAGGGGTTGCAGTTTGATTGACCGGATGTTGCTCATATTAACCTCCTGGCGCGCAGCCTGGTCGCAGTGCGCCGCTGTGTCGGGGGCGGCAGCACGGATGGATAGTTCGTTTGGTATTGTATGACCGGGGTGCTGCGCCGGACAAGTAAGGCCGGAGCAAGCGCTGCAAAAAAGACCCTGTCACGACCTGGAAAGCCAAGCCGGTGATAGGGCTGCTTTATTTGCCGGAAATGATATTGTTCGGGCGTGGGTCTGTATCCTTAGGATCGTAGCCGCGACATTGCATCCCGCATGGTCAGGCTCAATGTACCCCTGTAGTCGACTTCAATTTTGATGTAGTCCCCACTGGGGGCATAGGTTAGACAGTATAAAAAGCGGCGATGATCCGCCTGGAACCGCGCTTCTGCCACAACTTTTTCGACCAGCGGGTGCAGGTGCACAGGTACCATGTCCGGAGTAGGAGCGACCATCGCGTAGCAGATGCGCTGGACTTCAGGCGAGTCCCAGGAAAACGTGTGATAGACGATGAACGCGCGGGTGTTGATCTCCAGTTCTTCCTGCGAGGGCACCTGGAAACCCAGATCGCCAATGTGGGCGGCGACGGTATCCGGTGTCAGTGTTCCGGGCGGTTGTAGGACATAGACGTTCATCGTCTTGTGCCAGAAGTCCACTGTCAGGATGTTGCAAGCCCTGAGGTTGTTTTTAGCAAAGTAATCTGCATGAGCTTTGATCCCTGGTGGCGCGGATGGCAGAGCGGCAACCGCCTCGATCGGCACCGGGCTGAAGAGCGGCCAGATTTTTTCCAGCCCGTGCGATATCCCCATATCAACCCCGTAGCCTTCCATGTCGAAACTGGCCTGTACTTCGGGGATCAGGCTTTCGACCGGGTGGTGATCTTGGGCAAACAGGCCATGCTCAACCGCGATGCCGAACGGATCGGTGTTGTTTAGCGGGTGGAGATAGCGCAGCGACACATCGCGGTATTGGGCGGGCTTGGTAGTGACCCGGATGCCGACCGGAAATGTGGCAAACATCGGCTTGTACGCGTTCACCACCTGCCGAACCGCCTCCTGATCGTAGGTGGTGCCTGCGATCTCAGCAATCGATCCCAGGTCATTAAACATTTGCTTAAAATCGATGTTTTTTATCATCTTATCTGTCATTCTGTTTTCTCCCACTTTGATATTTCACTTTTTCATAAAAGTGAGATAAAATGAAATTATGGTTCAGGTGACCCGCGCAAATTGTATGGGGGAAAAACCAAATATGCAAATACACCGACTCAAAGATGAACCGATCATCATTTACGAGCCTACTGAGGATACCCGCAAAACCTTCGATGAAATTCAACAGGTGCTCGCCGAAGCCGAGGCGCTCAAGCAAGAAATGCAATGCCGCGTCTATCGCATTGTAGACTTGACTAATGTCAATTTGGACTTCAGCAGCATGATGATGGGCATGGCGGCTGAAACATCTCAAGCGGGCTATCGTGATCCAGACATCGTCACGATCCTGGTTGCCAGTGGTAACCTGGCCGAATTTGGGGCCAAGGCTCTGCGCGAGCAAGAGCAGTATGGCAAGGCCGATGTCAAGCTGTTCTCTACAAAAGACGAGGCCTTGGCCTTCGCCCGCGCCGAGATCGCTGCCCAATCGAGTGACACCTGATCCCACGTCCGACAGCAATCAATCCAAACATGGTCGGCTGCCTGATGACCCCAGGTAACCGGCTAAATCCGTGTGCTGACAGCGCCGGTGACCCTGAGCAACAAGACGCAAGACAGGCTGCGCGTGTAAGTAACGCAGCCTGTTTTGATCGGGTTGCAGGCGGGCTGCCATACCGCCGGGATACCACGTCCCCACGCTTGGAATACTGCTGGCAGGCGCTTTCGGGTGATGGCGCAAAACCGCTGTATTATGAGTGAAATCCTGAAAAAAGCGGGCGTGCACACAAGGAGGATCACACGATGAAACGAACGCTGGTAGCGGCGCTGCTGGTGACCGTGCTGGCAGCAGGGGGCCTGCCAAGTGGAGCGCTGGAAGCCGCCCACGAGCCAACCGGCGGTATGGCGCTGGCCCAGGGGCACCCATCCTGCGCGGGCATCTCGCTGGAAACGCCCAGCACGCCGGAGTGTAACGCGCTGATCACCGCGCGCCCGGCACCGGGCGTGTCGCCTGTGCCGCTGGACTATGGCGTGGTGAACGATGTGTCGTTCATCCGGTTTACAACGTCTGCCGTACCGCTCTACGACGCGCCGGACGGCACGCAGGTAGAGACGCTGAGCGCAGGCTATACCTACGTCGTGCCGCGCCAATACCAGGATGGCTGGGCCGAGGTGCGTCCGGGGCGCTGGGTGCCGCCGGACATCGTGCGGTATGCATCCCCGTCGGCGTTCAGTGGGGTATTCATCAGCGGGTTGGATATGCCGTTTGCCTGGGTGCTGTGGCCGCACTGCGCAGCCAACGCCCCCGCCGGGACGCGATCCTGTGAAGGTGCCGGGCAGCTTCGGCGCTACCAGTTGGTCAACATCTACGCGACGGTCAATGTGCGCGGCTGGAACTGGCACCTGATCGGGCCGGGACTGTGGACCAACCAGCAAAACCTGAGCATCGTGCACCCCACTGCCCCGGCCACGTTTGGCGGGCGCTGGGTAGCGGTCAATACCTACGAGCAAAACCTGGTAGCGTATGAAGGCGGGCAGCCGGTCATGGCGACGCTGGTATCGTCAGGGCTGCGCGAGGAAAAATGGAAAACCCGGACCGGCACGTATTCGGTGCGGTTGATGATCGAAAACGGCCCCATGAGCGGGTCGGAAGGCAGCGACGATTTTTACTCGTTGGAACAGGTGCCCTACGCTATCTACTTTAACGGGCTGGTCAGCCTGCACGGCACGTACTGGCACGACAGTTTTGGCTATACGCACAGTCACGGCTGCGTGAACCTGTCGATCAGCGATGCGAAGTGGCTGTTTGAAAACTGGGTCGCGGAGGGGGCGACGGTCTACGTCTACGACGATTGAACGACGACCACGACCACAGGGGGCGCGGTGTGGTGCGTTTGCAGCGTGCCACACCGTTTTTATGGGTTTTTTAAAACACTTTTGCAACCTTTTGATTAAGTTTTTTTACAATGAAAGTGAGGGAAGTAACGCCGCCAGGGAAGGGATTCTACGGTCATGGATGCTCAAGGAAGCAGTATCCTTTCGAGCGGTATTTCGTGGATGTGGCAAGAAGGTCATGATGTGCTGCGCCTAGACGTGGGGATAGCAGTTTCTAGCGGTGACGTGCGTGGGTTAGTCAATTCGCTGGTGCCGGTTCTACACCGGGCGCCCGGCGAAGTAGGGGTATTGGTGAACACGGTGTTCACCGATCTCCCGGTGCAGGGACTGCTCAGGCTGTTGCACAAAATCCGGCAGCATGAGAACACGCGCGCGGTGGCGATTCTAACGCCGTACAGCGAGACCATGCTCGACGCCGGGCACGACAGCTTGCAGTTTTTCAATCGGGAAAACGAAGCTCTAGCGTGGTTAAGGGAAAGACTAGCGACGTAGGAAATCTCGTAGCACTCATCAACCTTCTGTTCACTGCCGGGCCTGAACCGCCCGGCATTTTTATGTATGTCCGGTGTGCGCTGCCGGGGCGCTGGCAGGTTGGTTTGCTACAATCTACATGTCATGCGGTTAAACACAAGGAGACAGGGCAATGGCAGTTCGGCACGCAGAAGCAGTTTGGGAGGGTTCGCTGCGCGAAGGCAAGGGCACGGTCAGGCTGGGCAGCGGCGCGTATGAAGGCCCCTATTCATTTGTATCGCGCTTTGAGGACGGCCCCGGCACCAACCCCGAAGAGTTGATCGGCGCAGCGCACGCAGGCTGCTTTTCGATGGCGTTCAGCGCCGGGCTGGGAAAAGCCGGGTTCACGCCGCAGCGCATCCACACCACCGCAAAGGTGCATCTAGACAAGGTCGGCGACGGTTTCAAAGTGACCCGGATCGAACTGGACATGCAGGCTGTGGTTCCCGGTATCGATGAAGACATGTTTCGGACGCAGGCGGAAGCCGCCAAGATCGGCTGCCCTATTTCGCAGTTGCTGACCGGGGCCGAGATCATGCTGAGAGCAGAACTGGTCAGGTAGCGGCCTTTGTGACTATCGACCAGCACCCGCGCCGGAACCGGGCGATCTTGCCGTCGGCGCGGCGTTATTATATTATCTATAACCTCAGTTCGGGATATCGGTCGACGTCTGAACCTACCGAGATGCAAATTCGATAACGACAGCTCGCCTATTTCTGAGTCATTGGGGGACACCCCTGTTGGGAACAAAAATCGCGCATTAGTCGTCATCGTAATGTGACAACGTAGTCAAATCAGAAAGGCTGTCTTATGATCAAGATCTGGTGGATTATCCTACTGGCCTTGAGTATGCTCCTGGCTGGCTGTGAGATGCTGGGAAACTTCCTGGTTGCCCCACGCGATGCAGAACCTACTAGCATGCCGGTCCTAGGTGAAATAGAACCTCCAGCCCTTTACATACTGCGCGAACAGGCCACCTTCCCTATGGATAGGGGAAACTACTGCTGGACCACGGATGCGGGCGGTGTCTGCGCCGACGTTTCTGTCTTTCCGCGCGACTATACGGCGGACACGCATACGCTGGTAATTGACAATACACTCGAACTGCTGTTTGAAGCGCCGTTCCCCGAGACGGTGGCCGCTACACTGTATCCGGAAAACAACCTAACCCCCAGCGTTCCCGACGACATGGTCGAGGCGATCCTGGACGAAAATGGCAAGATTCTGGTGACGTTTCTCGACGGCATGAACGGCGATTACGCGTTGATAATTTCTGCCACCTGGTCAGAAGGAAATATGCCGTACGGCGACGCACTCTACGCCACACCCATCCGTTTCGCTCCCTGAGCCTGTTATTACCTGAGTTATGGAGATGCCATCGATCTAATGTGGGTTCAAACGTTAACCTTTATCCCGAACTGAGGTTATCTATAACCTGCATTCCGCACCCAGGAAAGACATTTTCGGTAAATCACGGATTCGCTGCACAGCCCTCACCCTTCCGGCGGGGCGGGGGCCTGATCCAGCATGTCGGCTCCCACAATCGCGTTTGATTTCGGCAGGAAAAAGACCTCGTAGGCCCGGCCATCCTCGAACGCATTATAGACTTGCGGCAGCACCTTGAAGCTTTTTTCGCCAACCCGGACATAATAGTGTCGCGTGGTGCGCGTGCTATGCGATGACCCCGCCCGGCGGGTCCGGGTGCGGCGAATGGTGCGTTCGACCGGACCGGTTACACACTCAACACTGCCCACAGCAAGGTCTGCGTTCAGCACGGTTATTTGCAGCCACACGGCCCCCACCAACAAAAGCAGCATGGTCCCCAGGCACATCCCAAAGATCGGCCAACCCGTAAACCCATCGCGGACGAGGAACACAAAAAAGATAAGCAGCACGATCCCGAAAAAACCGCCGCCAATCAGATATTGTTTCTTCGTCGTCTCGATCTTGGCGCGCTGGCGCGGGCCTAATTGCCCGGACCGGTTGGCGTCCAGGTCTTCCGGTTGGAAGCCCAGCACTCGCTGCAACGCTTGTCTCTGTTCCGACATACTCGTTACCTTTTTACCCTGGCTGTTGTCCGTAATGATATAGGGTGGCGGTGTTTGGCGCTAGGTTGTGCCCACATTCCCCACCCTCGGAAAGTATAATCGGAATAGATTTTTGAGGCTCGAACAGGCGCGGAATGTGGGTATAATGTGAGTGGTCGAGCAGCACAGCAGGTAAACAACGAAGTGTGGGAATAATGGCGAACCGTTTGCAGCACGAAACCAGCCCCTATCTGCTACAACATGCCAGCAACCCGGTGGACTGGTATCCCTGGGGGCCGGACGCGCTGGCCGCTGCCAAAGAACAGGACAAACCGATCCTGCTCAGCATTGGCTATTCGGCGTGTCACTGGTGCCACGTGATGGAGCGCGAAAGCTTCGAAGACCCCGATACCGCCGACTTTATGAACGAGCATTTCATCAGCATCAAGGTGGACCGCGAAGAGCGCCCCGACATTGATGATATTTACATGCAGGCGACGCTGGTCTTCAACCAGGGACAGGGCGGCTGGCCGATGACCGTTTTCCTGACGCCGGAAGGACGCCCTTTCCACGCCGGGACGTATTACCCGCCGGAGTCGCGCTACGGGATGCCCAGTTTCCGGCAGGTGTTGGAATCGGCGGTTGAAGCGTACCGGCACAAACGCCGGGATGTCGAACGGACGGCGCGTTCGCTGTCGGCTGAGCTGAGCCGCAATATGTTCGAAGCGGTGGCGGGTGAGCCGGGGATGCTGTCCGAGGCGCTGCTGGACGAGGCCGCGCAGGAGTTGGTACGCCGCGTCGACCCGGTTCATGGCGGCCTGACACGCACCAGGCCCAAGTTCCCCCACCCGGTGCCCCTGGAATTTTTGCTGCGTTATCATGCGGCCACCGGCAACGAGCAGGCGCTGCAAGTCGCCCTGTTCACGCTGCGCAAGATGGCACGGGGCGGGATGTACGACCAGCTTGGCGGCGGCTTCCACCGCTACAGCGTGGATGAAAAATGGCTGGTACCACACTTCGAAAAGATGCTGTATGACAACGCACTGCTGGCGCGCGTATATTTGCACGCCTGGCAGGCATCCGGCGATCCGTTTTTGCGCGAGGTAGCCGAGGACACGCTCGACTATGTGCTGCGCGAGATGACCGCGCCGACAGGCGGCTTTTACAGCACGCAGGACGCAGATTCTGAGGGTGAAGAAGGCCGCTTTTACACCTGGACGGCGGACGAACTGCGCGAGGTGCTTGACGGCGTCGTGAGCAGTATCGACGCAATCATGGCCTACTGGGGCGTAACCGAAGAAGGCAACTTCGAGGGCCGGAACATCCTGCACCTGGCCGATATGATCGAGCGGGTGGCCGTGCGGCACGGCGTGCCGGTGGACGAGATGCGGGACGACGTATCGGCGGCGAAGATGGTGCTGTTCACGCTGCGCAAGGAACGCACCCCGCCGGGACGCGACGAAAAAAACCTGGCCGCGTGGAACGGCATGATGCTGGCCGTGTTTGCCGAGGCGGCGCGCGTGCTGGGGCGGGACGAATACCAGCAGGCGGCGGTTGATAACGCCGAGTTTTTGCTGGGCGCGATGTCCCACGAGGACGGGCGGTTGTGGCGCACGCACAAGAACGGCACCAGCAAACTGAACGCCTACCTGGAAGACTACGCGCACGTGATCGACGGTCTGCTGGAGCTGTACCAGACCACCTTTGAGCGGCGCTGGTTTGTCGAAGCGCTGCGGCTGGCTAACCGGGTGCTGATGCACTTCCGCGCGGAAAACGGCGGCTTTTATGACACCGGCGACGATCACGAGGAGTTGATCGTGCGCCCGCGCAGCGTGCAGGACAACGCCACGCCGTCCGGCAACGCTATGATCGCGTATGACCTGCTGCGGCTGACGGGCTATACGGGCGAAACGCGCTACGAAGACGCGGCGCTGCGCCTGTACCGCTCGATCAGCGGGACGTTGAGCGAGTACCCGCTGGTCTTTGGCGAGATGTTGATCGGACTGGACCTGTGGCTGCGCCGCCCGGTCGAGATCGCGCTGATCGGCGATCCGGCAGATGAACGGATGGGCGCGCTGCTGAACGTGGTTCGCAGCAAGTACCGCCCGCTGGCGCTGGTGGCGCTTTCACCGGAGAATGCCGGGTCGGCGGCTATGCCTCCCCTGCTGCGCACGCGCACCCTGCGCGACGGCAGCCCGGCGGTCTATGTGTGCGAAAACTTTGTGTGCGCAGCCCCCGTGCAAACGCCGGACGCGCTGGCCGCGCTGCTGGACGGCGCGCCGGAAGTCCCCGCCCCGGACCTGCCCGGCTGAACGTGCGCATATCACCAGCCATCTACAGCGGGGCGACGTCCGCGAGTGGCCCCTGCCCTGGCGGCACATGATCCGTACACATCGCCTATTGCCGCCGGACAAGCAACGGGTCATACTCTTCGGTGTTGTCTACACTGAGTAAAGATTCTTTTTTCACAAGCAAGGAGCAACCCGGTGGTTACAGTCGTCACAGATAGCTGTGCAAGCCTGCCCGCGTCTTTGGTAGAGGAACTGGCAATCGAAGTCGTCCCGTATTACGTGCATACCGCGATCGGGACAGTACGCGACGGGGTGGATATGCCACCGGACGAGTTTTACGAGTGGCTGAAAGATGCCCCCGCCTGGCCGACTACGGCCAACCCCAGCGCCGGGGAATACCTGGAAGCGTTCCGCCGCGCGGCCAAACGGGGCGACTCGGCGGTGATCGTGAGCATGACCGGCACCGGGAGCGGCGGGTACCAGTCGGCGCTGCTGGCTAAGCGGCTGGCCGAACAAGAACTGCCGGAGCTGGCCGTCGAAGCGGTCGATACGCAGCAGGTCGCGCTGGCGCACGGCTGGGCAGTCATCCAGGCGGCCCGCGCAGCCCAGGCCGGTCAATCGCTCGCAGACGTCACCCAGGTAGCGCGCAAAACGGCGGAGACGGCGTTCGTGGCCTTCACCAACGATACGCTGGAATACTTGCAGCGCGGCGGGCGGATCGGCAAAGTAGCCAGCATGGTCGGCGATCTGCTGAGCATCAAGCCGGTGATCGGGATGCGCGACGGAATGCCCTCCCCGCTGGGTGTAGGACGCTCGCGGCAGGGCGCTTACAAGCGGATCGTGGCGCTGGCGTTGAATCGCTTCCCCGAAGGCAGCACCGTTCGGGCCGCGCTGATGCACGTTGCCGCCCCGGACGAGGTGGAGAAGTTCCGCGCCATGCTGACAGACAAATACAACGTTGTCGAATGGATGAAGGCGCAGCTTTCGCCCGCGCTGGGCGTGCACAGCGGGCCGGGCACCGTCGGCATTTCGTTGATCGGCGCCGACGTATAACAAGGCCGATTGTGTAACCAAGCGCGCGCTTGTTTCTCGCCTGCCAGCCGGGCGCGAAAACCCGAATCCGGCCAGCTAATCACCAAAAACCGGCAATCGTTGACTCAGACGTAATCCCTGCCTGTCAAACGGAGCGCCCGCCCTGTGACCACCCGCGATCCCCCTGCTCCACCCACACCGGCCCGCCCGGCCCTGCCCTGGCGCGCGCTGGTGCTGATCTGGCTGGGGTGGTACGTGGCGCTGCTGGTCTTTCAACAGGTGGCCTGGGCGCGCTTCACACTCGACCGGCCCGATTACGCCTATCCCTGGACCGGCGACATGACACCCGGCTACGCGGACGGTCCCGACACCGGCCCCTGGTTTTACGCCCGCTGGGACAGCCCGCGCTACGTCCAGATTGCGCGCGAAGGCTACACCGAACAGCGGCTTGCGCCCCACTTCCCGCTGTACCCGGCCCTGATGCGGATCGTATTTGAGGCATTGATCCGCCCGCTGGGGCTGGCGGACTGGGACACGGGCGAACCACATGCGGGCATGGCGCTGGCCGGGCTGATCGTGTCCGGCGGGATGTCGCTGGTCGCGGTGCTGGCGATGGCCGCGCTGCTGTGGGAATGGGCAACATCAGAGGACGCCATACGCGCCGCCTTTTACCTGCTGATCTTCCCGACCGCGTTTTTTTTGGCGCAGGTCTACAGCGAAGCAACTTACATGGCCGCCTCGCTGGCTGCGCTGCTGTTCATTTCGCGGCGGCGATGGCTCCCGGCGCTGGTGCTGGTCCTGCTGGCGACCATGACGCGCACGATGGGCGTGCTGCTCGTGATCCCGTACCTGTTCACCTGGTTTAACGAGTGGTGGGACGGGCGGCAGCCCCCGCGCTGGCCGCTGATCGGCGCTGTCCTGCCGCCGGTCGTGTTCGCCGGGTGGGCGGTGTGGCTGGACGGCCAGGGTATGAGCATGTTCGCCGTACAGGAAGAATTTGGCCGCGAGGTGCTGACACTGCGCTCGCTGCTGGTTTTCCTGGGCGACGTGATCTACATTTTCCGCGAGCCGAACGGCATCCATGTCGCGCTCGACCTGGCGCTGACCGGGCTGGCGGTGTCGCTGTGCCTGGTAGAGATCAAACGCTTCCCCGGCATGGCGCTGTACGGGCTGGGATCGGTAGCGATGGGTATCAGCTCCGGCCAATTGGTCAGCATGAATCGCTACACGCTGGCAGTGGTACCGGTCTTTTTTGTGCTGGCACGCTGGGGCCGCCGCCCGATCTTCGATAAACTCTGGACGATCATATCGCTGCTGTGGTTCACGTTTTACACGGTGCTGTATGTACACGGATTCTGGGTCGGCTAACGGCGAAGCACGCCCTGATAACGTGCGGCGCACAAGCGGTATACGCGCCTGGTTGGACGCACGCCGCGCCAATCTGCGCGCGCTGTGGCACACGTCCGCGTTTCAGTTGCCCACGCGGCTGTGGCTTGGCTGGGTGATCGTGCTGCTGCTGTTCCAGTCGGCGGCGTGGATGCGGCTGGACGTGGTCGGCCCGGACACGGCTTACGGCTGGACGGATCAGCACTCGGTTGATACGCCCAAGACCGGCATCGGCCTGTCGCATGTGCGTTGGGACTCGTACCACTACCTGCGGCTGGCACGCCTGGGCTACCACGATACGCAGGACGCCGCTTATTACCCGGCCTACCCGGTCCTGATGCGGATCGCTGCGCTGGGCATCGTGCGCCCGCTGCTGCCGCACACCGTCGAGATCGACCAGTACGCCATCGGCGGCCTGATCATCTCGATTGTGGCATCACTGGCGGCTACGTGGGCGTTGTTCAGGCTGTTTAGCGACCTGCTGGGCGACGAACTGGACGCGCTGCGGGCCACGTTTTATCTGCTGATCTTCCCGACGGCGCTGTTTTTGACGCAGGTCTACACCGAGTCGCTGTACCTGGCGTTGGCAACCCCCGCGCTGATCTTTATGATCCGGCGGCAGTGGTGGGCGGCGGGCCTGCTGGCGACGCTGGCAACCATCACCCGCGCGACCGGCGTGCTGATCGTGGGCGCGATGGCGCTGGATTGGTGGCTGGACCGGCGGCGCGGTGAACGCCCGCCCTGGCATACGCTGGTACCGATGCTGCTGCCGGTGCTGGCGTGGCAGGTCCACACCCTGCTGCTGGCCGACGTAGGGTTGAACATGCATATCGCGCAGCGCAACTACGGGCGCGTGCTGTTTGATCCGGATAACGTGCAGATCATTCTGGACGACATCGGCTACATGCTGACTCACGCGATGGGCGCAGTCCATATCTCGCTCGACATCGCACTGACGGCGCTGGCGGCGTGGGCCTGCTGGCGGGTGCGCCGCGAATGGCCGGACCTGGCGCTGTACGGCGCGGCGTCGCTGGCCGTGCCGCTGGCGACCGGCCAGTTGGTCAGCATGAACCGCTACGCGCTGATCATGCTGCCGACGTACCTGGTGCTGGCGCGCTACGGGCGCAGCCCGCTGTTTGACAAACTGTGGACGCTGGTGTCGGTCCTGCTGCTGGCCCTGTACCTGGTCGGGTTTGCGCACGGGTACTGGACCGGCTAATGGAGACACCCATTCAGGCTCGCATGATTTGTAGGGGAGAGCTTGCTCTGTCCTGGGCGCAGCAAGCTACGCCCCTACGGGATCACTGTACGAGAATTAATTGATCCCTCCATAATCACGAAAAACTAACGGCTGATGGTCTAGAATCGTATAATTGGTAGCATAGGGGGAATTGCTGGTACTAACGTGGCAGGCCGCACCGGGCGGCAGCCAGTAAGGCACACAAAGCGAGGGAGCTATGCGTTTGATCTTGATCCGGCATGGGCAATCACTGGCTCAGGTTGGCAATGCCGGGGATGACCTGAGCCTCACCGAACTGGGAAAACAGCAGTCCGAGCTACTGGGCCAATGGCTCAAGGATAACGAGCTGGACATTTCATCGCTGATCAGCAGCCCGCTGCGGCGCGCCCGCGAAACCGCCAAGATTATCAACGGCTACCTGACCACGCCGATCAGCATCGATCACGATTTACGCGAGACAGATCGCGACCTGCTTATGGAACTGCCCCGCCTGGTACACCCGGCGGACAACGGCCCCCATTACTACGTCCTGCCCCACGACAACTACTACCAGCGTTTTGCCGAACAAACCCGCCGCGTCCTCAACCGCCTGACCGAGAATCCGTCGTCCGTGCAAACCGTCGCGATCGTGTGTCATGGCGGTACAGCCAGCACTATGCTGCGCACACTGCTGCGCTGCCATCACCTGCACATCTGGATGCACAACACGGCCATGCACCATTTGACCTGGCGCGATGGCCTGTGGGAACTGCGCGGTGTCAACTATGCGCCGCACCTGCCCCTGGACATGCTGACCTGACCGCAGCTACCCGTCCTGGGGCAGCACGGCCTGTACATCGTCCAGAATCTCGCGCAGGCGCGCGCCGTAGGGATTGGCGGCGTTGCGTTCGGCTTCGGCCTGCCAGTTGGCTAATTCGCCGCGCAGCTTGACCAGCGCCGGGCGCGTATCCTCACCCAGCAGCTTATAGCGTAGATAAGCCGTCATAAACTGGTATTTAACCGGCAAGCGCCGCTTCAGGTTATACAGGCCAGCGGGCGGCTCAATACGGTGCAGCGTCGCGCGCGCGTTGTCGTCCTGACCTGCCAAGTAGAGATTAAACGTCATGACAAACGCCATAATGTTCGGTTGGAGCGCATCCGAGACTCGCCCCCGGATAAAGTTCACCGCCTCAAGATACCGGCCCTGCGCGTTCCAGGCATCCGACAGCGCCACCATAATGATGTCACACAAGTATTTCGAAGGCCGGTCGGTCTTCTGGCACAGGCCGCGCCGCTTGACCTCGTTCCACGCTTCATAGGCCAGCAGTTCAGCTTCCTCGCCCTGCCCCAGGTATGCATAGGCTGTCGACAGCACCAGCGCCATCTGGTAAGACCGGTCACCGCCCGCGCGCCTGGCGTTGAGTTCTGCAAGCACGGCGTCGCCCTCACCCGCTTCAAGCCGCTTATATATGCGTTTGAGCCGCCGCAGCGCTCCAAGCCGGATCATCGAATTCAGATAAATCACACCCATCATCAGCACCAGCAAACCGGCCAGCGCCACAGCCAGCACAAGCGGGGGCACGCCCATTTTAAAAAACAGGATGAGGATGATCCCTACCAGAGCGCCCAGCGCTACAGGCAGCAGCGAGTGTGGTGAAAAATGGTGTTTCATGACACCTTTTCCCCCGTTATCCATAGACAGACGCCTTGATTGTATGCGGGAACATGGCAGAGGCAAACACAAGACCGGGCGCCATGCCAGCCGGTGCCCGGTCCAGATCAGGTTTATTGAGTGATGCAGCGCGCGGGCTACAGCTCCGCCCAGGCGATCAGCCCGGTATGGATCGGCGATGCCAGGTCCTCATGGTTCGGCAGCACACGGATCGAGATGCCGCGCCTGCCGGTGTTGGGATAACACAGCCGCGTGATAAACTCGTGGACATCATCGCCATCCTCACACGGCGCGCCGCTGCATTCCATGTCCAGCGTTTCGCCGCCGATGATCTCGCCCCGGCTGTCGAGCATACCGTAGTACAATTGGACGATCACATCGCCCGGATTCAGATCGCCCAGGCTGAGCCAGGCGCGCACGGTCAACTCGTCGTTGACCTTCAACTGCTCCGGCTCAACCTGCACGCGCTCGACCTCGACAAGGTCCCAGTTCTCGCGGACCTGTTCCTGCCACTGGGCAAATGCCTTGCCCCGCGTCAGGTCCGGCTGGCTGAGGTTGGCAAAGCGGTGATTGGCCGGGAGGTAATATTCTTCGGTGTACTGGCGCACCATGCGGTAGGTATTAAAAAACGGCGCCAGTTTGCGCATGCTGGCCTTGATGCGTGCGAGCCACTCGCGCGGCAGCCCGTCGCGTCCGCGCGTATAAAATGCGGGCACGATGTCTTTTTCCAGCAGGTTATAGAGCGCCTGCGCCTCGATGTAGTCCTGCATATCCCATTCGTTCTGCTCGTACTGCTCGCCGTTGCCGATAGCCCAGCCCACCGACGGGTCGTAGCCTTCGGCCCACCAGCCATCAAGAATGCTGGCGTTCAGGCCACAGTTGTAGATCACCTTCATGCCACTGGTCCCGCTCGCCTCCTGGGGACGGCGCGGCGTGTTCATCCACACATCCACGCCCTGCACCATGTAGCGCGCAATACCCATGTTGTAGTTTTCCAGGAACACGATCGAATGCCGGAACTCCGGCAGTTCGGCGGTCTTGACGATCTCTTTGATCAATTCCTTGCCGGGGTGATCGTGCGGGTGCGCTTTCCCGGCAAAGATCAGTTGCAGCGGGCGATCCGGATCGTTGAGGATGCGCGCCAGCCGCTCTTTGTCGCGGAACAGCAGTGTCGCGCGCTTGTAGGTGGCAAAGCGGCGGGCAAAGCCAATCGTCAGCGCGTCCGGGTTGAGCACCTCGCGCGCGCCTTCGACCTCGGACTGCGCCGCGCCGCGCTCCTTGAGCTGCGCGGTCAACCGCTGTCGGGCCAATGCCACCAGCCGTTCGCGGCGGCGTTCGTGTGTGCGCCACAGCTCCGCGTCCGGGATGCGCTCGACATCCCGCCAGATGTCCGGGTTATCCGGCTCATCCCGCCAGGCCGGGTCCAGGTAGCGGTCGTACAGCCCTGCCATCTCGCCGCTGATCCAGCTCTGGATATGGACGCCGTTCGTCACCGCGCCAATCGGTATTTCGTGCTCCGGGATGCCGGGATACATCCACTGCCACATATTCCGGCTGACTTCGCCGTGTAGTTGGCTCACACCGTTTGCCGCGCCGGACAGCTTGATCGCCAGCACCGGCATACTGAACAGGCTGAACCCGCCCATGTCTTCGTGCCCCAGGCTGTGGAACTCCTCGCGCGTCAGGCCGAGTTCGGTCCACAGGTACGGGAAGTGCTCATCGATCAAGTCATATCCAAAGCGCTCCAACCCGGCGGGCACCGGCGTATGGATCGTGATGATGTTGCCGGTCGCGCAGATGTCCATCGCCTGCCAGAAATTCAGGTCCGGGTTTTCTCGCATCATCACCCGGATGCGCTCCAGGCCGAGAAATACGCTGTGTCCTTCGTTCATATGGCAGACGGTGGGCCGCATGTTGAGCGCTTCCAGCATTCGTATACCGCCGATCCCCAGCAGAATCTCCTGGCGAATGCGGTTGCGCTGGTCGCCACCATACAGCCGGTCGGTCAGATCGCGTATTTCGTCGATATTGTCCGGGTCGTTGGTATCCAGCAGGTACAGCGGTACGCGCCCGATCTGCACCTTCCATACCTGGACTTTGGCGTTGAACTTGGCAATCGGCACCTCAATGATCAACGGCGTGCCGTCATCGTTATAGACCTGCTGGACCGGCAGGTTGGCATAGTCGTTGATCGGGTAGGACTGCTGCTGGTAGCCGTCGGCGTTCAAATACTGGCGGAAGTAGCCCTCCTGATACAGCAGGCCGATCCCGACCAGGGGCAGGCCCAGGTCCGACGCGCTTTTCAAGTGATCTCCCGACAGCACGCCCAGGCCACCGGAATAATTACGCAGGCACTCGGTCAAGCCGTATTCCATCGAGAAGTACGCGATAAACGGCTTGTCGAAGTCCCCGTAACGACGCCGGTACCAGGTCCGGGCATCGGGCCTGATATAGGCATCAAACTTGGCGCAGACGCGGTCAAGGTTTGCCATAAAAGCTTCGTCTTCAGCAGCGGCTTGCAGCACGTTCTGATCAATCAATCCCAACAGCCAGACCGGGTTCCGGTGAGTCTCTTCCCACAAGTCCCGGTCCAGACGCCGAAACAGCGTGATGGTTTCATAGTCCCACGACCAGCGCAGGTTGTGTGCCAGCTCGCGCAGGCGTTCCAGGCTGGGGGGAAGATTGGGAGTAACATCTATTGTCGCAACAGGCTTAATCATTTTGGTTCTCCTGTGTGATCCAGGGATAGCTGCCGTTTTCAGGCGATTGATAACATCAAACACTTTCCCGGCTAGCATAATAACAGGCTGGTGCCATTTTGCCAATTCGCGCCCCATGCCGCGCCGGGACGATTTTACACTTTTAGCTTCATGTTACTCCACAAGCCTTTTTGCCACGTGCCACAAGCGTACAAGCCAGCGTGCTTGCCAGCGTGCCGGGCTGCCGGTTATTATTTCCCCGTTCATCACGCTGCCCAGGAGAGCCTATATGCCTGCACCCTCCACTGTACGCTACCATCGCCGCGCCCAGGCCGGGCTGGCGGTGGGCTTGCTGGCGCTGGTCCTGCTGGCGGCGCTGCCGCTTTCGCCTGCCCGCCTGAACCAGGGGCGCGACAGCGGCGCGTATGCCTATACCGCCCAGGTGTTACTGGACGGCGGGCTGCCCTACCGCGATGCATGGGATCACAAGCCCCCGCTGATACATACTCTCGACGCGCTGGCGCTGGCCGCCTGCGGCGCGGATCGCTGGTCGCTGTGGCTGCTGGCAGCGCTGCTAACGTACGCAACCGCCCTGCTGCTTTATGCCCTGCTGGTACGCATCCAGTCCCGGCGCTTTCTGGCCGGTGTTGGCGCGGCGAGTGTGATCCTGCTGGTCAACCGCCCGATGTGGGGTGACTTGAATACCCCGGAACTGGCCGCCCTGCCGCTCCAGGCGCTGTGCCTGCTGGCCGGAACCGCCTACCTGCGCCAGCCGCACGCCAGATGGGCGTTCCTGGCCGGGCTGGCGGCGGGACTGGCCTTCCTGGCAAAACAGACAACGGTTGGCGTGGCGCTGACCCTGATCCCTGCGCTGCTGCTGGCGCGTTTCCCGCCCCGCTGGCTGTGGGAGCGGCGCGCGCACCTGATCGCGCTGGTTGCGGGCGGGCTGACCGGGCCGGGGATCGCTGCGCTGGTTTTCCTGGCGCACGGCGCGCTGGATGAAGCTGTCCGCGCGGTGTTCGAGTACAACCTGTCCTACAACGACGCGCTGTCGCTGCCAAAGGCCATCAACACGACGCTCTCGGCGGATCCCGTGCGGCAGGTGTACATCCCGTTGGTCTTTTTTGCGGTGCTGGGGATCATCGGGGCGTTCCGGCCAGCAGGGAACAAGCGGGACACACCGGCCACCGCTGCCCCTGCCGCGCTCAAATACTGGCTGGCGCTCACGCTGGCCGCCGACTTTGTCCTGACCAACCTCTCCGGGCGGGGATATCCGCACTACTTCCTGACGCCGCTGCCCGTCTTTGTCCCGCTGGTAATACTGGGACTGTCCGCATGGCTGGATCGCGGCTGGCTGGACCGTTGGGTACGCCCGATCAGGCGCCTGAGCTGGGCGTATCTCGCGCTGGTGGTGATCGTGCCGCCGCTGCTGACTGCACTGCTGGCCGTTCTCGCGGTTGAGGGCCGGTTGGTGGCCCCGGCCAAACAGCACGCCCTGGCCGATTATGTCCGCCAGCACACCGTGCCGGATGACACGATCCTGGTTTGGGGCGCGATCAGCGAGGTGTACTTCCAGTCCGGGCGGCGCAGCGCGTCACGCTATCATTACAGCTACCCGCTGACCACGCCGGGCTATACCACCGGGGCGGACATCCGCCGATTCGTGGACGATTTACGCGCCAACCGCCCCGTGCTGATCATCGATGCTGCATGGGGGATCAAAGAGCGCGTGCCCCCGCCGCTTGATCCCGCCCTGCGGCAAGACTGGGCACAGCGCCATTCAAGCCTGCCCGACCTGGGGACAGTCTTCGACTTCGTCGATCATTACTGTGTATTGACCAGCACCGTCGAGGACTACGACATCTACCACTGCCAATATTGATTTATTGCGTTCAGTCCCATTGTTCTTCCGGCGGGGAGTACAAATCGTCGCCGTCTTCATCGTCGCTCATGTCCAGCACGCTCTGGTGCGGGGTCGTCGCCGCCATGTGATCAACCGCCGGCTCGGCAACAGCGGGCGCGGCGGGCATCTCCGGCGGGGGGATATCGGGCACGCCGTTGTGATCCAGCGGCAGGCCCAGCGTAAAGGTGCTGCCTTCGCCCACGGCGCTCGCCACGCTCAGGTAGCCACCGTGCGCTTCGGCCACTGCCTGCGCCACAAACAAGCCCTGCCCCAGCCCGCGCGGATCGATCAGCTTACCGGATGCCGTGCGCGCCTCGCCCCGGTAAAAACGCTCGAAGACATGCGGCAGGTCGCGGGGGTTGATGCCCACACCCGTATCGCTAACCTCGATCAGCAGGTGATTCTTGCGAATGCGTCCCAGCCGGACCACGATCTTTCCGCCCGGCTCGGTATACTTGAGGCTGTTATCGATCAGGTGCCCGACGGCCCACTGAAGACGGCGGTCATCCCCCAAGACCGACAGCCGGTCCCGGTTGGTTACCCACACGTCCACGTCCAGATCGGCCTTGTGAATGCGCGGTTCCAGTCCCTTGATCACGGTGAAGATCAGGGTCGGCAGGTCTATGTCCAGCTCCCGGACGGCAAAACTGCCCGCGCCGATCTCCGAAATATCCAGCAGTTCGATGATCATGCGATCCAGCACGGCGGCATTGCGGCTGATGGCTTCGAGGAATTTACGGTTCGGCGGGCGGTCATCCGGCACGGCGAGCAGGACTTCGCTCATGCCCTTGATCGCGGCCAGCGGCGTGCGTAGTTCGTGGCTCATCTGCGTAACAAACTGGTCTTTCAGGCGGTCGGCCAGCGCTTCGCGCGTGACATCGCGCAGCATCAAGACCGTACCCAAGCGGTTGCCCTTGGGATCGGCCACAATGGCAAGCTGCGCGCCGATCACCCGGTCGTTGACCTCGACGCGCTGCGCATCCCCCAGCGTGATCTCGCCGTCGAGCTTGGTCTGGCTGTTAGCCTCGGCAAACATATTGCCCAGGTCGCTGTCCCAGAATGACCGGATCGATCCCAGCAGGTCGTGCGCAGCGCGGTTCATCAGCACCATGCGGCCTTCGGTGTCCTGCATGACAATGCCCTCGCTGATCACGGCCAGCACGCCGGTCAGCCGGGCGATGTCGGTCGCCTGGCTCGTCACCATCTGTTCGAGGTAATTCAGTTGCAGGTGCGCCTGCCGGGAACCGGGTTCATATTGATGCTGCTTGCGGCGCAGCCCACGATACAACCGGCCAAACAACCGCCCGGTGTTTTCGCCCAGTGCATCCACCGACTGGAGCATGTTTGCCACCGGTTCGGTCCGGTTGGCAGACGCCGAATTACGAGAAGTAGGCATAAACAAACCCTCGCCTGTTACTGCTGATAGGGAGTTCAATCAGGCCCGTATGCCAGATCATCATCCTGCCCGGTCAGGAACCACTCAATTGGTCTCACCCCGCGTCACCTGCCCCAATGGGACGATGTGCGAGGGTGAGGCCAACTACAAGACACCCTCATAAAAAACCGGCATAACACGCGATTAGAATCGCACATTCATCGTATACAGGCAAGTTTTGCCCATGAGTGCATCAGGTATTGGTTGGATCGGTGCCGTTGCCGCCGCCGTTCGAACCGGATGCAGCGTCACCGTTTGAGCCAGACGTGGTGCCGTCGGTCGGCTGTTTTTTCTTGCATACTTCGTCCAGCAGCGCTTTGAACCGGAAGAAATCGGGCAAGGGCTTGTTGATGATCTTGTCTACCCCGTAATTCTGGAGCATATCGTTGCGTTCACCATCAGACAGGCTGAAGGCGGTCATCAACACAATCGGGATATGGTGCAGCGGCCTGACATCACGAATCCGCCGCGCGATCTCGTGCCCCCTGTGGCCCGGCATACGAATATCCATCAAGGCAAACTCCGGCAGGTCTGCGCCATACGTACCGGCTTCGACCGTATCCAACCACCTCCAGGCTTCATGCCCATCGCAGAATTCCATCGGCGCATGTCCCCATGCCTGGAACATTATTTTTACGACATTGCGAATATCCTCTTCATCTTCGACGACCAGCCAGGGTTTCACCACCCACATCCTCCGTCAGCATAGCAGGACCTTAGTTTGAGGTGTGTACTTTTACAACAGTTATCATGTAGAATGGTATATGGTTAGGGGCCGGTTGTCTAGTGACAAAGAACCTGCTCTCTCATTCATATAGTACCGTGTTTTATCCTCGAATCAACGAGCGGGGTAAAAATCGGTTGAAACACGGTTTATATTTGATTTGCGGTTTTATTCTCCCCCGCTATATTGTATAGTAGGCTAGTATCAAAAACCTCAAATGAGTACATCACAGGGGGAAAGGCCGTTGTCTACCTGGATGGTTGTTGAAGATGAGCCCGATATCTACGATGTGCTGCTGGCTATGTTCGAGATATGGGGGATCGAAGGCGTCGCGTTTGTGGACGGCGCAGAAGCCGTTTCCTGGATCGAAGATGTCGATCAGGGACGGGTGCGGGGCGAGCTGCCTGAGCTGGCGATCCTCGATATTCGCCTGCCCGAAGTCGACGGCCCAACGGTCGGCCAACGGCTGCGGAAGAGTCCTATACTGGGCAATGTCGCTATTGTGCTGATCACAGCTTATCGCCTGTCACCGGACGAAGAGCAGCAAGTCATTGCCCGCGCCCAGGCCGACTTATTGATGTACAAGCCGCTGCCCGCTATGCTCGAACTGCGTAAGACGATGGACGCCGTCATCGCCAAGCATAAAAAAGATGGCTCTGCCGCAGCGCCTATCGACGCATCAACCGCAGCACTCCTGTCGTCGCTGTCCGGCGTGGTTACGGGCGCGCCCAAAACTATCCGGTCGCCCAAGAAGAAGCAGCCTGCGCCTGAGAAACAAAAGGCTGAGGAACAAAAGGCCGATCCGCCCGATGCTCCTGAGCATAAGTCGCCACAAAACTCACAAAGTTAAAAGGCAGGAAAGATGCAAAACATCAACCCATCACGCAACATCACCCGGCGCGGGCGATACTACCTGTTTATGGGCAGCGTAGCGCTGTTTGGCGGCGCAATCGCGGTGACGCTGGCGATCATGTTTTTCTTCTTCCCGCTGTGGGAAAACCTGGTATTTTCGATCTTCCGCTTTTTCATGATTATTGCCGGTGTCCTAGCGGCGGCGCTTGGCGTCGGCATGATCGTCCGGGGTATGACGCTTCAAAAAGACAATCCCCTGGCCTATGCCGTGGGCGAAGCGCTGACGCAGTTTTTGGATGGCCGCTATACCTACCTGCGCAACGTCAGCAAGCGCCGCGTGGGTTACATTGACGCTGTGCTGGTTGGGCCGCCGGGCATCCTGACCTTCCGCATTGTGGACTATCCGGGCACCTGGATCAACGAGCGGTCCGAGTGGATCAACAAGGATACACGGGGCCGTCTTCGCCCGGCCAAAACCAACCCTACCCGCGAATGCGTGCGCGATGTGTACGCGCTGCGCAAGTTTCTTGCCCGGCACGGGCTGGACTCCGTGCCGGTACATGCAATCGTAGTTTTCACATCCGAACGCGTCGCCCTATCGGCGGACGGACCGGTGGTGCCGGTCTGCGAAATTCCCACGCTGTACCAGATCATGCGCCGCGACTACCTGGCTCACGAGCGCATCGAAGCCCGCACCGTCACCGACACCATTGACACGATCATCGACGGCTGACGGTTGCCGCGCACACAGGGTGCAGCGTATGCCCACCGACGACTATCCCAGAAGCTATCTCGACTACAATGCCGGGGTTGAACCACCGCCACCCAACCGCCCCAGGCGCTCGCATTTTCAGCGGGCGATCCTGGTGTTGGCCGCAGCCGTAACCGTGCTCAGCCTGGCGCTGGTGGCGGTCGTGATGCGCCTGACAACCGGCGACGATCCCGCGTCCGGCAGTCAGATCACGCCGCCTGCGCCCGAAACCGCCGAGTCCGCCCCCTCCCCCACCCCGAACAATACCTGGCCTTCGGACGTTGCCACCACTGCGCACACCATCCCGGCCATGATCAAAAACACGATCACCGCCACCGGGGAACAGCACGGCTACGAATTCACGGGCAAAGCCGACCAGACGTGGCGCATCACGGTTGAGCCGCGCGCGGGCAGCACCCTCGATCCGATCATTCATTTGTACGGCCCGTCGGGGGAAGAAATCGCCAGCCACGACGACCGCTCAGCGAGTGACTTCACCGCCGATCTGCTGATCACCCTGCCGGAAGACGGCACGTACCGCCTGCTGGTTGAATCGTCGGCGGGCGGCATCACGACCGGGGCATATCTGCTGTCGGTGTGGGTGGTGGACTAGCCGCGATCCCGGCTTCCGCTTCCGCCGCTTTTTCGCCGGGCAGCCGCAGCCAGCGCACCGCCAGCGGGGCCGTCAGCAGCGCGCCGACCGCCGCCGTGACAAACGCTGCTTCGGGCGCGATATGCTCATACAACAAGCCGCCGATATACGGCGCGGGGATGGCAAGCACGCCCAGCGCGGTCCAAAACACGCCCCACGTGATCCCCAGCGATTCCCTCGGCACGGCCTTGCTGACCAGCGAGGAGAAAGCCGGGCCGATGAACGCCTGTCCTACCCCGCCCAAGACCATCGCCAGCACAAACATCCCCGCCACCGGGTAGGCGATGATCACGCCCCACACCCCGGCCAGCACGATCATACCCAGCGCGATGCTCCACCGCTCGCCGTACCGGTCCGCGAAGATGCCACCCGGCCACATCGCCGCCGCGCTGACCAGCGACATCAGCGCCATCAAGCCGCCATACGCTGTCTCGCTCAGGCCGCCGATCTCGGTCATGTACTTGGGGACAAATGGGAACGCGACCTGGTTGCCCGCGTCGGCCAGCCCGTCGACCAGGAACAGGCTGAGCAGCAAGCCGCCGCCCAACAGCAGCGCCAACAGCCCGCGCACGTCCCGGATCAAAACGGCGGGCCGCAGCCTGTGCACTTCCAGCGGCAATCCACGCGCCATCCAGACGCGCATCACCGTTGCCACCGCGAAGATGCTGGTCGCAGTCCACAACATGGTTCTATACCCGTAGTGATCGACCATAAATCCGCCTACCAGCGGGCCGATCACCATGCAGACCAGGAACAGGCCGTTAACCAGTCCAAACGTGCTGCTCACGCTGTCTTCGGGAGCCTGTTCGGCGGTATATGCCTGGAAGCTCGGCCCGACCAGCGACGTCCCCATCGAACCCAGCAGCGCCCCGGTAAAAGCCCAGCCCCACGTTGGCGCCAGCGTGAAGCCGATCATCGCGCCCAGCCCCAGCACGCCGCCAAATGCAATCGTCGGCAGGCGGCCCACGTTGTCCGAAATCCAGCCGCCCAGGATGCGAAAGCACAGCGCCAGGATCGTGTTGATGGTGAAATACAACCCTACCTGCTGGACCGATGCACCCAGGGATTCCAGGTACAGCGGCAGCAGCGGGTAATACATCGATCCGGCGGTGTTGGTGATGATCATCGCCAGCGTCACCAGCAGCAGTTCGCGGGGCATGTCACGCAGTTTCATCGTTCGCCATCCCGAACACTTGTTTTCAGCGCAGCACCCTACTATACACTAGCGCCCGCTGCCGACCAAAATGCGGCTGGCTGACAGCCACTAACCGCCCGCTCCACCTTGCATCCCCTGCGCGAAGCCTGTAGGATGGAGGGGGTCGGCGTCCATACCCGCCGACAGGACAGGGGGAACGTATGCCCCAGGCGAAACTACCATCTACAACACACGCTACCGATCTGCCGGTCGCGGCCCCAACCCGCCGCCACCCGTGGCGCTTCCTCTCGCTGCGTTGGAAAGCGATCCTGCCGCTGCTGGTCGTGGTGCTGGTCGTGGCGATGGTTGGCGCGTACCTGGTCAGTGACAGCGTGGCACGCGGCGTGCGTGACGACGAGATCAGCCGCCTGTTGAATACCAGCCGGGCCACCGCCGACCGGTTGGTCGAACTAGGCGCTGCCCAACAGCGCGAAGTGCTGCGGATCGCCTATACACAAGACGTCGCCGCCCGCATCCAATCCGGCAACAGCCGGGGCTTGCACGAACTTTTAGAGCCGCTGGCGCTCGCCGCCAACCTGGACGTGGTGATCGTCTCGGATATGACCGGGCGCGAAGTGCTCGGCTTGCAGCGGATCGTCACCACGACCGGCGCGGTCGATTACGCGGTATCGTCCGGCACCAACCTGGGCAAGCTGGCCCCGGTTTTGGCGGTCATCTCCGGCCAGGGGACCGGGGTTCACGCTGCGATCACGCGCACCAACCAGGGCCACGCGCTGACCACAGCCGGGCTGGTGCAGGTGGACGATCAGCCGGTTGGCGTGGTGCTGGTCGGCACGCGGCTCGATCATGTGCTGGACGCGCTGCGCGGCGGGGATCCGGCTGATCTCACGCTCTACGGCCCGGACGGCGAATTTCTCCGCTCCACCTTTGACGTGGATGATGACCTGCTGGCTGCGCTGCGTCTCTCGCCGGACGTGTTTGATCAGGTGTTAAGCACGCCGGAACAGGTGCCGGTGAACAGCCTGACATTGTTGGACCAGCCGCACAACGCCGCCTACATCCCGCTGGCAATCGACGGCGCGGCGCTGGGCGTGATCGGGGTGTACACCGCCGATAACACCCTGTACGCAACCGACCTCAGCCGCCAGTTGATCGGCCTGGTCTTCGCCGGGCTGACGGCGCTGGTGATCGTCGTCACCTTTGCGGTGATCGGAAGCTTCACGGGCCGCCTGGAACGCGTCACCGTCACGGCGCAGGCGCTCGCGTCCGGCGATGCGCGCGCCCGCACCGGGATGCACGCGCACGACGAGATCGGGGAACTTGGCGCTGCGCTCGACCAGTTGGCCGACCGCTACCAGCACAAAGCTGACAGCCTGCAAAAAGCGCTGCGCAGCCAGCGGCGCGAAACCTCGCGCCTGTACGCCGTGTTGGAGTCGATCCCCGACGGGCTGATCGTGCAAGACCTGGACGGGCGCGTTCTGATGATCAACAGCGCAGCGCGAATACTGCTCGGTGGACAGCGGGCCTTCCGCGCGGCGCGGCTGCACGACCTGACCGCCGTCGTAACCGAAACGCTCGGCCCGGCGCTGGCCCCCGGCATTTATGCATTGGGCGACCCGACCCGTATCTCGCTTGAACACCGGATGCTCCAGGCGCAGGCGGCGGCCATCCTGGCGCGGAACAAAACCCGCATCGGTACGGTGATCGTGCTGCGCGACATCACCGTCGTCGTCGAACGCGAACAGGCCCGCGAAAAGCTGCTGGACCAATTGGCCGATCAGGCCACCGTCCCGATGCACGTTCAATCCTACGATTCGCTGTCGGCGCTGGCGAAAGAAGTCGCACGCAATACGCGCTCGCTCCAGCGCGTGATCACCGAACTGCGCGACCTGAGCACCTTTGAGCCGCGCGATCTGAAGGCCGGGCAGCGCCAGCTCCCGGTCAACGACCTGATCTGGCACATCGCCGCCGAGTGGCAGCCGCTCGCCCGGAGCGCGCGCATTCGCCTGCAAGTCCGCTTTGGGCCGCGCGGGGTGTACGTGTTGGGCGACGACCGGCGGCTGCGCTGGGCTGTCGGCAACCTGATCGACAATTCGCTCAAGTACTCGCCGCCGCACCGCGTGATCACGCTGCAAGCCCGCGTGCCGGACGATGATCCCGCCAGCGCCGAGATCACGGTCGAGGATACGGGTTACGGCATGTCACCGGAAGACCTGAAAAACGCCTTCACACGCTTCTATCGCGGCACCCCGCGCGATCTGAACGGCAAAGTAGTTCGCAAACCCGGCACCGGGCAGGGCCTGTTTATCGCCCGGCGCGTGATCGAAGCGCACGGCGGGCGGATTTCGCTCGCCAGCAGGGCTGGCGCAGGTACGACGGCGGTGGTACAACTACCGCTTACCGCGCCGGTCACGCTTGAGATGCCGGACGAAGCCGCCGGTCACGTCGAGGACGAGATCGAACTGTCGTCGGGCGGGCCATTCGATACGGTCCCACTGGATGACCGTACCCGTCCCTGGCACCGGCGCAAGCGGAAGTAGCGAACGGGCGGCGTATCAGGTAGTCTTTACCCGCAAAAGGAGCAGCTATGAACAGAAAGACGATTCCACTGATCGATATTATCGCGCCAGCAGGCGTAATCATAATGCTGGTCGCGTTTGCGCTCATGCCCTGGGCGGACGTGCTGTATGACAGCGAGGCGCACATGGGCGAGACGGCGTTTAACATCATCAGTGCGGGCAAAGACACCGACATCCTTCAAATGACGACCACTCGCAAGTTAAAACCGGAAGAGATCGTCGCTGGTGCCCCGCTGATGGTTTTTGATAAAGAGGGCAATATGTACGAGCCGGAACGCATCCGGCTGCGGGTCTACCTGTCCCTGTTCCTGGTCCCGCTGGCAGCGGTCGGCGGAGGCGTGCTGGTCGTGCTGGAAGAGATGCGCCCCAGGCAGCGGCGGCTGGCCGTGTGGGGGCGGCGCGTGCTGGCCGCTGGCGCGCTGATCCATTACGCGATCTTCCTGATTACTTACCAATCGGTCGATATGGTGGATATCGGTTTCTGGCTGGCGCTGGTTGGGGCGGCATGTTTGGTATTCGCCACCACCGCCCTGCCAAAACCCGAAGCATCCGCCTAGCAACTGGACTTGTTGTACACACTGCATCAGGCTGCATTTAGAAAGAAAAGGAACTTATGAGATCTCTCAAATTAACCCCTACTGTTGAGTATATCGCGCTGATCTGTTCGGTCGTGATGCTGGTCGCGTTTTTGATCCTGCCCTGGGCTGACGTGATGGTCGACCGCGAGCGCAAGCTGGGCGAAACCGGGGTCGGCATCGCAAGCACAGACGAGGATACCGCCATCCTGCGACCGGTTGATTCGTCTGACGGGTCGTTGGAGTCGGGCCAGTTCACGTTCACCGATGAAGACGGCAACACAGACACCTACGAAGCGCTGCTGCTGGGCCAGCGCGGCTACCTGACCCTGTTCCTCGTCCCGCTGGCGGGGATCGGCGGCATTGTGCTGGTCTTGATGGGCCTCGCCTGGCCAAAATCGCAGCGCACGGGCATCTGGATTCGGCAGTTGCTGGCCGCTGGCGCGCTGATCCATTACGCGATCTTCGCCGGGGCGTTCCGCAGCGTGGCGATGACCGGCGTCGGGTTCTGGGCTGCGCTGGTCGGAGCCGTCGGGCTGTTCTTTTTGGCAGCAGGCAAGGAAGAACAACCCGAAGCGGAAGCAGACGTTGACGTCTCCGCCGAAGCCGCAGGCGAAGCTGAAATAGCCGAGGCCGCTATCGCCGCCGTTGAAGCAGAAGCAGACACCGCCGAGCTGTCAGCGGAACCGGTCGAGGACGACGAGCCACCGGAAGAAGAAGCAATCGACGAGCCGCCGGAAGAAGCACCCGAACCACCGGACGACACACCGGCGCCCTGACCCGTTCGCCGCCTACTCGCGCAGCCATCCCGACTATTGTTACACTCCATCCAGGGCCGATCAGTGTGCCGTTCCTGGATGGTTTGATTCGGACGGCAGCCCGCCAGCCACACTGCCGCCGAAGGCTGGTCGTTTTGGCCGCTCCGCTATATGCTTAAGGGCAGCCGGGATATGGGAGCGCCAGACAATACGAGCAGGAGGCCGTATTCATGTTCACCCCAAAACCCAAGCGTAACCTGGTCCCCTATTATCGCGCGCTATATTGTTTGCAGTTGGTGGCCGTGGGGGCTATCCTGGCCGGGATGTTCCTCGATTGGTGGGCAGGCAGCCGAACGGTCAACGCGTTCTGGCTGCTCAATCGTGGCACGCGGGAACTGCGAGAACACGATCCCAATATGGTGATCCAGCCGCTGCTCGTGCTGTGGCTGCTGGTGCCGATGGTGCTGATTTCCGGGCTGCGCAGTTTCACCGGCATCCTGGTCACGCCGGTATCGTACCAGCGGTTGGCCCTGCTGGCATGGGGCGCAGGGCTGCTGGCCTTGGGACACTTTTACATCAGCTTTAGCGATGAACTGCCCTATAACTCGCCCCTGGATGCCGGGGAGATTCAACCCGGCTTCTGGCTGACGGGCACATCCAGCACGATCCTGGGGCTGCTGATCCTGGCCGAGTATCTATTCCATCCACGGCGCGACCGCTTCCTGCCAGCCGATGGACCAGCCGCCCCGGTGGACGACGCCGAACGCCTGTGGCGGGGAGACTACGTGAGCTGCCCCTACTGCGGTATGCTCAACGAGCCGACCGCCAAGGCGTGTTACAACTGTAACAACCTGCTGTTTCATTTCCTGGACAATGACCGTTCGACCTGAGCGAACAGCTTTCAGCGGTTAGCGATAGGTGAAACAAGCGAAACAATCGGATTTTTGTCCGCGAATCACCAAACACTTACGCCTAATAGCTTACGCCATTAGCGGTTAGTTTATAGCGATTAGCTGGTGGGAAGCAGGCTGTCGCTTCTGGCTATCAGGCAAGAAGCAAAGTGCTTGTCCAGTTTTTGGCTAACCGCT
>JAFGNU010000084.1 GCA_016926875.1 Anaerolineae bacterium | reverse complement strand
GTTGTCACGACCGCCAGTACGGGTAACGCGGCGGCGGCGCTGGCCGGCTTGTCGGCAAGCGTGGGGCTGACGGCTGTGATCTTTGTGCCCGCGTCGGCGCCTGAGGCGAAGATTGCTCAGTTGCTGATTTACGGCGCGAAGGTCATGCTCGTGCAGGGTAACTACGACAACGCGTTCGATCTGGCGGTGGAAGCTTCCGAGCGTTACGGGTGGTATAACCGCAACACGGGCATGAATCCCTACACGCTGGAAGGCAAAAAGACGGCTGCGTATGAGATCGCCGAACAACTTGGCTGGCAGGTGCCGGACGTGATCGCTGTGAGCGTGGGCGATGGTAACATCATCAGCGGCCTGTATAAGGGGTTCCGTGACTTGCTTGATCTCGGTTGGATTGACCAGATGCCCCGGCTGATCGGTGTGCAGGCATCCGGCAGCGCGGCCTGTTACAATGTCTGGCAGCAGAACGGCGACCCGGCGCAGATGCAGCCGATCAACGCGCAGACGGTAGCCGACAGCATCGCCGCCGATCTGCCGCGCGACCGGGTAAAAGCGGTCCGGGCGGTGCGTGAATCAAACGGTGCGTTTGTTGCTGTGTCCGACGAGGCGATCCTGGACGGTATCCCCGCGCTGGCACGCCTGACCGGCGTGTTTGCCGAGCCTGCCGCCGCTGCCACCTATGCAGGGGTGAGCGCGGCCATCGAACAGGGTCATACCCAGCCGGATGATCGGGTGCTGCTGCTGGTAACGGGTAACGGCCTGAAGGACATCAAAAGCGCCATGCGGGTGGCCGGTTCCGGTTATCCGGTACAGCCGGACATTGAAGAGGTTGAAAAAGCCCGGATCACGTTAGGGCTGCCTTCATTTAAATGATCGTCGTGCGCTGCCGCCGGGTTCCTGCGGGGTCGCATCCGGCAGCGCATTTGGTTACAATTGGGTTAGGGAAGTACGCCTAATTTGCAAACCTCATGACAACAAAACCAGTGATAACGATTGTTGCGCCGGTCTATAACGAAGAACCGATCATCAACGAATTCTACCGCCGCATGTCCGATGTCATGGACGCCAGCGGTGAAGTGTGGGAGTTGGTGCTGGTCAACGACGGCAGTTTCGACCGGTCGGCTGAATTGATGCAGGCGCTGCATGAGCGCGATCCGCGTGTGCGCGTGGTGAGCTTCGCCCGCAATTTTGGGCACCAGAACGCCGTCACGGCGGGCATGGACTACGCGCGCGGCGACGCGGTGGTGATCATCGACGCGGATTTGCAAGACCCGCCCGAAGTGATCCCCCAGATGATCGAGAAGTGGCGGGAAGGCTGCGACGTGGTATATGCCGTGCGCGCCGAGCGCAAGGGCGAGTCGTGGTTCAAGCGCATGTCGGCCAAGCTGTTTTACCGCCTGATTTACCGCATCACGGATGTTGATATCCCGCTGGATACGGGCGACTTTCGCCTGATGGATCGCCGGGTGGTGGATGCGCTCAACGTCATGCGCGAGCATAACCGCTTTATCCGGGGCATGACAAGCTGGGTTGGGTTTCGGCAAGCAGGCATTTCCTATGTACGCCAGGAGCGCTACGCCGGGCAGACGAAATACCCGCTGCGCAAAATGTTACGGTTTGCGCTGGATGCGATCACCGGCTTTTCGTACTTCCCGCTCCAGGTAACGATCTACGCCAGCCTGGTGCTGGCCCTGATCGCGGTGCTGTCCGTGCCGGTAGTGGCGTTCTTGCGGTTGGCGACAGGCGAATCCGTGTTTGAGGGACAGGCGACGACGCTGATCGTCGTGCTGTTGATGAGTTCCTTTCAGTTGTTTTTTTTCTTTATCATGGGGCAGTATATCGCGCGCGTCTATGATGAAGTGCGACACCGCCCTCTATACATTGTGTCCGAAGTATGGGAGCGCGCGCCCGAACCGGCAGCCGGTTCGGATGCTGTGCCCGAATCCAGTGAGCAGCCGGACGGCGCTTCGACACTCACGTAACGCGGGAAAATGTGGGGAGTTTTATGAGGAGGGATGGCTTGTGACAGACAATCCTCAGCCAGACAAACCGAGTGACATGGATAAGGTCCAGGAATACCGGAAGCTAGTGATAGAGTACGAAACCCTGGATGAGGAGATCGACAAACTATTTGCCAGTCACAACGGCGCAGCCGAGCAGATGTCCAACGAGGACTATGAACACTATCGCAAGCTGGCACGCAGCCGTGACGATGTTCATAACCAGTTAAAGGCATTAGAACGGCAGATTTTGCTAGACGATGAGGCAAACAGCAGCCGCTAGCATGGGAATATAAGGCGGTCTTGCCAAGCCTAGTTTTTGGGCAGCCCGGCCTGTTATCCAGGGCTGTCTGTGCTATCACAATTACACTCATAGGAGTATTCGACGTGTCGGAAGAAAGAAGACTGATCACCGGACCAACCTTTGAAGAAATGCTGCACCCGCACCTGATCGATCCGGCGATCCGCAAGCAAGCACACGAAGCCAGGACAACCGATCCGCTGGCTTCGATCAATCTATTTAACATTTCATGGCGCGAGTACGACGGCCAGATTCAGTACATCGTGCTGCCACCTGCGCTAACCGGCGTACAGACGCCGATTGCCGTATTAACCAGCATCCATTTCCCCACCGGCAGCCACAAGGTCGGCGCGACTTATTCGGTGCTGCTCGAAAAAGAACTGTTTGGCGATGTCGATCCCTGGAAACATACGCTGATCTGGCCGTCCACCGGCAATTACGGCATCGGCGGCGCGTATGTGGCCGGGCGCATGGGCTGCAAGAGCGTGGTGATCCTGCCCGAAGAGATGAGCCAGGAACGCTTCGACCTGATCGAGAGCTATGGCGGCCAGGTGGTCAAAACGCCCGGCTGCGAGAGCAACGTCAAGGAAATCTACGACGAAGTCAAGCGGATCATGGCGACCGATCCGAATATGCGCAACCTCAACCAGTTTGAGGTGATGGGCAATTATCGCTTCCACTACTACGTGACCGGCAATACCATCATCGATCTGGCGCGTGAGCTGCACGAACAGGGAATCGGCAGTGGCAAGGTGTCGGCCTACGTGTCGGCGATGGGCAGCGGTGGCACAATTGCGGCTGCCGACCGGCTGAAGCAGGAATGGTACGATCACAAGATCGTTGGCCTGGAACCGATCCAGTGTCCCACCCTGGCGCTGAATGGCTACGGTGGGCATGACATCCAGGGCATCGGTGACAAACACGCGACCTGGATTCACAACGTGCGCAACATGGACGCGATCATGTGCATTGACGACATCGAGTCTAAACTGGGCCTGCAAATCTTTGCGGACGAGGGCGGCAAAGAAGCGTTGGTCAAAGATTTCGGCATGGACCCGGACGTGGTCGAGCACTACGCTGAGGTGTTGGGCATCAGCAGCATTTGCAACATCTACGGCGCGATTAAGACTGTCAAGCACTACAGCTACGGTCCGGATGACCTGGTGGTGACGATTGCAACCGATGGCCTGGACCGCTACGGCAGCGTGATGGACAACATGCGCCGTGACTACGGCGTGGTGGATCGCGCCGAGGGTGTCACCCGTGTTCGGAGCCTGTTCCACGGGCTGCGCACCGACTGGATTTTCGACGGCACGCCGGACATGCGCGAGCGCTGGCACAACCTGAAGTATTACACCTGGGTTGAGCAGCAGGGCAAGACGATTGAAGAACTAAACGGGCAGAAAGACCCGGCCTGGTGGGAATCCGAACAGGCGCTTGTGCAGGAAATCGACAGGCGGCTGCTGGCTTATCGCGCCAAGCAGCAAACCGAATAGCAGGACAAAACCGTGTACCCTGAGGACCGTGTGCTGGTGGGCGTTATCAACCGCAAGCGCGACCTTGACAAAGCGCGCTACGAACACTGGTACCGCGTGCCGCAGGGCAAGGCTTCAACGGGTATTCACGCCGAATATATCGCTTTTTACCTCAGCCGTGCGTTCAAGGAATTGAACGGCGGGATTCACTACTATGCACGCCGCACGGGGATCGAACTGGCTTGCCGCCGGGACTTGCTGCCGGAGGAAGCCGATCATCCCCGTGCCGACCATCTCTATCACAGGCTCCAGCTTGGCGAACTGCGCCGCAAAGACCCGCCGATCCTGAACCCGACCCGGCGCCCGGTTGCCTTTATCTATACCACCTGGGACCGGTTCACAGAGGCGAAAGAACTGGCCGACCTGTACAGTCAGGCCGATCACTTTGTGGATCGTGTGTTTCACGCGCTCGAACAGTCCGGGGTGAAGTCGCGGCGTATCTACGAAGCCGAACAAGGGGACGACGGGGCGCAAATCCGGGTGTCGTGCAAAAAGGGCACCATCATCGCGTCGACGGCTGCCCAGGGTGAGCACGTCATCCCCTTAGAAGCGGATAATTCGGCGGAGGCGATCCAGGCCAGCGTTGATGTCATCCTGGCCGCTATCGAGGCTTACGGCGGCCCGCAGATGGTCAACGTGCCGATAGAAGGGTGACCCAAAATGACTTTGTTGATTACAGATGCAACGCTGATTACCTGGGAAGACCCCAATCGTATTATTGAACAGGGCGCGTTGTTGATCGAAAACGGTGTGATCCGGGACGTGGGCGCATCGGCAGCGCTGGCGGCGCGCTACCCGGATGTGGAAACGTTGGACGCACAGGGACAGATCGCCATGCCCGGCGGCATCTGCGCGCACACCCATTTTTACGGCGCCTATGCGCGCGGGTTGGCGATCCCCGGTCCGGCACCGAAGGACTTCCCCGAAATCCTACAGCGCTTGTGGTGGCCGCTGGACAAGTCGCTAGATGAGCAGTCGGTGCGTTTTAGCGCGCTGGTATGCCTGGTGGACGCGGTCAAGCACGGCACTACCACGCTGATCGATCACCATGCCAGTCCCAACTTTATCGACGGCAGCCTGGACGTGATCGCCGATGCGGTCGAGGAAGCCGGGCTGCGAGCGGTGCTGTGCTACGAGGTCACCGACCGGGACGGCTCCGACAAGGCCCAGGCCGGGATCGCGGAGAACGTGCGCTTTTTGCGCGTGGCGCAGGATCGCCCGCTGGTGTCGGCCACGTTTGGCTTGCATGCCAGCCTGACTCTATCCGATAAAACGCTGGAAGACTGCGTCAGCGCGGCCAACGGGTTGGATACGGGCTTTCATATCCACGTGGCCGAACACGAAGCCGACGAGGAAGACAGCCTGCACAAGTACGGCGAGCGTATCGCGCACCGGCTGGCGCGGTTGGGCATCCTGGGGCCAAAGACCATCGTCGCGCACGCCGTCCATGTAGACAAAGCCGAGCGCGCGATCCTCAAGGACAGCGGTACCTGGGTATCGCACCAGCCGCGCTCCAACATGAACAACGCGGTCGGCGCGGCGGCGATTGATACCATGCTGGCCGAAGGCTTCAGGTTGGCGCTGGGTAATGACGGATTCAGTAACAATATGTGGGCCGAGTGGAAAGCGGCCTACCTGCTGCACAAGGTAGCCAACCGCGATCCGCGCCTGGCGCAGGGCGACGCTATCGCGCGTATGGCGACCGGTCACAATGCGCGGCTGGCAGAAGTGTTTTTCCCCGGCCAGGTGATCGGCACACTGGCTCCGGGCGCAGTGGCAGACGTGATCCTGGTGGATTATCATCCATTCACACCGCTGACGGCAGGCAATGTGCCCTGGCATATTATTTTTGGTTTCGAAGCGTCGATGGTGACAACAACCATTGTCGCCGGGCGGGTGTTGATGCGCGACCGTGAGCTGCTCACGCTGGACGACGAAGCAATCGCAGCGGCAGCGCACGCATACGCGCCGACGGTATGGGAGCGGTACGAGCGTTTCGCTCAACAGGCGCTCCGCATGTGAGGAGGCAAAAAGCATTGGTTCAAGATTCGACAACTCTTCTGACGATTGCCGTGATTGGCGGCACCGGCAAAGAAGGTTCTGGATTGGTTCTGCGGTGGGCGCAGGGCGGCTATCGCGTGTTGATCGGATCGCGTGAGGCCGCGCGCGCCGAAGCGAAGGCGGAAGAACTCAATGGCATCCTGGGTGATTCGGTGATTCGCGGTTTTAGCAACGCGGATGCTGCCGCCAAAGCGGACCTGGTGGTGCTCAGCGTGCCGTATGCCGCGCACCAGCCGATTCTGGAATCGATTAAAGACGCCGTGCAGGGCAAAATCCTGGTGGATGTGACTGTGCCGCTCAAGCCTCCGGCTGTGCGCACGGTGCACGTTCCAGACGGCAAGGCTGCCGCGCTGGAAGCACAGGCATTGCTAGGCGACGGGGTGCGGGTGGTGGCCGCGTTCCAGAACGTCGGCGCGGCGCATCTCCAGGATTTGGATCGCAGCGTTAACCTGGATGTGCTGGTCTGCGGGGATGATCAAGACGCCAAGATCGAAGTGTTCCAACTGGTGAACGCGATCGAAGGTATGCGCGCTGTTGACGCCGGCCCGCTGGCGAATGCGGTTGCCGCTGAGGCTTTGACCCCGGTGCTGCTGTATATCAATAAGCGCTATATGATCGCAGGGGCCGGTATTCGCATCACGGGCCTGGACTAACGTGCGTACCGGATTTCCGCTAACACAACTAACCCTGACCGCTTTGCCGGGGATACCCTCTGTTCAGCCGGGTGATGACCTTGCCCGGCTGATCGCCGCCAGCCTGGAATCGGCAGATCTGGCGCTCAATTCAGGTGATGTGCTGGTCATTACCTCGAAACTGGTATCGAAGGCAGAAGGGCGTTTTGTGGACCTGCGGACGGTCACGCCGTCGCCGCGCGCGGTAGAGGTGGCAGCCGCTGCCGACAAAGACCCGCGTATTGTTGAACTGATTTTGCGCGAATCGACCGGCATATCGCGGGTGCGGCCTGGCGTGTTGATCGTCCGGCACCGGCTGGGGTTTACACTGGCGAATGCCGGGATCGATCAGTCGAACGTGGGCCGGAATGACGGCGAGTGGGTGCTGCTGCTGCCCGAAGACCCGGATGCATCCGCCTACCGGCTTCGTCAGGACATAGGTGAACTGACCGGCGCACTGCCCGGTATCGTAATCAGTGACTCGCACGGGCGGCCCTTCCGGTTGGGCACGGTTGGGGCAGCGATTGGGTTGGCCGGTTTTTTGGCGCTGCGCGATCTGCGTGGCAAGACAGACTTGTTCGGGCGTGCCCTGCATGTCACGATCACCGGGTTGGGGGATGAACTGGCGGCGGCAGCGGGACTGCTCAGCGGGCAGGCTGCCGAAGGGCTGCCGGTGGTGCTGGTGCGGGGCGCTGTCCTGCCGGAAGGGGACGGGCGCGCCGCCGACCTGGTACGCCCGCTTGAGCAGGACCTCTATCGTTAGCCAAAATATCAGGATACAGGCAGCTAATTGTCATGAACGTATCTGACCTGTTTGCTATAATCCAGAGTAGAAGATCGATCCGGCAGTATCAGGCTCGCCCGGTGTCCAACAACGTGCTGCGGCGTATCCTGGACGCGGCACGGTGGGCGCCCTCAGCCCACAATGTCCAACCCTGGCGTTTTGCGGTCGTGGCTGGTTCGGAATGGCGCGAACGGCTGGCGGTGGCAATGTCCGAACACCTGCGTGCGGACCTGGCAGCCGATGGTTTGCCTGCCGGGCGCATCGAGCAGCACGTAGAGCGCGCGTACCGGCGGGTCGTGGACGCGCCGGTGGTGATCATGCTGTGCCTGAGCATGGCCGATATGCCGCAGTACGATGAAGATCATCTGCAACACGCCGAGTGGATCATGGGCGTGCAGAGCGTGGCGGCAGCCGTACAAAACCTGCTGCTGGCTGCGCACGTGGAAGGGTTGGGCGTATGCTGGCGCTGTGCGCCGCTGTACTGCCCGGATGAGATACGTGATGTTTTATCACTTCCTGAAGACTGGGAAGTCCAGGGCATGTTGACACTGGGCTACCCGGCGGAAGAGGGCGCGTCGGATCGGCAATCGCTAGAAGCCAAAGTTTTATGGTACTAGACACACAACAGAATGTTGTCGCCCTGGCGGGTGGGGTGGGCGGCGCCAAGCTGGTTTATGGGCTGTCGCAGGTTGTGCCACCCGAACGATTCACCGTGATCGGCAACGTGGCAGACGACTTCGACCTGTACGGCCTGCATATTTCCCCCGATCTGGATACAGTGATGTACACCCTGGCCGGTGTCGCCAATCCGGCGACGGGCTGGGGGGTGGCAGACGATACCTGGAACATGCTGGACATGCTGGATCGCTACGGCGAGGATGTCTGGTTCCGGCTGGGTGACCGGGACGTGGCGACACACGTCCTGCGCACCATGTGGTTGAACGAGGGACATACGCTGACCGAGATCACCGCGCGCCTGTTGGAACGGTTGGGGGTGCGCTGCCAACTGCTGCCGGTGACCGACGATCCGGTGCACACGTTGATCGACACGCTTGAGCACGGCACGCTGGGCTTTCAGGATTACTTCGTGCGGCACAGGTGGCAGCCGACCGTGCGCCGGGTGTGGTACCGGTACGCCGAGCAGGCGTGTATGACCGATGCGGTTGCCGGGGCATTGAGCGACGCGGACGTGATCATATTCTGCCCGTCGAACCCGGTGTTATCCATTGACCCGCTGCTGGTCGTGCCGGGAGTGCGCGAGGCGATCACCGCGCGGCAGGGCGTGTGCGTGGCGGTCAGCCCCTTTATTGGGGGCAAAGCCGTCAAAGGTCCGGCGGCAAAGCTGATGGGCGAACTGGGCCTCGATATTTCCCCGTGCGGTCTGTGCCAGTACTATGCCGGGCTGCTGGACGGGCTGGTGATCGATACGTCCGATCAGGATCAGCCACCGGCGGAAGGTATTCCCAGGCTGGTGACACAAACGCTGATGCAGTCCAGCGAGGATAAAATACGTTTGGCGGGTGATGTTATAGACTGGGTAGGGAGACTGGTGGCATGAATACCTGGGCGATTGTTCCCGTAAAGCCTTTGAACCGTGCAAAGAGCCGCCTGGCAGCCGAATTGCTGCCGGAACAGCGCGAACGGCTGGCAATCGGCTTGTTGATGCGAACCGTGCGGCTGCTGCTGCCAATCTCGCAGATTCAGGGCGTGCTGGTGATCAGCCGCGACATGAAGGCATTGGCCATGGTTCGAGAGCTGGGAGTGCAAACAGTCCAGGAAAGCGGCGCGCCCGAACTGAACAATGCCCTGTACCGGGCAACACAGGTTTTAAATAACTGGCGAGTGGGCGCGGTCCTGGTAGTCCCGGCGGATTTGCCGCTGCTGGCATCCGAGGATATAGAGGCGGTGGTAAACCTGGGGCGCTACCAGCAAACGGTGGTGATCGCGCCAGACCGGCACGAGCACGGCACCAATCTGCTGCTGGTCAGGCCGCCTGGTTTGATCCCCTATTCGTTTGGCATCAATAGTTTTGCCGAGCACAAGCGGCTGGCCCAGGAAACAGGGGCGACCATCCACATTTACCGGTCCGCGCGCGTGGGGTTGGACGTGGACACGCCCGACGATTTGCTGCGATACCACGAATTGGCGAAAGTGATGGGAGAGCCTATCATAAAGCATACCGGCTCAAACGGCTGGCTGCTGGCTGAAGAAACCGAACTGGGGACACAACCGGATACTGAGATTGGTTTATAGATTTTGGAGGCGTTAAACATGGCTGATCGAGTTGCGCTCTATTTGCAGGATGCTCACCCACTGGATGATGCAATTGAGTACGTGCAGTACGCCGAATCACGCGGCTTTGAAGCGGTGTGGCAGGCCGAAAGCCGCCTGGTGCGCGATGCAATTGTCCCGATGGCAGCCTATGCGGCAACCACCAAAACGATCAAAATCGGCTCTGGCGTGATCAACAACTGGACGCGCAACGCGGCGCTGACCGCTGCGACGTTTTTGACGCTGGACGATCTGGCGCCCGACCGGGTGCTGTTGGGCATCGGTGCGTGGTGGGACCCGCTGGCGGCGAACGTGGGCATCAAGCGACACAAGCCCCTGCTGGCGATGCGCGAGCATGTCACGGTAGTACGCGACCTGCTGGCGATGAAAAACGTCACGTTTGAGGGCGAGTTTGTCCAGTTGAGTGGGGTCGAACTGGATATTGTGCACGGGCGACGCGAGCCGCGCAACGTGCCGATTTACATCGGCGCGACCGGGCCAAAGATGCTGGCGCTGTCCGGTGAAATCGCGGATGGCGTGCTGCTTAACTACCTGGTGTCGCCTGCCTACAATGCAACGGCAATGGAACAGATTGAAAAAGGCGCGAGGCTGTCCGGGCGGACGGCGGAGCAAATCGATCGGCCCCAGTTGGTAGTGTGCTCGATTGATCGCGACCGCAAAAAAGCGCTGGACGGCGCGCGTTTACTGGTGACGCAGTATCTCGGCCAGCAGCCGCATATTATGAAAGCCAGCGGCGTCAGCAGCGACTTGTTGGACGAGATTCACCAGGTGCTCACCTGGCCCGCCACCGAGGAACAGATCGAACGCGCGGCGGCACTGGTGCCGGATGACGTGGTGCAGTTGATCACCGCCTCCGGTACGCCGGACGAAGCGCGCGCCAAGGTGCGCGAGTACGTGGCGGCGGGCTGCACCTGCCCGGTGCTGTACCCGTTGGGCGACGATGTGCGCCTGATGATTGATACGTTTGCCAGCGGCTACTCGGCCTAGCGGGGTTTTGCGGATTGTTGGGAAAGACATGAGCGACTGCCAGCACGCATCCAATCTAACCGATGGGCAGCAGCCGAGCTGCAAATGGTGTTTTGTGTGCGGCGTTGAAAACCCGTGTGGTCTGCAAATCCGGTTTTTCAACGATGGGCAGCACCGGGCGCTGGCGCGCGTGACGTTGGGCGACGAGTACCAGGGGTATCCCGGCGTGGCGCATGGCGGCATCCTGGCGACAATCCTGGATGAGACGATGGGCCGCGCCGTGCTGTCGGAAGATGGGCCGGAGGAGCGGTTCATGTTCACGGCCAGGCTGGAACTGCGCTACCGCCAGCCGGTGCCGCTGCACCGGGAATTCACTGTGCGCGGGCGTGTAGACAAAGACCGGGGACGCACGGCGGCGGTCAGCGGTGAGATCGTGCTGGCGGACGGTACGCTGGCCGTCGAGGCGTCGGCCACCCTGGTAAACATCCCGCGCGAGCAGATCGAACAGATGAAGTCCGACGATATAGGCTGGCAGGTCTATCCTTGAGTGATGATTTTTGAAAAATGCAGCCGTTAATGCGCCCAGAACATCAACCTGTTGGTCCGGTGGTGCGCGCTAACGAAGCAGCAAACGAACTGCATGGGGCCGGTCGTCAGCAAGTTTTTGCGTGGCTGGCCCTTTGTGTCACTGGTGGGCTGGTGATCGTGCTGTACGTGTCGCTCAGCCTGTCGGTGAGCGCTGACCCGCTGCTGATGCCGCTGGACGATACCTATATCCACTTCCAATATGCCCGGCAGCTTGCGCAGGGCGAGCCGATGGTTTACAACCCCGGCGATCCGGCCACGTCTGGCGGTACGAGTCTGCTCTATCCGCCGCTGCTGGCGCTGGGTTACGTGTTGGGCTTTGATGGCTGGTCACTGGCGCAGTGGGCGCTGGGAACCGGCGCGCTGTGCTTCCTGGGATCGGCGTGGCTGGTGTACCTGATCGCGCGTGATAACCCTTTGCTAAACGGGCGCAGGCAGCCCGGTTACGCGCTGTGGCTGGCGCTGGCGTATGCCCTGGCCGGGCCGTTTGTGTGGGCGGCGCTCAGCGGCATGGAAAGCGCGCTGGTGCTGTTCGCGGCGCTGCTGACCTTTTACGCGGTGCAGCGCGACCGTTTCCGGCTGGCGACTGCTGCGGCGATTCTGCTGACATTGACGCGCCCGGAAGGGGCGATTCTATCCGGGCTGGCCGTTTTAGCGCTGGCTCTGCGGCTGCCCTGGCCTCCAGATCGGGCCGCGCGCGGGCGGCGAGTTATGTGTCTGGCGCTGCCGCTGCTGGCGGCGCTGGTCCAGCCGGTGATCAATGTGCTGGCAACGGTTGATGTGTCATCCAATGGGATGCTTGCCAAGTCCCATTTGTACAATACCGGGGCGTCCATGCGCGAGCGCCTGCTTGATACGCTGGAATTCTTCGGGCGGATGTGGAGCGAACTGCTGCGCGGGACGAACCCGGATGTAGGGCTATATACGTCGCCGCTGCTGGCGGGTGTGGCGCTGATCGGGTTGGTGGTTGGCGGCTGGCTGGCGTGGCGACGTCGGCGGCTCAACGCGGCAGTGCTGGCGCTGGTGTGGATTATTGCGCTGACGGCGGCTGTGGCAACGCTGGATACAGCTTTCTGGCAGTTCAAGCGCTACCAACTGCCGGTGATGGCCTTGTTGTTCCCGGCGGCGGCCTGGACGGTTGGGCTGGCGGGTGATTGGCTTGAGCGGCGCGGGCTGCGGCGGCTGCGGTGGGCGCTGCCCGCGTTGATCCTGCTCCCATCTGCCTACACGACGATCACGTTCGCCCGGAACTACGCCGAAAATGTCACTGTTGTGCGCGATCAGCAGGTGCCAATGGCCGAATGGGCGGCAGACAACCTGCCGGAAGACGCGCGCATCGGCGCGCATGACGTCGGGCTGGTGCGCTACTTTGGCGAGCGTGATCTGTATGACGTGGTGGGTCTGACTACACCCGGCCCGGCGCGTTCCTGGCGGCAGGGACCGGGCGCGATCTACGAACATATGGCGAGCAGCGACTATCGTCCGGACTATTTCGCCATTTACCCGGATGTGCAAGGTCTGCGCTACCTGCTGGATGCGGGCGTGTTTGGCGACGTGCTGGCCGAGTTCCCGATCGATCTGCCGCCGCACAACGTGGCCGCCGCGACCGGCTACCAGGCGGTGTATGTGGCGGATTGGTCCACGACGCGCCCGGCGGAGCATATCGCGCAGCCGACGACACTGGAGTATGTCGCGGGCCTGGCGCTGGTTGACCAGGTAGACGTGGCGAACCTGGACAGCGAAGCCGATCACCGGTATCGCTGGTGGTCGGATAAAACACCGCCGGGTTTTGTGACCGAAGTGTACCGCCACGTGTACCACGCCTGCGCATTGGACGAGGCCGACTGTTGGGCGACGGACGGCGGGCGCGTGATCACGGGCGGCGAAACATTTACGCTGCGTACACGTCAGGGCGAGGACCTGCTGCTGGTTACGCGGCTGCACGGGCGGGCCAGTGTACCGCTGGCGGTCAGCGTTAATGACCGACGGCTGACACAACGAGTACAACCATCAGTACCGGGGCGCTGGCTCGAAGTGGTAACATGGGTACCAGCCGACCGGATCACCGGCAGCGAAACGGTGATCCGTATCGAGCCTCAGATCACCGATCCAACTGTCGAGGCGTATTTGCCGTATTATCACTGGGCTTATCAGGGTATTTTTGAGCCGCAGGAAGCCGGAGACGCTGCGCCCATCGCGACGTTTGGTCAGGCTGGGGCTGTGCGGCTGCTGGATTACAGCCTGACGCAGCAGGCGGGAAGCTTTGAGGTAGGGCTGACCTGGCTGGGCGATGCGCCGGGAACAGGTGACGGGGTGGTTTTCGTGCACCTGTATGGCGACACCAACGCGGAGCCTGTCGCACAGACGGTGTCCCGTCCGGCGGGTGGCGTGCTGCCGCCGGGCAACTGGCTGCCGGGACCGATTCAGGATGTCTATACCGTCACCGTGCAGGACGATCTGCCGCCGGGTCAATATGCCGTGGCGATTGGTTTGTACGACGCGCGCACCGGGATTCGTTATCCGGTTTCCGGCGAAGGGGCCGATTCCACCGGGCGATTGTTCATCGGTGTGGTTACAATAAGAGAATAACAGGTTGTAGGCGAGTATTGAAAGAACTATCGTGAAAGTACTGACTGTCAGTGATGTTGAGCTGCCCCAAATGCGCGACCTGGACTATCTGCGTGGAAAGTATTCCGATGTCAGCTTGCTGGTAAGCTGCGGTGATATGCCGCCTGACTATCTGGAATTTATCACGTCGGTTCTATATGTGCCCCTGGCGTTTGTCCGGGGCAACCACGACACCCGCTATGTACCGGACAGGCCGGGCGGGGATGACCTGCACCTGCGCATTCGGAAATACGAGGGCTATACCTTTGCCGGGCTGGAAGGCTCGATCTGCTATAACAAAGGGCGGATTCAGTATACAGAAGCGGAAATGTTTAGAAAAACACTGCGACTGCTGAGCCGTATGCTATTGGTGTGGGCGGTGTACAGACGGCCTGTGGATGTCCTGGTAACGCATTCGCCGCCCAAGGGTATCCACGATATACCGGACGATTACGCGCATCGCGGCTTCCGGTCGTTCCGGTGGCTGATGCGATGGGCACGACCGCGCTACCTGATCCACGGCCATGTGGATACCTGGGACAGGCGCCAGGTGACAAAAACGGCATTTTGCCACACGACGGTGATCAACGTTAACCCGGTGTCGGTGCTGACGCTAGATCGCACCAACACAAGGTGACCAATCTTATCCTGCAAAAGTGAGCGCCTGCTCGTCATTTGGCGGCGCGGTATGCTACTATAAGCTCAAGGGCCGGTGTGCCCCTGCGCACGGTTTCTATACTTTATTTTTTAAGCAGTTGATGATGAGGGACCATGTGGCGAGATTACTATAGCGTTACTTCTGTAGATGCAGCACTTGATTTGCTGGTGCGATTCGGCCAGCGGGCGCGAATCATCGCAGGAGCGACCGATCTGATGCTCGAAATCGAGCGTGGCCAGCGGCCCGGTGTTGATACGTTGATTGACATCACTCGCGTGCCGGGTCTGGCCCAGATTGATGTGAAGGACAACACGATCCGGCTGGGGCCGCTGGTGACACATAACCACCTGGTTGGCAGTCCGGCGGTGGTGAAACACGCGCTGCCGCTGGCCCAGGCGGCCTGGTCGGTAGGGGCACCGCAGATCCGCAACCGGGGCACGGTGGCGGGCAACGTGATCACGGCCAGCCCGGCCAACGATACGATCACGCCGCTGTGGGCGCTGGGTGCGTGTATTACACTGCGCTCACCGCGCGGCGAGCGCACGCTGGATTTTCCATCGTTTTACCGGGGCGTGCGCCAGACGGCAATGGAACCGGATGAGCTGCTGACTGCGATCACGATCCCTATGATGGCCGACCACGAGCGCGGGATATTCCTGAAACTGGCCCTGCGGCGGGCGCAGGCGATCTCGGTGGTGAATGCTGCCGTGATCCTCGGTTTTAACGGCGACCAGATCACTCATGCCAAAATCACATTTGGCAGCGTGGCCCCGACGATCATCCGGGTGCCAGCCGCCGAAGACTATTTGCAGGGACGGGCGCTGACCGATGCGGTGATCCGGGAAGCGGCGCACCTGGCGGCTTCCGTACCGACGCCGATTGACGATGTGCGTGGACAGGCAGTATACCGGACCGAGATGTGCAAGGTATTGGTGGCGCGGGCGCTGCGCGCGCTGCGTGATGGCACAGAGCGCAGCAATTGGCCGGAAGTGCCCGCGATGTTGTGGGGAAAAGATCACGGCATTGCACAAAAGACACTGCCGGGTTCGGTGCGCCACGAACGCGATCACGGCGATACGATTGCGACCACTGTCAACGGGAAACCCTATACGATCACCGGTGCGTCCCACAAGTCCCTGCTGCGTTTTTTGCGCGAGGATGTCGGGCTGTCCGGCACCAAGGAAGGCTGTGCCGAGGGAGAATGCGGCGCCTGCACGGTGTTTTTGGATGGTATGGCGGTGATGGCCTGTCTGGTGCCTGCTCCACGCGCGCACGGGGCAAAGGTCGTGACAGTTGAAGGGCTGGCCGCCGAGGACGGCACGCTGCACCCGATCCAGCAGGCGTTTGTTGATACCGGCGCGGTTCAGTGCGGTTACTGCACCCCCGGCTTTTTGATGTCCGGGGCCAAGCTGTTGGAGGAGCACCCGCATCCTACGCGCGACCAGATCGAACAGAGTATCACCGGCAACCTGTGCCGCTGCACCGGTTACTACAAGATCGTGGATGCTTTTGAGAAGGCGGCGAATCAGGCCGGGTCGTGAAACGAGATGCCGGGTTGATCGCGATTTATCCTCAAGTTGAGTGCAGGAGTAAAAACAGGATGTGCCCATATACTCCACCTGTGGCAAAAAAAGAGAGAAAAGCCAGCAAGGCGCTGCTGCCGCTTATTGGAATTATCCTGGCCGTGCTGTTTGGCGTGGTGGCCTACCTTATCGCGCCGGGGGTGTTAGATTTCACTGAGAAAAACGGCGATAAGCTGTGGGTTAAGGTGAGAGAAAACGAGCCGCATAAGCTGTCACAGCAGCTTGACGATTTCCGTGAAGAACGTGAGAACGGTGAAGATATTCTCCATTATGCCACTGCCGGGCTGCTGTGGCTGGTCCTGGTTGGAGGATCGGCGCTGCTCGTTTCGGCGTTTGTCGGAGAAGACCCTGCTAAAGAGGCGCTGAAATACATGGGACCACACCCCTCCGACAAGAAAGCAATCGCCAAGGCACAGCGGCGCGAGTTACGGGAACGGCAGAAGCGTATTAAGCAGAAACGTGCGCAGGTGAAACGCAAAAAATAACCGCGCCCGACAAATCACCACCGTGATCGTACAGGCAGAAGTGTGCCAGCTATGGTTATGCAAGGAGCGTGAACCCGCGTGAAAGAAAAGGCTTTCGTGATCGGCCAGAGCGTGCGCCGCCTGGATGCTGTCGGCAAAGTGATAGGGGAGGCTCTTTATCCCGGCGATATTGACATGGAGGACCAACTGTGGATGAAGATCCGCATGTCGGATCGCGTTCATGCGCGCGTCACGGCCATTGATACCCGCCAGGCAGAAGCGTATCCGGGTGTGGTAGCGGTCCTGACGGCGACAGACGTGCCGGTTAATGAATACGGGTTGATCATGCCCGACCAGCCTGTGCTGTGTGGCCCTGGCAGCAGCAAAGCGGGCGCGGATATTGTGCGCTGCATCAGCGATCAGGTCGCGCTGGTGATCGCGGAATCCGAAGAAACAGCCGCCGTCGCTGCGGACCTGATCGAGATCACATATGAAGACCTGCCCGCCGTCGTTGACGTTATGCAAGCGATAGCCGACGGGGCGCCCCAGCTTCACGCTCATGCCAAAAACAATGTCCTGAACCACTACCGTATCCGTCACGGCGATATCAACGCCGGGTGGGAACAGGCAGAAGTGATCGTTGAAGGTGAATATCACACCGGCTACCAGGAACATGTCTATTTGCAGCCGGAAGCAGGCTTAGGCTACATCGACGACGAGAAACGGGTGACGGTTGTTGTGGCCGGGCAGCACGCGCACGAGGATCGCGAGCAGGTGGCGCACGCGCTGGGCCTGCCGGAAGAGCAGGTGCGCATTGTTTACCCGGCCATCGGCGGGGCATTTGGCGGGCGTGAAGATATGTCGATCCAGATCGCGCTGGCGCTGGCGGCATGGAAATTGCAGCGCCCTGTGAAAGTGGTCTGGAGCCGTGAAGAGTCGATTATTGGGCACCACAAGCGCCACCCGTTCACCATCCGCGCGCGGTGGGGCGCCACGCGTGAAGGAAAGCTCGTGGCGGCAGAGGCGGAAGTATACGCCGACGCGGGCGCGTATGCCTACACCAGCACCAAGGTAACCGGCAACGCGCACTTGATGGTCAACGGGCCATACGAGATTCCAAATGTTAAAGTGGATACCTACGGCGTGTATACCAATAACATCCCGTGCGGCGCGTTTCGCGGTTTTGGCGGGCCGCAGGGCGCATTCGCGGCAGAAGGTCAGATGAACAAACTGGCCGACGCGCTGGGCATGGACCCCGTGCAAATCCGGGCGCTAAACGTGTTGGAAGAGGGCAGCATTACATCGGTCGGAACGCCCCTGCCGCCGGGAGTGACGCTGTCAAAGGTGCTAGCCGAGGGGGCGGCCCAAAGCGATTACTGGCATAAGACCGGTGCCGGTTGGGCGCGTATATCTCCCACCGAACAGCCCACGACCCCGGCCAAGCGGCGCGGGATTGGGATGGCGATGGGTTTCAAGAACATCGGGTTCAGCTTTGGCGCACCGGAGGAAAACTGGGCGACGGTCGAAATTCACGGAGACGCCAAAATCGAGCGCGTGGTAGTGCGCGAGGCGGGCGCGGACGTGGGCCAGGGCGCGCATACGGTCTTTGCCCAGATGGTGGCCGACGGGGTTGGCGTGCCGCTGGATAAGGTCGAGGTGATCGGGCATGATACGGCGGAAACCGACAATTCCGGCAGTTCGTCGGCGTCGCGCATGACGTTCATGGCAGGCAACGCGATCAAGACTGCGGCTGAGCAGGCGCTAGAAAAATGGCGCAGTGAGCAGCGCCCGGCGGTTGCCACCTACCGGTATGTCCCGCCCAAAACGACCCCGTATGATCCTGAAACAGGCCGGGCCAATCCGAATTTTGCATACGGGTACATGGCTCAGTTTGTCGAGGTCGAGGTAGATATCGAAACCGGCCATATCGATGTTGTGCGCGTGGTATCGGCGCATGATGTCGGGCGCGCGATCAATCCCCAGCAGATCGAAGGGCAGATCGAAGGCGCAGTCGTGCAGGCGCTCGGCTACGCGATCATGGAAAACCTGGTGGTGAAAGACGGGCGTATCCAAAACCCGTTCCTGTCTACCTACCTGATCCCGACGATCTGGGACATCCCGCGTGAAACAAAATCTGTGATCCTGGAATACGCCGATCCCAGGGGACCCTGGGGAGCGCGCGGCATGGCAGAGATGCCCTTCATCCCGCTGGCCCCGGCCATCGTGGCAGCGCTGCACGATGCGACGGGTATCTGGTTTGATCATATCCCGCTGACGCCCGAATCGGTGGTATCCAGGCTGCGGGAACACAACATCGGAGTGATCTGAGACCCTGCCCGGTGGTAGGAGTGCGGCGAACGAGGTGACGGAAACAGCCTATGCGTTTGTTTGATGCGCTGCATGTCCAGCGTGGCGAAACGGTGGCGTTTGTTGGGGCCGGTGGCAAAACAGCGGCCCTGTTACGGCTGGCGCGCGAGCTGCGATCCCAGGGTTGGCGTGTGCTGGCAACCACTACCACGAGACTTGCCCGGCACGAAATCGAACATATGCCGCTGGCAGTGCGGTTGACCAAAAAGGTCACCCCCACCATGATCAGCCAGTGGCTAAACGAGTATGGGTTCGTGTTTCTGTACGGCGCAGAAGACACCCGGCGATCTGAGATCGTGGGCCTGCACCCGGATGTGATCGCGGCGCTGGTGGATTCGGTTGATTCGGATGCGCTGCTCATCGAAGCGGATGGGGCGCAGCGGTTGCCGCTCAAAGCGCCCTACGATCATGAACCGGTTGTGCCGCCGGATGCTTCGCTGGTGGTGCCGGTCGCAGGTGTGGATGCGCTGGGCCAGCCGCTGGACGACGATCACATCTACAACGCGGCGCGTATCCGGGCGCGGTATGGCTTTCCAGAAGGTGGGGCGCTGATCCCGCCGTGGATGGCTGTCACGATCCGGGACTCCGAGCTTGGTTTGCGCGGCATCCCCGATTCGGCGCGGGTTGTGGCGCTGTTGAACAAAGTGCCAGGCTACGGCTACGAGCGTGCCCGTGCCCGCCACGTGGCGCAAATGGTGCTGCGCTCGCCGCGCGTGGAAGCGGTCGCGTTAGGCTCGATGCAGTCCTACGTCGAACCGGTACACGAGCTTCAACGGCGCGTGGGCGCGGTGGTCCTGGCGGCGGGCATGTCAACCCGGATGGGACACTGCAAGCCGCTGCTGCCCTGGGATGGACGCACGGTAATCGAGGCTATCGTCAGCCGCCTGGTGCTGGCACGGGTTGCAGAGATCGTGGTCGTGACCGGCTACAAGCACAAAGCAGTCAGGCGGGCGCTGGCCGATCTACCGGTTCGGATTATGCATAACCCGGCTTACGCTTCGGGCGAGATGCTGTCGTCGCTCAAAGTGGGGTTGGGGGCGCTGTCCGGCTCAACTGCTGCCTGCCTGGTCACGCTGGGTGACCAGCCCTCTCTGAGCGGGCGGGTGATCGGACAAATTATAGCGGCTTATGCTGAGATGCAGGGCGAGATTATCGCGCCGGTGTATCGCGGGCAGCAAGGCCATCCCGTGCTGTTCGACCGGCATTTCTGGCCGGAACTGATCGCCCTGGCGGACGGCGTGCCGCGTGACGTGATGCGCCGCCACCCGGATCGCCTGGCGTTGATCACGGTGCATGATGACAGCATCCTGCGCGACATCGACACCCCGCAGCAGTATGACCTGGAACGGCGGTTAGCCGGGCTTCGCCGGGAATAGATTATGGGGCTGGTGTAGCTTCCCCGCCAATAGGCGTTGGCGTTGGCGGCGGTGCGCTGATATGAATGGTTACCTCGCACAGCGCTCTCATCATATTGGTATTATCAAAAACCGTTAGCCGGAACCGGTACTCACCGGGCGCAAAGTTGAAGGGCAGAATGTCTCCTAGCGGTCCTTCAACCACCGGCACGGTGTAATCTCCGCCAATCGGCGCAAATTCGGCATCACCGCGCGCAGGTTTGATCTCAAAGCGGTAAAACGAGAAGTTGCTGATCGAAGCGGTGCCGACTACCGTCGTCGCCTCAAATAGCAACTGCCCGTTGCCCGGTATCAGAAACCACGCGCTGTCACGCGCGCAGCCGACGATTTCCTCGGCTTCGGGCAGGATCGTGCCGACCGGGGTAGCGGTAGGGACCGGCGTGGCAAAAATGACCATTTCGTCATCCTGCAAGACGCCGGTATCCAACGAGATCAGCGGATTAGCAGCGGGCGTGCTGGTCACAAACTTCTGGACGGCGGGGCCTGTGCCGGGACCGGACTTGATCTGTATATCGCGCACGGTAGGAGCCATCAGGTTAGTGATGGCCCAGACGGCGATCACAAACTCGATGAGCAGGCCGCCAAACGTGATCGCGCTGGCCTGGCGCACCTGGGCGTGCTCGCGTTCCAGCTTAAACTGGGCGACGACCAAGTCGCGGCGCGCGCGCCGCAGCCGGTAGACCATGAGCAGGATAGCCCCCGCGCTCAGGATATACAGGCCAAACGCGATCTTTTCGACGAAGAAGATCAGACTAGTCATGCTCTGGTTGGTTTTCGATCTCCGACGGGTCAAAGGGCGGCATCTCGCGCAGCACGCCGCGCAGGATGGCTGCCAGGCGTGGCACGATCTGGCGACCCAGCCGCAATACTTCCTCGTGGCTGATTTCGTCCTGGGCTTCGGTATTGTCCAGGCACAGGTTGGTGATGCTCGAAAAGCCGAGCACGCGCATCCCGGCGTGGTAGGCTACGAGCGCTTCATGAGCGGTTGACATGCCAACCGCATCCCCGCCCCACGCGCGCAGCATCCGTACTTCTGCCGGGGTTTCGAACGCCGGGCCGGACAGCGAGACATACACGCCTTCGCGCAGCGAAATCTCGTTAGCCTGGGCGACTCTGTGCGCCAGCTTGATCAGCGTGGGGTTATAAATATGGGTGTTGATCGAAAAACGAGGGCCAAATGCCCCGATGTTTGGCCCGCGCAGCGGGCTGTGCCCGAACAGGCCAACCGGGTTGATATGATCCTGGATGACCATGATGTCTCCGGCGCTGAAACCTGGATTCAGGCCGCCCGCCGCGTTGGTGAGAACCACGGCGTTGATGCCCAACAGGCGCATGACGCGAATCGGCAGCGTGACCTGGGCCATGGTGTAGCCCTCGTAAAAGTGGGCGCGGCCTTGCATAGCCAGCACAGTCTTATTTTCTAGCTGGCCGATGACGAGCTTTCCGGCGTGCCCTTGAACGGTGGAATGCGGCCAGTGCGGGATTTCCTGGTAGGGTATGGCGTCAGCGTCTTTGATTTCTTCGACCAGCGACCCCAACCCTGAGCCAAGCACCAGGCCGATGGCAGGCGTTTGTTTGATGCGCTGCCGGACGGCTTCTGCCGCTTCGTGATAGTGTGCTAACGGGATGAACGCAGAATCGTGCATGAGTGTCTCCGTAGTGTGCTCACATATGCTGGGCATCCTGGGCCGCTATTTTAACACCTCTTGGAGAGCCTGGGGAGGCAGCGGGTGGGCGCGAGATGCGCAATTTCTAGCCTTGCCGGATGATAATGTGATAATATAATCAAAATAAACATAGCATAAAAAGTGCTCTGGCGGGGATACCGACCATCAATCGGCAGGTACGGGTGGTGTGACCTGCCCCGGACAGAGAGCGAGGTAGGGGGAATTGGAGGATTATTACAGGGTCGAAAAGGCCATGCTCCGGTATCTGGGCGTTTACCAGTCGCTTTATTGTCGTACCCCCAAAGAACTGCGTCATCTGGGAAACAACTGGGTACTGGTTAACGGCGCACGGATGAACGTCGAAGAACTCGAAAACCTGACCCACGAGCTTAACCGGGAATACCAGCAGGTGATCTCGGACAAGCGCAGCATCGTGAAAAAGCTGCTGAACTGGTTTTCGAAAGTATAGAGGGGCATGGGCGAGAATGGTTACAGGAGCAAACAGCAGTCGCCCAGGCTGTAAAACCGGTATTTTTCCCTGATCGCCTCTTGATACGCGTCCAGGATGCGTTCTCGCCCGGCAAACGCGCTGACCATCATCAGCAGGGTTGAGCGCGGCAGGTGAAAGTTTGTCAGCATCACGTCCACTGCGCGGAAGCGGTACCCCGGCGTGATGAACAGGTCGGTATCCTCGTCAATTGCAATAACAGGCCGCCAGGGACATACATTGTCGTTTAATCGTGCCAGCGTGCGCCGCACACTGCTCGGATCGGTGGTATCGCTCCCGTAGGCAGCCGAGCGGATCGCGGCGGTTTCGAGCGTGCGGGCGCTGGTGGTGCCGATGGCTACGATCCGGCTGCCGCGCAGCCGCGCGTTGTTGATGATCTGTGCGTCGGCGGGCGTCAGGACCGCGCGCTCGGTGTGCATGGGGTGCTCGGCGATGGTTTCCACGCGCACGGGCGCAAACGTGTCCAGCCCGATGTGCAGCGTGCAGTATGCGATCTCAACCCCCTGCCGTTTGAGTGTCACCAGCATTTCGCCTGTGAAGTGCAGCCCGGCAGTGGGCGCGGCGGCGGAGCCGTCATGGCGGGCGTAAATCGTCTGGTAACGGCTGGCATCATCCAACGGTCTGGTGATGTAGGGCGGCAGCGGCGTTTCACCGATCTCGTCCAGGTAGGGACGGATCGGCGTAGCGAACTCGATCACGCGCTGGTTTTCCTCGCGCTGTTCGATCACGGTTGCCGCGATTTTGCTGCCGGTGCCCTGGCCAACCTCCAACCGCGTGCCGACCTGTATTCGCTTGCCGCCCACAATCGCCAGCCAGCGCCTATCATCCAGCTTGCGCAGCAGCAGAATCTCTGCCGCGCCGCCGGTTGGGACCTTGTGCGCAGGCAGCCGCGCCGGGATCACGCGCGTCTGGTTGAGCACGATCACATCCCCAGGGTTGAGATAGTCCGGCAGGTCGCGGAAAACGCGGTGTTCGATCTTGCCCGATTCGCGGTGCAGCACCAGCATCCGCGATGCGTCGCGGGGGTCGGCGGGAGTCTGGGCGATGTATTCCGGGGGCAGGTTGTAGTCAAAATCCGAAGTATGCATGTTAGCCTAACGGTTGAGTAAGCGGAGTATGATGTTAAGCGCCAGTGAAAGCAGGATGCTGATGATCAACATGCTGACCAGCGGGAAGAAACACGAAAAGCCTTCGCGCTCAACACGAATATCGCCGGGCAGGTGGCCGAGGTGTTTCAACACCGGCACCCGTCCGAACACCATCAGCAGCCCGCCTACCACGGCGAGCGCAATGCCAAACAGCAGGATAATTCGTCCGAGCGTGTTCAGGTCCATGCTTGAATAACCGGTTGTTAGAACAGCGACGCCTGGCGCGGCGGGCGGTTGTTGTCAATATCGAGGTGCTCGTATGCCAGACGGGTCGCCATACGCCCGCGCGGCGTGCGCTCCAAAAAGCCAAGCTGGAGCAGGTATGGTTCGTATACATCCATGATGGTATCGGATTCTTCGCTGATCGAGGCCGCGATGGTTTCCAATCCGACCGGCCCGCCTTCAAATTTCTCGATGATGGTGCGCAGCACGCGGCGGTCGATGTCGTCCAATCCCAGTTCATCAATATCTAGCAGGTCAAGCGCCTGGTCGGCTATGTCGCCTGTGATGATACCGTCGGCGCGGACTTCGGCGTAGTCCCGCACGCGCTTGAGCAGCCGCAGTGCAATACGGGGCGTGCCGCGCGCCCGGCTGGCGATCTCGCGTATGCCGTCCAGCTCGATGGGTACGTCAAGCAGCCCGGCAGCGCGTTCGACGATTGTTTCCATTGCCGCCTGATCGTAGAAGTCCAGCCGATACACCGCGCCAAAACGCGCCCGCAGCGGGGCCGTCAGCAGGGCCAGGCGGGTTGTCGCGCCGATGACCGTAAAACGCGGCAGGTTTAGCCGGACGTTTTTAGCAGAAGGGCCTTTGCCAATCACAATGTCCAGCGCGAAATCCTCCATTGCCGGGTATAGCACTTCCTCGACGGCGCGACCCAGGCGGTGAATCTCATCGATAAAGAGAATATCACTCTCGCGCAGGTGGGTCAGGATCGCAGCCAGGTCGCCCGCGCGCTCAATGGATGGTCCGGCGGTGATGCGGATATTCACATCCATTTCGTTGGCGATCACGTGCGCAAAGGTGGTTTTGCCCAAACCAGGCGGGCCATACAGCAGCACATGGTCCAGCGCTTCGCGGCGGGCTTTGGCAGCTTCGATCAGGATACGCAGATTTTCGACGACGCGGTCCTGGCCGGTCATCTCGTCCAGGCGGCGCGGGCGCAGCGCGTTGTCCTGTCGATCTTCCGCCCGTTTTTTTCCGCTCACCATGCGATCTGCGTCGGACATTCAAGACTCCTGTTGATTGGGTATCGTCCTGTGGAGTATACCGGGCCGGGCGCAGAAGGTAAAGACTGGCCTGGGGGCCGGGCTGCCGCACGCATTCGATCTTGAGGGCACGTTGACAGACCGGCATGTGACGTTACAATTTGCGGCGCGAATGTACCCTCAGGAGGAACGAATGTCTGATAACCTGCATGTTTCTGATCATGCCCTGGTCAAGCATAAGCTGACGCTGTTACGCGATACGACCACCGAGCATAAAAAATTCCGTGAGCTGATTCGCGAATTGGCAATGCTGCTTGGCTATGAAGCTATGGCCGATCTGAAGCTGGCGGAATACGCCGTCAAAACGCCATTGGCGGAAGCGCCGGGCTATATTTTGCAGGAAGATGTTGGCCTGGTCCCGATTTTGCGCGCCGGACTGGGCATGGTGGATGGTATCCACGAGATGAACCCCGGCGCCCAGGTCTGGCACCTGGGTATTTACCGGGACGAGCATACGCTCCGCCCGGTGTCGTATTACAACAAGCTGCCGGTTGAACCCACCGTGCAGGTGTGCCTGATCCTGGACCCCATGCTGGCAACCGGCGGGTCGGCCACGGCAGCGGTTGACATCTTGAAAGCCTGGGGCGTAAAACGCATCAAGTTTGTAGGGCTGATCGCCGCACCGGAAGGCATCAAAACGCTGACCAAAGCGCACCCGGACGTGCAGCTTTACCTGGCGGCGGTGGACGATCACCTGAACGAATACGGGTTTATCGTCCCTGGTTTGGGTGATGCGGGCGACCGCCAGTTTGGCACCGGCTGATCCGGCAGCGTTTTTTGTGCCGCCGCCGCGCCGGTCTTTCCGGTTGGCTGCCGGACCGGGTGTGGCTCACTCTATGTGAGGTGATATGCCTGTCAAACACGTGTTGTCGTTTGTTATCGTCTTTGGGGTTTCATTTGGGCTGTCGCTGGCACTGACGCCGTTGGCCCGGCGCTGGGGGCTGCGGCTGGGGATCGTGGACGTGCCCAGGGGCAGGCATCTTCACCCGCGCACGGTAACCAAGTTTGGCGGGCTGGCGCTGATGGCGTCGTTTACGGTGGCCGCGATCCTGGCGCAGTTTTTGCCCGTTGTCCGGACGGATGATAAAGAAGTCATCCGGCTGACCGGCCTGTTGATCGGCGGCATATGCCTGTTCGTGTTCGGCCTGCTAGACGACAGGTACGAGTTCGGCGCGCTGCCGCAGTACATCGCGCAGCTTGTGGCCGGGGCAGTTGCCGTGCTGTTTTTGATTTTTATCGAGCAGTTCAACAATCCCCTGACCGGCAACCTGACGCCGGAATGGCCCTATGTGGTCACCGTGACGCTGACGTTGTTCTGGCTGGGCGTTATGATGAACACCGTCAACTGGCTGGACGGGTTGGACGGGCTGGCGGCGGGTGTGTGCGCGGTGGCGGCGCTGACGATCTTCATCCACGCGGCGTTTCGATTAGACCAGGTCAGCGTGAGCCTGCTGCCGCTGGCGCTGCTGGGGGCTGTGCTGGGCTTTCTGCCGTTCAATTTTCCGCCTGCGCGGGTGTTTATGGGCAGCAGCGGCTCGCTGTTTTTGGGCTATACAATGGGCGTGCTGGGTATCATCGGCGGGGCGAAAATGGCAACTATGCTGCTGGTGATGGGGCTGCCCCTGCTGGACGTGGTGTGGCAGATTGTGCGGCGCGTCAGCACAGGAGGCGACCCGACCAAAGGTGATCGCGGTCATGTGCACTATCGCCTGCTGGACCTGGGGCTGTCGCCGCGCCAGATCGTGCTCGGCTATTACGTGTTTTGTGCAATGTTTGGGGCGATTGCCCTGGTGACGGCCAGCCGCTTTTACAAGTTGATCGCGCTGCTGGTCATGGCGGCGGTGATCGTGGTGGGATTTGTGGTGTTAAGCCGCCGCACTCCGCTTGATGACCGGCCAGGTGACATTGAGCCGGGCGACCCGCCGGTGACGATCTGAACGTTCTCACAGGTTATGGCGCGTCGTCAAAGTCGGTGTATTCCAGTTCATCCTCGTAATCGTCTTCGTCAACGTCCTCGCCATCATCATCCAGGATAAACGGTGAGCGGGAACCAGAGTCTTCTGGCGCGCTGCTGCGCCACCCGGCAGGCCGGAGTCCCGGTGACACAGGCGACCGCCACGCGCCGGTTGACTGTTCTTCGTCGGCTGCGCTCGCTTCTTCTTCGGAGGGACGCGGTATCTGGAAAGGCGACCGTGCCGGGCGAGAGACGCGGTCTGTCCGGCGCTCTGGACCGGGGGTAGCGTGTTCAAACCCAGGCGATTGTACCTGTGTTCCCGGCGCGGAACGGTCTGGTGATCGAAAAGGGCTGGTGGTCGCCGACGCGGCTTTTTCTTTTTCCGGCGCCTGACCGGCTGGCGCACGCTCGGCGCGTTGAGGTAATGGTGACGCCGGGGCCAGGCGGTCCGCCGCTTCGGCGGGCTTGGCTTCGGGACGAGACGGTAGGGCGGGTTCGCGTTCTTTCGTCGTTGTGTCAGGTGGCGCAGCAGACGGTGTGGCTGGGACACCGGGCCGGGCAGGCATATCAGGATGCGAGAGCACACGCGCCCGCTTGGCCTGGGCCGCCAGCTTGTCTTTCTCGGATGGATCGGGCACCGGCAGTTCCAGATTGTAGATCGACGGCAGCGGCTCGCCCGGCGGCAGAGGCAGGTTCGAGCCGGGTTTACGCGTGGGCGGCGGCGGTGATGGCTGGGAATACTGGAACTTTCGCTTGGTGGTCCGCTCCAATATCTCCTCAAAGAACCCGATGGCCAGGATCGCCACCACTTCGACCGCCAGCACCGTGCCAAAGGCGGTTGTCAGCAGGTTCACGCCGTGAGCGACCGGGCCGGTGAACGTTTCGAGCAGCACATCACCCACACCGATCACAACCAGGAAAATCAGTCCCACAGCCGCTAGGCCGATCAACAGCGGCCAACCCTTGCGGTCGGCGGGGGTGGGGAACATGGCATTGCTGACGGCAAACATCAGGTAGAGCCACAGGTAAAAGTCAGGCGTGCTGCCCAGATTTCGGATCGCCGGGCCGATCTGGTTCACCTCCCCGGTGCCCAGCGCGGTCAGGAAATCTTCCAGGTTCAACACCCGGTTGCTGATAAGCCATACAACGCCCATCCCTGCGATCAGCGGTGTGGCCCCAATGATCGCATGTTGGACCCGGTTCGCTTTTTTGATCTGGACGAAGTCCAGGCGCAGCGTACCGTCTTCCTGGGCTTCCGGCCAGACCATCATGCGCTTGGTGGCAACGTTCAGCGCCCCGGCCATCAGGTATTGGGTGAATTCGTGGACAAAAACGCCGGGGAACAGGATCAGGTAGTAAAGGACGGTCGCGCTGCGGTTTTCATTCGTCAGCAACCAGCCCACACCGTAGAGGTGGCTGTGAATCCACTTTTCTGCATACACCAGCGGGATAAGGACCGCTGCCAGCAGTATCCAGGGTGTGAGCAGGTCGCTGAGATGCATCACATTGGGCTAACTCAGCCCTTTGGCCTCGACGGCAAGACGCACCAGATCGACAAACGCATCTTCTTTCAGGGACGCGCCGCCAACCAGCGCCCCGTCGATGTGGGGCTGGCTCATAAACTCGGTCATGTTTTTCGGCTTGACACTGCCGCCGTACTGGATGCGCATGGCGTTCGCCTGCTCATCCCCATACAGTTCGGCAATGATGCCGCGAATCATGCCAATAATATCATTGGCCTGCTCGCCGCTGGCGCTCTTGCCGGTGCCAATCGCCCAGATCGGTTCGTAGGCGATGACAACGTTAGCCAGGTCGCTGGCCGGGATGCCGTCGAACGCGGCGTGTACCTGCTTGCCGACAAATTCGCGGGTCTGGCCCGCTTCGTTGATCTCCAGGCTTTCGCCAACTGCGATGATCGGGCGCAGCCCGTGAGCAAGCGCGGCTTTGGCTTTTTTATTAACCATCTCGTCTGTCACCCCCTGGTGGTCGCGGGTTTCGGAGTGGCCGATGATGACGTACTTGACCAGTCCTTCGAGCATATTCGGCGCGATCTGGCTGGTGAAAGCACCCTGTTCTTCCCAGTGAACGTCCTGGGCACCAACCGCGATTTCGGTGCCGTCCAGCGCTGCCTGAACGCCCGCCAGCGCCACGTAGGGCGGACAGATCACGCGCTCAGCCTGCGGATAGGCCGCCAGCCTGTCTTTGATTGCCTGCACAAAATCAACCGCCTCCTGCGGCGTTTTGTACATTTTCCAGTTACCGGCAATGATGGGTATACGCATTGAACGAACTTCCTCCTAAAAACGTCAAGGTAAACGTGTTGGGTATTATACTTCTTGCAGCAGCCGGTTCACTTCGCGCAGCACCCAGTCGGGCGCGTCGGGGAAGTTGAGCGCCTGCTGCCAGTCGGCCCGCGCTCTGTCGATCTGGTTTGTTGTCAGGTAGTACAGGCCGCGCACCAGGTACGTCTCGGCCAGCGAGTCATCCAGGCTCAGCGCATTCTCGATGCTGTTTAATGCCTGGCGGCGGCTGAGAATGGTGTTGGTTTGCAGCTTGGCCAGCGCAAACATGGTATAAGCCATCGCCGTCTTTGGACGGTACTCTTGCATCTCATTGGTTACCAGGGCAACGGCGTTCGGATATTCCTGAATGTACCTGTACAGGGCCTCGCCTGCCTCGTTGCGCAGCTCTGGCGACAGGTCTTCGCATCCCAGGACTTCCAGGTACAGCATGATGGCGAATCCAAAGTTTGCACTGTCGGCGGCGCGTTGGGCAGTTTCAGCGATCAGTTCTGGCGATGCATCCAGTTGATCGACAGCGCGAACGATGTTGGTGAAAGCGCTGCGCAAATCACCGTCCTGGCTTTGCGCCAGGGCCAGGATCATGTGTGCGCCTGGATCGTCTGGATGGGCCTCTATCATGCTTTGTGCTTCGCCAAGCGACATGTCCGCCGGGAGCAGCGCTGTATCCGGTTCGACGGTTTCGGCTGGTTCCTCGGCGTCGACCGTATCGCGTGTGTTCCAGGGCTGGAGTTCTGGATCGGAGACAGCCGCCACCAGGACAAACAACCCGGTCAGACAGGTTAGCAGCAGCGCGCCAATGCCCCCCAGTATCCACAAGTTGGCCCGGCGGCGCCTTGCCCGGCGGCTGGCCGAGCTGCCGGTTGGCTGCGCAACAGGGGATGGCACGGCGGGATAGGCCGGTGTGGGGCGCGGTGAAACCGCGTCAGGCGCGGTATCGGCTGCCGTTGCGGCGCTGGGCGAAACGCTTTGAGGCCGGTAGCTAACCGACGTTATCTCTGTCAGTTCGAAACCTTGCACCGCCTGTTTAACGGCCTCTACCATTTCGGTTGCCGTTGCATACCGGTCTTGTGGTTCTTTTGACAGCGCTTTGAGCAGCACGCGCTCGACTTCGACAGGGACCGCCGGGTTGACCTGGGTCGGCAGTGGCAGCGGCTTGTAGATATGGTCATGGATGATAGCGTAGGGCGTATCGGCACTGAACGGCACGCGCCCAACCACCACCTCGTAAAGCACCACGCCCAGCGAGTAGATGTCCGTGCCCGGCCCCAGGTCATGCAGCCCTTTGGCTTGCTCCGGCGAGATGTACTGCGGTGTGCCGAGCATCATGTCCTGGCTGAGCGTTGATTCGCCCGCCTGGGCGATCCGCGCCAGGCCAAAGTCTGCGATATACGGCGTGCCCGTCTTATCCAGCATTATATTGGACGGCTTGATGTCGCGGTGCAGGATACCCTGCTGGTGTGCGTAGCTCAGCGCATCGGCAACTACGTCGAGCATCTCGATTGTTTCGCCCAGTGAAAGCGGCTGGCGCTTGAGCCGCGCTTTCAACGTTTCGCCCTCGATGAACCTCATCACCAGGTAGGGCTGCCCGGCCACGTCTGCATAATCGTACACCGGGACGATAGAGGGATGTTCCAGCCTGGCGACGATCTGGGCTTCGCGCTTGAAGCGTTCGAGGAAGCTGGGGTCTTCTTTGAAAGCCGGGTGCAGCACCTTGAACGCGACGAACCGGTCCAGGTTGGCATGGTAGGCTTTAAAAACCGTTGCCATACCACCCTGCCCGATCTGCTCAACGATCCGGTAAGGGCCTACGGTGTTTCCAATGGCAAAAGACATGGCCGCCCCTAAGATGCACTATAATCGACTTGCGTTAAATTATAGTGTAATCCTGTTATCACGAGAATAACAGGATGTAACTCGGTTGTAAAACCCGGCGGGGACAGGTGCCTGCCAGCCCGCCGGACATCAGGCTGCGCCGGATGCTAGTCCCGGTCTTGCAGTGCAACAACTCCCGGCAGCGCCTTGCCTTCCAGGAGTTCCAGGCTGGCCCCACCGCCGGTCGAAATATGTGACATCCTGTCGCTCAGACCGGCTTTTTTCACAGCTGCTGCCGAGTCGCCACCGCCGATGATGGTTGTGGCGCTGGATTCGGCCAGGATTTCGGCGATCTGGTAGGTGCCCTTGGCGAAGTTATCCATCTCAAATACGCCCATCGGCCCGTTCCAGATGATGGTCTGCGCATCCTTGAGAACCTCGCGGAACGCCTCGACCGCGCCAGGGCTGATGTCCAGGATACGCCAGCCGTCCGGCACGCCGTCCTTGATCGCGATCACCTGCGTGTTGGCGTCATTGTCGAATGCGTCGGCAATCACGACCTCGTCCGGCAGTAACAGCTTACTGCTGCCGGTTTCCAGCAGCTTCTTGGCCGTCTCGATTGCGTCGTCTTCAACCAGCGAGTCGCCTACTGCCCATCCCTGAGCCTTGAAGAACGTATTGGCCATGCCGCCGCCGATCAGCAGCCTATCGCACTTGGTCAGCAGCGACTCGATCACGCCGATCTTGTCCGAGACTTTGGCGCCGCCCAGGATCGCCACAAACGGCTTTTTGGGTGATTCAACAGCATTGACCAGGTAGTCCAGTTCTTTTTCCATCAGGAAGCCACCAACCGCCGGCAGGTAGCGCGTAACGCCCTCGGTAGAAGCGTGTGCGCGGTGTGCCGAACCGAACGCGTCATTAACATATACGTCGCCCAACTCGGCAAGTTGCTTGGCGAATGCCTCGTCATTTTTCGTCTCCTCGGCATGGAAGCGCGTGTTTTCCAGCAGTAGCACACCACCTTCGGGCAGTGCCTCTGCCGCTTGCCGGGCCGCATCGCCGACGCAGTCTTCGGCGAATGCCACGTCAACACCCAATAGCTCGGCCAGCACCGGCACCACCGGGCGCAGCGAGAATTCAGGTTTGACCTCACCCTTCGGGCGGCCCAGGTGAGACATCAGCGCCATGTAGCGCGGTTTTTGTTCCAATATAGCCTTCAGCGTGGGGATGGCTGCGCGCACGCGCGTATCGTCGGTGACGGCGCCATCCTTGACCGGCACATTAAAATCCACCCGGATCAGCACGCGCTTTCCGGTCAGATCGATGTCGCGGATAGTCTTTTTGTTCACTGCATAATCTCCTGTTTGAATAAAGCGAGGGCGGGGCGCTGTGGCCCTCGCCCCCGCGAGATGCATACTCCAAAAACAACCCGGACCGCAGGCTGGTCTAAGTAAACAGCCGTTAGCAGTTAGCGATTGGCAGTTAGGGCCATAGCCCGGTTTGAACAGGTAGAACCTGCCAGCGACACGCGCTAATCGCT
>JAFGNU010000083.1 GCA_016926875.1 Anaerolineae bacterium | reverse complement strand
CGCTTTGGCGCGGCTGTCCGGCGTGTTGGTCATGTCCAGCACAAACTGCACATTCTCCAGCGCGGTCAGGCTGGGGAACAGGTTGAAGGACTGGAAAATGAAGCTGACCGTTTCACGGCGGAATCTGAAGCGGCTGCCTTTTTGGGTCAGGTTCAGGTCACCGCCGTTGATATGAACGGTGCCTTCAGTCGGCACGTCCAGCGCGCCGATGATATTCAGCAGCGTGGTTTTGCCACTGCCCGACGGGCCAAGCACGACCACAAATTCCCCGCGATCAATATCCAGGGATGCATTATCAAGCGCGGTGACACAAACTTCGCCCATTTCATAGCGTTTTGAGATGAATTCCAGCCGTATCATATCCGTTATCTCCTCAAGGTGTTGGTATGTTTGGGGTGCACCCCGCCAGCAACTCACCAGGCTGCCAGACTCCCGGCAGCAGGCGGCACGCACTCGCCAGAGCAACATGCCCGGCCATCATTACTTTAGTGTTTTATAATATAATATTTAGGTCAGACTAAAAATATTTTTCATTATATAACAATCTGAGAGTCCGTGCAACATCAATTCTGGGTTTTTGGCAAATAAGTATAGTAGTTCGAATGCAAACTAGTAGTTCTACTATAAACTACTATCATGAACAAAGCAATCTTTTTTCTTGGACTTGTTGGCTCTGGTCACTCGCTTGGGGACACGGTACAATCTCAATGAAAATCAACACCCGTCCAGAATCAGAAAGTAGAACCGGCGACGATGATTAACCTGCCGCTTTTTCCGCTTCACACCGTATTGTTTCCGGGTATCCCGATCAATTTGCACATCTTTGAGCCGCGCTACAAGCAAATGATCAACCTGTGCGTTGACACCGAGCAGCCATTTGGTGTCGTGCTGATCCAGCAAGGTGAAGAAGCGCTTGGTCCGCTTGCCGAACCCCACAGCATCGGCTGCACGGCTCAAATCGCGGACGTGGAGTATCTGGACGATGGCCGGATAAACGTCCTGGCTATTGGCATGGATCGATTCCGAATCTGTTCGCTGAGCTATGACCAACCCTATCTGGTGGGGCAGGTGGAACTGCTGCCGCTCGCGGCTGAGAACGCGCATTCCCTGGCACAGGCGGGGCAGCGCCTGCGCCCCTGGGTGGAGCGCTACCTGAGCATACTATCGCAAATAGCAGACGACGCGGATGTTGATACCAGCCACCTGCCAAATGATCCGGCAGCGCTCGCTTATCTGGCCGCCGCCGTTGTGCAAATACCAACACCTCAAAAACAAACGCTGCTGGCAACCGGTCAGGCCACCAGCCTGCTGAGCGACATCCGGGCGATCTACCGCCGCGAAGTACCATTACTTCGCGCAATGATCGCCTATGAAACGAACGCAGATGAACATTCGTTTTCGCTGAACTGATACATGCGCCGGTTTTCCCCGGTTGGTGAATACAGTGTGCAGTGAGTTTCGACCGAAAACGATATACTATGAGGAAGCCAGATCGTGTTGACCGCAGATTCGCACGCTTGACCCGCCTATAGCCTTACGCTATACTTGCCGTTTGTCGTTTCGCAAGCCGAATTTGCTACATTGCCGCGCCTTGTGCGCGTTTTTTGAAAGAGGATCTGATGCCAAAACGGACGTATCAACCGAAGAAACGTCGTCGCGTGCGTGTGCATGGTTTCCGTAAACGGATGCAGACCAAAGATGGGCGCAGAGTCCTGAAAGCCCGCCGTGCTAAAGGGCGCAAGGTCTTGACGCCCAAAATGAACAACCACATCAAGAAAGTCAACTGGAAGAGCTAGGCCAACTGGTTGGCCTGCCCACGATGCAGCGCCATTTGCGACTTCGCCGGAAAGAGGATTTCGCTCACCTGCGCAAAACAGGGCGCGTCTGGAGACACCCCTTTTTGATCTTGAGCGTGGCTCCCAATCAGTTGGCGCATAACCGGTATGGGTTTGTAACCAGCAAACGGTTGGGCAAAGCCGTTACCCGTACCCTCACCAGGCGGCTGCTGCGGGAAGCCATTCGCCGCTTGCATCCCGTGCTGGCACCCGGCTACGATCTGGTGCTTATCGCACGCGCGCCAATTGTCGGACAGCCCTACCAGGCTATTTGTGAGGCGGTGCAAAGCTGCTTGCAGCAAACCGAATTGTGGCCGCCGCCGGGGAGCAGTTGAGATGAAGTATATCGGGCTGGCGTTGATCCGTTGGTATCAACTCACATTTTCGCGCCTTCTGCCCCCAAGCTGCCGCTATGAACCCAGTTGTTCGCATTATACCTATCAGGCTGTTGAAAAATACGGTCTGATCAAAGGGGGTTGGATCGGGTTGAGGCGTATTGCCCGCTGCCATCCGCTGAGTCCGGGCGGATACGATCCGGTTCCTTGATTTCAGTCCAGAGGGTTAGGGAGTAATGGTAACTTGAAGACACCTCGCACTTTGACCGCATCACCATCCATGATCATTGGCGTCCTGCTGGCACTTGTCCTGCTGCTGACAGCCTGCGGCGGCGTAGCAGGCGATAGCTGGGCCGGGATATCATCCGACGAAAACCTGATCTATGTTTCCTATGGCAGACGGGTTGTCGCCATCAATCCCGCCAGCGGCGCTACCAAGTGGGAATACCCCGACGAAGATGACCGCGATGCCAACTTTTACGCCATCCCGGTCATGGACGCTGGGACGCTGTATATTGGTGACTACAAAGGCAACCTGCATGCCGTTGATCTTGAAACCGGTAAAAAGAAATGGCTATACGAGCCTGACAAAGAAGAGCTACTGGGTCCCATTTCGCTGACACCCGGTGATCGTGTGATCAGCGGCGTTGCCGTTGATTCCAACAAGGTATTCTTTGGTCTCGGCAGCCGGAACGTGGTCGCCGTATCGCGCGAGAACGCCGAAGAAGTCTGGACCTTTAAAACCGATCACGGCGTGTGGGGCACTCCCTTGTACATACCGGCGAACGCTGAGAACGGGCATGATCACGCAGTGTTGTACGTGGTATCCCTGGATCATAACCTGTACGCTATCGATCCCGAAACGGGGAAAGAAATCTGGCGTGTGGACCTGGGAGGTGCCGCGCCCGGCAATATGGTCTATGATGAAGCGCGCAACTGGGTCTACGTTGGGACGTTCGTCTCAGAACTGCTGGCGATTGACCTGGGCAGCCACCGGATCGTTGACCGCTACGCCACTGAAGACTGGGTGTGGGGCAGTCCGGCGCTGGAAGATGACATCCTATATTTCGGAGACCTGGCAGGCCACCTGTACGCGGTGAGGATAACCGGCGAGGGATTTGAGCAGGAATGGAAGCAAACGGTTGCCGAAGACGCGATCCGGGGCACGCCGCTGTTGACAGAAGACCTGGTTGTCGTCGGTTCGCGGGACAAGCGTGTTTACGCCGTGTTGAAGTCAGATGGTTCGGACAAGTGGAACAGGGCCACAAAGGGCGAGGTTCTGACCGAGATGGTATTCGTACCGGCGAACGAAGCAGACGAAGAAGTGTCCGATCTGGTTGTCGTCGGTACAAGCGAGCGCGAAGAACTGGTGATCGCTCTCAAGAGCGACTCCGGAGACGTCGACTGGCGCTACTCCGACAAAGACTGAAGTTCACGCCCGCAGATAACCCAGGAGTAAAAGGCATCGTCTTATGCTAGACATCATCATCAACCCCTTCATTACTATTCTGCTGTTCCTGTATCAGGTCTTGGGCGGGAACGTTGTGTTGGCGATTGTGGTTTTCACCATCCTGGTACGCTTGGCGGTCTTTCCATTGACCCTGAAGCAGCAGCGCTCTACCAAGGCGATGCAGGAACTCCAACCAGAATTAAAGAAAATCCAGGAAAAGTACAAAAACGACCGCGAACGAGCAACCCAGGCCCAATGGGAGCTATACCGGCAATATGGCGTGAATCCAATGGCAGGCTGTTTGCCGCTGCTGATTCAGTTCCCAATCCTGATCGGCCTTTACCGTGCGATTGTCGCTACATTGGCGGCGACTCCGCTCCAGTTGCTTGATCTGTCTGGGCGGTTGTGGATGCCCGACCTGTCTGGCGTTGTTCCGCTTAACAACAAGTTCTTATGGCTCAACTTGGCGGTGCCCGACCCCCTGTATGTCCTGCCGGTCCTGGTTGTTGTGACCACCTGGCTGCAACAGAAGCTGTTGATGCCGTCCACACCCACTAACAGCGGCGATAAATCGACCGATCAGGCAACTGCCATGACCCGCCAGATGACGACGATTATGCCCTTGATGTTCGGTGTTTTTGCCTTGTCTTTTGCCTCCGGCCTCTCGATTTACTTCATTGCCTCGAATCTGATTGGGATCGGGCAGTACGCCATGATGGGTAAAATAGATGTCAAACGGCTGATAGGACGCCAGACGGAAGATGCCCCGGCGGAAACAGTAAAAAAAGAAGCGGTCAAATCAACCGCACAAGCTGAAAGACCGGCCAGAACCGGAAAAGCCGGGCGTTCTGTACCGTCACGGCCAATGCGTAAATCCAAGCGTGAAGGGATTTATGACAGCCGCGCACACCGCGCCAAGGCAAAAGGTAAGGCAAAAGGATGATTCAATTGTAAAGGAAACACGATGAGCGAAACGCGGTCTGTAGAAACCAGTGGGGCTGATATCGAAACTGCTATCGAGCTAGGGCTCAAACAGCTCAGTGTCTCACGCGAGAGCGTGATTGTAGAAATTTTGGAAGAACCCAGTCGTGGCCTGCTGGGCCTCGGTGCGCGCCAGGCTCATGTCCGGCTGACGACGGCTGCACCCCCGCGTCCGGCGCCGCCAACCAGCACGATCCAGGCGGATGTCGAGCCGCCGGTAAGGGCGATGGTTGAAGATGTGGACGCCGACGAAGACGACGATCTGCTGCCGGACGGTGTGACCCCGGTTGGTGAAGCAGACATGGACGAAGACGCGCGCGTGGGCGTTGCCACGTTGCAAGAGTTGCTCGCCAAGATGCAGATCGATGCTGAGATCATGGTCTACCGTGCGCAGGTGGAAGACAACGAAGCGCCGCCCTGGGTGCTGCAAATTCACGGGCGCGATCTGGGCATGCTGATCGGGCGCCGGGGTGAAACGCTGTCTGCGCTGCAATACATTACCCGCCTGATCGCCAGCCGTGAGCTACAGCGTCGCGCCAACATCGTCCTGGATGTCGAAGGGTACAAGTCCCGCCGCGAGCAGATGCTCCACCGGTTGGCCGAGCGCATGGCCGAACAGGCGGTGCAAATGGGCCGCACGGTCGCGCTGGAACCCATGTCGCCTTATGAACGACGTATCGTGCACCTGACGCTGCGCGATCATCCAGACGTCATAACCCAAAGCATCGGCGAGGGCAACCATCGCAAAGTGACCATCATCCCGCACCGGCGCTAAATCCCAGTTAACCAAGGTCTTGCACTTGCCGCGGCCCTGGCCTGTCGCGGCAATTTGCTATTTGTTCACACATGCTTGCGCTCAACCCATGCCCGGACCAACTGACCACCCGCCTGATTACTTGTTGATCGGCCATATTGCCCACGACGTGACGCCGCACGGCCCGCAGCTTGGCGGGACAGTGTCGTATGCCGCACAGACGGCGGTCGCCTTTGGGCAGCGCGTCGGCATTTTGACCAGCGCCACCCCCGGTAACCCACTGCTGAATGATCTGCCCGCCGAAGCAGCGGTGATCTGTGTACCTGCCGAGCATACCACCACATTCGAGAACATCTACTCCGACGGCGTGCGCACGCAGTACCTCTATCACCGCGCCGCGCTGCTTGGCGTGGATGCTGTGCCACCCGCCTGGCGAAACGCCGAGTTGATCCACCTGGCACCTATCGCCTACGAGATCGATCCGGCGCTGGCGACCGCCTTTGGCGACAGCCCGGTATGCGTCACGCCGCAGGGTTGGATGCGCCGCCGCGAACCCGACAGCCGGGTATCTCCCGCGCCCTGGGACGCTGCCGACCTGGTGCTGCCCCATGCCGCGCTGACCGTGCTCAGCGAGGAAGACATCCGGCACGATCCCGGCCTGGAGGCCGTTTTTGCCCGGCTGGCCCCGCTGCTGGTGCTGACTCGCGCAGAACGCGGCGGCACGGTATACCAGAATGGACGGGCGCAGCACTTCCCGTCGATCCCGGTCAAGCAGGTGGATCCGACCGGGGCGGGTGACATTTTCGCGACGGCGCTGCACATCGCGCTGCACCGCACCGGCAGCCTGGATCGCGCGCTGCGTATCGCAACACAACTGGCCGGGCGATCCGTCACCCGGCGCGGCATCGCCAGCGTGCCCACGCCCGCAGAAGTCGCGCAGGCATTCGAGCTACAGTCCGGCAGGTGATAGTCAGATAACGGTCAGGACACACCATGAGCGATACAGCCCCCAACAACACGCCGCACGATGATTCCAACAGCAACCCCGAACCGCTCAATCCCAATGGACTGCAAGCGTTCGAGACACTGCGCGAGTTCCTGACACAAGACGAGTGGCACCCCCAGCAGATCGAGGGGAAGCATGTATACCGCATGTTGTTTGTAGGCAAAAACGCGGATTTACGCTGCTACGCGCAGATCATCGTCCACATGGAACAGCTTTTGTTCTATGCCGTCGCGCCGACCCGCGTCCCGGAGGAAGTCCGACCGGCAGTGGCCGAGTTTCTCTCGCGCGCCAACTACGGGATGCACATCGGCAACTTTGAACTCGATTACTCCGACGGCGAAGTGCGCTATAAGTCCAGCCTGGACTTTGAAGGCGAAGCGCTGACTCCCAACCTGATCCGGCACGCGATCTACCCGGCAGTGCTGATCATGGACCGCTACCTGCCCGGCCTGATGAGCGTGGTCTACGGGGGCCGGACGCCCTTCGAAGCCATCGAGGAAATTGAGAAACCTACGCGGGCGGAGGAGTAGGGGCGCCCCTGGTAGCTTTTCCTCTGTCGGTTCTGTGATAAGATACGCCTACAGCATATGTTCGTCACACGTGAGGGGGCGATATGAGCACAGAACTTGCCGTTTTTATCAGTTCCAAAATGCAGGAGCTTGCGCCGGAACGGCAGGCGATCCGCGATCTGCTGCCCACGTTAAACCGGGGCCTGATCACACTCCACGCCTGGGTGTTTGAGGACGATGCCCCCGCCAGCGACGACACCATCCGGCAGGTATACCTGGAAGCGCTCCAGCGGTCGGCGCTGTATATTGGCCTGTTCTGGAACCAGTACGGCGAGTGGACGATTGACGAGTTTGACCGCGCGACCGAGTGGGGCATTGACCGCCACATCTACGTCAAAAACGTGGATACCCACGCGCGCGCCCCCCGTTTGCAAACGTTCCTGGACGAACACAGCGGCGTGACGACCGGCATCACTGCCAAATGGTTTACAACGCTGGACGAACTGCGCGAGGCGGTAACGCAGTCGCTTGAAGTCTGGCTAAAAAAGCGCCTGACCGGGCGAAGCAGCGCGCAAGCCGCCGTGCTCGCCGAAGTTCCTACCAGCATCCCCCGCCAGCCGGACAGGCTGATCGGGCGGGATGCGCTGCGCGACCAGGTGAACACCCTGCTGGACCAGGGCGAGCGCGTGCTGCTGTACGGCTTTGGCGGCATGGGCAAAACCGCGCTGGCCGCCGCCGTCGCTGCCGGGCGGATCGCGGACGGCAAAGGGCCGGTCCTGTGGCTGGAAGCCGGGCGCGCGGACGCCGGGACGCTGTTCGAAGCGCTGGCGTTGCCCTTCGGCGCGCAGCAGGCCATCGCCGGGCAAACGGGCGACGCGCAGCTTGCCGCCATGCGGGCGCTGCTGGCCGGGGCGGGCGTAAAACTGGTCGTGCTGGACAACGCCTGGGACGGGCAGGCGCTCAACCGCGCGGCGCAGGCCGTGCCGGACGGGCTGCCGCTGCTGGTCACGTCCCGCCAGCACTACCCGCTGCGCAAATGCTGCCCGGTCGGGGAACTGGGACCGGATGAGGCGCTCGACCTGCTGAATTTTTACGCCGACCGCGACCTCAGCGCCGACCCGCAGGCGGGCGACCTGTGCAAAACGCTCGGCTACCACGCCTACGCGCTGGAGATCGCCGCCAAAAACCTGCTGGTGGATAACCACACGCCCGGCGAACTGCTGGCCCGCATCGCGGACGCACCCTACGCGCTGGCCATGCCGGAGGGCTTCGCCGCAGAGGGACGCGAGAGCGTCGGCGCGCTGCTCGAAGTCAGCCTGGACGCGCTGGACGACGAGGCGCGGGCCGTGTTCCTGGCGGTGGGGGCGCTGTTTGCGCCGGGCGCCACGCCCGAACTGCTGGCGCTGGTCACCGAACGCGACCGGCAGGCCATCGACAACGCCCTGACCCGGCTGGCACGGCGCGGGCTGGCCGAGCGTGTCCAGGCCACTAAGCAAAGCGCTGCCTTTTTCCGCGTGCACGACCTGGCCTACAGCTACGCGGACGCGCAGGCGAGCGAGACCGACCGCGCCAGGGCGCTGGACGCCTGCCTGGCCTACACCGGGCGCTACAACACGCCGGACCCCGCGAACTTTGCGGCGCTGCGCCCGGAACTGGACAACTGCCTGGGCGCGGCAGCCTGGGCGATGGAAGCCGGGCGCTACAAGGACGTGGAGCGTTTCGCCTGGAACCTGTACGCTAACAGCCGGGTGCTGGATTACAGCGGCCTGTACACCCAGGCTATCACGCTGCTGGCGCTGGCCGACGACGCCGCCGCCCGGCAGGGCAGCCGCCGGGACCAGGGCGCGCACCTGGGCCACCTGGGCACTGCCTACGCCAACCTGGGGCAGTACCAGCGCGCAATTGAGCACTTCCAGCAGGCGCTGGCCATCAGCCGTGAGGTCGGCGACCGGCGCGGGCAGGGCAACCAACTGGGCAACCTGGGCCTCGTCTACGCCAGCCTGGGGCAGTACCGGCGCGCGATTGGCTTTTACGAACAAACGTTAGTAATCCACCGTGAGATCGGCAACCGGCGCGGCGAGGGGAGCATCCTGGACAACCTGGGCCTCGCCTACGCTGACCTGGGGCAGTACGGGCAAGCGATTGAGTACTACGAGCAGGCGCTGGCCATCAGCCGTGAGATCGGCGACCGGCGCGGTGAGGGTAACGCCCTGGGCAACCTGGGAAGCGCCTACACCAGCCTGGGGCAGTACGGGCAAGCGATTGAGTACCACCAGCAGGCGCTGGCCATCAGCCGTGAGATCGGCGACCGGTGCGGCGAGGGGAACGACCTGGGCAACCTGGGCCTCGCCTACGCTGACCTGGGGCAGTACGGGCAAGCGATTGAGTACCACCAGCAGGCGCTGGCCATCAGCCGTGAGATCGGCGACCGGCGCGGCGAGGGGGCTGACCTGGGCAACCTGGGCATTGCCTACGCCAACCTGGGGCAGTACGGGCGCGCGATTGAGTACTATGAGCAGGCGCTGGCCATCAGCCGTGAGATCGGCGACCGGCGCGGCGAGGGGAACGACCTGGGCAACCTGGGCCTCGCCCACGCCGACCTGGGGCAGTACCAGCGCGCGATTGAGTACCACCAGCAGGCGCTGGCCATCAGCCGTGAGATCGGCGACCGGCGCGGGCAGGGCAACCAACTGGGCAACCTGGGCAGCGCCTACTACAGCCTGGGGCAGTATGGGCGCGCGATTGAGTACTACCAGCAGGCGCTGGCCATCAGCCGTGAGATCGGCGACCGGCGCGGCGAGGGAAATGGCCTGAGTGGCCTGGGCATCGCCTATGCCAGCCTGGGGCAGTACGAACGCGCGATTGAGTACTATGAGCAGGCGCGCGCCATCTTCGCTGCCATCGGCGTGCCGCACCTGGTCGAGCAGATGGATCACAACATTGCCCTTGCACGCGCGCAGCAGGGCGGCGGGCAGCAGGACACAGAAGGCCAATCGTAATGGCAGACCGCAGCCAGAACGAGCACGATTTTCCAAACTGGGCAGATTTGCCTGACGGCGGGCGGCGTTACTGGATCGACCAACCTGGCCGGGTGCAAGGTTTTGCGCGTTACATTAAAATTGTTGATGCCAACGAAATTACACAGCGATTCACGCAAGAAATCTATAACGATCAAGGGCGTTTGATTGCAACACATCAGAAATACCCGGTGGATACCGGGCACCAGGTGATCGAACCTGTAGACGAGTCAAAGGAAAACGACTCATGATTACCCAAGACCTGTTGGCCAACCGCATCCTGGACTATCTGAACAACCGAATCATGCTGACCGAACTGGTTCACTGGGCAGAAGACGCCATTGTCACCTTCACGGAATCCGACCAGCGCCCGCCAAACGCTGATGTCGTGTGGGACATCCTGCTGTACATCGGCGCGGCGGACAGCGAGGGCTTTCCGCTCACATGGGAAATGCTCCGGGAGATGCTCGAACGCTTAGGGCGCCCGGTGCAGAACGTGGCAGCCTGATCGGTAGCATCGCTCACCACCCACGGAGGCACCATGATCGACCGCATCCTGATCAACGCCCGCATTCGCACGCTCGACCCGGCCCAGCCGCACGCCGCCGCGCTGGCGATCTGCCGGGATCGTATCGCGGCGGTGGGCGAAAATGCAGCCATCCGCGCGCTGGCCGGAGCGGGTACGCCGGTCGATGATCTCGGCGGGCGCTGCGTGATCCCCGGCCTGACCGACGCGCATATTCACTGGGAAGGCGTGGCGCACAGCCTGCGCCGGATCGACGTGTTCGAAGTGCCCACCAAGGCCGAGGCGCTGCGCCGTGTCGCCGAGCGGGCGCGCAGGACCGAACCGGGCGAGTGGCTGGTCGGGCACGGCTGGACGCAGGATTTCTGGCCGGACCGCGCCTTCCCGACTGCCGCCGACCTGGATACCGTCGCGCCGCACCACCCGGTGTATCTGAGCGCCAAAAGCTGGCACGCGGCCTGGGTCAACAGCGCGGCGCTGAAGCAGGCCGGGATCACGGCGGCCACGCCCGATCCGCCGGGCGGCTGCATCCAGCGCGACCCATCCGGCCAGCCAACCGGCATCCTGTTCGAAAGCCCGGCTATAAACATGGTCTACCGGCGGGTCCCGGTGCCCACCGCCGATCAGACCGCCGACCTGATGATCGAGGCGCAGCGGCGTGCGTGGGCTGCCGGGCTGACCGGCCTGCACGATTTCGACAATCCGAGCTGCCTGGCTGCGCTGCAAATCCTGCGCGAGCGGGGAGAACTGGGGCTGCGCGTGGTGAAGAACATCAACGATCCCTGGGTCGAGCACGCTCACGCGCTCGGTTTGCGCTGGGGCTTTGGTGATGAGTGGCTGCGCATCGGCGGGCTGAAGATTTTCGCGGACGGGGCGCTTGGTCCGCGCACGGCGCACATGATCGCGCCTTACGAGGGTGAGCCGGATAATACCGGCCTCGTGGTCACGGACAAAGAGGTGATATATGAACTGGTCAGCCGGGCCAGCGCTGCCGGGCTGCCGTCCACGATCCACGCCATCGGTGACCGGGCCGTGCACGACGTGCTGGACGTATACGAGGCCGTGCGCAAAGAAGAAGCAAAGCGCGGCATTCCTCGCACCGCCCGGCGGCACCGGATCGAGCATGTCCAGATCATCCACCCGGACGACGCGCACCGCCTGGGGCAGCTAGGCATCATCGCGTCGATGCAGCCGATCCACGCCACGTCCGACTGGCAGATGGCCGACCGCTATTGGGGCGCGCGGGCCGTGTGGAGCTATAACTGGCGGGTCCAGTCGGAGGCGGGCGCGGTGCTGGCGTTTGGCTCGGATGCGCCGGTCGAACCGTTTGAGCCGCTAAAGGGCATCTTCGCCGCCGTCACGCGCCGCCGCCCGGACGGGCAGCCGGGACCGGATGGCTGGTACCCGGAGGGACGGCTGGATATGGATACCACGCTGCGCGCCTTCACCCAGGGACCGGCCTATGCTGCCGGGTTGGAGCATGACCTGGGCCAGCTTTCACCGGGTTTCCTGGCCGACCTGGTGGTCCTGGACCGCGACCTGTACACGGTGCCGCCGGAGGAAATCCTCGAAACGCAGGTTGTCGGCACGCTGATCGGCGGGGCGTGGAAACACCGGGTATTTGATTGACCGCCTGCCGCTAGCTGGCGCGAAAAAACCGGGGCGTCCTGCTGCGACGCCCCGTGTGTGTTACTTGAGCACAATATCAAGCAGGGTAGTTTGCCCCGGCTCGATGTACACCTCGTCCTGGAAGCGCTTCACCCCGCGCACGCGCACGATCACCTGGTACCAGCCTTCGGGCAGATCGCCGCGCGTGTAGTGCTCGCCAAAGAACGGGTCGGGATTCACCGTCTCGTCCGCGTAGCTGAAGGCGTTGAGATTGGGGCCGCTTCCGCTTTCCGGCAGCAGGCTGATCTCTGCTTCGTAGACGCGGCTGCCGTCGTGATCGACCAGTTGCCCGGCCAGCGTACCGTGATCCTGCCAGGGGCGCAGCCACAGATCGGGGTTGTACGTGCTGCCGTAGTCGAAGGGATCGCCGATGCGCACTTCCAGGTGCAGGTGTGCGCCCAACGCGACCCCCGTTGCACCGACTTCCCCGATCTTCTCAAGCTGCTTGACGCGCTGCCCGGCTTCGACATCCACCTGCGATAGATGCCCGTACAGCGTGTACAGCATCTCGCCGGTCGGCGCGGGGAAGTCGTGCTCGATAATCACCAGGTTGCCGTAAAAATCAAGCTGAGGGCCAAACATGTCTCGATGATCGTCACCCGCGTATATCACCCACCCGTTCGCAACCGCCAGAACGGATGTGCCGACCGGGTTGGGGATGTCTACGCCGTGATGCGTTTGAAACTGGCCGTAGCCTGTCGATCCGTATGGGTAATTGCGCGACAGGTAATCCTGGATGTGATTCGACGGATCGCGCGGGAAGGGACGCGAAAACCAGTAATGGTCCTGGTACTTCACATCGGCGGCGGTCGCCGTCGGCAAGACAACCTGCGTCACCTGGGTTGGGCGCAGGGTGTTGGTTGGATACACGGTCAGCGACGGCGGGATGTCGGTGAGCGTGGAGGATGGCGTAAACGTCGGCGTCAAGGTCGGGGTCGCCGTTGGCGTGTTGCTCGGTTCCGGCGTGGGCGTGTCGGTCGGCAGCGGCGTAGCGGTCGATACTTCGGTTGCCCGCTGCTGCATTGCGATCAGTGTGGACAGCTCATCGACCGTCGGCACCGGCGATTCGGTCGGCGCGGGGGTTGTGGTCTGCTGCTGTGTTTTGGTCCCACACGCGCTTAACAGGACACCAAGCGTTATCATTCCAACCCATTCCCATACCCGTCGTTTTGTTAGCAATCCCACCGTGTTATATATCCTCGTATCCTGTTTGATTCGGCCAAATGCCGCGCTAGGCACCAATACCCGCCCGTTCTTCCGCTGCCGCGACAGTCGTGTCACGCACGGCCCGCGCATGTTCAACTAGCGCTGTCACGTCGTTCTGGTAGCGCGCCGCAAGATCAGCATCCTCCAGGCCAACGGCGTTCACGCGCACATTGAGCGCTGCCCCCTCAACGGCAGCCAGTCCCATCAGCGCGGCGGTAGCGGCATCGCTGGCAGCGTTCTGATTCCCCTGCCTGGCGACCTGCTCGGCAAGCTGCATGGCGTCCAACGCCAGCCGGGCAACGTTCAGCGGCACATCGGCAGCCTGGACCAGCGCCGCCTGGATCGTTTCCTGCCGATCCGGGTCATCTTTTGGCAGCCGGTATGCCTCCAAAACAGCATCGAACGCCTGGATGTCCTCATCAATCGCTCGCAGCAGGCGCTGCCGCAGGTCGCCGCCTGCCGAAATAATCGCGCTCATCGTTTCTTCCACGTCGGCGTAGCGCTTCTTGCCAATAGTCAGCCGGGCGACCATTTCGGCCAGCGCCGCGCTCAGGGCACCCGCCAACGCTGCCACTGCGCCGCCACCCGGCGTTGGCGTGCCGTCTGCAACGGCATTCACAAACCGCGCCGGACTGGGCGACAGCGCTTCGAGGGCCGTCAGGTGGCGCGTCGCTTCGTTGGGAACCGGCGGTTCTTCCTCGGCCAGCGGTACGGGTTCTTCCTCGGCCTGCTGGATGCGGTATTCAAGCACCTGATCCGGTTCGAAACCATCCAACTGCAAGTGCCAGCGCGCCGCTTCGATGAAAAACTCCTGTGGTGCCAGTCCGATCAGTTCGCTGTGGGTCACCATAGCACCATAGCGCGCCGCCTCGCGCCGAATCATCTCGACCACGCGGTGAACCGGCGTCTTCTGGTAATTGGTCAGGTTCATAGATACCTGTGCCTGCCCTTCTACCAGGAACCCCGCCGCCTTGACAAACCGCAGCCCGCCGCTTGAGTGCCGGACTGCGCGCGCGATCTGGGCGGCGACCGACACGTCGCCAGTATCCAGGTACACGTTAAAGGCGACCAGCGGCGGACGTGCGCCGATCACCGTCGCGCCCGCTGTGCCAACCACTGCCGGGCCAAAGTCTGGCATCCGCGCCGGGTCGGTGCTGATGACGTCTTTAAGCTGCTCATACTGAAATGTTGCACTGCGCAGCTTTGCCAGGTTTTCGCGTTCTGGATGAGTAGCCGCTGCTTCATACAGGTAGACCGGGATGCCCAGCCCATCACCGACGCGCTGCCCCAGCCGCCGGGCGATGGCAACACAATCGTCCATGCTCACGTCGCGGATTGGCACAAACGGCACCACGTCCGCCGCGCCCAACCGGGGATGCTCGCCGCTGTGCTGCGTCATGTCGATCTGTTCGGCTGCCGTCCGGATACCAGCGTAGGCTGCCGCCTCGACTGCATCCGGCGTGCCCACAAAGGTTACCACCGTGCGGTTGTGATCCGGATCGCTGCTGGAGTCCAGTACATGGATCGGGGCCGCCTGCTGCATAGCTTTAACAATCGCTTCCACCACGTCGAAACGTCGACCTTCGCTAAAATTTGGGATACACTCAACAAGTGATCTATTCATAAACCGTCGGCGTGCTCAGAGTACGGTTTGCCTACGCTGAGCTGGCGCCAGGCCCCTTTCTAACACTATCAAATGTCTGTTCAGCAGAGCGTAGTATTGCTACCGCAGTGACCGGAGTTTGTCAAATCGGCATCAAAAACGGCAGCCAGGCCCGGTCTGGACACGAAGGAAACCGTAAGGGTTTGTTTGCCCGAATGTTCCAACCTGCTTATAATTCTAAACTACTTTCGGGGTAATTGGTGGGGTCGACTCAAGCAATGTCTGTCGTAGATGACATAAAAGCTCGCCTCGACATTGTTGATGTTGTATCCGAATACGTCAATCTTCAAAAAGCCGGACGCAACTTCAAAGCATTGTGCCCGTTTCATAACGAGCGCACACCGTCCTTTGTTGTCTTCCCCGAAACGCAAACCTGGCGCTGTTTTGGCGCATGTGGCGAGGGCGGCGATCTGTTCGGCTTTGTGATGAAAGCCGAAGGTTGGGATTTTAGCGATGCGCTGCACGCGCTGGCCCAGCGAGCCGGGGTCGAACTGCAACCCTACTCGCCACAGGAAGCGGAAAAACAAGCCGAATCCGAGCGCTTGCGCGATTTATTGAACGCGGCAGCGCTTTTTTTCCACGAGCAGTTGTTCCAGTCACCAGAAGCCGAACTGGCGCGCCAATACGTGATCCAACGCGGCCTGGACGGGCAAACCGTCGAAGACTTTGTGCTTGGTTATGCCCCGGACGACTGGCGCCATTCGCTCCAACATCTGCAAATGCTCAACTACACCCAGGATGAAATTGTGGATGCCGGAGTCGCCATTCGCAACGACGAAGGCCGGGTATACGACCGGTTCCGGCACCGGCTGATGATCCCGATCCGCGATGGGCGCGAGCGGACAGTTGGTTTTGGCGCGCGCGCGCTGGATAAAGACGTCACACCGAAGTATTTGAACTCGCCGCAAGGGGCGCTGTTTGACAAGAGCCGCCTGTTATTTGGGCTGGACAAAGCCCGCCGTGCTATCCGTGAAACCGAAACCGCGATCATCGTCGAAGGTTACATGGACGTGATGCAGGCTCACCAGGCCGGGTATCAAAACGTGGTGGCGCAAATGGGCACCGCCCTGACCGAAGCGCAACTCCGCCAGTTGGACAAATACGCTACCCGGCTGGTGCTGGCGCTTGACCCGGATACTGCCGGGATCAACGCCACCATGCGCGGGCTGAACGTCGCCCGGCAAACGCTGGACGGCGACCAGGTAGCGACTTTTGATCCACGTGGCATGATGCGTTACACTGGCATGTTGAATATGGACATCCGGGTAGCGAGCTTGCCGCAGGGCCAGGACCCGGACGATTTCATACGTGAAAACTCAGAAGCCTGGGAAGCGCTGATCGCGGACGCTGTGCCGGTAGCCGATTACGTGATCGAGCAGGCTACCGCTCACCTGGACAGCCATACATCGTATCACGAACGCGAAGCCATCGCGCGCGAACTGCTGCCAATCCTTACGGCAACCGAGAGTGACATCCAGCGCAGCGGCAATATCCAGACACTGGCCCGCCGGGTGCGGATTGACGAGCGAACCCTGCTCCAGTGGACACAGCGCCGCCAGACAGTCCAAACACGGGCCTTGCCCACACTGCGCGAACAGCGGCGGCTGGCCGGGCGCACGACCGACACGGCGCGCACAGCGCCTGCGGGGGGCCAACCAGGGCAGTCAGTTTTGCGCGAAGGATTCTTCCTGCGCCTGTTGCTCGAACAACCGGAGCGCCTGTTTGCAGCACACCGTATGCTGCGCAAATTGCAGGGCAGCGATGCCGCGCTGGCCGATGCGCTTGCCCCGTTGAATGTCGATGACTTCAGCCGTCCCGATTACCAGGCTGTTTTTGGAATGTTAGAACAGGCGCTGTACCAGGATGAACTGGACTCATTAGATTACCTGTACCGGCACCTGCCCGGCGAATTATTGACGATTATCGAGGAACTAAGGGTCACGCCGTTGGAAATTTTGCACCAGAGATTAACCGGCGCGCTGGCCGTCGAACTCGAATCGGTTTTGCGGGATCAGGCACGTGTTAACGCGCTGCCCGAACCGGATACCGACCTATTTGTACAGGAAGCGCTGATGCTGCGGCACAGCCGCCTGGAACGCGAATCGCGCGAGTTATATTTTTTGCAGCAGGACGCCCAAACCCTGGATAGCAACTTGACCGATCAATCCTACCAGACTACAGTGAGAGCCAATGTACGTGCCCGTCAATTGATCGCTAAAGCTCTTCAGCAGATGAAAAGTATCGCCCGTGAGATATAATCCTGGCGGGTGAGCGAGCAAGTCTCAGCGCCAGGATGTATCGCAATGTTCTAAACAAGTGAATATATCGAGGACACAGTGACCACTGTCGAGCAACTGCTTGCCAAAGGTCGTCGAAACAAACGGATCGACGAGAACGAGGTTCTGGAGCTCTTCGATGAACCAGACTGCGAAGAGGCTCAAGCGTTATTCGAGCAACTAGAAGCGTTGGGGGTTGAGATCATCTCAGATAATCAGAATTCAAGTTACACCCTGGACATAAACGAGCCAAACGACGCTTTCAACGAAACCGAAAGCTCCGAAAACGAGACAGGTGCCACGCGGGTTGATTCCTCTGCGCTGGCCGATGATCCGGTACGGATGTACCTGAAAGAAATCGGCCAGGTTCAGTTGCTTGATCCGAACCGCGAAACGTGGCTGTCGTCGCAGATTGCAGCCTGCAATCTGCTCGCAGCTACCGGGGAAAAACTGGCTGCCGAGCGGCAAGGGCAGGATCAGGCCCCGGTCCAGGCATATGAGGTGTTGCTGGTCATGTATGATCACCTGTTGGATTACTGGCAGCAGGTGATCGACAGTATCACCCAGCTCGGCATAGAACCGCCGATGGTCGAGTTGATGGTCAGCGAAGTGCAAACCCTGCGCCAGACCTGGAACAGCCAGGAACCTTCATACGTGCGTATATACCTGGAACAGGGCAACTGGGGCCGTGACGATGTCTGGAATAAAGTCGCCGCCGATCTGTTTGAGGTTTTCCAGGTGATCTACCTGATCCCCGCTCCGCTTCAGGATCAGCTAACCAGAACCTACCTCGAACACCAGCGCTTTCCAGATGCCCGGATAGTCCGCGAGTGGCTGGAAAACGACCCGGAATACATGAACACACTGATCGAAGTGGAGTTTGCCCATGCCAACGAGCGCGGTCCGCAGGCTGCCGAGGCACTTACGCGCGCCAACCTGCGGCTGGTGGTCAGCGTTGCCAAGCGGTATATGGGACGCGGCATCAACTTTCTGGACCTGATCCAGGAAGGTAACATCGGGCTGCTGCGCGCAGTCGAAAAGTTTGACCATACCAAGGGCTTCAAATTCAGCACCTATGCCACCTGGTGGATTCGGCAGGCGATCAGCCGGGCCATCGCCGACCAGGCGCGCACGATCCGTATCCCGGTGCACATGGTCGAAACGATCAACCGCCTGATGCGTGTGCAGCGCGACCTGATCCAGGAGTTCGGCTCCGAGCCAACCACCGAACAGATCGCGCTGGAAATGGAATTCATGGATCCAGAAGAGGTTGAAGCCATTCGCCGGGCGTGGGAAAACGATGAAAAACTTGACCCGGCCCTGTCACGCAAGCTGCGCCGCGCAGCCAACAAGGTTCGGCGTATTTTGCGCATCTCGCAGGAGCCGATGTCGCTTGAAATGCCGGTCGGGCAAGAAGATTCCAGCCTGCTCGGTGACTTCATCGAAGACGACAAGATTCCCAAGCCGGTCGATGCGGCGGCCCGCCAACTGCTCAAAGAGCAGATTCGGGGCGCGCTGGCGGTGCTGAACACGCGCGAGCGCGAGGTGTTGGAAATGCGCTTTGGCCTGAGCGACGGCCAGGAGCATACACTCGAAGAAGTTGGTCGGCATTTTGGCGTGACGCGCGAGCGGATTCGCCAGATCGAAGCTAAGGCGCTGCGCAAGCTCCGCCACCCGAATCGCAGCCACCCGCTGCGCGATTATCTGGAACTCTAGCGGCTGTTTACGCTGTAACACAACATGGTTGATACCACGCGCCTGTCCTTCTGTCCCAAATGCGGCGAGAAACTTGCCCAGCGGACGGTTGGCGGGCGCGAGCGTTTATTCTGCCCCAAATGTCACTACGTCCACTATCACAACCCGGTGCCCGGCGTGGGCATCCTGATCGAAAAAGATGATGGGCTGGTCTTTGTCAAACGTGGAGGCCGCGTCAAGCCGGGAAGCTGGGCACTGCCATCCGGCTATATCGAGGCCGACGAAAGCGTAAAAGAGGCCGCTCTCCGCGAGACCAAAGAGGAAACCGGGCTGGATGTTGAACTGATCGATCTGCTGGGCGTGTATTCATTCCCCGAAGGCCCGCCTACCAGCGGCATCATCGTGTTTTACCGCGCCCGCGCCATCGGCGGGACTCTGCGCGCAGGCGACGACGCGCAGGCTGTGCGCGTCTTCCGCCCGGCAGACTTTCCTGATATATCCTTCCGCACTCACCAGGAAGCGTTACAGCGCTGGTTGGCTATGCAGCACGAACCGGCCAGCGCCCCACAGCCAAGCAGCTACCGCATACGCGAAGCAGACCCATCCGACCGGGAAGCCGTCTGTGAGCTGCTGCGGCTGGTGGACGCCAACAGCCAACTCACAGAGGCCGACTGGCAAGCTGCCATGCAGCGGTTTTGCGAGCGCCAGACCATTTGCGTGTTTGTAGCCGAAACTACCACCTCGCCCGGCCAGGTAGCCGGGTTTGTCGCGATGTCGCTGGTACAAACGCTGACCGGCGGGCGCGGCTGGATCGATGACATGGCCGTCGCGCGCGAGTACCGGGGCGAAGGGATCGGCGCGGCGCTGCTCGAAGCGGCCCTGCGTCATGCCAACCGCCTGAGCCTGACCCATCTCTACGTGAACATCGAACGCGGCAGCCCGGCGGCGCGCGCGTTTGCCCAGGCGGCAGGGCTTCAGGACAGCTCGATCTCCTATCTGCGCATCCGCTGATCAACCTTGTGGCCCGCATTCGTATAACCGGACACAGAAACCGTACAGCGGAGGGGACCTGCGTTGACGAGACAATACCGAGGGCTGATGCTGATATGCGCCTTGTTGGTGATCGGTGTAGCGGCCTGTCAGCAAGCCGAAGAAAAAACCACGCCCACGCCCAACCAGGACAGCATCCAGGCAGCAAGCACGCTGTTTGCCCAGCCTTCACAGGAAACACCCCCAACTCCTACTGCCACCCCGGTTAGAGAGCTTGAGCTTGAACTGAACCGTGTCATCGCGCAGATGGAGCAGGCCGTTCTGGCGGGCGATTACGACGGCTACATGGTCTACATCTGGGACGGCGATCCCACATACCTGACCGAACAAGCACGCTGGGCTGCGGATTGGCAGGCACACCCGCTGCGTGCGTTTGACCTTCGCCTGAATGATATTCGCCTGGAAGCCCCGAATACCGCCATCGCGCGTATGACGATGACCTGGAGCCAAGCGGGACTCACCAGCGACGGGTCGGCGGGCGGCACAACCGTATCGGTCGTGTTCTATCGTGAGGACGATCAATGGCTGCTGGGCGGCGAGAACTGGCAGATAATCGAAACGGGCGGCATCAACCTGTATTACTTCTCAGACGAAATTTTGAACAACCGCTCGCAAGCTGAAACCGTCGCCGAATATCTCCCGGCGGTGCATACTCGCATCACGCGCGAATTTGACTTCGTGCCCGATAAGACGGCACAGATCAAACTATACGAGAATGAAGCTACCCTGCAAACCCTGACCCGGCTGTCTATCCCCTGGCTGACCTCCTGGAACGAACCGGGCGAAGCGATCAAACTCACGCTTGGCCCGTTTGATTCTGCCCCAGACGATGCCCTGGTTGCCCGTGAATATACTCGTTTTGTGTTACACGAGATCGGCGGCGGCACACACGGCAACTTCCCCTGGTGGCTCGAAGAGGGGATCGCTGAGTATGGCGGGGCCACGTTCCACACCCTCAGCCAGCGCAACCGCATCATCAAGCAGGTGGCAGCATTGGCAGTCGCTCCCGAAGGCACTGAACAGCAAATTCTGGATTGGCAGGCCATGCAAACCAGGCCAACTTTACCAGAGGAAGACCTGCAACAGGTGGCGATTTACCCGGCCTACACCCTGGTGCACTATGTTACCGAAACCTACGGCAGCGAGGCGCGCAATGCCTGGATTCACGCTATTGCCACCGGGCATACGCTGGAAGAAGCCTGCCCGCTGCACCTGGGTCTAAGCTTTGATAACCTGGATGCCGGGTGGCGTGAGTGGCTGCCCACCCAGTTGTAGCGGTGTTTGGCGGGTCCTGTTTGTCAGATGCTATAAAAACGCTCCACTTTTCACAGGTGAGATGCTACAATAGCGTCTGGACAAGCTACCCGCCAGGCTAATTTTTATGACAACAACACGCCTCTACTACGCCGATTCGTATACGACAACCTTTGACGCACACCTGATCGAACGCGCCACATACGGCAACGCCCCGGCTGTGGTGCTGGATCGCACCTATTTTTATCCCACCAGCGGCGGCCAACCCCACGATACCGGCGCTCTAAATGACGTCCCGGTGGTGGATGTGGTCATCCGGCCCGATGACGGAGCCGTGCTGCACGTGGTGGCCGGTGAAGTCTCCGGCGAAACCGTATCCGGGCAAATCGACTGGACACGACGCTTTGATCATATGCGCCACCACACCGGACAGCATATCCTCTCCCAGGCCTTTGTCCGGCTGGCGCGCGCCGAAACGGTCGGTTTTCACCTCAGTCCCGACAGCGTCACCATCGACCTGAGCCGCGCCGTCAAGCCCGCAACGATAGATGCAGCCGAAGACCTGGCCAACCAGGTCGTAGCGGAAAACCGGCCTGTACGCGCCTGGTTCCCCACAGCGGACGAGCTATCGAGCCTGCAACTGCGCAAAGTGCCCGAAGTGGACGGCAAACTGCGTATCGTGGCGATAAATGACTTCGATGTAACGGCCTGCGGCGGCACGCACGTCGCCCATACCGGCGAAGTCGGCGTGATCAAGGTGCTGCGCGTGGACAGGCGCGGCGATACCGTCCGCGTCGAATTCCGGTGCGGGGCACGCGCGCTGCTGGATTATCGCCAAAAGAACGCGCTGATGAACCAGCTTGCCGCCGAACTGACCACCGGAATCGAGGATATCCCCGCCGCGCTGCAACGGCTCCGCGACGAGAACAAAGCGCTACGCCGCGATCTGCGCGCCCTGCAAAGCACCATGATCGAATACGAGGCCGGGTCGCTGTGGCAGGCCGCCGACCGGGCCGGGGGATATGCGCTGATCGCCCAGGTTTTTGAACATGATGACGCAGGCCGTGTCCGGCAGTTGGTCCAAGACCTGATCGCCAGACCCGGCACCATCGCCGTGTGTGGCATAGCGGGCGAAAAAGCGCAGTTCATCGCCGCGCGATCCGACGATCTGCCGCATGATATGGTGGCCGTGCTCAAGCGCGGGCTGGCGGTGTGGGGCGTGGATCGGGGCGGCGGGCGGCCTTCGTTTGCCCAGGGCGGTGGCGCAGCAGCCACGCCGGATGATGTCCGGGCGGCCCTGGCAGCCGCCATTGAAGCGATCCGTCTACAAGACGGCTAAAGCAGAGCAAAGGGAAGCATCGTGCAACAAGTAGGCCCAGGCATTTACCTTGAAACCGGCTTCCGGCGTGTCAACGTCGGCGCAATCCTGACCGATGATGGCTTTGTCCTGATCGATACGCCGCCATACCCGGACGAAGCGCACCGTTGGCGCGAGATGCTGCTGCTGGAAGCAAATAAACCCATCCTGGCGATTATAAACACCGACTGCCACTGTGACCGTACATTGGGAAATTACTGGCTCGATGCCAGGGTAATCGTGGCGCATGACGAAACGATTGCCAATATGCGCAGCCTGCCATCGTCTTACCTGGACTCTGCTATCGAATCGCTGACTGCTAACAATCCCCTGGAACGCAAGACGTTTTCGGGTGTCCGGCTGCGGCTTCCCTCGATCGGGTTCACACACCGCATGCAGTTGCGTTACGGCGGGCGGACCATCCCGCTGCTGGCGATGCCCGGTCCAACCGCCGGGAACGTATGGGTGCATCTGCCTGCACACCGGCTGTTGTTCTGCGGCGACAGCATCGTTGTCAACCAGCACCCATACGCATCCAGCAGCCATACCAAAGACTGGTTAGAAAACCTGACCCAACTGCGCCGCGCGCGGTTTGCTGCCGATCAGATCGTGCCAGGGCGCGGCCCGCTTGTTGATAAAAGCGCCACCGAGCCGATCTCAAGCTATCTGCGCCTGGCACGCCGCCGTGTCTACAGCCTGTATCGCGCCGGTCGCCCGCGTGCTGATACGTCTATGCTGGTGCCGGAACTGCTGGAGCTGTTCCCCTACCATGAGGCCGAGAGCGAGCATATCCAGCGCCGGATCAAGATTGGGCTGGACCGAATCTACGAGGAATTCAAAACAAACGACAAGGGCGATGAACGAGATCCCGCTTGCTAAACGGGCGGACGGGCTGATCGCAGCGCGGAGTCTGCCAGTTCGCACCGACCCCGGCAAGCTCCCCGTCTCATTTTCAGGGGTACGCGGCGCGGTTCCTCAAACTCGAAAATCCGTGCTAACATTAGGTATACAACTCAAGATCAGGATAAGCTCTTAGCGCTAAAGGCAAGGTACCTATGCCCTTTATTGAAGCCCCCACAACTTTTTACATGGGCCGCCGGTTTGATCCGACCACGCAGCGGTTGTTAGACGAAGTGGTCTATTACGACTCGCGCGACCTGACGACCCACGCTGCCGTCGTCGGCATGACCGGCAGCGGCAAAACAGGCCTGTGCATCACCCTGCTCGAAGAGGCGGTGATGGACAATATACCTTCCATCATCATCGATCCCAAAGGCGATATCACCAACCTGCTGCTGGCCTTTCCAGACCTTAATCCGCAGGACTTTGAACCCTGGATTAACGTGGATGACGCCCGCCGCGCGGGTATGGAGGTCCCTGAATATGCGATTGATATTTCCCAACAGTGGCGGGATGGACTGGCCAGTTGGGGGATCACACCGCAGCGCGTCGCATTCTTCAAGCAGAATGCCCGCTTCAGCATCTACACGCCGGGATCAGACGCAGGGCTGCCGATCAGCATCCTGGACGCCATGCAAGCCCCACACGACGGTTTCCAGGCCGATGAAGAACTGCATCGCGAGCGTATCAACGGGATTGTGACAGCGCTGCTGGCGCTGATCGGCAAAAACGTCGAGCCGGTCAAGGACCGCGAGCACGTGCTGATCGCCAATATCTTTGAGTATGCCTGGCGGCAGGGTTATGACCTCACACTGGAAGATATCATCCTCCAGGTGCAAAAGCCGCCCTTCGCCAAGCTGGGCGTGTTCGACGTCGATACTTTCTTCCCGGAAAAAGATCGCTTCAGCCTGGCAATGGAAATGAACAACATCATCGCTTCGCCCAGCTTTCAAAGCTGGCTTCAAGGCGAGCCGATGGACATTCAAAGCCTGATGTATACGCCCGACGGCAAGCCGCGCGTCAGTATTTTTTACATCGCACACCTGAACGACGCCGAGCGGATGTTCATTGTTACCCTGCTGCTGGAAAATATGCTGGCCTGGATGCGCACCCTGAGCGGCACAACCAGCCTGCGTTCGATCCTGTACTTTGACGAGGTGTTCGGCTACTTCCCGCCGCACCCCTATAACCCGCCCAGCAAAAACCCAATCCTGCGGCTGCTAAAACAGGCGCGCGCGTTTGGCATCGGGCTGGTGCTCGCCACGCAAAACCCCGGCGACATCGATTATAAAGGGCTGTCGAATGCAGGGACCTGGTTTATTGGCAAGCTGCAAACCGAAAACGACAAGAATAAAGTGCTCAGCGGGCTGGAAAGCCTATCCAGCGTTGATAACGCGCTCAACATCGGTGATCTGGACCGGCTGTTGAGCAGTATTGGTCCGCGCGTGTTCGTGATGCACAACGTCCACGACACCAGCGGGCCGCTCCCGATTCATACCCGTTGGGCGATGAGCTACCTGCGCGGGCCGCTCACCCGCCAGCAAATCCGCACCCTGATGGCCGACCAGCGGCAGCAGCCGTACTATCCGACGTACCAGCAGTTGCACCCGTATGTTACCCAGCCACATGCCACGCTGCCGCGCGCTACCACGCCTCACCCGGCAACTGGCGGCCAGGGCGGTACAACAGGCCAATACATGCCAACACCATCCGGTGCTACGCCGCCGCCAACCACGCTGCCGGAAATGCCGGGCGTGCAGATCACACCACCGCCGACGTCGCTTCCCGGCTTTCAGCAGCCCACCGGCGGTATGACACAGCCAAGCGGCCCTAGCCGCGCCCAGGATGCGAACCTGCCAGAAGGCTACAGCATGACGCAGCCGCCGCTGCCGTCCACGATGGCGCAGTACTTTTTGCCCTCACAGGTATCAATGGAGCAGGCTGTCAACGCCTGGGAGCGGAAAACAGGGTTGAAAGCCAAAGCCTATGGTGGGTCGGTGATCTTGTATCAATCGATGCTGATCGCACAGACGGAAATTCGCTATGCCGACCGCAAAAGCAGCGTGTCGCTTGCGAAAACACACGCCTATCATGTGTCACATGTCGAGAAAGCCGGGTTAGTCCGCTGGGAAGAATACGAAGCACCGTATATCGCCCCGCAAGAACTGAGCCAGTCCCCGTTTGGTGATGCCGCGTTTGGTGATTTATCGCCGGGCCTGACGGACTCCTCCCGGATGTCCGCTCTCAAAAAAGACCTGACGGACTTCCTGTATAAAACTGCCGGGATCACGATCATGTATAACCCGCAGCTAGAGCTGTATGGCGAGCCTGGGATGAACCGCCGTGACTTCCTGGTCCAGGCGCAAGACCTGGCACGCCAGCGGCGCGATGAAGAGATCGACAAAGTCACCACACGGTACGAAAAAGAGTTCGATAAGGTCGAATCCAAGCTCCGTAGAGCCGCGCGCGATCTCGCCGCCGAACAAAAAGAGCTTGAAGCGCTGCGCAGTGAGGAATTATTCACCACCGGTGAAGCGGTGCTCAGTCTGTTACGCGGGCGGACAACCTATACGCTTTCACGTGTGAGCCGCACGCGCCGCTACAAGGGCCAGGCACGCGAGGACGTCTACGAGGCCGAGGAAATCATCGCCGAACTGGAAGCACAGCTTGACACTATCCAGATGCAGTTGGAAAATGAGCTGGCAGGCATCAACGCCCGGTGGGGCGAGATCGCCTCTATCACCGAAGAATACCGTCTCACGCCCTACAAGAAAGACATCTACCTGGGCATCTTTGGCATCGGGTGGAAGCCCAACTGGCTGGTAGCGGTCAACGGGCAGCCAACGCTCATCCCGGCCTGGGGCGAATAAAACAACGTACTCATACAGGCAGCAGCCAGGGGCGATCCGTTTGCACAAGATCGCCCCTGTGTTACTGTCTTTGCGATCAGCCCGGTTATTGTACCGGGACCAGTGTTTGCAGGTACGTCCCCTGGTCCATCACGCCTTCGACCGCCCAACCCGACTGTCCCGCATCCGTTTGAATACGCCACCAGGTATGCCCGTCCGCGCTGAACGGGCCTTCGAGCAGCGTAACCAGTGCCCCATCTGCGAGTTGGAACGCTACCTGGAAGGACATCCCCGGCCCGGTCCGCACGCGCAGCATATCGCCTGCGGTGGTATGCACCTGCGCCCGCCCGCCAATGACCAGCATCCCTGACGGCTGCCCTGGCGTTGGCATCGGCGCGGGGGTTTTAAGCGCGGTGAAGGGGGCCAACCCGGCATCGCCATCCAACGGTTCGACCCAGATGATATCCCAGTATTCGCCCGGCATACCGGACCAGATTGGGCGTTCTTCGGGCGTGGCTGCCCCGGCGAAGCGGTGCTCGAACATCTCCTGCACGCCGCTTTGTCCGCTGCCTTTCATGAACACGTAGCCATCGACCGTGCCCCATACCCGGTAGACACCTGCATCAACCAGCAGTTTGCCGCTCCCCCCGTTTCGATCCACGTACATCCACTGTTCCAGGTTGGGCGAGGTATAGGTCAGGGCAGCGACTTTCTGCCCGTTATCGATAAATTCGGCATTGAACAACACCGACCCGTCGCTGAAGATCGGGTAGCGGTCGCCCGCCTTGTTGGAATACATAACGACGTTAAACGGATAGCCTGGTCCTTCCAGGATGCCCTTGGGGAAACCGGCATCTTCATCAACCCAGATCGCCTCACCGGTAGCAGGCAGCAGGTCCAACGCAGTTTTGCCATATGGGCCGACAATGGACACGGAGCCATCGCTCAACTGCCAGACCAGACTGTCCACTTCGGGCGGGCCTTCGGTGGCCCAGGGCACCGGCGCAACGGCGATCACGCCGGGATAGACCGCTGTTCCCATCTGAAACGCCCGGATCAACGGCATCATCCGGCTGTAGTCACGGCCTAACCAGGTGATCGCCGGATCACTGGCAGTCAGACGGTGCACAATCTGGCTGGTGATCGTATCCAACACGATCACTTCCCAGTCCGGACGCGTGTCCACCTGATCATGCCAATGATTCATGATGCCGACGGCAAGCTGTGATCCGTCTTCACTGAACGAGTAGCGTCCGAATGAGCAGTCAACAATTGGACCGGATGGGATATAGGCTGCCGTGTAGCTTTGGGCGTAGGTGTCATACACGCGCACGGCAGTGATACCCGTATCATCGGCCAGGCAGGCAGCAAACCGCGCGCCATCAGGCGAAAAAGCCAGCGAAGATGGGTACATAGCTACGTTCGGCGGCAGCGGAAACTGCATTTGCTGTGGGGGAGAACCATCCGAAAAGACGCGTATCATCTGGCCGGTGTCGTAATTGTACAACCAGGCGGACCACTGCCCTGCTGCCGCCGTGAGGCGCGTTTCGCCTGTTCCCAGACCAAACAGGCTGGTCGTCACTGCCAGGATCAAGATCATTCCTACCAAAAACCGCTTATGTATCATCGGTGTTGCTCGCTCCTTCTAATCAAAACCGTGTGCCAGCAAACAGGTTGCCTTTCCCAGAGTATAAATAAAAATCGGGACAGCCGGTAAAGGCTGCCCCGTCGTGTTATGCTTTGCAGCGCTATTCGCTGTAGAACGCGCTGATCCAGTCCGGGCGCGGCGGTAGATCGCCGCTCGCGACCAGCGCGCGCCATTCATCATCCGTCATACGCTTGTTGATGTCGCCCACAAACTCATAGTAGCTGAATACCCCGCCACGTACTACCTGCAAGCCGCCATCCGGCGCAGGCACCACGACAAAGATCGTGTCCACGTTGCCAACGCCTTCTTGCAGCACGGCGCCGATGCTTGGGTTGTTGGCCACATCGGTAACCAGGGCCACCGGGTCGGGCTTGCCATCACCCTGGTAGAGCGAATACAAGACCGTATACAGGTATGTTCTGAAGCCCAGGATCATCCAGTAGTCTTCTTCGCTCAGTGGTTCTCCAGCCAGTTCTTTACGGGCTGCTTCGGCCAGCCGGACGGATTGGAATGCAAAGCTGTTCAGTTGGGACGTTGAAGCATACAGCGCTTCGCTGAAGTCCGGCGAGTTAAAGTCATCGATGATTACACCGCGATCAATCAGCCCGCGATAGGTCAACATCGCGACAACGCTCATCCGCGCAAAGACCAGTGGGTTTGGCTCGATATACCCGAAGCTGGCCAGCGGCGGCCCGCCGCCGCCAAAACCGCCCGGCTGCTTGGCGTACAATACCGTATCGTGCTTGAGTTCGGTCCAACTGGCTAACCCGGCTTGCAAGTCGCGGCGCAGCCATGCCTCGGTTTGCATCAAGGGCGGGTAGGGGGCAGGATCACGCGCCCAGAGCGGTTTCAGCGACCACAACCAGCCGCCATACGTGTTTTGCAGCCAGTCATCCGGCGTCAGCGCGCCGATCTCACCGCGCAGCTTGCCCACCTGGCTGTCATAGTTGGCGAAGGCCGTTGCGCCTGCTGCGTCCGCCAGGGTATAGGCCGTGTCCGATCCCATGACGGCGGGTACATCCAGACCCAGCGGCAGCAGTCGCGGGTCTTCGCGCGTGCCAACGTAGGAATACATCAACTGCTGCATGGCATACGCGTCAAACGTGAAGCGCTGGCCCAGAAAGCGGAAGCCGCGCGTCAGTTCGGCGATCTCGTCCGGCTGTGTAGCGTCCGGCAGAATCAGTCCGTTAACACGCGGGCCGGGCAATTCGGCCACCTGCGCCCGGAAGGCTGCCAGCTTGCCGGGATCGGCCAGGCTGTCCAGCGACAGGTCGCTGCCGTAGATGGCATCGACCAGCGGGCTGTATTCCGGCGGGCCAAGATCGTCCACCGGGCCGATCAGAAAGGTCAGCGTATCGTGCAGGTTTTGCCAGCCAGCCGGTGCCCCTGGCGCGGTCCGCAGCGCGCGCAGCAGCAGCAGCGCGATCTGGGTTTCGGTGTCGCTGTTCGCCCGGAACGTGATCCGGCTGAGCCACATCATGCCCCGGAAGTAGCGCTCTAGCAGTTCATCCCCGGCGTAGTGACCACGCGGGCGGTACTGGCTGAAATCCTCTAGGTAGCCGGGTATAAACGGCAGTTCGATCTGGTCCTGCCCGGCAAGTGCCAGGGCAGCGATGGTATCCACCTCAGCCGCCATGTCGGCAGACACATACTGTGCTGCCTGTCCCGGTGAGAACAGTTCCAACGCCACTGCCAGGTACAGCTCGGCGTTGTAAGCCGCGTCGGCCAGCGGACCGCCCGCTGCCTCTGCGGTCTGCGTATGGGCGGTCTGGAGCGTGGGCAGCAGAATGTCCTGCCAGGCTATCGCGTAAAACGATTCTTTCTCCAGGTCGGTCAGCAGATTGTCAAAGATGTAATGCAGCGTATGCAGCATCGCATCGGTCGTGACAAAGTAGGCGTGCCCGTAGTCCTGCGTGGACGGTTCCGCCGAGGGATCGAAATCCGGCGGGGTGATCGACCAGTCTTCGCCCTCGTAGTAAGCCTCGTAGAACTGCTCGAATCCGCCCGGCACGACAACAAAGCCATTTTGCGCCAACAGCGTAAGCTGCGCCTCGTTCAGTTGGGCGTCTTCCAGGAATCGAATACTGCCCAGATCAACCGGCAGCGCCGGTAAATCGCCCGCATAAACCGGCGGCGGTGCGATGGTCATGGGATCGGGCAAGCCCTCGCCCCAGGACCCCGCCATAGCTGCCCAGTTCCATATTACAAAGTCGCCCGGCTGTCCGATGGGGGCGGGTTCCGCTGGCGATGGCGCGGCAGCACCGACCGGTTCGACAAAATACTCGCCCTCTGCGCCTTCCGCGATCCAGCCGATTGTCACACCGGATTGAATGTTCCACCAGTAGATGTTATCCGCGCACACCGGGCCATCCAGCACCGTAAAGCCCGTACCCTCCGGCAACTGTGCAATCTGCGCACCGTCCAGGCTGGCCTCGGCCCGTACATTGAGCGGCAGCCCATTGGTAAACGATACCTGCCCATCGCCGCCCACAGTCAGGCGCGGCGGCGGTGCATCACCGCAAATGCCGTCTTGCGCGCGTGCAACAGGCGCGATCCACGGCATGTAAAAACCCGCCAATAATACAATGCTCAACACCATCGATACCGCACATTTGACTGATCGTTGTTTCATATCCCACCTCGCGCTGGTTATTTTTACTGGAATAGTATCAACCACCTGCGCCGAACAGCATCAGGTCCGGCTGGGTTGGCGTACACGTACACCGTCCATTCTACAATTTATTATCGTACGAAAGAAGTTGCGCTTGCTATACTCGATCCCGTCGCCTGGGCATCGGGTAAGCAACGAGAGTCTATCAGGCAGGACCGGTTGCCGAACAAGACCCCATCTGCGATTATCTGGATGTAAATCGCCGCGCAATTATTACGAGTGGGATGCTATGACCAGCCAACAAATCGCTTTGATCACCGATAGTTCCTGCGATCTACCCGGTGATCTGCTCGAACAATACGCTATCCAGATGGTGCCGTTATACCTGATCTGGGGCCCAGAAGAACTGCGTGACCGGGTGGACATCATGCCCACCGCCTTCTACCAACGACTGGCATCGGGTGCTGTGCTTCCAACCACGTCCCAACCCCATCCCCACGACTTTGTGGAAGCAATCCGGCAGGCGGAACAGGCGGGGGCAGCCGAAGCGGTGATCTTCACGATCAGCAGCGGGATGAGCAGCACCAATCACTCGGCCCAGATCGCGCAGGACAAAGCCGGTATCCCGGTGCACGTCATCGACTCGAAGGCTAACTCGATGAGCCTGGGCTGGCAGGTGCTCGCCGCAGCCCGCACGCGTGAAGCCGGGGGCAGCGCGCAGGCGATGATCGACGCGGCTGATGCTGTCCGGCAGCATTCTGTCACGCTCTTATATGTTGACACCCTGGAATATCTGCACCGTGGGGGACGCATTGGCGGCGCGGCGCGGTGGGTGGGCACGCTGCTGCATCTCAAACCACAACTCTATGTGGATCATGAAACCGGCGTGATCAAGCCGGGACATCCTACCCGCACACGGACCAAGGCGCTCGAAAGCATGTACCAGGACTTTTTCGACCAGCTTGACACGAGTAAGCCTCTGCGGGTGGCGGTGCTGCATGGCAATATACCGGAAACGGCCCAGGCGTTTGCAGACCGGATCGCGCAAGAGTATGCGCCGGTCGAGATGATCGTTGCCCTGACGTCGCCGGTGATGGGCGTTCACACCGGGCCGGGCGCGCTGGCGCTGTGCGGGTACGCGGAACACTGATCGCCCGCCTATCTCCCATTCTTCCCGGCGAACGCTCGAAGTCTGTCAGCCGGGCGTTGGGCAGTTGGCGTTGTGATTTGCGTGCCCACCTTCTATAATCCCCGGCTATGGACAAGACACCTGCCCTTTTTCCCCGAAAGCTCTTCGGATTCCGGCTGTTCACGCTGGTCGTGATCGCCGCCGCGCTGCTGGTTGGGCTGGCCGCGTTGGGCGTGGATCTAGTCAGCAAGGGCCGGGTATATGATTACCTGTGGGACGTCACCGGCGAAACCGACCCCGGCCAGCAGTTGCTCGGTTTTGGGCAGTATCTCGCCCGCTATACCCGCCGCCAGCCGGACACGCAGCCCTATGCCCGGATCGAGAACACCGACGTCAACCCGTATGGCGTGAACACCTTCCTGGAACAGGAAGTTGAGCCGCAAAAACGCGAACAGCAAGTCCAGATGATCGTGGAGGCCGGGTTCCACTGGATACGCCAGCAGTTCCCCTGGGAAGACATCGAAATCGATGGCAAAGGCGACTTTATCGACCGCCGCCACGACCGCGACGGCGACGGGGTGAAGGATGAAATCAGCGCGTGGGACAAGTACGATCACATTGTCGATCTGGCCGACACCTACGAGCTTGAGATCATCGTCCGGCTGAGCGCGCCGCCTGCCTGGAGCCAGCCGCCCGGTACTACCAACCGCATGACCCCGCCCGCCGATTTTCAGGATTTTGCGGATTACGCGGCTGCCGTTGCCGCGCGCTATCGAGATCGCATCCGGCACTACCAGGTGTGGAATGAGCCGAACCTGTACCCGGAGTGGGGCGATCAAACCGTCAACGCGGAAGCCTATACCGATCTGCTTTGCCGCACCTACGACGCGCTCAAAGCGGTTGACCCGGCCATCGTCGTGATCACCGGGGCGCTTGGGCCAACGGTTGACCTGAGCGGCACCAATGCCTATGACCTGCTGTACTTGCAGCGCATGTACCAGGCGGGCGCGGGTGACTGCTTCGACGTGCTGAGCGTGCAGGGCTACGGGCTGTGGAGCGGGCCAACCGATGATCGCCTGCGCCAGGTGACGATCAATTACCAGCGCCACCTGTGGATTCGGGACATGATGGTCGCCAACGGCGATGCACACAAGCCGATCTGGATCAGCGAGGCCGCCTGGAACCCGGTGCCGGACGATCCGGCCATTGCCGACCTGGACCGCTACGGGCGCGTCACAATGGATCAGGCTGCCGGGTGGGCGCCGCTGGCCTACGAGCGCGCGATCAAAGAGTGGCCCTGGATCGGGGTGGTCAATTATTGGTATTTCAAGCGCGCCACCGACGATGAGCGCGGTCAAAGCTGGTATTATTTCCGGCTGGTGGAGCCGGACTTCACGCCCACGCCGGTCTATGAGGCGCTAAAGGCGTACATCACGGGCGAGCAGCCGAAGACGCTTGGCGCAGGACGGCACGGTACCCAGACGCGCGGCCTGATCGGGCAGGACGCCGACGGGCACGAGGTACGCACCTTCCGAATCGACGGCACGGACGCATACCTGTGCCATGCCGCGCTGCCCGCTGCGCTGCCGGTCACGGTCCGCACCGGTGACCAACCGCCGCGCGAGCACACCATCCCGGCAGGCGAAACAGGCTGTATCCAGTTAGATGGCGAGTTTGAATCGGGCGAGCACCTGATCGACATCTCGGCAGCGGACTGGTCCGGTCTGCACAGCCTGGTCGTGGTCGATCAGACGGCGCGGCAGCGCTTACCCTGGCTGCTGACGGGTATCATCGCCGCGCTGTTTGCGCTGGTTGTGCTGATCCATGCAGTTGACGTCCGCCTGAACACGCCCCGGCGCTAACGATGCTCTCCACGTTCCGCCGCCTGAAGCCAACTATTCTCGCCGCCGCGCCGCTGCTGCTGCTGCTGCTGCTGGCGCTGGCGCTGCGCATCCACCGGCTTGAGACACAATCGCTTTGGAACGACGAAGGCAACAGCTTACGGCTGGCTCAACGCAGCGCGCACGACCTGATCGACGCTGCCGGGCAGGACATTCACCCGCCGGGCTATTACCTGGCGCTCAAGGGATGGATTGGGCTGGCGGGCGAGAGCGAGTTCAGCTTGCGGGCGTTGTCGGCTTTTGAGGGGCTGCTAACTGTGGCGGCTGTGGCGGCGCTGGGACGGGCGCTGTTTTCGCGCGCCGCCGGGATGCTGGCCGGGCTGCTCGTCGCGCTAAGTCCGCTGGCCGTGTATTACAGCCAGGAAACGCGCATGTACGCCCAGCTTGGACTGCTGGCGGTCCTCAGCATGTGGTTGTTTGTAGTGTGGCTGAGACGGGCGCAGATGGGCCGCGCGCGGCGGTGGGCGCTGGGACTGGCGCTGTGCAATGCCGCCGGACTGTATACGCAGTATTCGTTTCCGTTCACCATGCTGGCGCAGGGGGCGCTGTTCGCGGCGTGGTTTGTTTGGCGGCGGCGCAGCAATAGCACTGCACGGCGGGCGCTGATCGATTACGCAGCGCTCAACGGGCTGACGCTGGCGCTGTTCCTGCCCTGGCTGCCGACCGCCTGGGACCAGATCACCGGTTGGCCGCACACGGGCGTTGATCTGGCGCTGGATGAACAGTTGCGCACCGTGTTTACCTGGATCGTGTACGGCAACACGGCGGGCGTGATAAGCTGGCCGCGTTTCATCTGGCCGGGCCTGTTGATCGGGGCGGCGCTGTGGCCGGACCGGCGCGCGCACCGTTTCCCGCATAGTTGGCGGGCCGGGCTGCCGCTGGCCTGGGCCGGGATCGTGACCGGCGCGCTGTTCGTTTCCGGGGCGTACCGGGAAGCTAACCTGAAATTCCTGCTGCCCGCGCAGGCAGCGGCGGCGCTGGTGATGGGGCATGGCGCGCGGCGGCTGTGGGTGGCTCAACCAGGAAACAATGCCATTCTGTCACAGCGCAAATCCGCTTACATCTGCCGTCTGGTGGCCGGGATCAGCCTGTTTTTGGTGATCATCGGGCAGGCAAACGCGCTGGATGCCCTGTATACCGATCCCGCCTATGCCCGCGCCGACTACCGCGCTATCACCGCGCGGATCACCGCCGATCCACGCCCCGGCGATGCAATCATCCTCGACGCGCCCAACCAGGCCGAAGTATTCACCTACTACTATCGCGGCGAGACGCCGATCTACAAACTGCCGCGCGGGCTGGGCGGGAACGACGAACTGACCCGCGCCGATGTGCTGGACGTGATGACCAATCACCGGCGAATCTTTGTGCTGTTCTGGGGCGAAGAGGAGCGCGATCCGAACCGCGTGGTCCAGGCCACGCTGGATGAACACGCTTACCCGGTAACATCGGCGTGGTACGGTGACGTGCGGCTGGCCGTGTACAGCGTGCTGGCCGAGCCACCGACCGCGCCGCAGGTGCGCACCGATGCCTTGTTTGGCGATCACATCCTGCTGGACGGGACCGCGCTCAGCGCCGAACGCGCCCAACCCGGCGGCGTGATCGGCCTAACGCTGTTCTGGCATACAGACACGCCGCTGGATGTGCGTTACAAGGTCGCCGTGCAACTGCTCGCGCCGGACGGATCGCTGATCGCGCAGCATGACGCCGAACCCGCAGGCGACCGCGCCCTGACAACCACCTGGATGCCCGGCCAGGCGGTGATCGATTCGCACGGGCTGGTCATACCGCCAGACCTGCCACCGGGAACATATACGATCATCGTTGTACTGTACGACATCAATGCGCCAGCGGAGCGGCTGCCCGTCACGGTGGACGGTGTGGCTGCCGGTGATCATCTGGCGCTGCCCCCGTTAGAAGTCCATTAGCCCGTTCGCCAACGCCCCCGGAATCGGCTACAACCTACCATAAAGCACATGAGTACGCAGGAGAATACGCGATGATTCTGGTCACTGGGGCGTCCGGTTATGTGGGTAATAACCTGGTGCGGCGGCTGGTTGAATTGGATAAACCGGTGCGGGCGGTGGTCCACAACCGGGCAAAAGCTGAAACACGGCTGGCCGATGCGCGCAACCGCATCGAGATCGTGAGCGGCGACGTGACCCGGCCCGACACGCTCGCGCCCGCGCTGGACGGTGTGAGCGCCGTCGTGCACCTGGTCGCCGTCGCCATCGAGCACGGCGAGCGCACCTACGAGCGGATCAACACGCAGGGCACAATCAACGTGGTGGACGCGGCAAAAGCAGCGGGCGTGCGGCGCTTTATCAACATGAGTCAGAATGGAGCAGACAGCAGCCTGCCGTACCGCTTCCTGGCGAGCAAGGGTAAAGCGCAGGCATACGTCGCCGCGTCGGGGCTGGATTGGACGGCGCTGCGTCCCTCCGTAATCTGGGGGCCGCAGGACGAGTTCGCTAATGTACAGGCCCGGCTGATCAGGCTGACGCCGCTGATTTTCCCCATCGTAGGCGACGGGCAGGCGCGTTTTCAGCCGGTGTACGTGGGTGACGTGGTTGAAGCGATAGCCCGCTGCCTGGACGACGACTCAACCATCGGGCAGGAACTTGGTGTGGGTGGGCCGGAAGTGCTGACGTATGAAGACATCGTCCGGCGCGTGCTGGCTGCGTTACACGCGCGCCGCCTGACGGTCAAGGTGCCTGTGCCGCTGCTGCGCCCGGTGGTCAAGCTGATAGAACTGGCGCTGCCCAACCCGCCGGTAACAACCGGGCTGCTGGAACTGCTCAAGGTGGACAATGTGATCGCGCACAACGCGCTGACCGAGGTGTTTAACATCACGCCGCGCCCTTTCACGCCGGATAACCTGGAGTATATGCAGCAGTTTTCGGCAGTGGGGTCGCTGCGTCGCTTTTTGGGCAGGCGGACTGCCGACGAAGGTCACAGCACATAGGCCCGCGCGCCAGGGGACGGCTAATCTTCTTCGCAGGGATCGATCTCATCTTCCTGTTGCAGCGCCGTGAAGCGCATAAACGCCCGTTCCTGGGGACTCATGCCCGGCGGATAAACGGTGTTATCGTAGGCTTCCAGGATGCGGTAGCCTTCCTTGATGTAGCTGCGCACGGTGTGCGGGCTGAGGCCCATCTCGTCGGCTGCCAGCTCCGCCGACATGCCTTCGACCACGCATAACTGGAGCGCCTGCCGGATGCGGTCGGTCAGTTCGGGGTACTGGCGCCGTTCCGGCACGACCACCGCCCGGAACAGGCGGTCCTCAAATTCACCCTTGAGCGCTTCCTTAACTCCGGCGGTGACCACAAAATCATGGTCCTGCGCCCAGACAATCGTCCACGCAAGTTGAATCCGCACTTCGTTGCGCAGCAGGTAGCCATCGGCGTTGGCCTGGGCTACAGCGCGCACCGTGTCCAGGTTTAGACGGCGATCCAACACCAGCGTCATGACGTTGGGAATCGTGTTTTCAATATGCTTGACCAATCTGGCCAGGTCGTCGGGTGTATCCGCCGCCAGCGCGTCCAGCAGCACAACGTCCGGCCATTCGGTCTGCGGCGAACTGCGTACATATTCCACCACCGAGTCCATTGTGTCTGCCAAGTGCACAACCCGCGTGCGGCGATCCCACGCCAGGTAACTGTTAATCGCCATGCGCGCGTAAAAATCGGTATCAAGAATGAGCACCTTGAGATTAGTCTTGCCGATCATATCTTCCTCCAGGCCACCATTTTACCCGTATTGTCTTTCACCCGCTGACCGGGTGACGGGTGTACACCGGGCAGTTTACGGCTGCCTCACTTCAAACACCAGCGGTTGATAGGGCGCGGCTGCCAGCGCGCGCTGTAACCCGGCATCGTCGGCAAACGGCCCGCCGATCACCTGCCGGACATCGATCCAGACGGTGAGTGGTTGTGCCAATGGGAACGGGTCCAGCAGCATACAGCGCGCGCCGCCGGGCGCGACTTGCAGCGTGCCCCGCCGCCCATACGCCAGCGGCACGTCTGCCAGCGGTTGTTCCTGTACTTCGCCCATGCACAGCAGCAGCGACAGGTAATCCCACACCTGGAGCAGCCGCAGGTTATCCGCCAGCCGGTCTGGCTGGACCGCTGCCGCGTAACAGGGATGTTCGCTTAAGGCAGCGATCAAGGCGCGTTCCCAGGCGTGTTGTGTTTCCAAGAAGTCAGTGATCCGAGTGCGGTCCTCCGGCGGATCGGGCACGGCCCGGAGCCGCATCTCGTAGAGCGCTGTGCAGTGCTGGCTGGTCAGCAGCCCGGCGTAGCGATTTTGCAAAAATACAGCATCAATACTCTGCTGCCAGATCAAAAAATGCTCGTCCAGGTCCATCTCGGTGAAGGTGCGCGGTTGTCCTGCCGCATTGACGCGCGGTGTTTGTTCAACTGTCACCCAACCGGCATCATGGCAGCACGCGGCAAGGAACAGCTCATCGCGCGGGACAGGCTGCATCTGGCCGCCGCCGATCCAGTGGTTGGCAATACGACCGGCAATATAAGCATGGGCAGCCTGGTGGATCACCCAGGTTGCACCGGGTTCTTCGCGGCGGATCATACGGTTTTTCTCGCTGGTAGTTGACAAGCGGACACTCACTGTGGTGTAGTGTACATCACTTGCGCGGATCAGCCTATTCACGCGATCCTTATGAGATAAGCTGGCCCGGTATTCAGCCGACCCTTGACGGGGCTGTGCCGGGTCTGTACACTCTGCGCGCGAATGAAGTGAGAAACTACTGCTCATGTCGAAACCACACGTATTGATGCTGACGCCCTATCTGCCCTACCCACCAACCAGCGGCGGGCGTATGCGAACCTACAACCTGGTCAAGCACCTGCGCCGTGACTACGAGATCACGCTGGTATGCTTTGGCCGCCCCGAAGAACAGGCTTTTGACCTGTCACCCATGCACGAACTGTGCGACCTGATCGTGATCGATCGCGCCTCCAGTCCTGGCACACTGCGGGCGGCGCTGCTCAGCCTGACATCGATAAAGCCGGTTACAATGCGGCTGTATCGCACACCTGCCATGCAAGCCACCGTTGCGCGCCTGCTGCACGAGCGCCCTATCGACCTGATTCATGTTGAATCATTCTACATGCTGCAAAACCTGCCCAACCAACTGGCCGTCCCGGTGCTGCTCTCGGAACCGGCCATTGAGTACGTCGCCTGGTGGCGCCACGCACAGGTTGCCAAGCCCTGGCCCACCCGGCCCGGCATTGCGCTGGAATCGATCAAAATGCGGTGGTGGGAACCGCGCGCCTGGTCTGAAGCAACGCTGGTAGGGGTCATGTCGGAAACGGACGCCGCCGCCGTGAAGCGCGCCACACCGGGCGTGCCGACGGTGATAGCGCCAAACGGCGTGGATGTGGACTACTTCCATATCGATGATGCCATCGAGCGTGATAACCGGACCGCTGTTTACATGGGCGATTACAAGTACTTCCCCAACACGGATGCTGTACTGTATTTCGTAGAGATGATCTTGCCGCTGGTGCGAGCCGTGCGCCCCGATTTCCGGCTGCTGCTGTTGGGCAAAGACCCGCCGCCCGCGCTGCAAGCGTTCAGCGCCCAGCCGGACAGCGGCGTTGCTGTGACCGGACTGGTGGATGATACGCGCCCTTATCTACAACGCAGCGCGCTGTTTGTCTGCCCACTGCGCAGCGGAAGCGGCACGCGCTTTAAACTGCTGGAATCGCTGGCGTGTGGCTGCCCGGTGGTTAGCACGTCGATTGGCTGCGAAGGGCTGAACGCGGTAGACGGCAGGCAGATGTTGATCCGTGACACGCCCCGGCTGTTTGCCGATGCCATTTTGCACATTCTGAACGACCCGGCTTTAGGGCACCAGATCGGGCAGCAGGGGCGGCAGTGGGTGGTTGACAATCACGCCTGGCGGCGCAGCGCGGCGCTGCTGCGCGGTGCGTATGACAGGCTGATCGGTCACGAGGAGCCAACGCTGACCCTGAATCACGAGCAAAGCGAGGCATTCCTTGCCCGGCTTAATGAAGCGCTAGGCAAGCAGGACGATAGCAGCAACCAGGACACGACCTAGCCGGGCGCGCCTCTCAGTCCCGCCGCTTATGGCGCTGGATCGCGTTTAGCAGCGTGGTATAGTCGACATGGCTGGTGGTGGAAATGCCAAACGCGCGCACGCGCCCCAACCCTGCCATCACACCGACGATCCCGAATACAGGCGGCAGCCCGCCTGAGACGGTGATCAACCGCCCATCCCGCGGTTTTTCCCAGCGAGTGCGCTGGCCGCGTTGGATCAGAGTATGGTCTGCCACTTGCACCACGGCATCCCAGGCAACCCAGCGGCCCCGCCACAGCAGCGGTTTAATCCACAGACCGGACGCGTACACCGTAATGCGCGGGTGCAGTACGGTCATCAGCAGCAGTGGAATGCTTAGCGCTGCTAGGAAAAACGCCATCAGCGGCAGCAGGGGCAGCGCCAGCCCAACTCCCAGCGCCAGCAGCCCGAATACCCCAACCACATCGCCGATCAGCCCCAGCGCGACCAGGACCGCCGTCATCCGGCGCAATACAGAGTGGGGATGCGGGTGATCGGAGATCGGCGGGCCATCTGGACGGTTTTTCTGTTGGCTCAATTTTCCCTCCTGCCAGGTATGCCTATCCATTATACTTCCAGATTACGGTATACTCCCCTGGGTTAAATTCATATCACTGAGGCTGGCCTTTGATTCACCAAACCTTCGAACTGACGCTCGATGAAATGGTACACGGCGGCAATACGTTGGGACGCCACGCAGGGCGCGCGATTTTTGTGCCCTATACCATCCCCGGCGAGCGAATCACCGCCCGCATCGTGGATGACCACTCCCGCTATGCGTTTGCCGAGGGGGTGACGCTGCTGGAACCATCGCCGGACCGCGTGCCACCGCGCTGTCCCCACTTTGGCCCCGGACGCTGCGGGGGATGCCACTTTCAACACATCGACTACGCCGCCCAGCCGGGTTTTAAACGCGACGTGGTGATCGATCAATTCAAGCGCATCGGCGGGTTCAAAACGCCGGTTGTTCGTCCCACGATCCCCAGCCCGGACGCCTGGGCCTACCGCGCTCATGCCACCTTTCATGTTGATGAGGCGGGCAGCCTGTGTTTTGTCGGCACCGACGACAAAACGCTGATCCCAATCGACGAATGCCACATCATCCGGCCTGAACTGATCGAGCTGCTTGATCAGATCGACTTTGACATTCCCGACCTGGAACGCGTGCGCCTGCAAATCGGTTCAGAGGGTGACTTGATGATCATCCTCAGCACCCGGAACGATGACGCCCCGGAACTGGAAGTCAACCTGCCGGTATCGGTTAACTTCCTGCTGAGTGACAACGAGCCGGTCAACCTGATCGGGTCGAGCCATACGGTTTATGTCGTAGGTGGGCGCCGCTTCCGTGTGACGGCGGGGGGATTCTTCCAGGTCAACCTGCCGCAGGCCAAAACGCTGGTCGATCTGGTGCTGGAAAAGCTGGACCTGCGCGGCGAAGAAACCGTGCTGGACCTGTACGCGGGTGTAGGATTATTCACGGCCTTCATCGCAGAGCAGGCCGCGCTGGTGACATCAATCGAGAGCTACCCGCCCGCCGTGACCGATGCCGATACGAACTTGGCCGACCTGGACAACGTAGACCTGGTTGAAGGCAGCGTCGAAGCGGTGCTGCCCGATCTGCAAGGCCCATACGATGCTGCCGTCTTGGACCCGCCGCGCAGCGGCATAAAACCGTATGCGCTCGATGCCCTGGACGCGCTTGGCCCGCGCACCATTGTGTATGTAAGCTGCGAACCATCCACCCTGGCCCGCGATGCCAAGCGGCTGAACAAAAAGGGCTACCGCCTGATCGACGTACAGCCGGTTGATATGTTCCCGCAGACATATCACATCGAATGCGTGGCGCACTTCGCCCGCTGAGCAGAACTGCCCCTTCAACCTGCTGGCGAGCGCGCTATAATGGGGTTTTGCTCGATAATCTCACGCCATAAGGAACAGCATGAACAGCCAATCACTAGACTTGCACGCCGCACTGCAAACTGCCGAAACCATCGCTCGCCAGGCTGGGGCGATTTTGCGCGAATATTACGAACGCCCGCGCCAGGCCGATCACAAGCAGGTTAGCGTTGACCTGGTCACGCAGGCCGACCGCGATTCAGAAGCATTCATCGTGGGCGCGCTGCGCGACGCGTTCCCGGATCATCATATTCACGGCGAAGAAGGCGGCGGCTATGGCCCGCCCCCAAACGAAACACCGTATCACTGGTACGTAGACCCGCTCGACGGCACAACCAATTTTGCCCACCGGATGCCGCACTTTGCAGTCAGCCTGGCGCTGGCAAGCGCCGATATGCAGCCGATCCTGGGCGTGGTCTACGACCCGATGCTCGAAGAGCTGTACAAAGGCATCCAGGGCGAGGGCGCAACGGTCAACGGGCGACCGCTGCGCGTTTCGGATATAACAGACCTCGCGCAGTCGTTAGCCGTGACCGGTTTCCCATACGACCGCTGGACCAGCCCGGACAACAACGTTGAACACGTCGCTAACTTTGTCGTGCGGACGCAGGGCATCCGCCGGGTTGGCGCGGCGGCGCTCGATCTATGTTACGTGGCTGCCGGACGCTTTGAGTTGTACTGGGAGCAGGGCGCCAAACCCTGGGATGTGCAGGCGGGCATTTTGTTTGTGGAAGAAGCCGGGGGACGTGTTTCGGACTATTCCGGCAACCGGAACGGCGACGCCTATCGTGGGCAGAAAATCCTGGCGTCCAACGGGCACGTCCATGATCAGGCGCTGGCTGTGCTGACTCTGGGCACCAAAGCGCCGCGTCCCAACATCCCCTGATACAACGTGCACTAAGACAACAGCCCTCAAACCGACACCCCGACGAGCGCGAGCACATCCCGCCGCCTGCGCGGAGGCGCTTTTTGGGCATTTTGACCATACCGATAAGTAGCTCAACGCCGGATGATTGGATAGCATCCAAAGTTACCGATTAGATTCGTCGGAAATTATTTCTCCGTCCGGGCACCTCATCCACAGCGAAATACCCGTTTTTCTTTGGAAGTTATTCTTATACAGCACTCTTTACAGCGAACGCAGGTGAACTACATCCAATAGATTTTCACTGGTGCGGTTATGTGTTCACCCGGTCTGGATAGTGGATTTAGAGGCAGGCGCCTGCCCCACCATCCGGCCCCTGGTTGGTTTACCCATAAGGAGTGAAGATACCATGACAACACAGCTTCCTGACAAACAGGGTCTTTACAACAGCGCGCACGAACACGACGCGTGTGGCATCGGGTTTGTGGCGAATATTAAGGGTAAACAATCGTATGACATCATCCGGCGCGGCCTCGAAGCCCTGGAACGGCTGGCGCATCGGGGCGCAGAGAGTGCCGATAACAAAACCGGTGATGGTGCCGGGATACTGATGCAGATTCCGCACGGCTTTTACAGCCAGCACATACCGGCACTGCCTGAAGCCGGGCAGTACGGCACCGGGCTGGTATTTTTGCCCACCAACATCGACGATGCTGAATACTGCATCCAGACGGTGGAGCAGTTCGCCCGCCGCAAAGGGTTTGAGGTGACAGCCTGGCGTGACATCGCGGTAGACAGCAGCGTCCTGGGCGATATTGCCCGCGCCGCCGAGCCGGTTATCAAGCAGGTTTTTTTGCAGCCGCGACAGCCCTTGAACCAGGACCAGTTGGAGCGACAGCTCTATGTGGTCCGCAAGTTGAGTGAAAACCACATCCGGAAGTCTGCCATCGCGCAGGCTTCCATGTTTTATATCTGTTCTCTATCCAGCAAAACGGTTGTCTACAAAGGGATGCTGATGTCCACTCAGCTCAAGCCCTATTTTGGCGACTTGCAGGACGAGCGCATGAGCAGCGCGATTGCCCTGGTTCACTCGCGTTTCAGCACCAATACGTTTCCCACCTGGGACCTGGCGCAGCCGTTCCGGCTGCTGGGACACAACGGCGAAATCAATACCATCCGCGCCAACCGGTTCTGGATTCAGGCACACGAGTCCGGCTTTCAGTCGGACCTGCTGGGCGAAGATTTGCTCGATCTGCTGCCGGTCATCGATCCGGACAAGAGCGATTCCGCCTCGTTTGATAATGCGCTGGAACTGCTCGTGATGGCGGGCCGGTCGCTGCCCCATGCGCTGATGATGCTCATTCCTGAATCCTTTAACAAGCTGAACCCGATCCCTGAAGACCTGAAGTACTTTTACGAGTATCACTCCTCGTTCCTGGAACCGTGGGACGGTCCGGCTGCGATGGTGTTTTGTGATGGCCGGTTCGTCGGGGGAACGCTGGATCGAAACGGCCTGCGTCCCTCTCGCTACGTTGTAACAAAGGACGATCTGATCGTCATGGCTTCTGAGGTCGGCGTACAAACTTTCCCACCGGAGCAGATCGCGTACAAGGGACGCCTGCGCCCCGGCAAACTGCTGCTGGTTGATACGCAAGAAGGCCGCATCATCCCGGACGACGAGATCAAAGACACCATCAGCCACCAAAGCCCCTATCGTCAGTGGGTCGAAAATAACCGTGTCCGGCTGGCCGATATCACATTCACCACGCCGGTAACCGTTGGGATGCCGGAACAGCAGCTACATGAGCTTCACCTGCTGTTTGGCTACAACCGGGAAGACATCGAATATATCTTGATTCCCATGATCTGCGCTCATAAAGAGCCGACCAGTTCGATGGGCACCGATACCCCGCTGGCCGTTTTCTCGGACAAGCCGCAGCGCTTATTCAATTACTTCAAGCAGGTGTTTGCCCAGGTCACGAATCCGGCTATTGACCCGATCCGCGAAGAGCTGGTCATGACCCTGACCAACTACATCGGCAAAGAAGGCAACCTGCTGTCTGAAACCCCTGAGCACTGCCACATGGTGCAGTTCAAACGGCCTATTTTCTCTAACTCGGATGTAGCGAAGATCAAAACCTGGGACAATCAGGGTTTTAAGACTGCCACACTTCAGGCTGTCTTCCCGGTTGGTGAAGGCCCTGCCGGGCTTGAGCGCGTACTGCGCCAGTTGTGCATCGATGCTGAAGCAAAGGTCGATGAGGGCTACGACTTTATCATCCTGTCGGACCGGGCGTTTGACGCCGATTTTGCGCCGATCCCGTCGCTGTTAGCGTGCGCTGCCGTACACCATCACCTGATCCGCGTTAAAAAGCGGACCGAGGTCGCGCTGATTGTCAAAACTGCCGAAGCGCGGGAAGTCATGGACTTTGCGCTGCTGTTTGGGTATGGTGCCAGCGCTATCAATCCCTATGGCGCCTTTGCTACCCTGCACGCGCTGCTCAAAGAAGGCAAACTGCCCTCACTTGACAATTACATTGAGGCCGAAAACAGTTACGTCGAGGCAATTAGCAAGGGACTGCTCAAAGTCCTGTCGAAACTGGGCATCTCAACGCTGCGGAGCTATCACGGGGCGCAGACGTTCGAGACCGTCGGCCTTTCCCAGAACGTGGTGGATACCTACTTCACCGGCACCGAATCCCGCATCGGCGGTATTGGGCTGGAACAGATCGCCCAGGAAGTCTTGATGCGGCATCACAAAGCATACGTTGAGCGGCCCGCCATGCTCGAATCGGAAGGGGTGTACCATTATCGCAAAGGCGGCGAAAAACATGCCTGGAACCCGGAAACGATTCACCTGCTGCAATGGGCTGTTCGCACCGGCGACTATGAGAAATATAAAGCGTTTGCCGACCGCGTAAACCGTGAAAACCAGAGACCGCATGTCATTCGCGGCTTGCTTGAGTTTGTGCCCCAGACGCCGATCCCAATCGAAGAGGTTGAGCCGGTCGAAGCCATCCGGAAACGGATGATCACCGGCGCGATGTCTTTTGGTTCGCTGGGCAAAGATGTGCACGAAACGATTGCCACCGCTATGAACGCGATGGGCTGCCGGAGCAACTCCGGGGAGGGCGGCGAAGACCCCGCACGCTATGCTCCCCGCCCAGACGGCACCCTGACCCGGAGCGCTATCAAGCAGGTTGCTTCCGGGCGTTTTGGCGTGACGAGTAATTACCTGGTCAACGCTGACGAATTGCAGATCAAAATCGCACAGGGCGCCAAGCCCGGCGAAGGCGGCCAGCTTCCCGGCCACAAAGTCGATGAAGTTATCGCGCGCACCCGGCACTCTACGCCCGGCGTCACGCTGATTTCGCCGCCGCCGCACCACGATATCTACTCTATCGAAGACCTGGCACAGCTTATCTTTGACCTGAAGAATGTCAATCCGCGCGCGCGTATCAGCGTCAAGCTGGTATCGGAGGCCGGGGTAGGGACGATTGCGGCAGGAGTGGCGAAGGCGCACGCCGACACAATCGTCATCAGCGGCTATGATGGCGGAACGGGGGCCAGCCCCCAAAGCTCTATCAAACACGCCGGGCTGCCCTTTGAGCTTGGCCTGGCAGAGACACACCAAACTCTGGTGCTGAATAACCTGCGCGGGCGCGTGCGGTTACAGACGGACGGGCAGCTCAAAACCGGGCGGGACATCGTGCTGGCGGCGATGCTTGGTGCTGAAGAGTTCGCGTTCGGCACGGCCACGCTGATCGTGTTGGGCTGTGTCATGATGCGTAAATGCCACCGCAACACCTGCCCGGCGGGGATCGCCACCCAGGACCCGGAACTGCGAAGCCGTTTCAAGGGCCAGCCGGACCACCTGATCAACTATTTCAGCTTTATGGCGCAAGAGGTCCGCGAGATCATGGCCCAGTTGGGCATCCGGACCTTTGACGAGTTGATCGGGCGCACGGACATGCTGACCATGCGCCAGGTCGATCACTGGAAAGTCAGCACGGTTGATCTGTCGAGCCTGCTGTACCAGCCGGAAGCGGCTAAACACAGTCCGCTGCACTGCGTTGAGTCGCAAATCCACAAGATCGACAGCGTGATCGACCGGGACTTGATCAAAAAGGCTAAGCCCGCGCTGAAATACCGGGAGCAGGTGTCGATCCACATGCCGATCACCAACGCGGATCGCGCCGTCGGGGCCATGCTGTCCGGCGAAGTGTCGCGGTGTTATGGCGAGTCCGGTCTGCCGGACGATACCATTCAATGCACGTTTGAAGGCAGCGCAGGCCAGAGTTTCGGCGCGTTTCTGGCAAAAGGCGTTACGTTCCGGCTGGCAGGCGATGCAAATGACTATTTTGGCAAGGGACTGTCAGGTGGGCGCCTGATCGCCGTGCCGCCAGACGGCAGCACATTCAAGGCCGAAGAAAACCTGATCGTCGGCAATACCGTGCTGTACGGGGCTACCAGCGGCGAAGTCTTCATTCGCGGCATAGCCGGAGAGCGTTTCTGTGTGCGCAACAGCGGTGTAAACGCCGTCGTCGAGGGCGCAGGCGATCACTGTGGCGAATACATGACCGGCGGGCGGATCATCGTGCTCGGCAACGTCGGGCGCAACTTCGCCGCAGGCATGAGCGGCGGGATTGCCTATGTGCTGAACACTGACGGCAACTTCGCCTACTTTTGCAACCTGGGTATGGTGGAGCTAACCCCGGCGATGGAACCGGACGACCAGGACTTCATCAAAATGCTGCTGACCAGACACGTTAACTACACCGGCAGCACCATCGCCGAGATGGTTCTGAATCACTGGCACGAATACATGCCCAAGTTTATCAAGGTTTTGCCGCTGGAATATAAACGCGTTCTTCAGCAGCAAAAACTCAAAGAGATCGATAGACAACTGGCCTACATCCGCGAAGAAGAGCAGTTGGAGGTGGCGTACTGATGGGCGACCCCAGGAGCTTTATCACGATCAACCGTGTTGACAGCGGCTACCGCCCGGTAACCGAGCGCATCCAGGATTATGACGAGGTTGAGCGACTGCTGCCCGACGATGCGCGTATGCGCCAGGCGTTGCGGTGTATGGACTGCGGCGTGCCATTCTGTCACTGGGCGTGTCCCGTGAGCAATATCATGCCCGAATGGCAGGCCAAACTCGCGCAGGGCAACTGGCAGGCCGCCTATGACATTCTGCAAGCAACAAACAACTTCCCAGAATTCACCGGCAGGCTGTGCCCGGCGCCGTGCGAAGCGTCGTGCGTGTTGGGGATCAACGATGACCCGGTCACGATCCGGGAAAACGAACTGGCCGTGATCGAGCACGCCTTTGAGGCCGGTTACGTCCAGCCGAAGCCGCCAGCACGCCGCACGGGTAAAAAGGTAGCCGTTATCGGCAGCGGCCCGGCAGGGTTGGCCTGCGCAGACAGCCTGAACAAAGCCGGGCACACGGTTGTGCTGTATGAAGCGGCGGACGCGGTCGGCGGCTATCTGCGGTTTGGCGTGCCGGACTTTAAGCTGGACAAACGCATCATCGACCGGCGAATCGCCATTCTGCAAGCGGAAGGGCTGACCGTCCAGACCGGCGTCAAGGTCGGGGAAGATATCAGTGTGGACGACATCCAGGCTGAGTATAACGCCGTATGCCTGGCTATCGGCGCCCGGCAGCCGCGCGATCTGCCCATCGAAGGACGCGATCTGGATGGTATTCACTTCGCCGTCGATTATTTAACGCAGCAAAACCGGCTGGTGCGCGGTGACGAGATTCCCGACGCGGAACGCATCACCGCTGCGCATAAGCACGTGGTGGTCATCGGCGGCGGTGATACCGGTTCGGACTGCGTCGGCACGGCCAACCGGCAGGGCGCTCAAAGCATCACCCAGATCGAACTGCTGCCCGCGCCACCGGAAATACGCCCGGCGGATCAGCCCTGGCCGCTGTGGCCAAAGCTGTACAAAACTTCCAGTTCGCACGAGGAAGGGTGCAAGCGGCTGTTCAACATTGCCACCCAGCAGTTTTCCGCCACGGATGGACACGTTCAAAAGCTGTCCGCTGTCCATGTCGAGTGGCACGCCGACGACAACGGCCAGTACCGGATGACCGAGGTTCCCGGCTCAGAATTTGAACTGGAAGCCGATCTCGTGCTGCTGGCAATGGGGTTTGTACATGTCGAACACAGCGAGCTGATCGCGGGCTTTGGCATCGAACTCAACGCGCGCGGCAATATCCCCGTTGATGAGCGTTACATGACTGGCGTTGACGGTCTATTTGCCGCCGGGGATGCATCGCGGGGCGCATCGCTGGTAGTGTGGGCCATCCACGAAGGACGCGAAGCGGCGCGCGGCATCCACGATTACCTGAGCAGCCGGTAATGCCAGATACCGCCCAGGCAGCATATACCGTCTCGATCTCCCGGCACGGTACCGACCGGACTTCACAGGCTTGACGGGCGCCCGGCTATACTTTACAATTCGAGGCCGGTAAACCGACAGCGTTCTAGGCCGGTAGGTATGTTCGAGAGCCTGAGTGATCGTCTTCAAACCGTTTTTGACCAGCTTGGCCGCAAGGGCAAATTAACCGAGGCGGATGTCAGCGCGGCGCTGCGTGAAGTGCGCATGGCGCTGCTGGAAGCTGATGTCAACCTGAAGGTCGCTAAGGACTTCATTCGCCGCGTGCGCGAGCGTGCGATTGGCGCCGAAGTCCAAAAGAGCCTGAAACCATCCCAGCAAGTTATTAAAATCGTTCATGAAGAACTGATCGAAACGCTGGGCGAGGCGGGCCGGTTGAACTTGAGCGGGCCCACGCCCCGCGTGATCATGCTGGTCGGGCTTCAAGGCTCCGGCAAAACGACCACTGCTGCCAAGCTCGCGCTGACGCTGCGCCGTGATGGTCGCCGCCCCTGGATGGTGGCCGCAGACACGTACCGCCCGGCAGCGGTTGACCAGGTAGTGGCGCTCGGTAAACAGTTGGACATCCCGGTTTATGAAGAGGGCACGGGCGCGCCACCGCCCGACATCTGCGAGCGGGCAGTCAAGGCTGCCAGGGAGAATGACGCGACCGTCGTTATCCTGGATACCGCCGGGCGGCTGCAAATCAACGCCGACATGATGCGCGAGCTGGAAGCGATCCGTGATCGCACGCAGCCCGCCGAAATCTTGTTGGTTGCCGACGCAATGACTGGTCAGGAAGCAGTACGCATCGCCGAAGGGTTTGACGAACAGGTTGGTCTGACCGGGTTGATCCTGACCAAGGTGGACGGTGACGCGCGCGGCGGCGCGGCGATCTCCATGCGCGAGGTGACGGGCGTCCCGATAAAATACATGGGCGTGGGCGAAAAGCTCGATGCGTTGGAGCTGTTCCACCCGGACCGGCTGGCGTCGCGCATCCTGGGCATGGGCGATATGCTCACGCTGATCGAACGCGCAGAAGAAGCATTTGACGAACGCGAAGCCGAGCGGCTGCAACGCAAGTTGTTGAAAAACGAGTTCACGCTCGAAGATTTTTTGAAGCAGCTTCACCAGGTCAAAAGATTGGGTTCCGTCGGGCAGATCATGGATATGATCCCCGGTATGGCGCGCCTGCGGCAGCAGGTGGATATCGACAACGAGCAGGCGCAGCGGCAGCTCAAAAAGGTGGAGGCTATCATCTATTCGATGACGCCCGCCGAGCGGCGCAAGCCCAAAATTATCAATGCCAGCCGGAAACGACGGATCGCTACCGGCAGCGGCACCAGCGTACAGGATATCAACACGCTGCTGAAGCAGTTTCGCGAAATGCAGCGTCTGATGCAAATGATCGGGAAAGGGCACATGCCCAAGATTCCCGGCATGTTTCGTTAGGTTTGGGGTATAATCCCCTGTTGTCGCGGGTTATCCAGGCAGTGTCCTTCCCTGCCATATCCTCTTACACCGCGCGACAGAGATCATAAACACTCGCCATCAAGCAGAAGGACAGGTGGTTACCATATGGTTCGCATTCGTTTGCGTCGTGTAGGGCGCAAAAAACAACCCAGCTATCGCATTGTGGTCGCCGACTCGCGCAGCCCGCGCGATGGACGCTATATCGAGATCATCGGCTTTTATAATCCCCGGACCCAACCGGCAACGATGACCGTTCAGGAAGACCGTGCGCTGCACTGGTTGCAGCAGGGCGCGCAGCCCAGCGACCCTGTGCGCCGTATCCTGGACAAGGTCGGGACGTGGGGCCGTTTCGAACGGCTGCGCCAGGGCGAGGCATTGGAAACCCTGCTGGCCGAAGCCCAGGCGGAAGCCGAAGCGCGGGGACCAATCAGCCCAAAGACCAGCTACACCGTTGAGGAACTCGCCGAAATGGCCAGGGCAGCCGGACCGGCCCAGCCTGAGGTCGTTGAAGAATTCGACGAGGCTGAGCTGATCGAGGCGGAAGCCGAAGCGATTGAAGAGCTTGAAGCGGAAGAAACCAAAGCGGAAGAGCCGGAAATCGAAGAGGCCGAAGAAGAACCCGAAGCGGCGGAAATTGTCGAGGCAGAGGCAGCCGAAGAAGTCGAAGAAGCTGAACCCGACGAGACAGAAGAGCCTGAAGCCGACGACGACAAAGCGGCTGAATAACCAGGGGCCGCGCTTTGCGAGGCTACATATGCCGGATTTTCCATGCGGACGGCACAGCTTTTCTGCCGCTGTCCGCATTTGGGCTATCCGGTAATATTGAGCCGGTGGCGCTGTGCGGCGCTTTGCATCATTAGATGTAGGATAGAATGCTATGAAAGAACTGGTTGAATACATTGCCAAGTCATTGGTTGACGACCCTTCGCAGGTAATGGTAACCGAAATTTCTCGCGGGTCCACGACTACATTGGAACTGGAAGTTGCGCAAGAAGACATGGGCCGCGTGATCGGGAAAAGCGGACGGGTCGCAAACGCCATGCGAGTGCTGGTGCGGGTGGTAGCGGCCAAGCACGGCAGGCGCGTTAATCTGGACATCATTTGAGCGCACGCTTGAACAATACAGGTGCTATGCCTTCCCAGTCGCCCTTGTCCACACAGCCGCCATTTTTGCTGCTAGGCCGGGTGCTGCGACCACACGGCGTGCGTGGCGAACTGCGCGTCGAGGTGCTGACCGCTTACCCTGAGCGCATCATGCCTGAATCGTATGTATACATCGGGCCTGATCCTGACGACGCATCCACCGCGACCGAGCGCCGGGTAGTGGGTGTGCGCAAACACTCCAAGTATCTCATTCTGCAACTTGAACATATTCGAGATCGAACTGCTGCCGAACCCCTGCGCAGCCAGTACGTAATGGTCGCTCTAAACGACGCTGTACCGCTGGAAGAAGGTGAATTTTACCTGTACCAGGTCATCGGCATTTCGGTCTATACCGCCGAGGATGAATACCTGGGTGATGTGAGCGAGGTGATCGAGACGGGGGCAAATGACGTGTACGTGGTGCACGGGCCGCGCGGCGAGATTTTGCTGCCCGCCATCGAGGACTGTATTCTAAACGTCGACGTTAACGCCAAAAAAATGATCGTTCAACTGCTGGATGGACTGGTCGATAATTAACCAACCATCCTGTTTATTTTGGATTGTATGTGACTCATGAGCGGGCGAAAGTACTGGCTGGGATTTAACATTGTCAAGGGGATCGGCCCGATACGGCTGCGCGCGCTGCGCCAGCGCTTTGGCGATCTGGAAATCGCCTGGCAGGCTGCCGAGGCAGATTTAGCTGCCGCCGGGCTGGACCGCCGCTCGCTGGACAACCTGCTGCACGTCCGCCAGTCGATTGATCTGGACCGGCTGTTACAGGACGTGGACCGGCTGGGCGCAACCGCCCTGACGCTTGATGATCCAGATTACCCGGTCCTGCTGCGCGAACTGCCGGACGCGCCGCCGGTGCTGTACGTCAAGGGCACGCTGTCGGATGCCGATCAGTGGGCGGTCGCATTTGTGGGAACGCGCCGCGCCACTGCTTATGGGCGCGATATGACATACCGGCTGGTGACGCCGCTGGTTCACGCCGGGATCACGATTATCAGCGGACTGGCACTGGGTATTGACGCCGCTGCGCACAAGGCCGCGCTGGATGCTGGCGGGCGGACGATTGCGGTGCTCGGCTGCGGGATCGATCTGGTCTACCCGCCAGACCATCGCAAACTGGCTGAGGCCATTGTAGAAAACGGCGCGTTGGTAACCGAGTTTCCGCCCGGCACGCAGCCGGAAGGCAAAAACTTTCCGGTGCGCAACCGGATCATCAGCGGCTTATCGCTGGGTGTGACGGTGGTCGAAGCGCCCGAAAGCAGCGGTGCGCTGCTGACCGCCGACAGCGCCGCCGAGCAGGGCCGGGATGTGTTCGCCGTGCCGGGCAAGGTAACTGCCAAAAGCAGCCTGGGCGCAAACCGGCTGATTCAAAGCGGCGCCAAGCTGGTTATCAGCGCCGAAGACATTATGGATGAGCTGAATTTGACACGCTCGACGGTTGAAACGCGCACGCAGATGCGCGAAATCGCACCGGCCAACCCAACCGAAGAGGCGTTAGCGCGCTGCCTGGGCGATGAGCCGCTGCATATTGACGACCTGTGCCAGCGCTCCGGCCTGCCGATCACGCAGGTCAGCAGCACGCTGGCGCTGATGGAGCTAAAAGGGCTGGTGCGCCGGGCAGACGGGATGATGTATATCCTGGCCCGCCAGGGCGGCGAACCATACCGCCTGGACTGAGCATTGTGCGCCGGGTAGATACGGCGCTTTGATTGTTATAAATCGGGAAAAGTGAAAAGAATATGAACAATTTCTACGCTTTGATTATGGCGGGGGGGGGTGGCACACGCCTGTGGCCGCTCAGCCGCAAGACCCGCCCCAAGCAGATGCTGTCGTTGGTTGAAGAACAGCGGACCATGTTCCAGGTTTCGGTGGAACGACTCAGCCCGCTGATGGAGCCGGATTATATTTTTGTCGTGACCGGTCGCGAGCACGTCGAGCGGCTGAGCCAGAGCGTCCCGCAAGTGCCGGTTGAGAACTTCATTGTTGAACCATTCGGCCAGGACAGCGGCCCGGCAGCAGCACTGGGTACGCTGCACATCCAGCACCGCGACCCGGACGCGGTGATCGCCGTGCTGACCGCCGATCACCACATCGCCGACCAGCCAAAGTTCCGCCGGGTGCTGTCCGCAGCGGGCGAACTCGCATCACGAGAATACATCGTGACACTTGGCATCTCGCCGTCGTTTCCTTCCACCGGCTTTGGCTACATCAAGCGTGGTGAGGAATTGGCCCAGATCGACGGGTTCCAGACGTATCACTCCGCCGGGTTCACCGAAAAACCCGATCCCGACACGGCGGTTCAGTTTCTTACCACCGGGCTGTACAGTTGGAACAGCGGGATGTTCATCTGGAAAGCGTACCAGGTCCTCAGCGAGTTCGCGCGGCAGCAGCCAACCATGTACGCGCTGCTGGAAGAGATCAAACGCGCAATTGGCAGCGACAGCTACCGGGAAACGCTGGATCGCCTGTGGCCCAGCATGAAAAAGCTCTCGATAGACTACGCCGTGATGGAAGGCGCCAAAGACGTCGCCGTGATCCCGGTCGATATTGGCTGGAGCGATGTGGGCAGTTGGGCGACGCTGTTTGAAGTGCTGGCGGGCGATCTGAACGGCAATGTATCGCGCGGGCGCGGCCAGGAACACATCAAGATCGATACCAGGGAAACGCTGGTTGTCAGTAACCGCATGGTTGTGACCATTGGCATCGAGGACATCGTGATCGTGGACACCGACGACGTGCTGCTGGTCTGCCACCGCGACCGCTCGCAGGATGTGCGCCAGGTGGTCGGCAAGCTCAAAGAATCCGGGGACGAGATTCACCTGTAGGTGGCAGGCGCATGGTAATCATCGCCGCTATGATCGACCTGCAACTGCCTGGCGTGACGTCGCTGAAAGAAAAGCGCGGCATCCTGAAGCCGTTGATCGCACGCCTGCACAAGACATTTAACATCGCCGTCGCCGAAGTGGACCTGCACGACGTGTGGCAGTCGGCGCTGCTGGGCGTAGCGATTGTCAGCACCAGCGCAGCGCATGCCGAATCTAAACTGGAAAGTGTGTTGGGCTGGATCGAGCGCAACCGCCCGGATGTGACCATCGTGGATCACACCTTCGAAGTAATTCACTTCAACTAGGCGAGCGCTGTAGCTATCGTTGTTCTTCGGTGATGATCTGGATCGCGTCGATTTCCTGGCGCAGTTGTTGAGAAAGCGCTGCTTTGTCTTGCAGGGCTTTCTTTTGTCCCTGGTAGCGGTCGCCGATCACGGTGAGCTGGCTAAAGACCGGCGACAGGATTTGCTGGCCGTATTGCAGCAGGCGGTTGCGTTCGCGGTTAGTCAGGTCCCGCATCGACTCGTGATAGCTGTATTGGAGCGTATTCAGGCGCTGCTCAAGCTCTTTACTGGCGTCGCGTTTCAGCTTGCGCCAGTACAACACGGTCGCTGCGCCGCCGCCGACCACCAGGGCGGGGCCAACGACCAGCGTTGCCAGGATCGCCCCACTCGCTGCCGTGACCGCGCCCGGTGCCGCCACGCCCACTACGACAGCAATAATACCGCCCAACGCTGCCGTAAAGCCCGCCGAGAAGCCCACCAGGTTGCCCCGGAACGTGTTCCGCAGGTTCTCCACCAGGCTGTTATCGGTATAGGACTTCAGCTCGGCGTCAGCGATGGCGATGGCATCTTGCAAGGCGGCGCGCTGCTCGGCGTAGCCGGTAGCATCCACCGTGCCCACTTCCTGGCTCAGCATGGTTTCGAGCTTATTCAACCGGTCGATGATGCTGCGCCAGTAGCGGCGGCTGTTGTCCACCACCGCGTTGACGTACTGCTCCGAGATACCGGTGATCTGGTCCAGGGCGCTGCCCACAACCTGCTTTTCGAACTCGTCACGGACGGCTTCGCGGTCGAGCGTATGGGCCGCGCGTTGGAGCGTCAGGTTCTCGCGAATGAACGTGTGCCCGCGCGTTTTCAGGTCAACAAACACGCGGTCCAGTTCACGGTTAGCCGATGCCAGGTGCACGTCGAGCGAACCGGCCTGCTGCTCAAGCTCCTGGCGCAAGTCTTCGGCCAGCGCGGTATCAGACGTGATCAGGCCGATCTGCGTATCAAGGTGATCGGAGTACTTGTGGATCAGGCTGTCCGTAAAATCTAACTGGGCGTACAGCTTCTGCTTGGCCGGGGGCACACGCTGAAAAATAGCTTGCAGGTATTCACGTACTGCGTTCATACCGCCAGGGTCACCCGCGATCCCGGCGAACAACCCGCCCGCTGCGGCCCTGTCCTTGTCCTTCAGCGCCAGCTTGGCCGATACCATAAATATCTCCGGACGCAGGTCGAGCAGTTCAACCAACTGCTGCTGCACAAAGGCCTGCACTTCTTTCTGCTCGTTTTTCTTGAGCAAGTCCGCCTGGTTGATGATCACCACGATCTTTTTGCCATAGTCGCGCGCCAGTTCCAGGTACAGCCGCTCGGTTTCGGCCAGAGCGCGCTTGGCGGACAGCAGGAAGATCACCAGGTCGCTGCGGCTCAAAAAGCCCTTGGCGATGCGCTCATGCTTGCGGAACACCGAGCCGGTGCCGGGTGTGTCCACGATCACCACGCCGGGACCGCCCGTGTTGGGATGCGTCCATTCGCGCACAATGCCGGGTTCGCGCCAGTCCGGCTCTTTGCTGCGCCGGGTAGACCAGCGCACCAGTTCAATTGCGTCGGTGGTCGGCGTGATGCCCATCGGCAGCAGGTCATCGCCCAGCAGCGCGTTGATCAAGCTCGACTTGCCCGCGTTGAATTCGCCCACCACGACCACCAGGAAAAACATCTCTTGCAGGTCGGCGGCGTTCTGCTGCAACCGCTTTTTGTCTTCCGAACTGTCTGCTTCGACCTGCCCGACGATCTCCGCCACCTCGTGCAGCAGCCGCACTTCGCGCTCGCGGACGTCGGCAATCGGACCTTCCAGCACAATGTCAGTCATTGTGATCCCTGTTTTCTATCTTCGCAGGTGATAGCCTGGACTCGCCCAGGCTGGCCAGCCCGCCCTGAATGCGTATGAATGCCTGCTGGTGTCCCTGTAGATCAGTGCGCAGTTCGTCCAGCAGTTCGGTCTGCGACTCGATCAGGCGCGTGAACGGCGCGGTGGCGTCCCGCCGAAGCTGCACGCCGTGCGCAAGCAGATCGCCGGTGGCGCGGCGCAGAGTGGTCAGGTAATCATCGCGGCAGCGCTGCAAGCGGCGCTCATACGCTTTGCTCAACAGCCAGCCCCGCAGCGGCACCAGGGCTATCCCCAGCAGCACGAACCCGATACCGATGGCAAACACCAGCAGGATCGACCCGGCGTCCGGCGATGCCCCTAGCGCGCTGACCGCTACGATCAGTACCAGCATAATCGTCAGAATCTCCCACAGCGCCAGCATGATCAACGTGTTGCGCAGGGTGCGATCCAGGCGCTTGGTTTCAAAGCGTTCCGCTTCGCGCAGGATCGTGTCCAACGGGTCGCGCACGTTGCGTAGAAAGCTGCGTTCATAGCGCAGCGGCGCCTGGATTTTGCCGATCATCTTGTCGGACAGGTTCGGCGGCAGCTTCTTCACCGCCCCGCGCGTATAATCTACCAGGTCGTCAATATCTTGCAGATCACGACCTTCGAGGCGCGGCCCCAGCTTGTCCACGACGGCGGGAATCTGGTGCAGCGTATCGCGGACCTTGTGCTGCTCAAACGCGTTTTCGGCGCGGGTTTGTTTGCGGAAGCGGCGCACCAGCCGCCCCAATCCGATCAACTCGCCCAACCCGCCGAAGAACAGCGAAATCCCACGCGAGAACTGGAACAGCTCGCCAATCGCTTCACCGCCCAGGCGGGCCGTTTCGTCCCAGTGTTCGCTGATAGTTTCGAACGCTTCGTCGGCGGTCTGCTGCTGTTCGCGTTTGGCCTGTTGAATCTGCGCCTCGATGTTTTCAGTTGTTTTGCGGTGATCATCGAGCGCGGCCTGCTGCTCCTGCACCAGCGCCAGCGCAGATTTTGTTACATTCTGGCAGATGTGGATTGGCGTTTCGAGCTTCTGGCGGAAGCGTTCCAGGTCGTTCAGCGTCTCGCGGATGTACTCTTCAATATCGGCAAAACCGCTGGCATCCCATTCGATCTCGTCGCGGGGTGCTTCCTGCTGGGCATCCATCGCCTGCCGGGCCGACACCAGCCAGACTGGTGGCTCAACGCCCATGTGCAGACTGCACTGCTCCAGCACAAAATCGCGTACCTGTTCGCGGTCCCCCGGTTCAAGTACGTCCATCTGGTTGACGACCACGATCACGCGCTTGCCATAGGCTTTAAGCTGCTGCAAGTATTCCAGGTTGCTGGCCGTCAGTACCTGCGTGGCGATCATGACCAGCAGTACAACATCCGCCCGGTGCAAAAAACGCCGTGTGACCTCGTCGTGCGTGCGGAACACCGATTCCAGGCCGGGTGTATCGACCAGGCTCAGGTTTTCCAACATCGGGCTGGGGTGAAAGACGCTTTCAACATCTCCCGACCGCGTGCGCTGCACATCCGGGCCGTGCCGCAGGATCACGATATGGTCGGTGGTCGGGATCGGTCCAACTTCCATCACCTCTTCACCCAGCAGGGCATTGATGATGCTGGACTTGCCGGAGCCAAACGGCCCGGCCATAACCATCAAAAACGGGTGGTTGGTATGGAACAGCGCGTCCCGCACCTGCTCCATTTCGCTCTCCGGCAGGCCGTCCACCCGTCCGAGCGGTTCCAGCAGTTCAGTGATCTGGTCGTGCTCCTGGCGGCGGATGGCTTCGTAGCGGCTGAGCAGTTTGGTGGAAATTTGTTCGCTGTCCAAGACTCACCTACCCATGACACACATAAATACCCGGTCAGCTTGCCGCGCCGTAACTGTACCCCGGCATATAGTCGCGCAGGATCGAGCCACTAATAAATTCGCGCAGCAGCGAGTTATCCGGCACCAGTTCGGCATCCATCGTCTTGAGCCAGCTCAAGATCGACAGCAGCCGCCGCGCCTCGATATAGTGCGGCTGGTCCGGCTCAAGCTGAAGCAGCAGCGGCTCGGCCAGCGGGCGCAGCACGGCCAGTTCGTAGACCAGGGCGGAGTTAAACATCACGTCGGCATTTTCCTGGTACGGGAAAATGTTCCGCTTTTCACCGCGCCGCACGCTTTCCCAGCGCGAAAGCGTTTGCAGCGCGCTGTAGCCCCGGTAGGTGGAGTCGCGCACAATGCGACGGATCAGGCGCACATCGGTTGTCGGCACGCGGTTGTGGCGGTCAATGTTAAGCTGGGTCAGGGCCGACACGTAAACCCGGTGGGTGCGCCCGGCAGGGATGGACTCCACCAGCCGGGGATTCAACCCGTGAATCCCTTCCACAATCAGGATATGATCGGCGGAAAGCTGCACATCCTCACCAAACGCGCGCGTCCCGGTGACAAAATCGAAGTGGGGAATCTGCACACACTGTCCCGTCGTCAGGCCGAGCAACTGCTCGTTAAACAGCGACAGATCGACCGCTTCCAGCGCTTCGAAGTCATACTCGCCGCTCTCGTCGCGCGGGGTCAGTTCGCGCTCTACGAAATAGCGATCCATCTCCAGGGTATAGGGCCGCAGGCCGTGCGCCATCAATTGAATCGCCAATCGTTTTGCAAACGAGGTCTTGCCCGAAGACGACGGCCCCGCGATCAGAACCAGCCGCAGCCCTTCTTTGTGCCGCCCTGCAATCTGTGATGCGATCTGGGCAATATGCTGTTCGTGCAGCGCTTCGTTAACCAGCACCAGTTCGCGGGAGCGGCCATCCCGGATCGCCTCATTGAGTTGGCCGATATCTTCCACGCCAAGCAGCCGCAGCCATTCCTCGGTGCGCCGGAAGACCTGCGTCATCTGTGGTGACTTGACGTAGGGAAGGATGATATTTGCGCTTTCGCGGCGCGGATATTGCAGGATAAAGCCGTCTTCTTCCGGCAGAATATTAAACAGCGTCAGGTAACCTGTATTGGGCACCATGTAACCGTAGAAGTAATCCACCTGCCCGCGCAGCTTATAGATCGTGAGATAGTTTTTGTTACGGAACTGCAACAGGCGAACTTTGTCTTCATACCCGCGCTCGTGGAAGATTTTTACCGCATCCTCTAGCGCGATCTCCTCGCGCTGGATCGGCTCGTTAGCTACCACGATCTCGTGCATGCGCGTCTTGATCGCTTCGAGGTCGTCGGCGCTGAACGGGTCCCGCCCGCGCACCTTGCAGAAAAACGCGCCGCTCGGCAGGGCGTAATCGATCAACACCTGTGTATCAGGAAACAGTTCTGATGCCGCGACGATCAGCAAAAAGGCCAGCGACCGCCGGTAGATACGCCCCCCGTCGCCTGAATTGGACCTCACCCGGTTGATGCGCACGTCGCGCATGACAGGCATCGTCAGTTCGCGCAGCACGCCGTCTACAATGGCCGCCACCGTCAGCGCCTCTTGCGGCGGTTGCTCACTTTCGGCAGCGCGTATAAATGTTTCGAGCGGGGTGCCAACCGGCCCCTCAAGCACAGTGCCATCAGAGAATGTAACCTGCACAGCGGTGCGGGGGACCGCACGGCGCACAAGTGAACGTTGCGCTTCCATATCGATACGTCTCGTTTTTCGCCCATCACCGGGCGCTAATTTTGCAGTGCGATAACTACTCCAGACCGGGACAGGGCGTTGATGGATACCACCGCATCCTGGCGCGTTATTTCCTGCACCTCGCCAAACAGCACGCGCGGGCTGCCGCCACCCGCCAACGGGACGTGCAGCGTTTGGGGGTCAGCCGCCGCGTTGAACGCGACGATCAGACGCTCGCCATCCAGTTCCCGCGCATAAGCGAGCTGCTCACCTTCGGCCAGCAGCGTCCGGTATGTACCGCGCCGCAGCGCCGCGTGCGCGTTGCGCAGTTGAATCGCGCCGCGAATATAGCCCAACAACTCGACGTCCCACTGAGATCGATCCCAGGGCATCCCGCCGCGTGATTCGGGTTCGTAGCCGCCGCTCAAGCCGATCTCATCGCCATAGTATATGGTAGGCGCACCGGGCAAAGTCATCATACACAGCATTGCCAGCCGCAGCGCCGACCGGTCACCGCCGACCATGTTCACGAAGCGTGGTGTATCGTGGCTGCCCAACAGGTTCATCTGCGCGCTGGTGATTTCCCAGTCGTACAGGCTCAGCGCGGACTCAACCGCCTGGGCAAACTCCGGCGCATTCATGGGCTTTGCCGGGGGATAAGTGCCACCGTGCCACAGCGGCGCCAGCGTTCGCGCTCCAAAGAAGGACATCAGCGGCTGTGTCAGCACGTAGTTCATCACCGCGTCAAACTGGTCACCTTCCAGCCAGCGCTGCGCCGGTGTCCAGATTTCGCCGACGATGTATGCTTCGGGATTAGCATTTTTCACTCGGCGGCGAAATTCCTGCCAGAACGAATCGTCGTCGATCTCGTGGGGCACGTCCAGCCGCCAGCCGTCGATCCCAAACTCGATCCAGCGCACAGCCACATCAAAGATAAACTCGCGCACTTGCGGGTTGGTAGTATTAAACTCCGGCAGGGCATGCAGTCCCACCCAGGCGCCATAATTTGGCTTTTGCTTCTCGTCGTAGGCATTCAGCGGGAAGCTCTTGACCGTGAACCAGTCCAGGTAAGGCGACTGCTTGCCGCACTCGATAATGTGATTAAACTGGAAAAACCCCCGACTGGCATGGTTAAACACGCCGTCCAGCACCACCCGGATTCCGCGTGCGTGCGCTGCATCCAGCAGTTCGCGCAGGGCATCATTGCCGCCGAGCAGGGGGTCAACCTTGTAATAGTCGTGCGTGTGATAGCGGTGGTTGGATGCCGACTGAAAGACCGGGTTCAAATAGATCGCACTGATCCCTAGATCGTGCAGATAATCCAGGTGTTCGGCCACTCCCAGTAAGTCACCGCCTTTAAAGCCATGCGGGGTCGGTGATGCGTCCCAGGCTTCCAGGTTAGACGGCTTGGTTACGCGTTCGCTGTTGGCAAACCGGTCTGGGAAAATCTGGTAAAAAATCGCATCCTTCACCCACTCAGGCGTTTTAATAGACTGTGTCACCATGTGCTCCAGTAATGTACGATGTAATCAAAAACCAGCCTTGTATGATGAGATGGTACCGACTCTATACGCAGTCGGCAAGAGCCGGGTTGCGAGCCTGGCGCCAAACGGCAGGTGATCCATATCATTACACCGGGCTTACCGGATGTCATCCTCAATGTACTCAGGCTGGATACCGCTGTACTCCGGCGAGATGTCCTTTAGCTGGTCTTCGGTCAGTGTGCGGGCATTCAGGCGGTCGTACAGGTCGGCATTAACCGCGCCATCGACGGCATACCGCCAGCGCCCTCGCCCGATCTCGCGCAGCACCGAGCGGCAGGTATCGCAGCGTATCACGCGCCGCACACGCGGGATACCGAACACACGGTAGCGGCGTTCTTCCAGGTACAGTTCGCCTTCTTCACATACCGGGCATACGCTGAGAAAGAATCCCATTTGATAGCGGCCCATACCGACAGTATAAACGGCGTACAGACCGAGATAGACCAGCGCAACCAGCCCCAGTCCGCCAAGTAAAACGGTCTTGATGTCCGGCCCGGTGTCGTTTCCGGCCTCTTCACCATCCTGTGGCCCACTTATGCTCGCCTCATCCACATCTGCCGCGCCGCTGTCCCCCGGCGACCCGGCAGCGGCAGCCGCTAATGGCGTGGCCGTGTGCGTGGGCGCAGGCGTGGCGCCCGGTGTAAACGTGGGCGGCGGCGTATCGGATGCAGGCAGCGCCGTGACTGTTGGTGATGGGATGGCGGTAGTTGGCGGAACAGGCGTGCCCGTAGGTGGCAGCATAGGCGCCAGCGCCAGCGCGGTCCCGGTACCATCCGGCGTGGCAGATGGCGTGCTGGTATCCGTTACCGTTGGCGTAACGGTTGGCAGCTCGGACGGCGTCAGGCTGGGCGTAGTGGTCAGCGTTGGCGTCAGTGTCCAGGTGGCGGTTGGTAGCTCGGTTGGGCTGGCGGTAGGCGTGCTGCTGGCCGCTGCTGTTGGCGTGGGAGTTAGCGTGAGAGTTGGCAGCTCGGATGGCGTCAGGCTGGGCACAGCGGTCGCCGTCGGCGTCAGCGTCCAGGTAGCTGTCGGTAACTCGGTTGGGCTGGCGGTGGGCGTGCCGGTCGGCGTATCCGAAGCCGTCGGGCTGGCAGTGAGAGTAGCCGTGGGCGTGTATGTTTCAGTCGCAGATGGCGTAAAGGTGGGCGTGAATGTCGGTGTATCTACTGGTGTATCGGATGGGAATGGGCTGGGTATGTCTGTCCAGGTAGGGCTGCCGGTGGGCGGCACATAACGCGCCACGGCGGTAAACACGGGTGTCAAGTCCGGTTCGTCCACCACCACCAGCGCGTCTATGTCCTCGCTCCAGAACGCCAGATCATAGCGTATCCAGCCGTAGCCATCTTCAAACCGGATCAGCACCCAGTTGCCCGCCCTGTCCTGCGCAACCGGATCGATCACGTCGCCGGTAAACAGCTCACCAACCGGCGCGAATTCCTGGCCCGGCCCGCTGCGAACGTACACCCCATTCGGCCCTGACCTGATCCAACTTGCATTCGGCGTCTGTGTCGGCGCGCCCGGCGTTTCATACATACCCAGCGGCACCGGGATCGGCGTCGGCTTCATGGCCGGGATCAGCGGCAGGGCGTTTGTATTCAACCGCCAGCTTACCCCGTCTACCTGAACCCAGCCCTGGGTTATGTAGTAGGCCACCAGAATCCACTCGCCATCCAGGCTGCGCGCCAGCGGCTGCACCCAGGCGCCATGCAAAAAATGCCCGATGATCCCATATGTATACCCCGGCCCGCTGCGCACGTTGATGCCGCTTTCCGGGCGGACCCAGTTTATATTTGACGGCTTTGTAGGCCCGTCCTGCGCCCAGAGCCGCCGGTCGGCACTCTGCCCAACAACCAGCAGCAGGACACACAACACGATCAAGCCAACCTGATAGCGACAACGGATGCGTAGCATACAAGTTCCCACCACAAGCAACCAGAATAATGCGCTTATCGTACCACGTGCACGCCAGCCGAACCAGTGCCCCAGAATCCGGTCCTTCCTGCCGGGCGATCCCGCCCTTGGAGCCTATCGCCTTCCTGGTATAATCACGCGGTGGATGCGCGTTATGCGCTTTATATTAAGCCTGGAGATGTAGCACTATGCGTATAGTCGTGCACGGCGGTCACCCACTTCAGGGCACTTTTCGCCCTTCGGGGAACAGCAATTCGGCGCTGGCAGTAACGGCAGCAGCGCTGTTAACCGACGCCCCGGTAATACTGGCGGGGATACCGGATACGTTGAGCACGTCGATGATGTTTGATGCCGTTCAGGCGTTGGGGGCCGACGTATTCCGCGAGGGCGACACGGTCCGCTTGCAAACACCAACGGTACATACCCGCTCGCTGGAACAAGACCTGACTGACCGGCAAGTGAGCGCGGTGCTGCTGCTGGCCCCGATCCTGGTACGACGGCAGCACGCGCGTATGGAAGTGCTGTACCCGATCAGCCGCCTGCACGCCCACCTGGTCGCCCTGCGTGATCTGGGCGTTGATGTGCGGGTCAGCAGCGGTGTGATCGATTTCCAGGTCGAACCCTGGGACCGGCGCGAGATCATCTTGATCCAGACCAGTGTCACCACTACTGCGCTGGTGTGTATGCTGGCCGCCGGGCTGGGCGGCGAAACGATTGTTCACAATGCGGCATCTGAGCCACACGTACAAGACTTGCAGCGCCTGCTGGTCCAGATGGGCGCGCAGATCGACGGGATCGGCTCGAACGTTTTACATATTCGGGGTACCGGTCAGCTTGGTGGGGCATCGACTCACCTGTCACCCGATCACATCGAGATCGCCAGCGTTGCCGCCATCGGGGCGATCACGCACGGTTCCCTGACCATTGAAGCCGTGAATCCGGATCACCTAAAACTGATCTCAAAGGTGCTCGCCCGGCTGGGCATTCACCTGTATTTAAACGGCGATACGCTGTTCCTGCCGGTACACGATACACTGGCCGTGTCGCAGGATGAAGAAGAGTTGGATGTGCCGATTGAAACCGCGCCCTGGCCGGGTTTTCCTTCCGATCTGATAGCCATGGCAACCGTCATCGCTACCCAGGCGCGGGGCACAACACTGATCCATGAGAAATTATTCAATAACCGCCTGCTGTTTGTGGACAAGCTCACGTCGATGGGCGCTCAGATCGTGCTGTGTGATCCCCACCGGGCGCTGGTAGTCGGACCGTCGCCGCTGCGCGGTGAATATATGGATACGCCGGATATCCGGACCGGGCTGGCGCTGCTAGGCGCGGCGCTGTGCTCTGAAAGCAGCGTAACGATTGACAGCGCCGAGTTGATCGACCGGACGTTTGAGAACGTGGTTAGCCGCCTGGTAAACCTGGGGGCCAGGATCGAGGTGGTGCAGTCATGAGCGAAGCGCCGGTTATTCTCCGCTCAGTCAATGGGTTGCAGACAGGTATCTGCGTTGTCGGTGAAGGGCGCCCGGTAGTCGCGCTGCACGGCTGGGGCGGCAGTATCCAGAGCTTCTGGTCCGTAGCCGAGCGGTTGGCCCAACTCGACTACCAGGTGCACGCGCTGGACCTGCCCGGTTTTGGCCGCAGCGACCTGCCGCCGGAAGCCTGGGGCGTGTCCGACTATATGCATTTTGTGACAACCTACCTAGACGACAGCGGGCTGGATCGTGTAAGCGTGCTGGGGCATTCGTTCGGTGGGCGGATCGGGTTGGTGCTGGCCGCCGAACACCCGGAGCGCGTTAACCGGATGGTACTGGCTAACAGCGCGGGCATACGCATGCCGCTGAGCCTGAAACAGCGCGCCCGCAGCACGCTGGCCCGCTCTACACGCTGGACGCTGGATGTATTGGGGCTGCAAACCCTGCGCGCCCGGCTGCAAGAAAACTTTAACCGGCGGCACGCGTCGGAGGATTACCTGAACGCCGGGCCGCTGCGCGATACCTTTGTGCGCGTGATCGAGGAAGACCTGACGCCGTTCGCCATGCGCGTACAGGCGCCGACTGTCCTGATCTGGGGCGACCAGGATAAGGATACCCCGCTCTGGCAGGGGCAAAAGCTGGAACAGTTGATCCCGGACGCGGGCCTGATTATCTTTCAGGGCGCAGGCCATTTTTCGTACCTGGAGCGCCTCACCGACTACATTCGCATCGTAGACCATTTCCTGAGCAGTGGGAGCTGACCGCTTTATGGTACAAACCCTGATCCTCTTGTGGCTGGCCGGAATTCTGCTGCGCATCTGGCGTTTGGCCCGCTTTTTCCAGATCGAAGGTTACCAAAATACCCGCTACCTGCGCTGGCTGGTTGCCAGGGTGCCTCGCTACGTGATGTGGCGAGCGCTGATCTTCATCGGCGTGGCGTCGCTGGTTACACTGGCGCTCAAGCTGACAGGCCAGAATACCGAAGCCGTCTACATGGCAATCTGGGGGCTTGCAGGGCTGATGAGCATCTGGCCCGAACCGGCCAAGGAAGTCAAGCAGGCGTTTAAGCTGACCCAACGCGCCATGCGTTTGCTGATCACGGCGTTTGCGCTGGGTGTGATCGCGCTGATCGGTACCCAGGTCGTGCTGGAAAAACAGTTGACCATGACCGACACCACCAAGTTTGCAGTTATCACGGGGATCGGCCTGCTGGTATATCACCTCAGCCCGCTGGCGCTGCCGCTGGCTAACCTGTTCAATTTCCCGATTGAAGAGGGATTCCGGTTGATGTTCCGCGAGCGCGCCCGGCGCGCCTTGCACAAAGCGAATCCGGTTGTGATCGGGGTAACAGGCAGCTATGGCAAAACCAGCACCAAGGAATATCTGGCGCACATCCTGGGTGGCAAGCACCGCGTACTGGCTACGCCCAAAAGCTACAACACGCTGATGGGTGTGTGCCTGGTGATCAACAACCACTTGCGCAATGATCCCAATTACGATTATTTCATTGTGGAGATGGGCGCCTATGTTGAAGGCGAGATTCGCGCTATTTGCAAGCTGGTACGCCCGCAGATCGGCATCATCACCGCCGTTGGGCCGCAGCATCTCGAACGGTTTGGCAGCATCGAGGCCACTACCAGGGCCAAGTACGAATTGATCGAAGCCCTGCCGCCGGACGGTGTTGGCATATTCAACTGGGATAACTGCTATGTGCGCGCCATGTACGAGCGCGGCTACCCGGCTACCCGGATCGGCGTCACCTGGCAGAATGCCGAACACGTCAAGCTGCGCTTTCTGGCGCACAACATCACCGGATCGTTAAGCGGCATCGAGTTTGATGTCGAGGATACGCTCTTGGGCGAAAAACAGCACTTCAAAACGTCTCTGCTCGGTCAGCACACCGTGACCAACATCCTGCTCGCGGCGGCGGTTGCCCGCCACCTGGGCATAACGCTAACCGAGATCGCCATGCGTGTTGCCAGCCTGGAATCGGCGGAACACCGTTTGCAGCGCAAAACCTTGCCCAACAATATCACCGTGATCGATGACGCTTACAGCGCCAACCCCATAGGCGCACGCAACGCGCTGGACGTGCTCGCCCTGTACCAGAATGGACGGCGCGTGCTGATCACGCCGGGCATTGTTGAGCTAGGACCGCTGCAAGAGCAGGAAAATACAAAGCTGGGCCGCTACGCCGCGCAGGTATGCACGGATATTGTGCTGGTAGGCATCGAGCAAACACGGCCTCTACAACAGGGCATCCGTGAAACTGGCTTTAATGCTGGGCGGCTGCACATTCTTGATACGCGAGAAGAAGCAATCGCCTGGTTCCACCGCGAGTTAAAGGCAGGCGATACCGTCTTGTTTTTAAACGACTTGCCGGACACCTACCTGTAACGACCGGTGATCCGGCTGTACCTGATGGCATGACGAGGGATTAGGCACATTATGAACAACACATCCAGCAAACGAACAGTGGGCGTGGTCTTTGGCAGCCGGTCGGTGGAACACGATGTTTCGATTGTTACGGCACACCAGGTAATGCAAGCCATGCGGCCCGAAAAATATGACGTGATCCCAATCTACATCACGCGAGACGGCGCCTGGTTGACGGGTGCGGCGCTGCGCGAACTGAGCACATTCCAGACGAACAATGTAGCTGAGTTAATGGGAGTCAAAAAAGCGCTGATCTCGTCTGATACGACACACCACGGCCTGATCATCAACCCGACCAGCGGACTGTTTTCGCGCAGCCAACTGCAACACCTGGACGTAGTGTTCCCAGCGCTGCACGGCTCGCACGGTGAAGACGGCACGCTGCAAGGGTTGCTGGAACTGGCCGACCTGCCATACGTGGGAGCAGGCGTGATGACGTCGGCTATTGTGCGCGACAAGATCATGCTCAAGGCGCTTTTGTCCCACTATGGTATGCCGGTCGTTAAGCATACCTGGTTTTACCGCCGTGACTGGGTAAACAAACCGGATGCGGTACTCGAACAAATCGCGTCCGAACTGGGCTACCCGGTATTTGTCAAGCCTGCGTCGCTGGGATCGAGCATCGGTGTCGCGCGGGCCGAGAACGCGGACGAAGCGCGCAATTTCATCCATATTGCCGCCAACTTCGACCGGCGCATCCTGGTTGAAGCAGCAGTCGAAGACGCCATCGAGATCAACTGCGCGTTGATGGGCCACTACGACATCCGCGCGTCGGTGCTGGAGCAGCCGATCACATGGCAAGAATTTCTGACCTACGAAGAAAAATATATGCGCAGTGAAGGCGCAGCCGGGATGAAAGGCGCTGAACGCAAAATCCCCGCGCCCATTTCCGACGAGCTGACGCAGCGCATCCGGCAGATGGCCGTGGATGCTTTTAAAGCAGTGGACGGGCACGGCACGGCGCGCGTTGACTTCCTGGTGCGTGAAGAGGCGGGCGAAGTCTTCCTCAATGAGATCAACACGCTGCCCGGCTCGATGGCTTTTTACCTGTGGCAGGAAGAGGGCATGTCCCCGTCCGACGTGGTAGACGAGCTGATCAAGCTGGCGATTGATGTGCACGCCGAAAAGCGCGAAACGCTCTACAACTACAAAACCGGCTTGATCGCGCACGCTGCGGCCAGGGGTTTGAAAGGTATAAAGAAGTAGCCATGTCGCGGCAAGCGGCGCGTTTTAAAGCGGCAATACACCCGTGGATCGACCCGGCGCTGAGTCTGCCCAATCACTGGCGGGCGCGGCGTGCGCTGGCAAAACTGGCGGACGGGGAATACCGCGCAGGCGGGGAAGTGCCCTATTATGCCCAGTTCGCCAGCGCGGAGCGAATTCACGACTACATCCATCACGGCTATAACGGCACGCGGGACCCGAACTGGCGGCTGTTTGGCGCGGACGATCCCACTGACTATGCTTTTTGGGCGCCGCGCGTGTGCGCGCTGGCCTGTATCAAGATGGCGGTCGAAGCGTTTCACCCGGACGTCCAGCCGTCGCTGTGGCAGTTGGTCAAGGACGGGCTGGCAGTGAACGGGTACACTGTGCGCGATGCTCATGGCAACTGGATCGATGAAGGCTGGTACTACCATGCCCAGGCGCACCTGGCGAGCAAGTATGGGCTGGCAGTGGTCGGCAAATCCTACGTTTCGCCGCTAAGTGTGTGCCGCTATATCCGTGATGGCTGGTTGGTGGCTGCTTCGGTTACGCCGGAAATCGGGGAGCGCCAACCGTCCGGCAGCCGGTACGGTGGGCACCTGGTGCTGGTTTACGGCTTCACCTGGGCAGGTGGCCGCCCGACACACTTCTACCTGCACAACCCGTCCGGGCGCTATACTGAGCTTCAGGCAGGCGCCCGGATTCCAGCAGTCCGGTTTCATGCAGCGTTTGCCCGGCGGCTGGTTGCTATGCGCGCACATGCATAACAGGTGTACTGATCACATATCCTGGCCATAAAAAAGCGGCCCGCCGCTGGCGCTGACGGGTTGCCTGTCGTGTTCGGTTTTCTGTGCCAGGCTCACTTGCCGATAAAGCGATAACCAACGCCATATTCGTTTTGGATGTAGGTCGGATTCTTCGCATCCGGTTCGATTTTGCGCCGGAGATGCGACACATAAATGCGCGGGTAGTGGTGCTCGGTGTGATACTCGTAACCCCAAACCTGCTCAAGCAACTGCTGGAATGTGAGCACCTGGTCCTCGTGGCGGACAAACGTCGCCAGCAGTTTGAATTCGGTCGGCGTCAGGCGGATCTCCTGCCCCTGAACACTCACCCGCCGTGCGTCCACGTCCACGGACAGGTAGTCGTCGTTATAGCGTACACTCTGCTGGGTCTGGTCGTCGTTGATCTGCGCGCGCCGCATCAAGGCGTTGATACGGGCGTGGAATTCCAGGTTGCGCAGTGGCTTGATCATGTACTCGTCTGCGCCCAGGTTTAAGCCCTCGGCCATTTCTTCTTCGGTCACCGCATGGGCTGTCATGATCAGGATTGGCACGTTAGATAGCTCGCGTATCCGCTGGCAGACCGTCAGGCCATCCATGCCGGGCAGCGCCACATCAAGCACAACCAGATGCGGGCGCGACTCGTGGAACATACGCAGCCCGTCCAGCCCATTGGTGGCCGTATAGACCTCGTAACCGTGACGCCTCAGGTCCAATTCCAGAAGACGGTTCATTTCTATATCGTCTTCAACGATCAATACTTTGGTAGCCATAAAGCAACATACCCCATCCGATATTTGCAAGTTCTTTACATCATTTTACAGGATTTTTCTATTTACCAAAAAACTGCGTTGGGTTGCTTTGCCGTTATCGCCCAGGGACGCGGGCACGTTCATAAACGGCACCCGACCACCACGTTTTCTGGTGTTATAATCCCGCTGCGGCGTACAATGTAGCAAATGCAGCCTACAGGCCACAGCCCGTCTTTGTTGAATGTGTACTGGACAGAAGGTATTCTGTGGATTACTGTATGCGAACCTTAAACAGCCCATAAAACATAGCTTGGTAGAGGAGTTCAATCCATGTCCGCAGGTCCATCCTATGCTTACTTTGAAGGGAAAATAGTCCCGATAGAGGAAGCCAAAGTCAGCGTGATGACACACACGCTGCATTATGGCACCGGGGCTTTTGGCGGCATTCGAGCCTATTGGAACGATCAGGCCGAAGAACTGTATATTTTCCGCCCGCTGGATCACTTCAAACGGGTGCTCAACTCGGCCAAACTGTTGCTGATGGACCTGCCCTATACGCCTGAGTCCATGCTCGACATATTGTTAGAACTGCTGCGCAAGGAAAACTACCGGGAAGACACATACATCCGCCCGCTGGTCTACAAGTCCACCACCCAGATCGGCGTGCGCCTGCACGACCTGGATGATGCGTTGACCATGTTCGCCCTGCCATTTGGCAGTTATATCCCCAACGAAGAAGGCGCGAAGGTCACTTTCTCGTCCTGGCGGCGCATCGATGACAACGCGATCCCCGCCCGTGGCAAGATCACCGGCGCCTACGCCAACTCGGCCTTGATCAAAACCGACGCCGCCCTGTCCGGGTATGATGAGGCGTTGGTTTTGAACCAGGACGGCCATATCTCCGAGGGCAGCGCCGAAAACTTCTTTATGGTACGCGACGGTGTGGCCATCACCTCACCCATCACGGCCAATATCCTGGAAGGTATCACACGCCGCACCATCATCCAGTTGCTAACCGAAAAACTCGGTATTGATGTTGAGGTGCGCCCCATTGACCGGACCGAAGTGTTCGTCGCGGACGAAGCATTCTTCTGCGGGACCGGTGTGCAAGTTGTGGCGATCACCGAGATCGATCATCGCCTGGTAGGCAGCGGCACGATGGGACCGGTCGTCGGCCAGCTACGCGACCTGTACTTCAACATCGTCCGGGGCAATATCGACCACTACCGTAGCTGGAATGTCCCGGTGTACGGCCCCCAGGTATAGCCGATTGCGCAGCGCAATCCGGGCTAACACCAGCAGCATACCGATACTTTGCACGGCTATCTGCATGTCCAGGTAGCCCAGCCCAACATCCTGGGTGGATACGTCGCGCTGCTCCATATACCAGCGTATGAACATGTATGCTCCCCCACCAACCCCGGCAACCACACCGATGCCACGAGATTTCGAGTTTTTGGTGGAGGCGGCGATACTGAGTGGGGCGACAAACATAATAACCCGGATCAGGTAGGTGCCGATAAATATCTCCTCGTGATACCTCACTGGCTCATAGACGCCGGGATCAAGCATGTACCCGAAAGCGTGTGTCTTGTCGATCATGATTGACAGGATCACCAGGCCACCCAACATGGTAGTGAAGCTTGAGCCTTCGGGCTGCATGAGCAGCAGTATCACATTGAGCAGAAACAGCCCATACAACGCCAGGTCCCAGTGGATTTCGTCGGTCAACCACAGGGCGTTGACCATTTCATTGACATCTTCCATGAGTCCTCCCAGTTTGATCGATAAAGGATTGTGATGGCTAAAAACATGCGCCACATACAAAAGGCTACAACCAGCTTTATTTTATCAAGTTTATACTTTCTCAACCGAGAATGCGCCAGCAATCCTGGCTGCACGACAAATTGTACTCGATGTTGGCGGGAAGAGGAAAGCTCCCTGGGGGCATTCCAGTCGTCGGTGAGTGTATTGTTCGAATGCTTGCCGCTAGCAAGCAAAACGGCAACGCGAAAAACAAGTAACCATAAGCTCTGGATAACTGTCTGTCAGAGATCTCTTGTGCGCTACGCGTATCTTGCTACTACCCTCCACCGACAGCCTAGAGCTTACGGAAAGTCAGATTGTGGTTTCCCTCCATTATTCTGAGCTTTCCGTTACGCTGTCGAAGAAATCCCCAGCCTACTGCGCGGCGATCAACGACCTATACCACAGCCCGCTGTCCTTGATGATACGTTGCTGTGTGTGATGATCAACATACACCAGGCCAAAACGCTTGCTGTAACCCTCCGCCCACTCGAAATTGTCCATCAGCGTCCAGACAAAATACCCCT
>JAFGNU010000017.1 GCA_016926875.1 Anaerolineae bacterium | reverse complement strand
GCGCTCGCTTGCTGCGCCCAGGAATTTACGGATAGGCTGCAAATTCATTTTTACCTCCGTTGTCCTTATTGACATTGCCCGGTGCAGATACTTCGTCAGGTTTGGTTGTTGTGCGCCACAGTGATAACAACATGGCCCTTTTTGTGTCCTGCTTCGACATAGCGGTGCGCCTCGGCGGCCTGTTCCAACGGGTAGCAGCGATCGATGATCGATTTGATCGTGCCCGCCTCAACCAGTTCTTTGATGGTAATGAGGTCTTCCTGTTTTTCCGCTGCCATCGCGCAAATGACTTTTTTGCTGCCGAAAATCGACGTCCACAGCATTTGAAAAAGCGGCTTCATCTTGAAGCTGGCCAGCAGGTAGCGCCCGTTTGGCGTAAGCGAGTTTTTGCAGTGTGAAAACGAACTCCTGCCTAAGATGTCAAAAATGAGGTCATAGGTCTCGCCGTTTTGGGTAAAATCCTCCTGGGTGTAGTCAATCACGTGATCGGCTCCCAGCGATTTCACATAGTCTAGTCGCGGCGTACTGCATACCCCGGTCACTTCCGCTCCATCATGCCTGGCAAGCTGGACTGCCGCTGAGCCTATGCTGCCCGAAGCGCCATTGATCAGGACCTTTTGCCCGTTCTGAATAGTCACCCTTCTGAGCAGACTCAACGCCATGATGGCCCCATAAGGAACGGCAGCGGCTTCCTCGTAGGTCATGTTGGCCGGTTTGATGGCCACCGTCCCAGTTTCAGGCATACAGAGATACTCGGCGTTAGCGCCCATCCTCATACCGCGATATCCAAAAACCTGGTCGCCTGCTTTAAATCGTGTGACCTCTTTGCCGACGGCTTCAATTTCCCCGGCAAAATCAGCCCCCAGGATTTTTATTCGTGGTTTTCTGAAACCAAACATGAATCGTGTGGGGAACAAGAGGGGAGTCGGCATATTGAACTCACGAGAGGTGATATTTCGGAAATTCCGAGCTGTGATATCCCCATAACCGACGGTTGTCGCATAGACTTTGATCAGTATTTCATTGTCTTTTGGCGCAGGTTTTTCTACCTCTGTGAACTGAAGAACATCCGGGGGTCCGTATTCGGTGTATACAACCGCTTTCATGGTTTCCTTCCTTATCGTATCTACTCAGGCAGACTCCGAAGCGATGGGGATGGATTGAACCCTTTCACGATCAGCCAGACGGCCATCACCATTTCCTGGAAAGCCATTGGCATATCCAGCAGGGTAGACGTCGTCGACTCAGTCTCGATGACGTCGAACATATCCAGCAGGGCCGCCGCTATAAACAAAACGACGGCAATCAGCCCCCAACCGGATAACCAACGAGGAATGAGTTTTGAGCGGTACAACAAATAATAGAATATCAGCGCGCCCAGGGGAAAAATGATGGACATCAGGACGGCCGCGTTTTCCTCTGTTTCTACTAACAGCGTGCCCAACGCCTGAAAATTGGAGACATCCGAGGCGCCAGCCTGAACATATTCCTGGCTGATCGGCACCAGCACCAGCCAACTGATAACCATCACGAGATAGATGACGGTTTCAAGCGCTCCCCGGAAAACGATATAGCCCAGGGCTAAGGCTTCATTCTGTTGTTTCAAAACGGGAAAGGCCACAATCGGCACCATCGCCAGCGACAACCCCATAATCAAGACACACAGCGCGCCTGTGATCATCTGGGTGTCATTTTCAGAGATTTCAGTAAGATAATCCGACGCATCGAGAAGGGGACTAGACATAACAACGCTTAGCACGCCCGCCGCCGTCCCAATGATGAATAAGACGCCCACCATTCTTGCTGTCTTTTTGTACGCAGCCATTTGTTACTCCTTTTTAATGGTTTACCGTGATGGCGACATTTCCCTTTTTGTGTCCTTGATCGACATACCGGTGCGCCTCGACGATCTGTTCCAGCGGGTAGCGTCTGTCTATGACCGGTTTGATCTTGCCCGCCTCGATCAGTTCTTTGAGGAAGAGTAGACTTTCAACTTTTTCGCCGCCGCTTGATGCGGTATGAACGTTAAGATAGATGCCTGTCTTCTTCAGCGCCTTTTTCGCCCGTGAAGGTGAAGCCTTGCCTACCGCGTCAAAAATGACGTCATAGGTCTCGCCGCATTGGGCAAAATCTTCTTGCGTATAATCAATGACGTGATCGGCGCCCAGCGATTTCACCAGTTCTACATTCGTGGTGCTGCATACCCCGGTCACTTCTGCCCCAAAGTACCTGGCAAGCTGGACCGCATTTGTGCCCACCGCGCCAGAAGCGCCATAGATCAGCACTTTTTGTCCGCGCTGGATGTTGCCTTTTCTAAGACAACGCAAGGCTGTCATGCCCCCACCAGGGACGGCGGCGGCTTCCTCATAAGTGATATTGGCCGGTTTGATTGCCAGCACCCCGTCTTCAGGCAGGCATTTGTACTCGGCATATCCGCCAAAATTCACCCCGAAGGTCGATGCAAAAACCGGGTCGCCTGGCTTAAAGCGTGTCACAGCCTCGCCGACCGCTTCAATTTCCCCGGCCAGTTCCATCCCAAGGATGGCTCTTTTTGGTTTTCTAATCCCCAGGTACAGCCGTGCGAAGATTCGCTGCCAGCGAGGACCGGGAATTTTGAGACTTCGCATGATTGTGTCCCCGATGGTAACGGTTGTCGCATGGATTTTTACCAGCACTTCGTTGTTCCTGGGTACAGGTTTTTCTATCTCTGTGAGCTGAAGAACCTCCGGGGGGCCGTATTGGGTGTATACAACCGCTTTCATGAGTTTCCTCCAGGGTGGTTTTGATCCGGTTGTTTTCAAGCTACTATACGGCAGCGATCAGTAGGAAGTTGCGCCATCACCCGCAGCGGTGAGCTATTGATAAGCAACAGGTCAGCTTATGATGCAGTGACAGCGAGAGTGAGGTGCGCTTTGTTACTCCCGCAGGCGCAGCACCAGGTACTGCCCCGCATCTGCCAGCCCGGACCAGTACGGCGCGTAGAGCAGTTCCAGCGCCCCGGATTCCGGCACCTCAAATCCCACACAGCCGGATATGCTGCCGCCGACCGCCACGTCCACCAGGTCAAAGCCACAGCGCACCGCTTCGGCAAAGCTCGCCGGGGCGTACAGCGTGCCGTCCGCGCCGCGCGCGTGGAAATCGAGCGTGCTGATCGAGCGCAGCGCCGCCGGGCCGATATTGCGGATCGTCACGTCCGCGATCACGTAGACGCTGCCATCGGGCGGGCCGCTGAAACCGTCCGACTGCGAAACCCGCACGTCGTGCAAGATCACCTGCACGGTGTAGATGCCGTCCGCCAGCGTGACCGGTCCAAGCTGCCCGGCGCGCGGGATCAGCGTGGGCGTCAGCGAGGGGGTCAGGGTCGGGGTGGCAGATGGGGGCATGGTCCGGCTGGTGACTGAAGCGTGAATGTAGCCCTGGTTGTCGTTGATGCGCAGGTGCAGCCAGCCCGTATCACCGCCGACCGCCTCGCCCTCGACCGGCTGGATCACGCCGAGCAGGTCCCGGTATTCGACCTGGACCAGCACGTCACAGGCCAGGCTGGGGCAGGTGCGCACATTCGCCAGCGGCGCATCGACGTAGTAGGGCGTGGTCTCGGCCCCTTTCCAGTCCGGCGTGGGCGAATCCGGCGGGGTGGGTGTATCGCTGGGTGTCGGGGTGCCGGTCGGCGTGGCGGTTGAGGTTGGCGTGTGAGTCGGCGTTGGCGTACTGGTTGGTGTGGTGGTCAGGCTGGCGGTTGGGATCAACGAGGGCGTGATCGATACCAGCGCGGCCACCGTCGGCGGGCGGTTTGCAGCCGGATCATCCCTGTCGCTGCCGGTTGATCGCCCTGCCCAAAACGCCGCCGCGATCAGGGCCAGCGCCGCCGCCAGCGTGATCGCGTACATCCCTGCCGATACACCGCCGCGTTTCGCCCGGCGGGCTGTATGCGCTCGCTCTAGCGCCGCCTCTAGCTGCGCCAGCCAAGCCTGGGCGGTTGGATTGTCCGGCATGGTGTCGAGCAGCGCGCGGGCATCAGCGTACTGCCTGTTTGCGATCAACTGCCGTGCCTGTTGGAGACGCTCGCGGTCGTCGGGCATGGGTTACGGTGGCCTTGTGTGGTGCGTGAAAAACCTGCCGCCTGTTATTTGCTCAGCGGTGCCGACCGTCAAAAAATCAGCACATCGGCGGCGCGGCACTCGACCAGGGCAGTCTGTTCGTTGTTATCCAGCGGGACGAACGGCTCGACCGCATCAAATATCGGCGGCAGCAAGCGCACGTCCGCCGCACTGACGATTGCGGTCACCGGCTGCGAAAGCACAAAGCGCACACTGCGCGCGATCTCGTCCCTGGTGGCGTATGGCTCATACCAGGGGCCGTAGGTTTTTTCTTTGTCGCCCCAGGGGCCTTTGGCAATCGACTTGATGATCAACACGCCCACACCGCGCTCGGCGGCGGTTTGAAGCAGGCGTTCAGCGTCCCGGCGGTAGTCTGCATCGGCGTACAGGCGCGGGTTGAGCGGAAACATCACGCTGTCAAAGTCGAAGCGCTCCAACGCCTTCGAATGCACGGCAGGCGCCAGCATCCCGTGCCCGGTGATGCCGATGTGCCGGATCAAGCCCTGCTCGCGCGCTTCGATAAACGCCCTCATCGCGCCATCGTCCGCGAATACCCGGTCCAGGTCCTCAACCGTGCAGACGGCGTGTAGTTGGTGCAGGTCGATCACGTCCGTGCGCAGCAGCTTGAGCGATTCGCGCAGTTCACGCCACGCGCCATCATACGAACGTTCCAGCGTTTTACAGCCGAGGAAAAACTTGTCGCGGTGGCCTTCCAGCCAGGGGCCAAGCACGGTCTGAGCCTTGCCGTACTGCGGGGCCACGTCGATATGGTTCACGCCGTGTTCGAGTGCCAGGTCCAGCGCGGTGTTGGCGCCCGCCTGGTCGATATCCCAAAAGGCGGCGGTGCCAAAGACAACCACCGTGCTGTGATGCCCGGTGCGGCCTAGCGGTCGTTTGTTCATGCGGTGTGCTCCTTGATGCAATATCGTAGGGCGAAGAATCGATCAACCGGCCAACAGGCGCAGGCGCACAAGCCCGTATAACGCCCTATTCGTCTCCGTGCGGATTGCTGCCCGGCTGGCGAATGATCGTAGCCTCAGCACCCGTGCTCAGGGCGGCGAATACATCCTCTGGCGCGTCGGAACCAAACGGGTTGGGGATGTGGGCCAGGGTGCTGCCGCTTTCGAACGGCAAAACGCGCGTGGCCTCGGCGGGCGGTGTGAGCGGCAGGGCGATGAAGAACGTGCTGCCGGGCATGGCCTGCATATCACAGCCGTCGCTCTCAACCCAGATGCGCCCGCCGTGCCCTTCGATCACGCCTCGCGCGATGGTCAGTCCCAACCCCGGCCCCGCGCCCATAAACTTGGTGGCACCGGTTGAATGCAGGCTGGGATCGTGCGCGCGGAAGAACTTCTCGAAGATCAGTTCGTGGTTAGCCGGGTCGATGCCGATGCCGTGATCCTCGACCGCGATCAGGATTTCGTCATCGACCATACGGCCCCGGATGTCGATCCGGCCCCCGTCGGGCGTGTACTTGATCGCATTCAGGATCACGTTGCGGAAGGCCTGGACCAACCGCTGCTGGTCGGCCATGATCGGCGGCAGCCCGCGCAGCCCGCGCGCGGACAGCATCAGCTTGCGGTTCTTGATGCTTTCGGTCAGCGGCTCGATAGCCAGCCGCATCGCGGTTTCGATGCCGGTCTGGGTGAAGTGCAGGTCCATCGCGTCTACGTCCAACTGGCTGACGTCGAGCATGGCACCGATCAGGTTTTCCAGGCGGTCGGCGGCTTTGCGCAGATTGGCGGTCATGCCGCCGATCTGGTCCTGATCGAGCAAACCCTGCTCGTTCATGGCTTCCATGATGTCGGAGTAGCCGCGAATCTGGGCCAGCGGGGTACGCAGTTCGTGGCTGGCGATGGTGATGAAATCGGTCTTGACGCCGTCCAGCTTTTCGAGCTGCTCTTTAGTATCCGACAGGACCGCGTTCAGTTCGGCCTGCTCGGCTTCGCGGCGGCGCAGATCGGATACCAGGCGCGCGTTGCGCAGCGCCACGCCCACCTGGTTGGCGACGGTCGTCAGCAGTTCCAGGTCATGTTCGGTGTAGGGGTCATCGGATGCCTTGGCGCCGGAGCACAGGATCGCAATCGGGTGTCCCTGGACCACGACCGGTGCATAGGCGCTCATGCGCATCTGCTGGAAAAACGAGTGCTCCTCCGGGGCGGCGTCGGCGTATGTGCGCCCGTAGTCCAGGTCATATTGGAGCAGGGGCGTGCGCGACCGGAACAGGTCACGGACAATCGGGCTGTCAGTTGCCAGCCGCCCGATCATATCCGGTATTTCGCCCATACCGCGCCGCACCGGCTCGATGCACAACGTGTGCTGGTCCTCTTCGGTGACCAGGATCAGACCACCGCGCCGCACGCGCAGCACCTGCCGCAGCGTGCGCATCGTGACATCGACCAGGGCGTCCAGTTCGACCACGCCGGTAATGTCTTCGCTGAACTGGCGCAGCCGCCGTGACGCGCTTTCTGCCGGTGCGCCAAACAGGTTATTGACAAATTCCTGGATCAGTGTCAGCAGCGGCACGTAGGTCAGCGCCACGGCCAGCGCCAGTGCGCTCAGGATCACATACAGGTTGCTGGTGTTCGAGTCAAGCTGTTGGGCGCCGACCAGCGCCAGGAAAAACGCCAGCGTCATGATCAGGGTGACGATGCCGGTAGCGGTGGTATGGCGCAGCGCGCGCCGGATGTCGAACACGCGGTAGGACAGGATGCTGTAGGTTGCGCCAAGCAGCCCGGCGAACTGGATGACCCAGCCGATCTCGGCCAGCCCGCCCGATCCACTGGTGCCCAACACCGCGCCCATCAGTACCAGCGGGATAATAGTCGCCCAGAACAGCGCGCGATTGGCAACTTCGGCCAGGTGTGCGCGGTAAAAGGTGATGAATGCCGCTGCCAGCAGCAGCATGCCAAGCGCGAACCAGCCGCCGACGGTCAGCACACCCGGCAGTACGACCGGATCGTAGATGTCGCTCAGCCACCCCTCTTGTCCGATGATGAGATTGTCTTCAAAAGCGCTGGTGATCGCCTGGACAGCCCACCAGATCAGCCAGACGACAGCCCACAGTCCGGCCCCCGGCACCTGCAAATAGCGCATTGTCTGGGTGCTGAACAGCACGATCATCAGGTTGGCGAGGATCACGGCCAGCGCGGGCTGTGTCAGCTCACCCACAAACAGCGCTTCATAGCGTGAGTCGGCGTGCGCGTCGGCGGGCAGCAGGAACACGGCTGCGCTCAGCGCCGCAGCCACCAGCGCCAGGATGATCCAGCGCCGCGTTTGCACGCCTAACTGTTCCCGGTCGCGCCGGAGCAGAATCAGCACCAGCAGCGTATAGGCGATAGTCAACCCGGCGGGCAGCAAATCTGTTGAACTGGACAAACGATTTCGCTCCTTGGAGGTGCTCCCCCGCATACAAAAGCATACGCATATGCTACCGCAAACCTATTGTACAGGCGATAGACCATCATGCCTAATGCGGGAGTTGTGGAGGGCGAAAGGCCGGGGATGAGGGCCACAGCAAACGATACAGAGCCAAAATCGTGATTCACTGAATATGCATGTGGGTTGCGCAGGGCGACCCAGATAGCCGCCCTTACGCAAAGCGCCAACGCTGAATACGCTGTGTGCTCAGCCCCGGCCCAGAATCGTCTCGATCTCCTGCATCTGCGCGGCGGTCAGGGGACCGTAGGCCATCGCGCCGCAGTTGTCTTCGACCTGCTGCACGGTCTTGAAGCCGGGGATCGGGATCGTCTTCTCGCTGCGCGCCCACAACCACGCCAGCGCACCCTGCGCCAGCGTGCGGCCTTCGCTGGTCAGAATCTCGCGGATGGCTTCCATCTTCTTCAGAAAGACCGGGTTCGGTTTACCATCCTTGAAATACTGCATCCACTCCGGCGCATCCTCGCCGCGCACGTCGTTTTTGGGCAGGTTCGAGGCGGCGGTGTACTTGCCGGTCAGCAGGCCCATCGCCAGCGGGCCGCGATTGATGCTTGCCAGGTTCAATTCTTCGACCAGCGCGATCATCTTGGCGTTGTCTTGCAGCACGCTCTGATCGTGCTGGATAGCGGTGCAGTGCTCGCCTTGAGCAAACACGCGCGCGCCCGGCAGAAAGTCGGTGCTCCACCCGTAGGCGCGGATTTTGCCCTGGGCGACAAGGTCTTCGAGCGTGTCGCGCACTTCCGGTGCTTTGGCGGGATCGTAGCCGTTGAGATGGAACTGGTAGAGATCGATATAGTCCGTGTTGAGGCGGCGCAAAGACCCTTCGCACGCTGCCCGGATATAGTCGGGATCGGCGTTGCTGCCCGTCATTTGCTTGGGGTCCTCGTCAAACGTATTGCCGAACTTGGTTGCGATCACGATCTGGTCACGGCGGCCCTCAAAAGCCTGCGCCAGCACGCGCTCGCTGTGACCTGCACCATAGACATCTGCCGTGTCAAAAAAGTTGGCGCCCAGGTCCAGCGCGCGGTGAACCGCCCGGATCGACTCGGCGTCGTCAATCTCGCCCCAGCCCACCGGCGTATCACCCGACCAGAACGGCCCGCCAATTGCCCAGCAGCCCATGCCAACCGCACTGACTTCGATTCCACTGCGTCCAAGTTTACGTGTAAACATGTTGGTACCATCCTTTTATCGTTCCATTATGCGAAGCTAAACGAAAGCTTTTGGTGTGAGTCCTTCGGGTTCAATTACCCTGCCGCCTGATCGCTGCCACCGGTGAAAAATGACCCAGTCCCAGTTTACCGGTTAGAGCGCGCTCTAAGTCAAGTCGCAACGGTGAAAAACCGTTCAATGGGCGGCGGAGCCTGTATAGAACTGCCCTGGATGATGTAAACACGCAGCCCGGCCTGCCGTGTCGCGGCGGGCGCGTGGTATGATGTGGGGCATCATGCAACCAGGGCGTTACCAAGGAGCAGGACACTTCATGACGCGACAACTGCTGTATGCCACGTCCAACCCCGGCAAGGTGATGGAGGTGCGCAAGATTTTTGAATCGCTCGGCCTGCCGATGCAAGCCCCGGCGGACGTCGGGCTGGCGCTGGATGTACCGGAGACAGGCGCATCGCTGGAAGACAACGCGCGCCAAAAAGCCCAGGCATACCTGGACCGGTTAGGCGGCGGCGATTATGTCGTGATCGGGGACGATACCGGCGTGGAGATCGACGCGCTGAACGGCGAGCCGGGGATTCACGTCCGGCGCTGGATCGGGCGCCCGATGACCGACCAGGAGATCATCGATCACTGCCTGGCGCGGCTGGCGGACGTCCCGCCGGGGCAGCGCGGGGCGCAGTTCCGCACCGTGTTTGCGTTGGGCGTACCGGGCGGCGCGCTTGAACTATACGACGGCACCCTGCGCGGCGTGATCCTGCCGGAAGCCGATGATCTGCGCATCGAGGGGTTCCCGTTCGAGTCGATTTTTTATGTGCCGGAGTGGGACATGCTGCTTGGTAAGGCGCACCAACTGCCCACCGCTGCCAAAGCGCGTTTTGTGACGCACCGCGAGCGGGCGCTGCGGGCGGCGCTGCCGCGCATCCGGGCGCTGCTGGATGGAAGACAGTGATCCGCAAAACATCACCCCGAAGGTGTGATCTTGTGCACTGGGGGTGAGGGTTTGGTGATGGGATAATGTATTCATGTTTTTGAATGTAAAGGCGTGCTATGGCTTCTCAATATGACGATCTGATCCCGCGTTTGAAAGCGCTGGCCCACCCGGCCCGGCTGCGTATCCTCGACATCCTGCGCGGCGGCGAAGTGTGCGTGTGCCACCTGGAAACCGCGCTCGGCAGGCGGCAGGCGTATGTATCGCAGCAGTTGATGGTGCTGCGCGAGGCCGGGCTGGTGGAGGTTCGCAAGGACGGGCAGCAGGTTTATTACCGGCTGGTGGACGATCTGACCGCTAGCCTGCTGGCAGCCGCGCTTGGCCCGACCGGGAACACCGGGCCGGAGCCGCTGGCGGGGTGCCCGTGCCCGTGCTGCACGCTGGCGCGGGCGGAAGTTCTGGCGCGGCCTGATAGACCTGCACACCAGGGAGATAGAACCACATGTTGACAATCAAAATCCTGGGGCCGGGCTGCCCCAACTGCCAGAAAGTCGAAGCCTATACCCGCCAGGCGCTTGACGTACTGCAACCCGAAGGCGGCTATGAGCTTGTGAAAGTTACCGATCCGGTGGACATCAGCGCGTACATTTTGCGCACGCCGGGCCTGGTGATCAACGGCCAGGTGGTCGTTGAAGGGCGCGTGCCCAGCGCAGACGAGGTCAAGGGCTGGATCGCGGACGCGCTGGCCGCCGGTTAGCCGAAGTCGCAAGCCCTGCCGGACAGTAGGGCTTTTATCACGTGTAATTCTATTCAATTTTCTGAATATACAGGGGCGCTGAATGAGCCTGATTCCCGATTTGCTCAACGCAGGCTGGACCGGCCTGCTGGATTACCTGGCGGCGCATGTGCTGCTGTGCCTGGTCCCGGCCTTTTTTATCGCGGGCTACCTGGGCGGGCTGATGCCCAAAGAGGTCGTGACGCGCTATCTTGGACCAAAGACACCCAAATACATCAGCTACCCGGCGTCGGCACTGGGCGGTTTTGTGCTGGCGGTATGCTCGTGCACCATCCTGCCGCTGTTCGCCGGAATCTGGAAGCGGGGCGCAGGACTCGGCCCGGCGATCACGTTCCTGTTTGTTGGCCCGGCGGTCAACATCCTGGCGATCAGCTATACCGGCGCGGCGATTGGCATGGATATTGCGGTTGCGCGGATCGTGCTCGCCATCACCTTTGGCATCGTGATCGGCCTGATCATGGCCGCGATCTTTCAGCAGCCGGATGTTGATCCCGCCAACGCCGCCATGTTTGAGCAAGGCACAGGGCTGCGTCCGGTCTTGTGGGCATTGTTCGGCCTGTTGATCGCGGTGCTGATCGCCGGGACGTTGAAAGTAGACCTGCTGACCGGCACGGTGTTCAGCCTGACAATCCCGCTGGATGTTTCGGGCGGCGTGCAGGATACGCTCGACGCGCTGAACCTGACGGTGCAGGGCGCGGTGTTGATCGGGCTGCTGGCCTTGATCGCGCCCGTTGCCTGGAAGGGCCTCAACGACGTGTTAAACGGCTTCAACCGCTGGACGTGGGCGGCGCTGGGCATGGTGGCCTGTACGCTGCTGCTGGCCGCGCCTGCGACCGAATCCGGCAGCCTGGTCGTGCATGTCACCGGGCGCTTTTTTGCCGAAGTGATCTTGCTGGGCGGAGTGGCTTACGTGGCCGTTAAGCACCTGGAACGCGACGAACTGGCGCACTGGCTGTGGGAAACGTGGCGCTTTGTCAAGCAGATTTTTCCGCTGCTGATTGTAGGCGTGTTTTTTGCGGGCATGTTCCGCGAGATCACGCCGGAGGAATGGGTCAAGACACTGGCCGGGCGTAACACGGTATGGGCCAACCTGGTCGGCGTGTTGTTTGGCGTATTCATGTACTTCCCGACGCTGGTCGAGGTGCCGGTTGCCAGGGCGTTTCTGGACCTGGGTATGCATCGCGGGCCGCTGCTGGCCTACCTGCTGGCCGATCCTGAACTGAGCCTGCAAAGCATCCTGGTCACGGGCCGGATTCTGGGGCGCAGCAAAACGGCGGTGTATGTCGGGTTGGTGACGGTCTTCAGTACGCTGGCGGGCTACCTGTTTGGGCTGGCACTGGCGGCGTTTTGAGGGCTGTACAGTGGATTCGCCAATCGACCCGGTGTGCACGTATAACCTGATAACTGTTGGCTAGACCGTGAGGACTGGAAGGCATGCATCGCAGACTCAATCGACGCCAGTTCATCAAAGGAGCCGCCGGGGCGGCTGGTGGCGCGCTGCTGGCGCACATAGGCATACAGGATAGGAGCATGGCAGCATCCGAGATGGAAACGCGCCCGGTCCCGCTCCGGCGCCGGGATATTTCCGGCGCGCAGGTGGCGTTTGTCAAGACGGACGACCGGACCGACGGCGTGAGTAGAGCACTGGACCTGCTGGGGATCAACCCGGTGCAGGGCAAGCAGGTATTTGTCAAGCCGAATTACAACAGCGCCGATCCCACGCCAGGATCGACCCACAACGACACGCTGAGCGCGTTGATCGCGCGCCTGGGCGAGATGGACGCGAACACGATCACGGTGGGCGACCGCAGCGGCATGGGCAATACGCGCCAGGTGATGCAGCAAAAAGGCATCTCTGATATGGCCGGGGCGCTGGGATTTGAGACGTTGGTGTTCGATGATCTGACGGTTGATGACTGGGTGTTGATCCAGCCGGAAAGTAGCCATTGGCAAAACGGCTTCCCGGTTGCGCGCCCGGTGGTAGACGCCGAGAGCGTGGTGCAGGCCTGCTGCCTGAAGACACACCGCTACGGCGGGCACTTCACCCTGTCGCTGAAAAATTCGGTGGGCGTGGCGGCAAAAACGGTGCCCGGCAGCGCGTATAACTACATGAACGAACTGCATGGCTCGATTCACCAGCGCCGCATGATCGCGGAGATCAACGTTGCCTACGAACCCGATCTGATCGTGCTGGACGGCGTCGACGCTTTTGTGACCGGCGGACCGGACACAGGCGGCCTGGTGCATCCCCAGGTGATCCTGGCCGGGACCGACCGGGTGGCGGTGGATGCGGTTGGCGTGGCGCTGCTGCGCTATTTTGGCACAACAGGCGAGGTCAGCCGGGGCGCGATCTTTGAGCAGGAGCAGATCGCGCGCGCCGTCGAGCTGGCGCTGGGCGTGGATGATCCGGCCAAGATCGAACTGCTCACCGGAGACGCCGACAGCGCTGCCTATGCCGAGACGATCCAGGCAGTGCTGCTGGAAGCGGCGTAGGACAGGGTTTGCTCTGCCCTGGGCGACTCACCGAGCCGCCCCTACAAGCAACGGGCGGCCCCGCGCCCTGCTAGCACACGATGTAGTACACTCCGCCGCGCGACCGGACCTTGCGCAGCCGCCTGTGCCGGACCAGCCCGGACAGGTCCTGGTGGAGCAGGGAAGGCCGCACTTTTGGATACAGGGCGCACAGTTCGCGGGTGGTGATGCTGCCATGCTGCTGGATGTATGACAGCGCTCGCTGCTGCCGCGCGTTGAGGTGAACTGGAGCATCATCCGCCAACGTGGTAATGGCAGCGCGGGCGTTGTACAGCCGGACGGTCAGACTGTAGGGCTGCGCTAGAAACTGCGGTCGTGAGCGTCCGGCGTTTTTCATGGCGTCGATCATGCGGCGCAGGCCCCTTGGTTCCTCGATGTATCCCCACGCATACAGGCACGCGCTCAGGCGCGGATTGCGGCTGTAACGCCCGCCAACCAGGTGATCCGGCGTCAGAAAGCCGGGCAGTCCGCCGGGACTGGTGATTTCCAGGCGGTCGGAAAACAGGCGAACTATCACGCTCTGCCCGCGCAGCCGGTAATCCCGGTGGCAGACGGCATTCACCAGCGCTTCGCGCACGGCGACCGGCGGATAGGCCACCTCGTCCGGTGTGCCGCTGAGCGTGTAAGAGCGCACCTGCTCTTGAATAAGCGTCCCCATCTGGTCGATCAGGTGTACCAGCGGGCCGGTCAGCGCCCGGTCATGGGCCAGGGTGTGCGCCTCGCCGCCGGGCGGTGATTGGGTGCCGATGACGTGCTGAAAGCGGGCGCCGCTGTGGGGCAGCCAGCGCTGCGGTTCGCGGCTAAACAGCAGCATCCCGGCTACCGTTACCTGCTGACCCGGCGTCAGCGCGCCGACTATGATCAGCAGGTTGCCGGGATCGGCGGGCGGCGGTTGGTGGAGCCGGTCTGCACGCCGGGCGATGAACGCATCGACCAGCGCGGGATCGAGATCGTCCGCTGAGGCGCCGGGCACGATCTCGGCGTCAAAATCGCCGCTGGTCCGGGCCGAGATCAACCGCCGGATTTCGGCGCCGTTCAGCACGCGGTTATCGCTTCCGGCACGGGCCAGCACCTGCCCATCGTGCAGTGCGTAGACGCCCGCCCCGCGCCCCACGCGCAGCGCGATCACCGGGCCGTCCGGCGTGTTGACAGGCTCACGGCGGTCCAGGTTGAGCGGGGGATCGCACAGCGCCGCTGCCTGTTCGAGCGCGGCATTAAGCGCCTGTTCGTCGATGTCAGCCGTGCGCCTGCCCCCGGCATCCACACCGATCAGCAGCGTGCCGCCGTCGGTATTGGCGAATGCGACGGCTGTCGCGGCGATGGCGTCGGGATCGGGTTCCGGCAGGCAGGCCAGCAGCGGGCCGGGACCGGCGTCGAGGGTAATCGGGTAGTCGAACATGGTCCCAGTGTACGGCAGGGCGGGGTATTTGACCAGGGTTTTCACTGCCGGGTTAGGGAATCCAAACGCGTGGGCCTCAGCGATCACGCGCCACCCGGCGGCGCTGGATATGGATCCATAACTCGCTGCTGCTGACAGCCACCAGCAGAATCGCCAGGCCCCACAGGAACACGCGGCCTTTGGTCGGCAGGTCGAGATCGCCCGCGATCAACCAGGCGGTCAGGGTCAGGCCGCCGCACAGGTTGATGCTGATCGCGCCGCCCAGTCCCAGCCCAACCAATCCTGCCGGGCCGCGCAATGCCTCGACCACCAGCGCGATTGTGATGCCGATGAACACGCCGCCCAGGATGCTGGCATAGAATTTTTGATCGGTGTGCGGCACGCCCAGCGTATCGGTGATCGAGTCACTCAAGGCAACCAGCAGCAGGCCGAGAATCAGGTTAATGGCCGCGTCGATAAGCAGTATTTTTGATTGGTTTGGCATGGTGTGCTCCCTTGCAGGCAGTTTCCAGCGCTGTGGAATCTGGTTCACATGCAGGGCAACTTGTGTTATGCCTGCTGTTGTAATATACAGTGAAAGCTGGCTGCATAAAACCAGAGCAGCACTCATCAATAAATGCACAGATATACAAGGAGAAAGAGCATGAGGAGAAGGACCCCGATCATTGTTTGCACAGCGCTGGCAGCGCTAGCTATCCTGCTTGGCGGGCTGACAACGGTTGTTGCGCGCCAGGACGATGAAGCGACTGCGTCTGTTTCGGGTCAAGTCACCGACAAAGACGGAGTGCCAATCGAGAATGCAACGGTATCGATTGATAATGACTGGCTCGTCGTCTATTGGGCGCGACCGCATGACAACGTGTTCAGGCTCGAAGAAGGATACTATCTTTATCGTTTTGTATCAGACGATGCGCTGCAAACCACGACGGACGAAAACGGCGAGTTCTCATTCTCCGACCTGGTCCCCGGTCACTACCTGACGGCTGCCAGCGCGGACGGGTTCCAATCAACGTATAAAACGGTATATGTTGAAGGTGACACGATCATTGATGATCCGCTTGATCTGGAGCCTGATACCGGAGATTGCGAGTTTCCAGAGGGTGACGCGGTAACCTTCACCGGCACCATCAAAGACGATGATACCGGCGATCCCATCCCCGGAGCCAACATTTTTGTCACGCCCTGTATTACCCTGCTGATGCTGGGCCAGGATACGTACTCATGGCCGCCATATGATGGGCTGTTCACGTTTGCAGATGAAGAGGGGCAGTACTCGATTGACCTTGTCCCTGACGATTACATGGTGTTTGTTGGCGCCCCAGGCTACCAGTCGCACTTCTTTGAACTGGTCCCGTTCGAACTGGCAGAAGATATGGATTTTGTCGACTTTGGCATTCAGGTGGAAGAAGATTACCTGCCGCCGACGCCCACTCCCACCGGCCCGCCGCCACCCAAAGAGTAGCCATACAAAACACCGCGAGTATTTAAACAACCGGGAGCACCCGCACGTGCTCCCGTTGTTGTTCTCGACTTATCCCGATTCAGGCAGTGGACAGCGTTTTTTCGGCTGAAGCAGCCAGTCCGTACTGCGCTAGTTGTCAGCGGGAAGTGGCAGGCCGTCGTGCCCGTTGAGGGCGTCTAGCTCCTGCGTGTCGTGTTTGTCAAGCGGCTGGCTGGTGACGATGGCGATGCTGACCAGCACATCATCGTCGGCCAGGTCGATCAACTGCACGCCGGACGTAGCACGTCCGTAGACGCTGATCATGTCTACCTCGGTGCGCAGCGCGATCCCGCCCGCCGTGATCAGCGTCAGCCCGTCGCCGGGTTTGACCACACACGTCCCGATGATTGGGCCGGTCTTGTCGAACATTTTCGCCAGGGTGCGGAGACCGCTCCCATAACGGCGCTGTGACTTGTATTCGTGCAGCGGCGTGCGCTTGCCATAGCCCTGTTCGGTGACAACCAGCAGTTCGGCGTCCGGGTCGGTGATAACGTCCATGCCGGTCAGCTCGTCTTCTTCCAGGAAACGGATCGCGTTCACGCCGTAGGCCGTGCGGCCCATGACGCGCACGTCGCGCTCGTCAAACCGGATGCTCTGTCCCCAGCGCGTGGCCAGGATCAGGTCTTGATCGCCGGTCGTGCGCCGGACCCAACCGAGGTAGTCATCGTCTTCGAGCGGCATGGCGATCAGGCCGTTGCTGCGCACCGCAGCAAAGGCGCTGACCGGCACGCGCTTGATACGGCCCTGGCGCGTGCACAATACGAAGTACCCCTCTGTGTCCTCGAAGGTCGGCACGCTGGCGATGGCAGTCACATATTCTTCCGGTTCGAGCGCCAGGAAGGCATTGATCAGCGTCCCCTTGGCGCCGCGCGCCGATTCGGGGATCATATACGCGCGCTCGGCGTACACTTTGCCCCGGTCGGTGAAGAACAGCACATGGTCCAGCGACCCGGCAGCGTACAGGTGCTCGACCGTGTCCTCGTCGCGCGTCGTCATGCCGGTGACGCCCTTGCCGCCGCGCCGCTGCGAGCGGTACGCGTCCGCCGGGACGCGCTTGATATAGCCGCGCTCGGTCAGGCTGATCAGCACTTCCTCGTCACGGATCAGGTCACTGTCGGTAAAGTCGATGACCGTGTCCAGCGCCAGCTCGGTCCGGCGCTCGTCGCCGTACTGCTCGGTGAGCGCCTGCAAATCATCACGGATCAGGGCCAGGATTTTACGCGGTGAGGCGAGCAGGTCTTCCAGGTAGGTGATGTAATCCCGAATCTGGCGGTACTCGTCCTCGATCTTTTGCTGTTCCAGCGCGGCCAGGCGGCGAAGCTGCATATCCAGGATCGCGTTCGCCTGGATTTCACTCAGTCCAAAACGGTCCATCAGGCGCTCGCGGGCGATATTGGTATCCTCAGCCCGGCGGATGGTCTGGATAATATCTTCGATGGTCGCCAACGCCTTGAGCAGCCCTTCGAGGATGTGGGCGCGGGCGCGCGCTTTTGCCAGCTCGTACTCGCTGCGGCGGCGGATCACCGTGCGGCGGTGATCGATGTACAGGTGCAGGGCGCGGCGCAGGCTGAGCAGGCGCGGTTCACCGTTGACCAGCGCCAACATCTGCACGCCAAACGTGCTCTGCAACTGGGTGAACTTCAGCAGGCGGTTGAGCACGGTGCGGGGCTGCGCGCCGCGCTTGAGTTCGATCACAATCGACAGCCCGTGCCGGTCCGATTCGTCACGCAGATCGGAGATCATATTCAGGCGGCCATCACGCACCAACCCGGCGATCCGTTCCAGGATCAGCGACTTGTTCACCTGGTAGGGGATTTCGGTCACGACGATGCGGAAGCGGTCGCCGCGCATTTCCTCGATCTCGGTGCGGGCGCGCATCACGATCCGGCCCTTGCCGGTTGCATAGGCTTCCTTGAGTTCGGCTCCACCAACGATCAGCGCCCCGGTCGGGAAGTCCGGCCCGGTGACAAAGCGCATCAGGTCATCAACGGTAATGTCGGTGGTGGCATCGTCGGGATCGCCTGGGTACGCGATCATCCGGTTGATCATGAACGTGATCGCATCGGTGATCTCGCGCAAGTTGTGAGGCGGGATGTTGGTTGCCATGCCAACGGCGATGCCGCTGGTGCCGTTGAGCAGCAGGTTTGGCAGCTTGGCAGGCAGCACTTCGGGTTCGGTCAGCGATTCGTCGAAGTTGGGCACAAAATCGACCGTGTCCATGTCGATGTCTTCGAGCAGTTCTTCGGCAATGCGGCCCAGCCGCGCCTCGGTGTAGCGCATGGCGGCAGGGCTGTCACCGTCGATGCTGCCGAAGTTGCCCTGCCCATCGACCAGCAGGTAACGCAGTGAAAAATCCTGCGCCATACGGGCCATGGCGTCATAAACGGCGCTGTCACCGTGGGGATGGTACTTACCCAGCACCTCGCCCACGATGCGCGCCGATTTTTTGTACGACGAGTTGGCCCGGATGCCCATATCGTGCATCGCGTAGAGAATGCGGCGGTGCACCGGCTTCAGCCCATCGCGGGCGTCGGGCAGGGCGCGGGCCACGATCACGCTCATGGCGTAATCCAGGTAGGACCCGCGCATCTCGTCGTCAATCTTAACCTGTCGAACGGTACCAATATCCATGGAGTTGTCCTGTGCGTATCACGGGCGTGTCTTTCATACGTCTCATTTGAATCAGGCGGGCGACCTGGGGGAAGTCAGGGTCGCCCGGTGGTGTTCTGTATCCATACAAAGGGCCTCGCCAGCCCGGTCCAACCGCTATATGGGCAGGTTCCTTGCCCCGCCATTTTGATAGGTAGATTATACCGCAAGCGGCAGTTTCAGGCGAATTTTGAGAAGGCGTGGGAGCAGGGCGGTGTGGGGCGATGGCAGACGCGAATCCCCGGCTGATGCCAGCAACGGCGCCATCAAACCGGCATGGTGCGCTCCAGGATGATGTGCGCTCCGTGTGTCAGGCCGTGGCGGTTGCTTGATATTCTGTTGAGAACAGATGGGGCAGTTTTTATTCAATCATTATATGCTGCATATTATTGACGCATTGAAAATATATTGATTATTTATTGTTCAAAAAAACCAATTATAACATATCATTAATATATGATATTAGAAAAATAACTATAGTGATTACGGTGCGGATAGCCTAAAATCGGGGTTTTCCAGGTTGTTGACTGCCTTTCAATATCTGATATATAATCAGGTAGTACCATTTATAATTCATGGATGGTACGTTTCCATAGAATCAGGTGCATCAATATAGGAGGGATGTTCTCGTATGAAGAAAGCTATAGTTTTTTTCATCATAGCAGCTGCTTTGGCCGCCGGGTTGATCGGCGTGCCCAGTGCCAAAGCCTCGGTACCTCAAGCGCCGGAGACTTCACTCATGGCGCAGCCCCTTTCTTGCGCAAATGGGGTTGACGCTGAGGCCATTTACAACGCGCATATGCGCCAGTATGCAACCTCGTTCAGCGCCTCGATTGTAGTTGTGCCCGCTGGGGCCATCGTCAAGGCGACCGCAATGAATCACACCGGCGAATGGCTGCGGATTTGCTACGCCGGTGCTGTGGGTTGGTCGAATCGTGGCCTTTACCAACCGGCCAGTGACATCCCGATCCAGACAGTACCAATTCTGCCAGAAGCCGAAACTGTGCCGCCGCCCGATCTTGGCTACCGCGACAGCGACCTGGACGGTTACCCGGACAATGCTGACTTCTGCCCGAACACACCGGCGGGATATGCCCCTGGCTCGTTGGCAGAGCGTCCGCGTCCGTACACCGGCTGCCCGCATGAAGGGGTCAGGCCAGATCGTGACAGTGACCTGGACGGCTATCCGGACAATGCTGACTTCTGCCCGTACACCCCGGCTGGATACCTGCCCGGCTCGTTGGCAGAGCGTCCGCGTCCGTACACCGGCTGCCCGCATACTGCGGCGCGCCCCCCGCGTGACAGCGACCTGGACGGCTATCCCGATACACAGGATTACTGCCCGAACACCCCGGCGGGGTATCTGCCCGGCTCGGCAGCAGAGCGTCCACGCCCGTACACCGGCTGCCCGCATGATCCGATCCTGGATCAGTGCATCGCGGCCAGCCCGCACGGCGTGTGCGTGAATATCCTGGCGGGTGGCGTTACCCTCGAAACCTACGGCGGCTACATGGTGCCCGCAACCTGCCTGTTCGCCGATGCGGCAACCGGCGGCTGCTGGACGCCCGTGGTTGCCAAGCGTGCCGGGAACTCGCAGTTCGTGGTGCGTGCTTACGCTACGGCATCGGTGGGTGATGTTCTGGCCGGGTATCTGATCGAAGGTTGGGCAGCGATGGACCTGTTCGGCCCGGTGGTCGGTGACCTGGCACTGGTGCCCAGCTACTAATCTCGTTTAGCTCATGAGTGTTTGCCGCCTGGGTGATGGTCTGCCCAGGCGGCCAGCTTTTTGGGAGACTGGCAGCAGAAACTGCCCGCCGGGCGGTGGAGGCGGCCTTTTTTGTTGGCGTAATGCCAGCATCTACCTGTTCGAAGGAGATAATCTGGAGAGAATAGACCGTCGGTTCAGAGCAGTTAGCGTGTGCCCTGGTGGTTTACGCCGTGCAGGTAATTATGGGCTGCTTCCCGCGTTTTGAAGAATTTAAACTCAAACGGGATACGCTTGGCGTTGGCCATAATGATCACCGCCATCTCATCGGTGCGCGCGCGCGCGCCAATGATCGCCACGCGTTTGACTTTGGCGCTGATACGTGTCCGGCGCATCAGGGCTGCCAGCGGGAGCTGCTGCTCGGTGCTGCTCAAGTCATAGGCCAGGCAGACCGGCTTGTGCCCCTCATAGCGGTCTGCGTAGGCGTGTGCCTGGTCGATGATGGTCGGAATTGACTGGGGATCACTCAGCAGATTGCCCTGGAGTGTGATCCATAGGACTGCCCTGGTGGGTGAAATATCCCAGCGAAACTCGACAGTGTAATCTGGCATAACGACATCCTATTGTTGGGTGGTGCTGGCAGCACTGTACTCCATTATCCTTGATTTTGTCGCTCTTGTCTATACTTCTCATAGTGGAATGGGTACAAAAAGAATTAAGGAATACTTCACTACCGCACCGCCGGGATGGGCATGGCGGGCGACAATGGCCGGTGTTGGCGCGGTGGCCCTGGTGGTGGCTGGCGGCGCAATAATCCTGGGGCTGGGCGCTGCCGATCCGCCGGTTGCAGGGCCGGTGATCTGGGAGGATACGGCGCTGGCATGGGCAGCGGGACCGGTCCTGACGCTCGAACCGGGCGCGGGCCGGTGGCTGATCGGGCCACCCGAAGCAGCCCTGCCCGGCGAAGCGTTTACGCTCGGCGTGCGCGCGCGTCTGTCGGCGGATTCCGATCCGGGGGCGGCCTGGGGTGTGTGGCTGGAAGCGGCAGACGGGACACGAGTGATCTATGCCATCAGCGGGGAGGGGTATGTCACTACGCGGCGCTGCCCGGCAGGCGATCTGCCGGAAGTGGCCATCGAAGCGTGTCCGGCGGTGCGCCCGGAATGGCGCTGGACGGATTACCCGCGCCTGCACGCGCCGGGGGAAGTGAACGAGATCGTGCTGCACCTGGAAAGGGCAGGTGTGCGGCTGCGGCTCAACCGCGAGCGAATGGGCGTGTCACCGGTTGAGCGAACCGGGCGCTGGGGCGTGTGGGCGCGCGGCGGGCGCGAAACCGGCGCGGCACTGGAATGGCTGTCGGCTGCCGTGCGGGGCTAAATATCGCCAGGGTTCGTAGGGGCAGAGCTTGCTCTGCCCTGGGCGACTCACCGAGTCGCCCCTACAAAAAACCAGATGCTACCTTCTGCCAGACTGTATTTACCGTCCGGGATCAGCCGCCACCGCACGCCGACCCGCCGAATACCCCGTCAAACCCCGTGCCGTCCGGCAGTACGATCCAGCCGCTTACCGTTTTTCCTTCTTCGTCAAAGTCCACCTTGTACCATGTGACCGGGCTGCCGGTCCGTTCCTGGCTGGCGACTAATCGCGCGCCGCGCGGGACAGATGCACGGATCACGGCGGCACCGGCGGACGGTGTTTCATAGACGGGCACCGCTTCCGGCGGCTGCACAACATAGCACCCCTCCGGCAGCCCGGCGATAAAGCCCGCGTCTGCGGTGGCGATCCAGTCGACGGTGGGAGTCTGTGCGCTGATCGTGGCCGACAGCGCCGAGTCGATGGCGGCGTTGACGGTAGCGGGCAGGTCGGGGGTATCGCTTGGCGTGACGGTGTAGGTCGGCGTGGGCGTGGCGGTCCACCCGGCGGCGGTGGCGGTTTGGGCGCCGACAAACGCGACCTCAATGGTTTCGGTCAGGTTGGGCGTACTGGACGGCGTAAAGGTATCGCTTGGCGTGACGGTGTAGGTCGGCGTGGGGGTGGTCGTCCACAGCGCGGCGGTGGCGGTTTGGGCGCCGACAAACGCAACCTCGATAGTTTCGGTCAGGTTGGGTGTTATCGAGGGGGTCGCGGTTGGAATGCGGGCGCGCGTGGCTTCGGCGTCGATCTGCGCCTGGCGCGTGGCGCGCAAGCGCTGGTTATCGGTCAGCAGCCCGGTGATACGGGTCGCATTGAGCGGGACGGTCGTCGCATTATCCAGACTGTTCTGCCGGGCGGTGGCCGTTGCGTCGATCATTGCCTGTGGGATTGCCGTCGGCGTGTTGGAGGCATTTAGCGTTTCGAATACTTCCAACCCGGCCAGCCCCAGCCCTGCACCTGCGATAATAAGCACGGCTGCGGCAGCCGCCAGCGCCGAGATCAGCAAACGCCCACCAGGCAGCCGCCGCTCGGCCACGAGTTCGGCAGGCGACACGGTGACCGCTTCGCTCCATTCGCTGACGGTCCGGGTATCGTCCGGGCGGCGAAAGGCCCGCACGCGGTAGTTGGCGGGCTGGTCGGCGGTCAGGCAGTACGTGTCGGTCGTGTACGTAATCTCACCTTCGGACTCAGGATCGTTTTTAGGTGTGACATGGATCGCATACTGGCGCGCGCCGGGCACCGGGTGCCAGACCAGCCGCTTTTGTGTTACCTGCTTAAAGCGCGGTGTTTCCAGGCGGGCGGGTGACTGGCGGGGCTGGCTCCAGGCGGACGGGCTGTTCGGCGTATAAAGCGCGTTGATCGCCCGCACGCGGTAATAACGCCTGGGCAGTGTATCGGGCGGCAGGTACGTTTCGGACAGATCGCCCCGGTACACGACGGTGCTGTCTCGCGGCTCGAAATTGGCCGCGGCTGACATCTGGACTTCGTAGCCGGTGGCCTGGGCAATAGGTGTCCAGCACAAGAGATAGCCGCCGTCCTCCGACCACTGCACCTCGTCCATGACCGGCGGAGAGAGCGTCATCGGCGCCACGATGAGCGGATCGCTGGGCGGGCCGGGGATGCTCTGGTTGAGCGGGATCACGCGGTAGTAGCGGCGGGCGGTGGTGGGCGGTGTGAACTGGTAGTGCAACTGCCGCCCGTCGGTCAGCTCGGCGAGCAGCGTCGGGTCTTCGAAGTCCGGCGTGGCCGATTCCTCGATCCGGTAAGCAGTCGCTGCCGGGGTCGAGGGCCAGCTAAGCTGGCACAGGTTGGCCGATACCCAGTGATAGCTCAATACAATCTCGTCCGGCTCGGTCAGCACCGGGTTCAGCCGCAGGTCCAGCAGGACCAGGTCGCGCCCGGCTTCTTCGCCCCAGTCGGCAACGGCTTGTTCCAGGTCGATGTTGCTCAGGTCGGGCAGGTCATCGCTCAGCGGGTCGGCGCTGGCGGTATAGACCATCAGCCGGTTCAGATCGAACAGGCTGCCGTGATAGGCGTGCAGCGCCATGCCGACCGGCTCCGGGCCGTGCTTGGGCGTCCAGCATTCGTCCGGTTCGAGCACGGTATCCAGCGTGAGCGGTAGTTCGGCGCGATCCAGCAGCCGCACACCGTTGATACCCAGCCAGGCGAGATGAATCTGCCCGCCGATGACGCTGCGTTCCAGCCGCCCGCAGGCAAACGCGGTGCAGCCGGGTGGGGCGTCGGGCCACTGGTCAACGTCGGCCAGCCAGTCGCGCAGGTTGTTCGGCCAGTCGTCGTCAACCGTTTCGCGCGTCCACAGGTAGTCGGCCACCTGTCCGGCCAGCAGTTCGGCGGCGGGGCCGTCAGCCAGGGCGAAGGCCAGGCGCTCGGCATCCTGGATCAAGACCAGGGCGGCGGGTGGGGACGGTTCTTGACCGGCGGGCGGCTCGGCGCGGTGGTAGGCATAGCGCCAGCGCCCGTGAGGGCTGCGCCCCTGGTGCAGGGCCGTGATCTCTGAACCTAGTTCGATACGCTGGACAGTGCTCATGGTGGTATTGTCGCAATCGGTAGACAAGACAGGCTTAACTGTGGGTTAGTGTATTGATCCCGGCCCAAATGGGCAAGTCTTAGAATAGAGGGCGATCAGGCGCGCAGCGGAGATCGCCCTCTACCGCGTCATCGATCTGGGCGAGTTACTTGGCTGGTGGAGATATCCCCATCATCATATACTGCTCGGCCATCCGCATTTCGGCCCAACCAACCGGGCTGATGTCTGGCATGATAGGAGTGGCATGAATATCAATTTTCGGTGCTTCAGGCAGCGTGCGATCTGCGCCGAAGATATTTTGTATGGTGAAGCATACCCGGGTCAAAAAGCTGGGGACGGTATCGACATCGCTCAAGGGCGATTTTGTTTCGACTTCTTTGGCGATGCGCGACAGGTCCCACGGCGCCAGACTATATTCGCTGGCGACAAACTGTGCAGCCGGATTAACGACCAACCGGTCCGCGAACCGGGCAAGTCCGACGCCGGACTTGTATTCGGCGCGCCCTGCTTTGCAGCCCAACAGGATGACTTCTTCCAGCCCGCCGTGCAGCGTTTTCACGTCGGGCACGTTGTGGGCTTCCGTCAGGCCGCTGTCCCACATGATCGCGCCCGTATCGGCATGGCCGATAAAACCCACCGCTGCCGTAGCGGGGTCTTGAACCACCCGCATGAATTCAGAATCGTTGGCGGCGGCGCCCGATAACCTGGTAACTATCCAACCATTGGCCATGAAGTGGCGTTCCAGGGCGTCGCGCGCATCATCGACGTAGCCGGTAAAGCCAGACAACCCTTTCATGCTGCCGATAAAGATGTAGGCGTTTATCTTGGGCACCGGGGTAGGGGTGGGGGTGGGGGGGGCAGGGTGCACGCCGGTTCCTGCGCCATGCGCGGCGGTGAATTCCGCCCGCTGGCCGAGGCCCGGATAGCCGCCGACCAGCCAGGTCGTCATCAGGTACGCTTCAAAGGGCGACAGCGCGCTGCCCGGTCGGAACTGGGCTGGTTCGTACCCGCCGTTGAGCAGCACGTAAAAAGCGCTGTTGGGATTATCGGGCTGCGCCAGCGCTGCCGCCGATTCGTCCGCCAGCACAGCGAGCATTTCTTCCAGGCTGAGTTCGAAATTGAGCATTTCCCCGGTATCTTCGTCGGGCAGGTCCACGAGCGCCTGGAAGATGTCCGCCGGGGTCGTCGTCTCGCCTGCAAGCTGGAGTTCGGCAACGGCACGCCATGCGTCGTGCTGCTGGCCGTCCAGGAACAGCTCCAACCCGCCGATAGACAGGCCGCACTGGATGGCGACCATCATGTCTTCAGGGATGCTGGCCTGTTCCAGGGCGTTGAGCACGTCGCCAGGATCGAGGATGACAAACGGTTCGGAAAGAACTACTTTATCCTCGACTACCACCTGGACTTCATACGTGCCCCTGGACATACCGGCTCCGTCGTCGTGGTACCAGACCGCCATATACCCGGTCGGGCCGTAGCTCCACTCGATAGGCCCGGAGTCCTCGTACAGGCTGCCGTCGAGGTACCAGCGATAGGACCACTCTGTGCCGTCGGTCATATTGGCGTAGTAAACGCTGGTGTAGATGGTGGGTGTACCGGTCGGAAAGGCTGCCTGCGGAAATACGGGCGTCCAGTCTCGTGTGAGTCCGGTCGCGTGCCCGGCCAGCATCATGACCGGCGTGGTCTGGGCTGCCGCCTGCGCGTCTGGTGGTTGGGATGCCGGGGCAAGGGGGGCACCAATCAGGCTGATGAGTAGGAAGCTGAGGAAGCTAAAGATCGCCAACCTTTTCATGTGAGTGTGCCTCTTTCTTGTATCTCATGCCACGATGAAAGCTGCATTGGGCCAACGAATAATCGGATTATTACACTGTCGCTCCTACCCGTTATCGAAAACGAATGAACGCGCTAACGATAGCGATCAGCCCAGCCACGATCAAGATGCCCGGCCAGAGGTCGATATCCAGCAGAAAAATCAGCCCGATACCGGCCAGCATGATCGCGCCGCTAACGATGGCGGGTGGATGTCGTCGTTGTATAGGTGTTGCCTTGCCGAAGCCGGATTATACCCATATTCCACACCTGTTCGAACCCAAAATCATTTACTCCGATTTTGATTTTGACGGTGCGGAATGTGGACTAAAGCCAGTGCAGAATGTGGCCACCCTCACTCGCTGCTAACTGCATCTTGCTTTTCTCGCAGATAGCCCAGTATTGCGTCGAAACCTTGCTGCACAATATCAGGTGGCAGCGACTCCAGCGGATTGCCCGACAACTCAAGTTTTTTCAAGTTAATCAATTGGCCGATCGCTAGCGGCAGATCCGTCAGGGCGTTACCCCATAGCCAAAGTTCTTCCAGGTTAGTCAGTTGGCCAATCTCCGGTGGTAACTCGATCAACTCGTTGCCCCCTAGCAAAAGCCGTTGCAAGTTAGTCAGTTGCCAAAGCTCCGGCGGCAGATCGGTCAGTGCGTTGTCGGATAGGTCAAGCAATTGTAGGTTAGTCAGTTGGCCGATCTCCAGCGGCAGGTCAGCCAGGGCGTTTTCATGTAGTTCAAGCCGCTGCAAATTGGTCAATTGGCCGATCGCTGGTGGCAAATCCGTCAGGGCGTTACCCCATAGCTCAAGCACTTCCAGGTTAATCAGTTGGCCAATCTCCGGTGGTAGCCTGGTCAATTCGTTGCTCTCTAGCGAAAGAATGTGTAAATTGGTCAGTTGCCAGACTTCCGGTGGTAGGTCCGTCAGAGCATTACCCTGAAGCCAAAGCCGTTGTAGGTTGGTTAATTGACCGATCGCTGGTGGCAAATCCGTCAGGGCGTTGCCTCCCAGTTCAAGTATTTCCAGGTTAACCAGTTGACCAATCTCCGGTGGTAGACTGGTCAATTCGTTGCCCCCCAGCCAAAGCCGCTGCAAATGGGCCAATTGGCCGATTGTTGGTGGCAGATCCACTAGAAGGTTACTCTGTAGCCCAAGCTCTTCCAGATTGGTCAGTTGCCAGATTTCCGGCGGTAGCTCTGTTAACGCCAACTGACTCAAATCCAACTCAGTCACGCCGCTTTCCTGCGCAACCTCAATGCGAGTTAGCGTTTCCTGATAAGCTGAGCCTGGCGTCCGTCCTGCACGCATAACTAGTTCCCGCCATCGATATGCGAATATGTGTTAGTCCCACATTCCGCACCTGTTCGAACCAAAAATCATTTATTTCGATTTTGTTTTCTGGCGGTACGGAATGTAGGTTATACTTCGTCCTCGTATTCGTCGTCATACCCGGCGGCATCCGAGGTGGGCAGGCCCTTTTTCTTTTTCTCGCCTTCGAGCATCGGCGGGCGGAATATCGCCCCGATCAGCACGCTCAGCCCGACCAGGATCAGGATGCCAGGCCAGAAGACGTCCAGCGCGAACAGCAACGCGATGCCGATCAGCCACAAAGAGCCTTGCATCCCGGCCCACAGGCCGTCATTGGCAACACTGGTAGGCAGGCTTGCCAGCCCGACGACCACCAGAATCCAGGGCCAAAAACCAATCTCCAGCAGGAAGATCAGCCCGATGCCGATCAGCATGATCCCGCCGGTTGCTCCTTCGAGCTTGTCTTTATGTTTGTGCTTTCCCATGTTCGTTTCTCCTTTTTCAATATAGCGCGTTAAGACCTGTCCCGGTTGGCTGACCGGCGTTGGCTGGCAGCGTGTTGGGTGTGTTCATCTTCATTCAGGTCGTCGTCATCGTCATCATCGTCGTGGAAGTCCATCTCCGGTTCGTCGTCCAGGTATTCACCGCTGCCAGGCAGCGGCACAACCCGCTTACGCTTGCGTTTGCCGCGTTGGAACACGATCGGGCGGTCTTCAAGGTTATCCGGCAGCGCAAAGGCCATGATCAGGGTGCTGATCCCGGCCAGGACCAGGATATAGGGCCAGACAGCGCCCAGCGTGATCAACAGCGCCAGCCCGGCGCCCCACAACGCCCCCTGTAGCAACACCCATGCGCCCAGCCAGCCTTCTTCGATCAGCATGATCGGGATAGCGACCAGGAACAACAGGACAAGCACCCAGGGCCAGAAGAGATCGGTTGCAAACAGAAAAGCCAGCCCAAACAGGAATAAGGCGCCGCTGAAGAGGGCCACGCGTTCGGTGCGTGTATCGTCGTCTTTGTCGCACATGAGGATTCCTCGTGGTATGCTTCCCTACTGTATACCTTTACGCTTGAACAGGCAGGTTCGTTCCGGTAGTTGTGATACGCTGAGTACGGGCGGGCGCGTTTCCTGCTGGCGTACAGCGCCGGTGATCACGGCTGCTACCGGAAATGATACGTGATTTATCATACAGCGCGAATGCTCCGGCGGCAATCAACATGCCGGGTTTCTTCCAGCATACGCTGTGGCGCGGCGGCGCGCGGGGCGTATAATGAACGCACGCAGTTAGTCACGGAGAGAACACGATGCGGAAATGGATGCTGTTGGCGATCCTGCTGGCGCTGGTGCTTGCGCTGGCGGCCTGCGGCGGTGATGGAGATGACGACAAAGACAGCGATGGCGGCCCGCCGGAAACTGAAAACGAGACGGTGCCCGTGGCGCCGGATACCGACGCGACCGAAGAAGCGAGCAGCGCGGCGGTGCTGTCGGTGGCCTATGATCCAGGGCCGGATATGCAGACCGGGCTGACGCTGCTGACCTACAGCGTGTATCCCGGCGACGAAACCACGCACTTTTTTGCCGAAGTGCGCAACGATACCGGCCACGCGCTGAACCGCGCCCTGGCGCACCTGTACGCCCTGGACCAGGACGGCTACCCGTTGGGGCCGTTGATGGATGCCAGTTCGCTGTTGAATGACATCCCAGCCGGGCAGGCGTTTTATGTGGCGTCGGAGTTTGCTACGCCAGAACTGTTTGCGGACGTGTTTTTCCGCGTGGAGTATGAAACCGGCGAGCCGGGGCCGCTGCGTGGATTCTACGGGCTGCCGGTGACGGTCGAGTACCAGGGGCCGGGCGAAACGATGCCCTACGTGGTGCGCGGCAGCGCCGAGAACAATACCGGCCAAGACCTGATGCTGCCGGTGATCGACGTGGCGCTGACCGGGCCGGATGACGAACTGGTCGGGCTGTCGCATGGCGTAGTGGATACCGGCACCGCCGACGGGACATGGTCCGCCGGGCAGGCAGCGGTCTTTGAAGCGCCGTTCACCTTCGTCGCCGTCGAGCCGGACCGCGTGCAGGAAGTGAAGATAGCTGCCGCCGGGTACGCGCCGGTGGAGTGAGCGGCACAGTTTCTCTCACAACTCGATAAAACAAAACCACCGCGTCGCAGGTTGGGCGCGGTGGTGTGCTGGTAGATGGGGATACGGAGCGTTACACCTGGTCCGAGTTCGGATCGGCGTCGTCCTGGATGGGGTCAAATACAATTTCGCGCTGGTCATTGTTCACACTACGATCCAGGCGCTGTTCGATCGCTTTGGCATCGACTCGAACGGCCAGCGGGGCGTGCCGGTCGGTGCTCGTGCGGCGAACCAACATCTGCTGCTCACCAAGCTCAGGACACTGGTCAACCTGGCGCGGATCAACTGCCGGTAGATTCAATACGCGGCGGCGGCGATCCTGGACCGGATCCGTCCGCAGACTTTCTCCGTCAGGGGTTGGGCCATCACTGCCTTCGGTGTTCAGGGGCTGCCCAACGTGTTCGCCCGGGCCTGGGAAGTCATGTTCGGTCACGTTCTCTTTCTCCTCCGGCTGACCGGCACCTTCATTTTCTATTCATTATTGTGACCTGTTTTGGCGAAGATTTCAACCGTTTTCTCCTTTTTTAGGAAGAATTTTATATATTTTTTGCGTCTGACGGTTGGCGCTGCGCCTGCTGCGGCTGGTGCCTGCCGGTGGGCGCGCGGGTGGCCGCGTGAATACTGTCGGCCCATACCTGCGCGTTATCCAGTAAAAACCCGGCAGTGCGCCGTGTTCCGTTTGGCGTCCGGTATTCGATGCGCAGCAGGTCGGTGGCGGCATTGTTCAGCGCGGTGAGGCTGCCCGCAGGGAACGTGTCTACCCGGTGAATCTGTGCCAGCGGGATGGCATTTTGCCAGTTCAGCAGCAGGCGATCTGGGGCGAGATAGAGCGTGATCTGGCCCTCGAACAGCACTTTGCCGCCAACATCCTGGATCATGCAGGTGACGTCCGCCGGTCCAAAATCCTCGCGTGCGGCGGCATAGTCTTCAACCGGCTGCTTGGAGAGTTGACTAATCTGATTGGCCAGCACGGCTGGTTTGGCACACTTGAAGGTATACACGCGCCAACCGACGGGGAGTTCGGCATGGATGACCAGTATCGACTGTTTTTTTCTGAAGCGAGTCGGCAGGCCGTCGGTACGCCGCAGCACAATCTGGCGGATCGAATCGAGGCTGATCATGGTATTCAGAATGCTGCGGCGGTTGTCGGTGAAGATCAGGCTGCTGTCGGCCAGACCAAGCGCGCCGCGCGCCGCCATATCAAAGTTGTCGTCGGGAGTTGGGCGATTGCCATAACAGACCGCCCTGACCGGCATGTAATGTACTGCACGACCTGAGCGCGTCCAGCGTGACCACACGTTGTGAGAGTATCTATACATTTGCTGAATGTAGTAGATCGCACCGATGACTACCAGCAGCGCACCCAGCGTAATGACGGCGATGATCAAGATAGGGAGTATGAGCGATAAAGATAACATGACCGGTTTCCTAGACCTCTTTTTTCTTACGGCCCTGGTGAATCACCAGGGGTGCCTGGGCCTTCTGAGCGATGGCCTCGGCCCACTGCTGTGCCTGGCGAACCAGGAATCCTACCACAAGCGGTTCGCCATCCGGCGGTCCGGTTTCAATCCGCAGCAAGTCGGTCGCATAGGGCAGTAGATCGTGCAGACCGCCCTTAGAGAACACGTCCAGGCGCTGGATGTGTGCGAGCAGGATCGAGTGGTGCCAGTCAAACAGCAGGCGATCCGGCGCAAGGTACAGGCTGCCCTGGCGATCTGGCTCCCACTGCCCGTAAATATCCTGGCGCATACGGACGGCGCGCGCCGGGCCAAAATCGTCGCGCTCGGCATGATAGCTGGTATCTTGCCGGGTTCGGGAGGGGCTGTGATGGCTGATCTGGCGTGCAAACTCGTCTGGCGCTTCGAGCAAAAAGGAATGCACATGCCAGCCGTCGGCATCTTCGGCGTGTAGAACCAACCCTCGCCTGGGCGCGGCTGTCCGCCCGTGCATAACTGGAATGTTATGTACCCTGATCCAGTGGATATTGTCAAGTGGGATGCTGGCATCATAGATGCCTTGCTGGTATCCGTCGAATACGACCCGACCATCAACCAGTCCCAGCGCGCCAAAAATACCCTGCCTGTAGGTCCGGCGTGGGCGGCTGCCAAAACAGGTTGCGCCAACCGGGCCGTAATGGACAGTCCGGCCTGCGCGTGCCCACTCGGTCCGCGTATGCAGCACATAGCGCTGCCGGGCGCGGCGCCCGGTTGCCCAGCGTGCGCCCAGGCCACCCAGGCCCAACGAACCTACCAGCAGGACGATTAGTTCAGGTGTCATGATCCGGTTGAACCAGCAGACTGCGCGAATAGTGTTACGTCGTTACCTTATCTTAACCTGTTCCATGTTATACGTATACCCATTTTTTAGGAATCCGCGTTGTACGGAATTACAAAAAGCCTATAATCTTACTTGATAGATGGTATGCAACACATGCCGCGTAGTTGACGTTGGCTCGTCGGTTGGCGCGGGTTGGGGTGCTGCCACTATCATGAACGCATTTTGCATATTATAGAAAGGAATGATGCTGCGATGAAAAAGTGGGGTTTGCTTGTGATGCTGGCAGCCATGCTGGCAGCGCCCATGTTGGCCTGTGGGTTCCCCTTACCGGCAGGTACACAGACGATGGATGTGAGCAAGGCCATTTGCGCTGCCACCGAGACGGCGGATACGTGCCAGGCTCGCCAGGACGCCTACCAGTTGATGGACAGCTTGCAGTCGGCGGTGATTCCCGATCTTGAGATGTCGCTGTACATCGATACGGAAGGTGAGGTAACCGAGGTAACGCTTAAGGGATCGTATGAATACGTGCTGGCCGACTCCGATGAAGGGTTGGGCGCCAATATTCATGCTATGTTCACCGAGGGTGAACTGGTTTCGCCACAAATGACGGAATCCCTGGCCGGTTGGGAAGTCGTGGTTATCGGCAGCAAGGGCTATACCAGCAAGGACGGCGGCGCAACCTGGGTTGTCGAGGACCTGGGAGGCGACGCGCTGTTGGGTGTCGGTGTGATGCTCGGCCTGGGCGGCGCGGAAGCTTCCGGGTTTGACATATTCTCCGATCCGGGGATCTTTACTGTGACGGTTGGCGCAGACCAAGAGTACGAAGGCCAGCCGTTGCAGGTCCAGACATTGGCGGTTGATCTCGGCGGGATGCTGGGATCGGTGGATGCGCTGATGGGCATGATGGATTCAGGCTCGTCGCTAACCGGTATGTTGGGCATGGGAGAGGAAGAGACGGCTGATCTGGGCCTGGACGAAATAACGCCGGAAGACCTGGCGATGGTGAGCGCGATGCTGCTGCCGATGCTGCAAGGCACCGAGTTCAGCACCACGATCCATATCGGCAAGAACGATGGCTATATCTACTACATAGCCGACAACTACGTGCTGGCCCTCGATTCATCGGCCTTTGATCCTGAGGCGCAGCCGATGGCGATGCGCTACACCCTGGCCGGCCATATCACCCAGCACAACGCGGCGCTGACGATCACTGAGCCAACCAGTGCAACCGAAGGGGCTGGCCTGTTCGGTGACAGCGGCGGCTTGTTCGGCGGCGGTGGTGAATAACGCCTGGCTTGTGCCCATCCTGTAACAGGTGGGTTGATTCAGCAGGTCGCCCGGCTGCCGGGTGGCCTGTTTTTTGACTCCAGGCGTGTGCCCCCGGCGAGTGTGGGTTGGAACGTTTTGATCGCCTGTACGTAGTGATATAATAGTACATTGCAACGTATAGTTCGTGTTTTTTTGTACATGCGTGTTATGAGGAGAGCAGAATCACTATGAGTAAAATCGTGCGGTTTTTGTCAATGACGGCGCTGGTTGTGCTGGTGGCACTGACACCGGCGCTGACAGCACTTGCACAGGGCGGCGACCCGATGTGCAACGGCCTGGAAGACGCCGACTGCCAGATGATTTTGGATGCCCAGGCGAAGATGGACGGTGTTACATCGTTTACTATGCCAGCCTGGTCGATCGCGTTTACAATGGACATCGGTGAAGACGCGCCTGTCGCGTTCGAGGCTGCGGGCAGCGGCGGCATTATCGCCCCACCTGATCCGGCGGACCCGATAGCAGGGCTGGTCTTCCACCTGGTGATCGAAGAAGCAGCGGCCACCGGGCCGGATGGCACCCAGTCCGGCAGCGCTGAACTGCTGATAAAAGATGGCATGGTGTACTTCTTCATAGACGATCAGTGGTATGGCGGCGAGTATGGTGACCTGGGCATGGACCTGCCATTGGGTGGGGAAATGGGCGCGCTGACCGAGATGCCCAGCATGGACATGGCCGACATGGGCATTGACCTGACCGGCGTGGTGACAACCACACGCGGCGACGATGGCGAGATGGACGGCCAGGCGATGGCGAGCTTCACGACCGACATGGATATCGTCAAGCTCATTCCCGCTGTGCTGGCAGCGCCGGGCCTGGGTGAAGCGATGGGGATGCTGGGCGCCCTCAGTGGTGAAATGGGCGACATGGGCGAGATGGGCGACATGACCGAGATGCTGGACCTGGGCGAAATGGCGCCTGAGGATATGCAGTTGATCGGCGCGCTGATAGCCCCGCTGTTGACCGGCACAACCTTCAGCATGGGGCAGTGGGTCGGCCTGGAAGACGGCTATATCCACAAGATCATGATGGATGCCACCCTGAACCTGGATATTTCGCTGTTCGACCCCGAAGCCCAACCGATTTCCGGCGAACTGCACTTCATGTCCGAGATTAGCGGCATGAACGCCGGGTACGAGGTTGAGGCGCCCGAAAGCTACGAGTCATGGAAAACATTCGGTATGGATATGGGCATGTAAGCCAAAGAGGCTGAGTAGCGTCCTGCACGCCGGATCATATCGATAGAAAAATGTTCCCCTCGCGCCGCGCGGCACGGGGGGATTTTTTGCCGGTTTGTTACATTTTGGGACTTTTACCTGTGATATAATGACGGCACGCGACGTTATTGGACTTCGTGTCCAGAGAGGAACGGGGTTACTATGAAGTATCTTACCAGGCTGTCGATAATGGCAGTTTTGATCGCGGTATTGGCGGTGGGACCGGCGTTGACGGTATTCGCCCAGGACGACGGAGTCTTCTGTGATGGGCTGAGCGAGGCCGACTGCCAGATATTGAAGGACTCGGCAGCGGCGATGGAGAATATCCAGTCGTTTAACCTGTCCGCCTGGTCGATGAACTTGAACCTCGAAGCGGGCGAAGAAAGTATGCTGCTAGAGGGCAGCGGGTCGGCGGTGATGCTGCTGCCGCCAGGGCTGGTGGCGATGATCAGCGATCTGCCGCCGGTTGCCAATATGGCCGATCTTGGGCCGGTGCTCTCGCTGTTGGGGCGGTTGGATGCAACGTTTATCGAGCGGCTGCTGAAAGAGATGGTCATGCAGCTCACCATCGATAAGCTGGTGATTGACTCGCCCGATGAGTCGATGGCGCTCGGCATGGACTTGCTGATCAAAGACAGCGTGCTTTACCTGGGGTCGTCTGCGCCCAACGGGGCCGAGGCGTGGTTCGGCCAGTCGCTGGAGATGACTGCCGGAGACCTGGACGAGCTGAACCAAACGCTTGATGACCTGCAGCTGGAGTTGGAAGAGGGCGAGATAGCCGGGCTGATGAGCCAGTTGGGCGAGATGACAGGCCCGTTTGAAGAGCTTACCGCCTTGATGAACCAGTACGTGGTGCTGACGCGCGAAGCCGATCAATCCCTGCACGGCCAGGACATGATTGTTTTCTCGACCGAGTTTGACCTGCACGGCTTCCTGAATGCGCCAGAACTGCCTGCCCTGATCGTGGAGATGGTGAGCAGCGAGGCGCTTGAGGGATTAGACCTGGAAGACCTCGAAGACCTCAACGAGACGCAGGCCGAGTTCTTGCTGATGACACTGAACCTGCTGCTCAAGGACAGTACGTTCAGGATGGAACAGTGGATCGGCGCAGATGACCTGTACACGCACAAGGCCGCGGGTGAAATGCGGATGCAGATCGATCTGGCGCTGCTGGGCGATGAGGCGGAAGTTGAGGAAGTCCTGCTCGACGCCAGCTTTGCGGTTGAACTGGCCGATATCAACGCCGTCACGCCGGACGCGGTCACGCCGCCGGTCGAATACTTTGATATGGATAGTTCGGGCGATTTCCTGGCCGGTGATCCGAGCCTGATCATAGATGCGCTGGCGGTTGGCGTGCCGGTGACGGGCGAGTTCGACGACTCAACGGATCAGCACATCTATTCGCTGGACCTGACGGCGGGTGACACGATTGAAGTTCTGATCGAGACGGACGGTTATCCCTATGTGAGCTTGTACGGGCCGGATGGTTTTTTGGTCGAAGAGTATGACGCCTATTTTGATGAACCGCTGGCCTACACCGCCAGGGAAGGCGGGATGTACCTGGTCGTGGTTGACGGGTACTGGGACATGGAGTATGAGCTGACCGTCAATATGGCGCAGTAGCCGCCAGGCTTTGCCGGATTGCTCCCGGCAACTTCGTGCGGGTTTTCACAGGTTCTCTGCATAGTTTTTTTCAGGGAACCTGTTTAGATTCTTGAAGATTTTCAATATCAAAGGACAAAATGCGCGATTTTTACGCAGATTTAATTTTATTTATAGTCGACTTTAATTTGAATAGTGTACATATGTAAGTAGGGAACATATCATCTCGTCTGGCAGGTGCGCCACAGCCAGAATATCGGTACAGATTGTTTCTTGGGAGGAACAGACATGGCTCGTAGTGGCGATGTTGTAGAGGTTTTCGCCACCTTTGTTCGACTACGTCGAGCTGGACACAACCGGGAAGATACCTGGAATTCCATCCAGTCTGAGGTTGGTTGTTTAACCCCAGCCGAACGTGAGCGGCTGGTGGCGTTGATGCGCCATTGGGAAGATACCGAGGGTCGTGGTAACGGGATTGAGCTGCCCGTCGTGCCGCTGGTTATTCACCAGGAAGAAACCCACGCGCTGCGCGTGGAAACCAAACCCAAGCGGAACTCGATCCGGCGGATTGCACCTCCACCGCGGGCACAGTCTGCTCAGCAGCAGATCGAGTGCCCGGCGTGTCACCATAAGAACCCGGACGGCGAGGTTTATTGTTATCACTGCGGGACGCTGCTGGTACAGGCTGGCAGCACCCGGCGCCTGGTAAGCGTCGATTCGTCGGAGATAGAGCAGCCGGGCGACCCGGCCTTTTTTGGCGATGAGATGGTGTTGTGCGTGCAGGTCAAAGGCTCGGACCAGGTCATCCAGACCCGGCCACGCGAGAGCGAAATGGTGATCGGGCGGCGATCCCCGAACAACGTGATGCTGCCCGATATTGACCTGTCGGATTATCAAGCCGCGGTGATGGGTGTATCGCGGCTGCACGCCGGGCTGCGCCGCCACGGCAATACTGTCGTGCTGACGGACCTGGGCAGCGTGAACCACACCCGCATCAACGGCCAGCGCGTGCACGAGCACGAGGTACGGGTATTGCATGACGGCGACGAAGTGCAGTTCGGAAACCTGATTACCAGGATTTATTTTAAGGACAAACAGGGGACATAACAGATCGCTTGTAAGAGAGCAGGTTCCGACCGGTTTTCAGGTCCTGTTCTTCCCATTTTATCTGGGCGGCGGAATTCTTTCTGGCGCAAGGAGTCCGCTGCCCGCCCTTCCAACCGACATGACCAGGGGGTAGGGCCGGTCAACGGGGACAGAGAAGTACGGGTCACACGCTCATCGTGTGGCCCGTGCCGCCTTTTGGGGGCTGGCGCGTACCGGCCAGCGGCATGATAGGAGATCAAACACGGGCAGCCCTCTGCTCAGGGGCCGCCCGCGTCGTGTTGGTAATGATGGCCGGGTAACGGCGCTGCGCCGGGTCAGACGCTGGCAAGCGTGGCTGTTTCCGGGATCAGGTCCAGGTTATGGCCGACCGTTTCCAGCCCCTTGAGCGCCCGGTCGAGGTGTTCTGTTGTATGGGTCGCCATATAGCTGGTGCGCAGCAGGCTGCCATTCGGCGGCACGCCGGGCGGTACAACCGGATTGGTATAGACGCCTTCTTCGATCAGCGCGTGCCAGGCGAGCACGGTCCGGTACTGGTCGTAGATATACAGCGGGATAATCGGCGTGTTGCTGGCGCCGGTATCGTAGCCCAGGCGGTGCAGCCCGGCCCGCATATAGTCGGTGTTGTCCCACAGGCGCTGGACGTGCTCCGGCTCGGTTTCGATGACGTCGAGCGCGGCCAGGGCAGTCGCAGCCACCGACGGCGGCGAACTGGCGCTGAACATAAACGCGCGCGCATGGTGCTGGACATAGTGCATGGTCTTGGCGCTGCCCGCGATAAATCCGCCGATACAAGCCAGCGATTTGCTGAATGTACCCATGATCAGGTCGATTTCGTCGGTCAGGCCAAAGTGGGCAGCAGTGCCGCGCCCGTTGGCCAGCACGCCTATGCTGTGCGCGTCGTCTACCATGATGCGCGCGCCGTACTTGCGGCAGATTTCAGCCAGCTCTGGCAGGGGGGCGATGTCACCACCCATGCTGTACACGCCGTCTACCACCACCAGCTTACCGGCATCTTCCGGTATCTTGCTCAGCGCGTCGTCCAGGCTGTCGGGATCGTTATGCTTGAAGCGGCGCATCTCGCCCCGGCTCATGAAGCAGCCGTCAACGATGCTGGCGTGATCTTCTTTGTCGATGATCACAAAGTCGCCTTTTTGCACCAGCGCGGAGATGGTGCCCACGTTGGTCTGGTAGCCGGTGGGGAAGACCAGCCCGGCTTCCTTGCCGACAAACGCGGCCAGGCGACGGTCTAGTTCTTCATGGAACATCAGGTTGCCGTTCAGGAAGCGGCTGCCGGTGCAGCCTGTGCCGTACTTTTCAATCGCTTCGATAGCTGCCTGGCAGACTTTGGGATGAGTGGTCAGGCCCAGGTAGTTGTTGGACCCGATCATCACCACTTCTTTCCCTTTGAATGTTGCGGTGACGCCTTCGGAGCCACTCAGCGGTTGGAAATAGGGATAAAGCCCCAGCTCAGTTGCTTCTTTGGCGCGGGTAAAGGTCCGTGTTTTTTCGAACAGGTCCATGATCAACTGATCCCTTCTATGTTCGCTGTGCACAGTTCATTGGCCAGTTGGCATACGGATGGACGGACAACGATTAAGTCACGGCAGGCATCCGACAGCCTGCAATACCATCACAACGACCCGCGCAGCGGATCGAAGCACGAGTCTGGGTGAGCGGGTAAGATGTTTACCACATTGTATCCAAGAGCCGGGAAGTTTGCGACACTATTTTTAGGGTTTTTTTATACAAAACACCCACATGGGCGCTACCACTCCAGATCATCTGGCGGCTGGCTGTCCGCTGCGCCCTGGTCATCCCGCTGGTTGTCCGGCGCGGGTTCCGGTTGGGGCGGGGGTGGGGGCGGCAGCCCGTCTGGCCGCCGGGTCAGGGTGGGACGTTGGGAAAGCGGCGCGGGTTCCGGTTTGGGCCAGTCGTCTTCGACGGGTTCCGGTGGGAACCACAGCCATTCCAACCAGTCGGTCAGTGCCAGGACCATATCGGGCGTCATGCGTACCGCGGCCTGTGGTCCGTGCGGTGAGAAGGCGTATACACGGGCGAAGCCTTCACGCACAACAAAGATCACATAGGGCTGCTCCCAGCGGTCGCGCGTCCACAGGAACGCGATCCCGTTTTCGCGGCGCATCAGGTCGATAAAACGGCGGCGTTCTACTCTCAGCAGGGGCTTCAGGCTAAAGCTCAACGCCAGCGCGCTGAACATCGTAAAAGTGAATTCCATCGAGGCATCTGGATCGGTATGGAGATGGACATCGACCGACAGGATCGCGGAATCATCCTGGCTGCTAAAGAGAGCGCTCGCCTGGGAGCGCAGCGGTTCATCGGGCTTGGGGATATAGCGGACGTGCGAGAGCAGCGGCGCATTTAGAAAGCGCTGGACCAGTTCGCTGTCCAGGTCGATCTCACCGGAGAAAAACCGCTGCAGGGCGACCGGTGCGGTGATCTGGATGCTGCGCTGGTGCCCGGTTTCGCGCAGGTCCCGCGCAAGCCGCTGGCGGTCCTGGTTGGTGATCCGGCGCGTAAAGGCGCGCGTGAGTCGGATCAACTCCTCAACCGGGATTTCGTCGAGCGATGTCGTTGGGGGCTTGATGCTGTCGGAATCGGTGTCGTTAGCCTGGTCGGACATGAGAACCTGCTGCTCCATCTGCGATCTGTTCTGGCTCGATTATACGGCAGGCACGGGGAAAACAAAAGGCAGCGGCTCAATTGTCGGCGGTCGGCGGCGGGGCGTGGTCGGGGGCCGACTGCCGCCATGCATCCTCGGATGACAGCAGGCCGATCAGCGCAACGAGTACGGACAGCGCCGCCATGCCGATCAGCCCCACCACCAGCAGGGTGTTCTCCCGGATCAAACGTTGATAGGCAGCCCACTCGTAGCGGGCGCCGTACTCGTGCCAGATGTACGAGTATTCATCGAGAATGGCGGGATCGTCGGTCCGCAGCACCCTGTATTCGGAGTCCGGCATCGGGTCGCCCTGGACCCATACGGTGTTGAAATGCCGCACGAGCACAACGGTCGTCCGTCCGCCGGAAACATCACAGCGCCCATCAACCACCATGTGATCGTCGGCGAGGGCGGGCTGCGGGTACGCCCAGAGCAGGATCGCCAGGGCAGCGTTGCCCAGCAGCGCCGCGCCGAACAGGTATTTGAGAACCCGCATGATCTGCCGCAGGATGCCCGTTGTATTGGCGGCATACGTGGCGGCACCAAACAACCCAAGCATCCCGACTAAAAGCACGACAAACACCAGGACGATATTGTACTCACAGGCTGTATTCCACAGGTCGGTTGCCATTGCGCGGCCCCTGTAAGATGGCTGCTGGTATATGCATTATACTATGGATACAGCGTACAGATGACTATCCGGAGGGTGCAGACATGCCAGAAAACGGCCCGGCAGCAGCCTGGTGGGTGGTGCTGATGATGGTAATATGCGGCTTGACCGGATATGCGGGCTTTGTTGCCCAGGAGGGTACGATGGTGGAACAGGCGGGGAACGCCGATGTAACGTTTGTGCGGGCGGTGCAGACCAGTGAACAAACCTGGACGTTTTATGTTACAGTCCAGCATCCCGATACCGGCTGGGACGATTACGCCGACGGCTGGGACGTAGTGCTGCCGGATGGCTCCGCGATCAGGCCGGAACCGGACGATCCCTTCACGCGGGTGCTGCTGCATCCCCACGTGAACGAGCAGCCATTTACGCGCAGCCAGAGCGGTATCATCATCCCGGCGGATGTGACGTATGTGATCGTGCGGGCGCATGACATCGTCGATGGCTACGGCGGGAGTGAAATCGTGGTCGATCTGTTGGTTGAGAGCGGAGACGCCTTCACTATAGAGCGTGTGTACTAGCGCAGGCTGCAAGCACTGTTCCCGGTGACCCGCCGGGTTGCCGGGCGGGCCGGTCGGAGTGGAGTTAGGAAAGCGGTCGAATCCGGTTAGAACCGTCTGCTATGTTTGTATTCGTGTTGACAAGCCTGTGACGTATCGTATATACTGATCCTGCTGTCGAACATGTGTTCTATTTGTGACACATACAGGGGTGATGAGATGATCTCGGACGGATACAGCGGGTGTGCAGCCCGCCGGGCGATGCGGTCGGGGAGCCGTGCCCGGTTTTGGCTGCGCGGTCGGGACCAGCCTGGACGGAGGGATCACAATGCGTGGTGATCACTCACCGAACCGCGAGCAGATTTTTCAATTCATTGTCGATTACAAACGCGAGCATGACGGGCTGGCGCCAACGGTCACGGAAATTGCAAAGGAGTGTATGCTCAGCACATCCACCGTCAGCTACCACTTGATGAAGCTTCAGATCGAACGGCGCATCCTGATCTCAGGCCGCCGGTCGATTGAGGTGATCGGCGGTGTGTGGAACCTGCCGGATGAAGATGATACCGGGTGAATAGCAGGATCAGGTAACCTGAGCGCCCAACACGCCGCCCGCTGCCAGCCCGGACAGCGCGGCGCCTTCGATACGCGGCCCGCCGAACGCATCCCCGGCGAAGACCAGCGACGGCAGATCATCGGCTATCAGGTACCCGCCTGGGTGTATCGTGATCGGCATGGCATAGCGCCAGCGTACCAGGTGCGATTCGACGGTATGCGCGCGGTAGTCGCGAAACAGCCGCAGCCCGGATTCAAGCGCAACCAACACCTGCCAATCCGGCATATCCCACAACTGGCGGCTGTACTCCGGCCCGGCGTGGACGGTGATCAATGTGGCGTCAGGCGAGATTCCCTTGCGCCGGTTGTCGGCAATCCAGGTGATTGGCGCATTGGGATGGTGGATCGCGCCCGGTTCCGGCAGGCTGATCTCGCCGCCGATCCAGAACAGGCCAACCAGACATGACGCGTACTGGATCGCTTCGAGGGCGCCTCGGTTGGCAGGGGTCAATTTAACCTCGCCTGCGTTCAGGATGTCGAGCACGTGGGGCACAGGCGGTGTCAGCAGGATTGCCGGAACGGTATGGACACGACCTTTGTCGTCGCGGGCGTGCCAGCCCTGCACGCTGGTTGTCAGCGAGACGATGCGCGTGTTCAGGCGGATGTCTAAGCCTTGCGCCAGGTGAGCCGCCAGGGCGTGCATCCCGCCGCGGACTGCATACCGGGGTTGGCCGTCCGGCGGCGTTGCGCCCAGACTGCTGTCGCTCCAGCCGCGCGACCATTCATAGACCAGCCCTTTGTCCAGCCAGCGGTTGAGGTACTGCCGGAAATCGGTAGTGCGCACGGTGAAAAACTGTGCGCCATGATCGGCCCGGCCCGGCCCAATGCTGCGCGTTGCAAGCCTGCCGCCAACGGTCTGCCCCTGCTCCACAACTGTGACGCGCAGTCCCTGCTCGCTCATACTGTTAGCGGCCATCAAGCCAGCCATCCCCGCGCCAACGATCAGGGCGTCTGTATGGGGTTTATCCACCATGACGCGCTCTCCCTGCCTGACTGTTTAGTTCTATTATAAGCGCAAAACGCGATCGGGGTTTGTGGACTTGGGCTAAATGCTGTCAGTTTTTTGTTATCACTGTTGGTAGCTAACGCTGTATACTTGAACTCAAAACGCGGGACTGTGAGAGAGGTGGCTAACATGCGATGGCTCGTTGTGTTGTTGGGTGGCTGTGCGGTAGTGCTGATCGTGGGCTTGATCGGGCTGACCGGTCAGCCGGTGATGGCTGTGGACGGGGTGCGCTGGCAGGAGACGCCCACCCCGCAGCCGGGACAGGGGACGATCACGGCTGATGCACGCCTGCGAAAAGGAACCGATACCAATGCGGCGGTTGTGGGCATGCTGCCAGCGGGGACATTTGTCACGATCCTGGCCGTTGAAACGGGCCAGGCGATCACGCTTGGCAGCGTGAGCAGCAGCGAATGGTACCGCGTACGGGCCAACACCGGCGGAGACGAGCTGGAAGGGTATGTCTGGTCGGGATTGGTTGAGGTGGAACAGATGCCGGTATATATGCCAGCCGGCGGTGGGGGCGTGCTGATCGATCCAGAAACCGATCCGGTGCCGCAGGCGTTCGGTCCCGCCAGCATCGCGCTCACCCAGGATGGGCAGTACGCATACGTGGGGTTCAGCCTGGCCGAAGTGGTGCTCAAGGTGCGGCTGGACGATCTGGCCGTTGTCGGGGCCACCGAGTTGTACGAGTATTTTCCCCTGGCCTGCTGGCATATTGCGCTGGATGCCAGCGAAGAGAAACTGTTTGTTCCAAGTGACACGTGGCGCAAGTTGTTTGTGATCGATACCCAGAGCATGGACGTGATTCACGTTATTGACGACCTCACCATCACCGGCATGGTGCTTTCACAGACGGCGCCGGAGTTGATCACATGGAATGGTGGCAACACGGTCAACATCATTAACACCGAAACATATGCGGTCCGCGAATTCACCGACGAGCGGGTTGGGTTTGTGCACATCCGTGAAAGCGAACAGGGTCCCACGCACTGGTATGTCCAGACGGGTGACGAGCAGAGTTCGATTGTGGGCCTGTATAACACCGGCAGCAAAACCTGGGATTACTCGATCCGGGTTCCCGTGCAAGAAGAAGGAGAAGGGTTTCACGACCTAGTGGTGCTGCCGGATGAGCAGAAGTTATATATGGCGACCATTGGGGGTTGGTATCCGGAATATCACGCTTACGGCTGGCTGTACGCCGTTGACTTGAACAGCCAGGATGTCAGCATTCTGCCCATTGACGGCGGCGCGATGGCGTTGGACGCCAGCCCGGACAGCCGGTGGGTATACGTGGCGACCGCCTGGCCGCTGCCCAATAATAATAACCTGCTGGTGGTGGATACGCAGACGGATGCTGTTGTTGAGCAGATCAACCTGGGTGTATCACCGACCGGCTGGGCCTGTACCGAAATGGATGACGTGGCGCTGGCCCCTGCTGCGCCAGAGACAGCGTATGCTATTTGCGGCGATGCCGAAGCGCTGGCGCGGGTAAACCTGGACGCGCGGACCGTTGAGGACAGGCTGGTGTTTAACCGGGAGGACATCGCCCCGCATTTATTTGTCCGGCTACCGGGCACGCCAACCGGCTATGTGCTGGTGCAAAACAGCGCAAACGCCTACAAGCTGAACCTGGACGAATCGACCATCGAAGGCGTGGTTGAACTACCCCATATCCGCGACGATGCCTATGTGTATGATGCGGTCATCGATGACCAGGGACATATGCTCATTGCCCAGGGTGAGTCGGTGTTAGAGGTGGATAGCAGCGATATGAGCCTCATTGCCTCCCACGATCTGCCGCCGGATATCCCGTCTGTGTGGCGCTTCACCCTGTCGCCGGATCAAACCAAGTTGTTTAGCGTGTCACAGGCGCGCGGCGCAGAGCAGTACCAGCCAGATACGTTGCTGGTGATCGACCGGGCGGATTATCAGGTGGTGACATCGTTGCATCTCGACGGGGGCGCGTTCAATGAACGCCCGTATGCGCTGCCCGGCGGGTCGAAGCTGTATGTCCTGGGCGGGTGGCAGAACGCAGCCGTCAGCGTGCATGTGATCGAAACGGAGCAGTACACGCTGCACACGACGATCACGTTCGATGACCCGGCCAGGCCGGGGATCAGCGCCGGACCGTACTATCCGTTTGCATACGATCCCGGCTCCCATACGCTGTATGTTGGGGCTACCTACGTGGTACTGGGCATCAACACCGACACCGACACGATCACACAGGTGATAAACCTGGAAGACTCGGCGCGCGCGCTGGGCCTGGAACCCTGGCAGTTGACGTATATCAACGCGGTCGGGTTGGTTTACCAGCCGCAGGAAAACAGCCTCTATATCGCGCACCTGGACCGGAGCTATGTCAGCGTGTACGATTTGAACGCAGGCCAGTTTTTGCCGCTGGCAATTGGGGTGCAGGGATCGTTTCCGGCGTGCGTATTTGCGAACGATGACGCCAGCACCATCTATGCGCTTAACGTCCGGTCGGACAACATCACGGGAATCGATGTCGCGTCCAAGACGGTGGACACCGTGATCGATCTGCACGCGCACCGCTAGCGCCTTGCTGCGGGCGCGTGGGCTGCCTGGCGCCTGTGCAAAACAGCCTTTTCTCGGTGGAAAAATCAACGCGGTTGTTACGGCACGTGCTCTTTCATGCCACGATACAGGTTCCTGATCATGGCAAACTGATCGGTGTTCAGCTCATAGCCGCTAGATTCATGTAGTTCTTGTGAAATAAAAAGCGTGAAGTCGATGAGGTGGCCCAGGGTTTCGATGGCGTTTTCTGAGTCATACGTGGTGAAACAGTGCCGCAGCCTGCTGATAACTTCCCCGGTAGCGCGCATTTCCAGAAAGCGACCATGATATGCGATGGTGGTTGGCTGATGGGTGATGGATTCTGTATGCCATTCAATGAGTCGCAGTAACAGGCTGCTGATATGCTGGTTGATGTCGCTGACTGCTACCCACAGTTCTTGCCGCTTGATTTTTTTGAAAGCCCAGATGATGTGATAGAGCAGGTCGTTGATCGTATTGCGCCACTCGTCCTCCGTGGGTAGGGTGGCGGCGGAATCCTGATCGGCTGTTTTCAACGCGCCAAAGCTTGATTCCAGGAGGGGCGCGTGCGCGTCATAGATTACCTGGTGACCTTTCAGCATGATGGTTTGGTTTATTGCGACTATTTCATCTAAATGCTCGTAGGGTAGAATCGAAAAATCGATGTCGCGATTGTCATCAAACAGGACACGTTTTACACACCAATCCCAACTGCTGGAATACAACGGAGTGATGTGATTATACGCGCACACCACGTTCCCAAAACGTCCCAGCCACTGGTTCTTTTTCAGAAAAAGATCGGGGGTTTGGACCAACACCATCAGGTCCAGGTCTGACCATTGATCGGCCCGCGATATGTCCCTGGCTTGTGAGCCGATGATAATCGTCCCTTTTATTTCTTCCGTTTGTTGGGACCATACACAAATGCGTTCGATTGTATCGGCATATCTTGGGTACATTGATTCCCCACCCGCATAATTTGTAACCCCTGTTTGTTCTTGTGTAGCTCACCGCGCGATTGTATGCACCGATTCCGGCTGTAACTCGTGGCAGGACTCCCGCGTGGCTTCGACAGCGGGCAGGCGGATAAACGTGTTGCGGCGCACGGTGATCACGCCCAGCAGCGTCAAACAGCCGCCGATCAACAGTGGCAGCGTGAACGGTTCGCCCAGGAGCAGGATTCCCCCAAGAGCCGCCACTACCGGCGGAAAGTTGAAGTAGCTTGACGCGCGGGTTGGACCAAGCACGCCAATTGCGTAGGTTAATGACAAAGCGCCGCCGGTACCGGCCAGCAGCCCGCTGTACAGCAGGTTAGGCAGCGTCTGAACCAGGTGATCGCCGGACAGCGTGATCAACTCCGGCGCGGCCAGCACCACCAGCCCGGCGACTGTCGCCCAGTAGGACCACACGGCCACTCGCATCGATCCCAGCCGGTTAACAAGCGGTTCTTTGAGCATGTTGGTTGCGCCCAGGGCTACGGCAGCCACCAGGATCATGCCGCTGCCCAGCAGATCGTCAGAGGTCAGCGACAGGCCTGAGCTGGATTTGCCCAGTATGACCAGCGCCACCCCGGCCAGCGTGATGGCGACTCCGGTCACCAACCGCCGGTGCAGGGCCACAGACCCGGCCAGGATGCAAAGCAGCGCGGTCCAGGCGGGCATGGTGGCGACAAACAACGAACTGTTGGTGGCGGTGGTGCGCTGCAAGCCCATCAACTGGAGCGCCTGGAAAAGCACCGAGCCGGTCATAGCCAGCAGGACCACAACCGCCAAATCCCGCCGGGAGAGCTTAAGCAGGTCCGGGTTGTGAAGCACCATCCCGATCATGACCGGCAGGCCGATGAGGAAGCGCAGGGCGTTATAGGCCAACGGCGGCAGGGTTTCCAGGCCATCTTTCAGCACGATGAAGTGAAAGCCCCAGATGAAGACCATGATCGACATGGCAGCGTCGGCGCGGTGGCGGTAGATGGTATTTTTGAACGATGTCATGAGAAAACGGGCTGCCTGTGGCTCATGTAAAGCGCGAACGGCATACGTCAGAGTATCAACGCGCTGATTATAACCTGTATTCTGCATCTGCTCGAACCGAACAACACGACCAGGACAGGAAGGCGCCGGGCCGGATCAGCGCGAGGCATACTCGTCCAGGTATGCCTCTCCGTGCGCAGTTCTTGCATGTTGTTTTAGCGGCTGCCTTCCAGGCAGCCCTGAATAACCAGCGGCTGACCATAAAAGCCGGTCAGGTCTTGCATAGTGACGATCACGTGGTCACCGTCAAAGGTCAAGCTGATCCGCCAGCAGAAATTGTTGCCGATTTCGTCAATCTCTATCTCAAAGGTATCATCCGATACCCAGCCGCCGATGGCTGCGGCGGGCATGTTCATCCGTCCGGGAGTGATGCGCGGCAGGCCGTCCAGCCCGATCTGCCACTCGAACAACGGATCGCCAGAGGGGTGTTCGGTGGTGGGGACGATCAGCGTGGCTTCGTCTGGCCGGTCAAAGCTCAACACAACGGCTCGCAAGCCAAAAAAGTTATCCTCCAGCAGGTAGGTTTTTCCGGAGATGTTGGCGGCGATGTCAGGCAGTGGAGGGATGGGCTGTGGTTCGGCGAGCAAGACTTCGACTGGTTGTAACGCCTCGCCGTGCAAAGCCTGCAAGCGGTTATAGCCGTCCGGGTTGGGCGGCAGCGGATCATTACTCTGGATAGCGGGTCGAATAAAATCGTCCAGGACGTCCCGCGCTACTCCCGTGTTCCCACCACCGGCGGTGGTGACCACGATCAGTTCATCCTCCGGGATGACAAAGATGGACTGCCCGCCTCGCCCATGCGCGGAATAGCCGTCGTTTTCCAGCCACCACAGGTAGCCGTAGTGATCGGTGCCGTTACCTGCCGGGCTGGTAGCGGTTGCTACCCAGTCTTCCGGCAGGAGCCGTGTGCCGGCCCACACGCCGTCATTGAGATACAGGAAGCCGAGTTTCGCCATGTCGTGCGGCGTGATGCGCAGGTCGCCCCAACCGTAGGTATACCCGTAGGCATCGGCGGGCCACAGCGAGTCATCAAAACCCAGTGGATCAAACAGGGTCATCTGCGCGAAGTCCCACAGGGGCAGGCCGCTGGCATAGGTCACAATGGCGCTCAGGAGGTGTACGCCGGGACTGCAATACTCCCATACCTCGCCCGGTGCGCCCAGCATTGGCAGGTCGAGTGTGAACTGCACCCACTCCGGGCTGGCGAGCATTTGCTGCAAGGTGATCTCACCGTTCGAAGCATCACAGGCAAAGCCGGTGCGCATGGTCAGCAGGTCTTTTATGGTCTGTGCTTCTTTATTGGCGTCCACGTTGGCGATCTCGCGATCAATGAAAAAACTCAGTACCGGTTCTTCCACGCCTGGGAGATAGCCCTGCTGGATGGCAATGCCGATCAGTGTCGCGGTAAAGCTCTTGGTCACAGAGGCGATATCGTGGAGCGCGTCCGGTTCAAAAGGATAGAAATAAGCGTCAACCACCATGTACCCGTTGCGGACGACGGTCAGGCTGTGGATAGTGTAATCGTCCTGTTCCAATAAAAATGCGAGCGCATCGGCCAGCTTGTCGGAGTCCATGCCCTGTTCCTCCGGTGTGGAGAACTGCCAACCATCGGTGGGCCAGTAGTCCGGCCCGCCCTGGGCGGCGACAGGCATGACCGGGCCAAGCGCTGCCAGCATCAAGGACAGGGTCAGCAAAAGAACGGTTGGTTTCCTCGGCATTCGTTCCTCCCGGCGATCAAACCTGCGAGTAGGCGCGACGATAGTGCAGCAGTGTATCAGACGGGTGTGATGGATTCATTCTACACCGTATCACAAACTGCCGCGCAGAGGTTTTGTGCTCAATTCAAGAAAGACACCTTGCGAGTGTGAAATATGCGTACAACGCTGTTTTCCCACTGTGCTGATATCTCTCGCACTTAAGAATGAGACATAAAAATCACAGTTAACGACGATAGACAAACAGAACATTTGTGCTAAACTGGGATCATCCCGGTCACCTGGGCGGGCGCGGACCTGAAAATCAGCGGGTGGGCAGCAGGTGCCGTTAACGAGAGCCGCGAGGGTGAGTCCTGTGCAGGTGGCCGGGCGTGCCGGTCGATGGTGGGGGCGCCTGCCTGGATGGCGAGTGGAGGTGAGTCGTATGAGTGGGGGCAAACAGCGCGACCGCCCGCCGGTTGAGCAGCGGGTGTGCCGCGCGATCCGGCTGCTGGCCGAGGGGCACAGCGCGGACGAGGTGGCACAGATGGTGCGCGTCCGTCCGGCGACGCTGGCCGCGTGGCAGGCAAGCGAAGATTTTGCAGCGCTGCTGCGCTGTATGCAGCAGAACGGGCAGGTGCAGGATACGCTGGCGGCGCTGAACGCGCTGACGCCGGAAGCTGTCGCCGTGCTGCGGCGGGCGCTGGAAGGCGACGATACGCGGGTGGCGGTACAGGCGGCGCGCGATGTGCTGGACCGGGTGGGATTGATCCGGCGCACCGGCGTGCTGAACAAGGGGCAGATCGATTTTTCGTCCGATCAAACAATTCGCGTGGAGTATGTGAGCCGTGACGGTCAACCTGTATCAACCACACCCTGGGCAGATCGACATCCTGCGGCACCCGGCCCGCTTCAAAGTGGTAGCCTGCGGTCGCCGCTTCGGGAAGACGGAGACGGGCAAGATTCTGCTGATTGAGCGTGCGCTGGACGGGCTGACCGGCTGGTGGATCAGCCCGACGTATCGCATGGCCGACGATGTGTGGCGGGGGCTGAAAGCGAGCCTGTCCGGGGTGTGGCGGGTCAAGTGTGAAGATATGCGGCGCATCGAACTGCCGGGCGGCGGCGTGATCGTGGTGCGCAGCGGGCACAACCCCGACGATCTGCGCGGGTCCGGGCTGGACGTGGCCGTGCTGGACGAGGCAGCCTACCTGCACCCGGACGTGTGGGCGGCGGCCATCCGCCCGGCGCTGGCCGACCGGCGCGGGGAAGGCTTGTTCCTGAGCACGCCGCGCGGGCGCAACTGGTTTTGGGGGCTGTACATGCTGGGCCAGAACCCGGCGCAGTCCCAGTGGCAAAGCTGGCGCTTCCCGACGTCGGCTAACCCGCTGATCGACCCGGCGGAGATCGAGGCGGCGCGCGCCCTGCTGCCGGAGCGGCTGTTCCGCCAAGAATATCTCGCGGAGTTCCTGGCCGATACGGGCGGCGTGTTCCGGCGCGTGGAAGCGGCGGCAACGGCGGACGCGCGCTCGGCGCCGCTGCCCGGCGAGCGGGTCGTGTTCGGCGTGGACTGGGGGCGGGACAACGATTTCACGGCCATTGCGGTGCTGTCGGTCACGGAGCGGCGGCTGGTGGCGCTGGACCGCTTCAATGAGATCGGCTGGGGCTTGCAGCGCGGGCGGCTGGCAGCGGTGGCGGAGCGGTGGCAGCCGGATGCCATCTGGGCGGAGGCAAACAGCATCGGCGGGCCAAACATCGAGGCGCTGCAAACCGAGGGCCTGCCAGTGATGCCCTTCACCATGACGGCCAGCAGCAAGGGGCCGCTGATCGAATCGCTGGCGCTGGCGCTCGAACGCGGCGAACTGGCGATCCTGCCCGACCCGGTGCTGATGGGCGAACTCCAGGCGTATGCATTGGAACGCCTGCCGAGTGGGTGCTTTCGCTACAGCGCGCCGCCGGGCGATCACGACGACACGGTGATCGCGCTGGCGCTGGCATGGCACGGGGCGACCAACGCCGCGCCGGGCATCAGTTTTGTATAGGCGGGTGGTGAGGCCAGCTTTACCGGCTCATTGATGGCTAAGCACCGGATGAGCATCAAACCTGATTGGTAGTAGAAAGGGACAGGACACATGGCGAATACAACGCTAATCGAACGGGTGCTGCGGCGGATCGGCTATGTGAAATGGCGACCGGCCAGCGTGATCCAGCGCGTCGAGTCGGCGGTGATCGGGGAACCGCTGCCGGAAACGCCGCCGGAGTTTGGACAGGCGAGCCGGTACGCGGGCGTGTACATGGGTAGTCCGTGGGTGTACGTGGCGGTCAACCGCATCGCCGAGGCGGCGGCGCTGGTGCCCTTCCGGGTGCTGGCGCGCGTGGGCGAGCAGACCATCGAGATCGCGGATCATCCTTTTGAGCGCCTGCTGCGGCGTCCGAATCCGTTGATGAGCCGCTTTGAGCTGCTCGAACACACGGTTGGGCACCTGGAAATTCACGGCAACGCCTACTGGTTCCTGGCGGGGCAGGCGGGCGGTCCGCCGCTGGAACTGTGGCCGCTGCGCCCGGATCGCGTCAGCATCGTGCCGGACCCGGTGCGCGGCGTGCGCGGCTATATCTACGAGGTGGACGGGCGGCGCGTGCCGCTGGACGCATCCGAGGTGGTGCACTTCCGGCGCTGGCACCCGGCCAACGACTACTACGGCCTGAGCGCGCTCGAAGCGGCGCGGCTGGCGGTCGAGTCCGACCGGGCGATGGCCGACTGGAACCGGCGCTACTTTGGCGAGGGAATGGCCGTCCCGGCGGGCATCGTGGCGATCCGCGAGCGGGTGAGTGACGCCGACTTTGAGCGGCTCAAGCGCGAGTGGCGCACGGCCTACGGTGGACGCGAGCGCAAGACGGCCTTTTTGCGCGGCGCGTCGGTGGAGTGGCACAACGTCGGGCTAAGCCAGCAGGACATGGACTTTCTGAACGCGCGGCGCTTCAACCGCGAGGAAATCTTCCAGATATTCGGCATCCCGGTCGGCATGTTCAGCGAGAACGCGACCGAGGCGAACGCGCTGGTCGGCGAGCGGGTGTTCATCGAGCGGACGCTGTGGCCGAAGCTGGTGCGTATCGCGGAGAAGATCACGACCGACCTGCTGCCGTTTTATGCGGGCGATCTCGTTGGGTGCTTTGACGACATCCGCCCGCAGGACAAATCGGCCACCTTCGAGGAAATCCGCGCGGCGCGCGGCGTGCTGAGCGTGAACGAAATCCGGGCGCGCTACTTCCAGCTTGGGCCAGTGCCCTGGGGCGATGGGCCGGAGGCTGAGACGGACACAGGGGCGGAAAATGAACCGGTGCGCGATCCCGCGCCGGAGGATGAAGGCGTGCCGGTTGAAGTCGAGCCGCCGCCCGGTGAGGTGGCCGCGGGAGAATAAGCGAGCTTGTATCACGGCTAACAGCAGCGTCAATCCCAGGCAGTGATTGGCGCTGTTTTGATTCTCTAAGTATTCATAAAACTATAAATACTTATGATACAATGGTCATATTCTCTGATACTGCTGTTGGGGGAAGCGATGCAAGTTTTTATCAGCTACAAGCGTGAAGATTTGGCGTTCGCCCGGCGTTTGGATGAACGACTGCGGACGTGGGGCTGTGAAACATGGCTCGATGTGGATGACATTCCTTATGCCACGCCGGGAAAAAAGGGCTGGGACGATGCCGTTTTCGCGGGATTGAAAGCGTCGGACGTGGTTATCGGCGTCATGACCCCGGAAAGCGTCACGAGCAAGAACGTACTCGACGAATGGGACTATGCCGACCGTACAGCGAAATCCCTCATGTTGCTAATGCTGCGATCGGTGCCCGAAAAGGATATCCCTTTTCGCTATGGTCGTATCCAACGCATCAGTTTTGTTGAGGATGAGGAACACGGATTCATAGAATTAAGGCGTGCAATAGCTGAACTAATGGGCGTGGGACCGGAGAAGTTATGCCCGCCACCCCCACCCAGATCAAAACTCCCAAAGCATATCGGTTTACCGTTGAAGATAGCATTTGTTGTCGTTCTGGCGGTGGTGACCGGCCTGTTTTGTGATGCAGCCTGCCCCATCAACAATCCCATCAAGGCTGCCGAACTATCAACTGCGACACCGACGGTCGTATCTACTTCGCTTTCCCCAACCGAGACGCTGATTCCTACACCGCAGCAAACACCGGCGCCCATGCCCACTCCCCAACAAACATTGTTCCCGGCGGGGCAGCTCAAATCGCTGTGCAAGGCGAGTAAGTTTGAGGGCGAGGGGGGCCTGCTGTTTCTGCCGGATGAACAGTGTGATCTGCCTGGCGTGCCGGATGCCGCCCGTCTCACGTGGGACGTGTCGCGGCGCAACAGTTTTGCCGGGTGCAAAATCCAACTGCCGCCGGATTTACAGGTGGTGGGCGGTGCTACCCATCTGGTGTTCTGGGCACAGGGAGAAACGGGCGGCGAGCAGTTTCGGGTCAGCCTGATAGACGCGGGCGGTAATGAGTGGCGTGAAAACATCCAACCGTTGTTCGAGGGAGCGCAGCGGATCGTTATTCCCTTGTCTACGTTTGAGGAACACGAAGTTGATCTGGACAACCTGGAATACCTGACCATTGGGGCCAGTTATCACCTTGATCAAGAGGGCAGTGTGTGTATCGGCGGGTTCGGTTTTGGCACGCCTTGAGCGTGTTGAGATAACGCTAAAGTTAGTCTGTTACAGGAGATCATGATGGGACTAAAGCGTTTTGGGAAACGAAATTTGTTGGTGTGTGTGATCATCACCCTGGTTTGGGCGATGACCGCGCCTTGTCTGCCGGGCGGTCATGCGCAGGACGATTTGACGGCGGCACTGATCCAGAAGTTCGACAGCTTTCCCTGGGTAGCTTATTCCCCGACCAACTACAACCCGGAATCTGACCCGCCTGTGGTGCCTGCCGACGCCGATATGGCCGAGGATTTACGCGTGCTGTACGAGGCGGGTTTTCGGGGGATCGTGACGTATGGCGCGGGCGGTGTCCTGTCCAACGTGCCCCGGCTGGCGCGTGAAGCCGGTTTCGAGGGCGTGGTGATGGGCATCTGGACGCCCGGTGATCCCGATGAAACAATGGCGGCAGTAACGGCGGCGGCGGACGTGGACGGCTACGTGGTTGGCAACGAGGGGATCAATTTTGGCCGCTACGACTTCGACACGTTGAAGGCCGCGATCATCGATCTGCGCGAGCAGACCGGAAAGCCCGTTACCACAACCGATGTTGTGTCGTTGTATTCCACCGACGAGGCGCTGTTAACTGTTGGTGACTGGATTTTCCCAACGGTGCATCCTTACTGGCAGAACTATCTTGATCCGGTTGAGGCGTTTGACTGGACGCAGGAAAAATACGACGGCTTGCAGGCGTTGACCGGGGATATTGCCGTTGTTTTGAAGGAGGTCGGGCTGCCAACGGCAGGCGATGAAGACCTTAGCGAGTACCAGCAGGCGGAGTACTATCTGTATATGCGTGACAGCGGTATACGGTTTGTGTACTTCGAGGCGTTCGATCAGCCCTGGAAGGTTGAAGACGGTGTAGGCGAGCATTGGGGGTTGTTCGCCAGCGACCGGACGCCAAAGGCTGCGGCCAACTATATCACCAAAGGCTACCCGCCTTTTTACGTGTATGCTGATTTCGAGGCTCCGGATAACCACTTTGTGCCAGAGGGCTGGATGGGTTGCTACAATGACATCGACGTCGATGAGGAGGATCAGAGCAATCCCCATTCGGGCAGCGATGCGATTCGCATCACCTACACGCCATCGGCTTCCTGTAACGCCGGTTGGGCCGGAATATATTGGTGGTATCCCCCAGGCAGCGATTGGTGTGAAGAAAAAGGCGGCTATAATCTGCGCGGCTGGACCAGGCTTACATTCTGGGCCAGGGGCGAGAACGGCGGCGAGATCGCGCAATTTAAAGTCGGCGGGCTGCGAACGGCTGCTGGCGATGTGTGCGATTCGATGGAGAATCCCAAAGAAACCGACATGATGAGGCTCTCGGCGGAGTGGCAGCAGTATACGATCTCGCTGTACCGGCAGGACCTCAGCCACATCATGGGCGGCTTTGTGTGGGTGACCAATACCACCGAACCCACTACTACCATCTACCTGGATGACATCCGCTTTGAATGGTCCGAGGAGTAGGCGCTGGTTGATGGGGGCGTTCGCGGAACGTCCCCGTTTTTTATCCCCCCAGCGCCTGAAACGGGATCGCGCTCACCAGCAGCAGCCCGGCGGCGACCCACGTCACGTGCCGTCCGAAGATGATCCGCAGGCCCAGCCCGCCCACCGGGCACAGCACCGCCAGCAGGTATAAATAGTTGCGCGGGTAAAACAGCCTGCCCGTCAGCGCCCACTGCGCCAGCCCCAGGACCAGCGCGCAGCCCAGCGCGGCCAGCGTCCAGCGGCGAACCGGTCGCAGCCGGGGCCGGGTCCACAGCGCCACCCCGCCCACGAGGCACCCCACCGCGAACACTACGCTTGCCCCGTCCGTGCTGAAGACCATGCCCAGCCAACCGGTGAATGTTTCCAGCGGGTCGGTGTAACCAAAGCGCTGCATATGGCTCTGCATGTCCCCGACGATCAGCGGCGGCACGTAGAACAGCCCGCCAATTCCTGCTCCCACGATCAGCGGGCGCCAGCGGTGCACGTAAGCCCGGAGCGGCAGGCGTCCCGCATCCCACGCCAGCCACAGCGCCGCCGCCCCAATCAGCACGATCATCGAGGGCAGCGTCAGGACCAGCGCCCCGCAGATAAACAGCACCGCCCGGCGACAGCAGCGGGTCAGCGCGTGATCGGGATACAGCAGGCGTTCGGCCAGCAGCAGCGTGAGGACCAGCGTCAGCGTATAGCCGCGCGCGTTGATCGAATACTCCGCGAAGGCCAGCGTAGAGCCGAGCAGCGCCGCCGCCGCGTGCCCGGTTGGCGGATCGAGCATCCGGCGGGCCAGCCGGTAAGTCAGCGCCACCGAGATCAGCGCCAACGCAAAAGTCGGGAAGCGCGCCGCCACCCGCGAATCGCCTGCCAGCGCCGTCATACTCCACACCAGCAGCGAATGCAGCATGTGGTTGTTGGGCGTGGAATAGCTGAACAGCGCCCGGTCCGGCGTGATGGCATAGTGTTCCAGCGTGAAGCGCTCGTCATATTTCAGCGGGCGCGTGATGTATGCCAGGTCCAGCGCGGCGACGATCAACAGGATCAGCGCCATGCTGCTCAGGTGTTTGACGCCCCCTGTAGGGGACTGTTGCCTTGATGTGTTAGCAAAAAGTGGGCGAACTGTCATAGAACAATTGATGTTTCTGCCAATCGGCCTTAAGGTAGTATACAAAGTTCACAACCAGTAGTATAATGAGTTTCGTCACGCTTATCTATATACCCAACCAGTTACCGGTATTTTTCTACTTATCCAAATTGGGGCTTGTGCTAGGGTGTATGGTAAGCGGGACATTCCCTGTTTCAATGTGACAGTCCCCTTTATGGCGGCGGCCAGCGCAGTTCTGGGCCGGACTGCGGCTGCCGTGCTCTCCCAGCTATACACTCTAGAAGCATTGGATACGGTGCGCCATTGGGGCGCGAGGGTAAGCAGGGAGTGTTGATCCTATGGGCCATGTGTATATCTCGTATAAACCTAAAGACGCAGCGTTTGCTGCCGACCTGATCCGCCAGCTTGAGGATGCCGGGTTCCGGGTCTGGTCGGACACTGAACGGCTGCGTGCGGACGGGCAGTGGCGCGAATCGATCGATCAGGCGATCCGCGATGCGTTTGCCCTGCTCGTGATCCAACCATCGGACGCCAGCGCGTCTGAGCACATGATGTACGAGTGGACGTTCGCGTTGGGTGTGGGGGTATCCGTCATCCCAATTGTGCTGAAACCCGCCGACATCCACCCACGCCTGGAAGCGCTGCCGCGCCTGGATTTCAGCGACCCGGACGCTCAGCCCTGGGGCAAGCTGATCCGGCAGGTGCAGAATGCCTGCCGCAGCGGGCCGTCGGTACCGGCCAGGCCGTCTCGCAATGCGGTGCCGTTTGGATCGCCGTTGCAGCAACCATCCGGCAGCCTGTTGGAGCGCATCAAACGCCGCGAGGACGCGAACAACAACCGCCGTCCCGATCAGGGGATTCAGACGGAGACGGTCGAGAAGCTGATCGAGCGGTTGGAGCGCGGGGATAACCGGGAAGCATGTATTGCTGCCATCCAGCGGTTGGGTGAGTTGGGCGACAAGGCGGCCATCCCGGCGCTGATCAAGCTGCTGCGCGGCAATGATTGGCGCGCGCGGGACGTGGCAGCGCGGGCGCTGGGCCAGATCAAAGCGGTGGCAGCGGTCCCGGTCTTGCTGGATACGCTGCGCGTGCGGGCGCCCGGCCCGTTTGGCGGTGGGGGGAACGTGATGGTTATCACCGCCGCGCTCCGCGACATTGGCGAACCAGCCATCCCGGTGCTGATCGATGCGCTGGACGATGCCGACTGGCAGATCCGGCTGCACGCTACGGACGTGCTGGGCGACATCGGCGGCGAGGACGTGGTCCCGGCGCTGATCGATTCGCTGCACGATCCCGAAGCGCGCGTGCGCTGGCGAGCAGCCGAAGCGCTCGCCAATACAGGAAACATTTCGGCGGTGCCCGACCTGGTCAGGGCGCTGCGTGACTCCGAACATGAAGTCCGTATCTCGGCTGCTTCGGCGTTAGGCCGGATCGGCGATGCGGCGGCGGTGCCGGGCTTGATCGATAAGCTGCGTGACCGCGACTGGCGCGCGCGTTGGGCCGCAGCCGAGGCGTTATGGCGGATCGGGGAAGCTGCCGTTGCGCCCTTGCTGGCTGCCCTGCGCGAAAACGATGAACGGGTGCGCCCGGTGGCGATCCACGCGCTGGTCGAGATCGGAGAGCCTGCGATTCCGGGACTGGTTGTTATGCTGGATGATGCGGACTGGGATGTGCGCTATGCGGCGGCGGAAGCGCTGCAAGGCATGGGCAAGCTGGCAGTCCCGGCGCTGATGGAAGCGCTGCACAACACGGGCTGGCAGGCAAGCTGGGCCGCCGCCGAAGCGCTGAGGCGCATCGATACACCGGAAGCGCAGGCCGCAGTCAAGTTGTGGCGCGGCGAACCGGAGCCGGATGCCGACGAGGCAGAGGTCAGTACAGAGGTCGAGATCGATACGGCTGAGCAGAATTAGCCGGAAACGATCGGGTCGTCCGGCGGGCCTGGAGAGCGGCTGGCCGGACGGGTAGGGCGCCCTGGATTCAGGGTGTGGGAAGAGGAAACCGCCGGGTGTGGTGATCAGATCGCCGCCCGGCGGTTTCACGTCTTATTGCGGTACAATGAGGAGCAAAGAGCATCAGGGAGTTGAGCTATGGTCGTAGCAACGAAGCGGTATACGGTCGAAGAATTTGATCAGATGGTGCCGCTGCCGGAGAACGCCGACCGGCGGCTGGAATACGTTGGAGGGGAGGTGGTCGAGGTGGTATCGAATAACTATGCATCAATGATCGCGGCGCTGATTCTGGCGCAGATAGTGGTACATGTCCAGCGTCATGAACTGGGCTACGTCACCGGGGCGGACGGCGGCTACCAGGTATCCGGCGAGCGCTACATCCCCGACGCGGCGTTCATCTCGAAGGCACGCCAACCCGACCCCTCGCACGATGCATACAACCCCAACGCTCCCGACCTGGCGGTCGAAGTGCTGTCCCCGTCCGATGACCTGAATCTGCTGCGGGTCAAGGTGGCGAATTACCTGGCGGCGGGTACGGTGGTGTGGGTCGTGCGCCCGGAACCACAGAACATCGAGGTGTACGTCCCCGGCCAGCCGGTCCAACGCCTGGGCAGCGACGCGACGTTGGGCGGCGGCGAGGTGCTGCCCGGCTTCGAGGTAGCCGTCAGCGCGGTATTCCCGGAGTAGGGCGCGTACACTGTGCTGCTCGATAACGGGCTGATGGTGGAGAAACGAATCCGCTGAAGGATCAAACATGACCGTCATACCAATCAACTACATCGAAATACGGGACAGCAAGCCCGTCATTGCCGGGACGCGCTTCAAAGTCGAAAACATCGCCCGCATGCAGCAGAAAAACCAGTCCGCCGACGAATAACGCGCATCCCCTGCCACTCACCCCGCCGCCCCTCCACGCGGCGGTGTTTGATCCCCGTTTTTTCACGAATAAGCGTCACGCTTAAAAAAATAGCAGGTTTCAGTCGGGTGTGTTGGTACACCCCCAGCACCGTTAATCGACATGCTGGGTTACCCTGCCTTGTATAGCCTGTACATATAAAACGGTTGCGGCACAAGTACAATTTAGGCTATAGTTGCGGAGCGTCAAGATTACTCTTGAATTGGAGGATGATTTATGAGGCATAGTCCGGCTAGTCAACTCCCCGAGGACAAAGCTTCAACCTACAAAGCCCGTGTTGGATTAATACTGTTTTTCGTTTACGGCCTGATTTACGCCGGTTTCGTAGTCATCAATACCATCAGCCCTGAAACTATGGGCGAATCCATCGTCTTTGGCCTCAACCTGGCAGTTGTTTACGGGTTTGGCCTCATCGTACTGGCCCTGGTGTTGGGGCTGATTTACAATTCGATCTGCACCCGTGTGGAACGTTTCGCCAAAGAAACAGCCGCTAACACAGCGGACAACGAGGAGGTCGCAGCATGATCTACGATCCCTCACCGGGCGTGATCGCCCTGTTCGTAATGTTCGCGGCGTCCGTACTGGGTATCTCATTCTACTTTGCCCGACGCACCCATACCGCCAGCGGCTTTTACGCAGCCGGTGGTCGCATCCACTGGGGCGTCAACGGCATCGCTTTCGCAGGCGATTACCTGTCAGCCGCTTCCTTCCTGGGAATCGCTGGCATGATCGCCACCGTCGGCTACGATGGGTTCCTCTACTCCATCGGCTACCTGGCCGGGTGGATTGTTGCCCTGTTCGTGGTGGCCGAACCGCTAAAACGACTGGGCAAATACACCTTCTCAGACGCGCTCGACGCCAAGTTCAATTCACGTGGTATCCAGTTGATGGCCGGTATCAGTACGCTGGTTGTCTCGCTGTGCTACCTGATCCCGCAGATGGTCGGAGCTGGTGCGCTGGTCCGTCCGCTGCTGGGGATGCCGCACTACGTTGGCGTGATCATCGTGGGTGCCATCGTGATCGTGATCGTGGCCGCCGCCGGGATGGCCTCGACCACCTACGTGCAGTTCCTCAAGGGTGGTTTGCTGATTGTCTTCTCAACCATCCTGGCGATCCTGGTGCTGAGGAACGGCTTTGACCTCAAGCCCAGCGAGGATTACCACGAGTTTCAAACGCTGCCGGTCACGTTCGACGCAGATAACCGGATCACGCTGGCCGAGGGAAGCGAATATGAGCTTTCCGGCCAGCACACCGAGGGCGATCTGCACTTCGCTGAACTCAGCCGCGAAGGCATCGCCACGTGGTGGGCGCTGGATACCGGCGTCGAACCGCCCGTCCTGCGCGAAACGCTGTCTATCGTGGATACCGGCAAAGAAAAACTCTACAACGGTGAGCCGCAGGAAAATAAGGAATTTTACCAGGTCGGCAGCTTCAATCAGATCATCGTCGATGGCCAGCCGGTCGATTCGACCGGTAGCCTCAATCCGGCTGAGTTCTTGTCGATCATCGAGGACAGCACCATCGTACGCTTCAGCAAGGAGTCGTTCACCTTCGAGAGCGACGACGTGCAGTTGTGGTACCAGAACATCACTTCCGGCGAAAAGCTGTTACGGCCCGGTGTCAAGTTCAAGGTGGATGAGGGCGCTACCACGTCCTCGCGTCTCAACTTCATCTCGCTGATGCTGGCGCTGTTTTTTGGGACATCCGCTCTGCCTCACATCCTGATCCGTTATTACACCGTACCCAGCCAACAGGCAGCCCGCAAATCGACCATTGTGGCGATTGCAACCATCGGGTTTTTCTATATCTTGACGCTCTATATGGGTCTCGGTGCAATGATCAACGGTGTTTTGGACGTGGCGAGTGACAATATGTCGGCCCCGCTGCTGGCCAAGCATTTTGGCACAGCGCTGTTCGCCATCATCTCGGCGCTGGCGTTCGCGACTGTGTTAGGCACGGTCAGCGGGTTAATCGTGGCTGCGTCGGGTGCGGTTGTTCATGACCTGACCAGCAACTTCATGCGCATCAACCTGTCGGATACGCAGCAGGTGGTCGTTGGCAAGATCACAGCGGTCCTGGTAGGAGGTGTAGCCATCCTGCTCGGCATTTACTTCAAAGGAGTAAACGTCTCGTTCCTGGTGGGACTGGCGTTTGCGGTAGCGGCTTCGGCCAACCTGCCCGCTATCCTGATGCTGCTGTTCTGGAAAAAGACGACGGCCAAAGGTATCGCTGCCTCGATCTTCACCGGAATGGTAACGGCCCTGGTGCTGATTCTGCTCTCGCCAGCCATGTATGAGCGCTACGGCATTGACGCCGAAGCCCCGTTCCCGCTGGATAACCCTGGCATTGTCTCCATTCCGCTGAGCTTTGTGGTGTTGATCGTGGTATCGCTGCTGACGCAGCCCAAAGAAGCCAGCAGCCCGGCCCACGTGGAGATCGTAGCAGCAGATTAGGTGCACAGGGCAAATATCAATAGCGAACTACGGAGAAACCAACTAAAACCTGCATACTGCGTAGGGGCGACTCACCGAGTCGTCCCTACCCAAAACACCAACACGCTGATGTTGGCTGACCCTGAATCTGCGGAGATACAAACTGTTTCGTAGATTTTGGAAAGAAAGGGGATCAGCCAATGAGGAGGCGTAGTTGATATAGCAACAAGCTCAAACAAGAAGTGCTCCGCTTACCCCGCCGCCGCCCCGCCACGCGGCGATTTTTTATTGTCCCCCGCCGGTTCGAACATAACAGTCAGACATAACAATCACCGTTAAAAATGACACTAAAAAATGATAGTTAGCGACGTAGACAAACAGAACATTTGTGCTAAACTGGAATTGTCAACGTGGGGCGGTCGGCGTTGGGCTGGCCGCTGAAGCCAACAGCCAATTACCAACAGCTAAACGCTTCAAAAGGAGGGCCAATGGCACAACACGCAGTCCGCGCGCCGGTCACAACGGCGGTCAAAACGCTGGACGCGAACGGGCGGATCGGCGGCTACCTGGTGGTGTGGGGCGACCGGTCGCGCCCGGATTTGCAGGGCGAGTACTTCACGCCGGGCACCGACCTGGGCCTGGACTGGTACCCGCGCCGCCCGGTGCTCTACCAGCACGGGCTGGACGGTGCGCTCGGCCCGGTCATGATCGGGCAGATCACCGCGCTGCAACCGGACGAGGTCGGCGTGTGGGTCGAGGCGCAGCTTGACCTGCGGGATCGCTGGACGCGGGCGGTGCTGGACCTGGTCGGGCAGGAGGCGCTCGGCTGGAGCAGCGGCAGTTTGCCGCACCTGGTCGAGGTGGCCGCCAACGGGCACATTCGGCGCTGGCCGATTGTCGAGGGCAGCCTGACGCCCACGCCCGCCGAACCGCGTTACACCGACGCGGTAGCGGTCAAGGCGGCGTTCCGGGCGTTGGGCCTGTCGACCGACCGGATTGAACCAATCGACGGGCAATGTATACGCGAGGTGGATGGAGGGATGATGAGCAACCAACACAATGCACAGGGCGGCGACGCGATCAAACGGCTCCCGGCGGCGCAGACGGCGCCCCGTCCGAGCGCGCCGCACATCGAGGTGCACAGCAAGTACGCCGGGCTGGATGCGGTCGATATGGCGTTCATGCACACTTGGCTGAGCCGCAGCGGGCAGTGGGCGCCGACCAATGCCTTTATGCGCGAACTGGCCTACAAGGCGTTTCAGGCGGTTGACCAGGGCCAGCTTGACGCGGGGGCGCTGCGCGCGCTGCCGGTCAAATCCGACGAGTTGATGCACACTGACAACACCGGCTACGGCGCGGAATGGGTGCCGGACATCTGGTCCAGCGAACTGTGGCGCAAGGCGCGCGCGGAAAACGTGGTCCTGCCGCTGTTTCGCGTGATCGAGATGCCGTCCAACCCGTTTGAACTGCCCATCGCCGGGACCGATCCGGCGGTGTACTACGTGCCGGAAACGCAGGACGAGGCCGATCTGACGCTGGGCAGCGCCAACCCGATCCCCGACAGCCCGGTCGGGAGCGGCAAGGTCACGCTGACCGCCAAAAAGCTGGCGCTGCGCGTGGGTTTTTCGGCGGAACTGGTCGAAGATACGACCATCCCGCTGATCCCGCTCTACCGCGAGCAGGCGCTGTGCGTCATGGCGGACGCCATCGATCACGTGCTGCTCAACGGCGATACCGAAACCGGCGCGACCGGCAACATCAACAGCGACGACGGCGCGCCGGACAGCACGGTGAAATACCTGGCCTTTGATGGGCTGCGCAAACTGCCGCTGGTGACCAATACCGACAACGCCCAGGACGCCAACGGTGCGCCGACGGTGGCGCTGCTGCGCACCACGCGCTTTTTGATGCTGCCCCGCTATGCCCTGCGCCCGACGGACTGCGCCTGGATCGTGGATGGTAGCACGTATGCCAAGCTGCTGAGCCTGGATGACGTGGCGACGGTCGACAAGTTTGGTCCGCACGCCACCGTGTTGACCGGCGAGATCGCCAAGGTGGACGGCGTGCCGGTGCTGGTCAGCGCGGAGATGCCGCTCACGCAGGCGGACGGCAAGGCCAACGCCACCGGCAATACCAAGGGGCAGGCGGTGTGCGTCTACCGGCCCGGCTGGGTGGTGGGCTACCGCCGCCGGGTCGCGGCCACGATGGACTACCTGCCGTACTACGATGCTTACCAGATGGTGGCAACCGTGCGGCTGGCGTTTGCGCGCTTTGATACCGAGGTGGCGAGCGTCCTATACAACCTGACCGTGTAGGGGCTGTGCAGGTATTTCTTGGAGGGTGGGGCGCGTGGTCATCATGCGCCCCGACCCATCAATCGCTACGGCGTAGTGGAGACGTTGAAAAAGACATTGACGTGCAGCGTGCCGAGAATCAGTCTGTCACCGTCGGACACAACATAGCGTTGATGCGGGGTGAGTTTCTCGTCGTTCAGGTAGGTGCCGTTGGAACTGTTCAGGTCGATGGCGATCAACTGTGTACCGCTCCGGAGGAACCGGCAGTGCTGGCGTGAAACCCCGTGCTGCAAGCCGTTAAGGTCGATCAGGTTGAGGTAATCCTCCGGGCCGGAGAACTCGCCGCGTCCCAGGATCACAGGCTTGTCTAGCGCCAGCGGGACCGCATAGCCGGACGGCAGGAATTGGAGAATCAACCCGGCGCCTGGGGCCAGGTAATCCCGCCCTTTTCGGCCACCCGGCATGGCATGGGGAAGTCGTTGTAGCGGACGGGTAGTTAGCGGGCTGGCATCTTGCAGTGGGTGGTTGCAGCACGGGCAGTGGTCGGCGTGTGGATGGCAGTAATGCCCACAGTTTGGACACGGCTGGGGATGCTCGGTTAAGCCAACAGTTGTCTGCTCCGGGTCGGTCATAATGTCTCCGCAAATATCTCTAACGTTAAAACGTCTTAATAAAATTATAACCCGGCTGTCGTCTGCCAGATCAAAACGGCGTTAAAAAATCCACATTTTTCATGAAAACCATCTGAAGAGATTGTGAAAAGTGTGCAGTGTGTGCTTTCTCAACGGTTCCAATCGAGCGGCCAACACGGCGGTGATGTGCCCTGGCGGCTCGTGGAATAATCAACGCCGGGCGGTCGGCGTTGGGCTGGCCGCTGATAGCTGAAAGCCGGGCGCTGACAGCTAAAAAGGAGGGAGTATGAATATCTACGCAACACTCACCGATGTACGGCGCTACCTGGGCCTGTCTGATTCGCAGACCGGCGACGACGACCTGCTGCTGCGGGTGCTGGGCGCGGCATCCCGGCTGATCGAGGGTTATACCGGGCGGCGCTTTTACCCGGAACGGGCAGCACAGGCGTATGACTGCGATAACCCGGCGGCGCTCTCGCTGCGCGGCGATCTGCTGGCGCTGCACACGCTGACCAACGGCGACGGCAGCACGATCCCGGCTTCGGCTTACCACCTGCACCCGTCCGGGGCGGCGGTGGTATCGAGCGTGCTGCTGGACCGGACGCAGGCGGCCTTCACCCATGACGGCGATCCCATCGAAGCTATCGAAGTAGACGGCACATGGGGCTATCACCTGGATTGGCCGGACGCCTGGGCTGATTCGCAGGACAGCGTGCAGAACGACCCGTTGAACGCGGGCGCGATCCTGCTGCTGGTCGAGGACGCCGACGGGGCGGACGCAACCGGCCAGTTTGAGCGGTTCGCGGTCGGCCAGTTGATCCGCATCGAGGATGAATACCTGCATGTGCTGGCGATCAACACGACGCTGAACCGGCTGACGGTTGCGCGCGGCGTGAACGGCACGACCGCAACCAGCCATGTCCAGGACACGACCATCGAGGTCTACCAGCCGCCCGACGACATCCGGCAGGCGTGTTTGCGCGTGGCAAGCTGGCTGTACAAGCAGAAAGACGCGGGCTTTGTCCAGGTGACGGGCGGGCTGCGCGGGCAGGTCACGGTGCCGCCTGCGCTGCCGGATGACGTGGAGCAGATTCTATCGCCCTACGTGCGCGTGCAGGTAGCGTAGCAGCGGGTTGGCGGCTGGCGGTCAGCGATCAGTGGCTTACGCCGCTTTGGATTGGCCTCACCCCTCATCCCCCAGCCCCTTCTCCCCTCTCCAGCGCAGCTATAGAGGGGAAAAGGGGAGCCGCGCGGCGGGACTACACACGCTCGCTGCTATGCTCCCCCTCGCCATTTCGAATGGAGAGGGGGTCGGGGGGTGAGGCCAACTGCCAGGCCGTCGTATCTGCAAATGAAAGCTGATAGCTTGTTTTTCAACAAGGAGATAGGCTAATGGCAGGCATTCTGGCCGGGGCGCTGGCGAACCTGGCGAACGTATCCGTGACCGGTGTCACGTCCTATGCAGTGGATGAAACGCCCGACGCGCTGGCGCGTGCGCAGCTTCCGGCGCTGGTGATCATGCCGGAGTTGGGCGGCGAGTCGCCGGGGCTGGAACCAAGCGGCTTTAGCGCGGGCGACGGCAAACTGGCCGTGCGGGTGACGCACCTGCTGCTGATCGTGCCGGTTACGGGTGGGATCGGGCTGCGGGGCGCGCTGGTGGACCTGGCCGACTATATCGACTTGTACGTTGACGCGATGGCTGCCGACCCGCTGCTGGATGGGGCGCTGGCAACGGCGCTGCGCTTCAGTATGCGGGCCGGGGTCGTGCGTTATGGGGGCGTGGATTATCACGGCGCGGCGTTCACCCACACCTGGACGCTGCACGTGGATTAACGCACGCCGGGCAAAGGAGATTCGATGGCAACGTTCCGCGTAGATATTGACTGGGATGGCGACGGCAGCTTTGAAGACGGCGAGATCGAAACCGCGCGCGTGCTGTCGATGTACATCTGGCGCGGCTTTGCGCAGCCGGGCGACCCGGTGGCGGCAGTCGGGCGCTGCCGCCTGGTGCTGGATAACAGCGATCAGCGGTTCAGCCCTGGTTGCAGCGGGGGCGATCTGTACGGCGACCTGCTGCCCAGGCGCAAGGTGTTCGTCCGGGAAACAGGCGGGGCCGAGAACGCGCAGTTGTTTAGCGGCTGGATCGAGCGGATCGTCCCTGGGGCGGGCGGTCTGGGCAGGCGCGAAGTCGTGATCGAATGTGTAGACGGGATCGCGCTGCTGGCCGGGGCACGCGTTGACGTGGCGCACGAGGACAGCAAAGACGTTGACGCCGCGCTGACCGCGCTGGCAAACCTAGCCTACAGTGTGGGCCACGACTTCACCGACAACGGCGATGCGCTGGAACACTACGGGCGCACCTGGACACCGGAGCATACAACCGTCGTGCAGGCCGTCGGCGAAGTATGCCGGGCGGTGTATGGCCGGTTTTTCATCGCCGGTAATGGCGTGATGATCTACCGGGCGCGCGGCGATTTTCAGGATGCGAGCGCCAGCGCGGCCCTGGCGTTGAATAATCACCCGGTTGATGACCTGGTCATGCAGATCGGCATCGAGACGGTGGTTAACCAGGCGCAGGTGAAAATCTACCCGGTTGAAACCATCGGGACGGCGCAGGTGCTGTGGCAGTCGCACGTATCGTACAAAATCGAGCCGGGCGAGTCGCGCGTGATCTACGCCAACTACCACGATGACGCGGGCGAGCGCTGCGGCGCGGTGAACGTGGTAACGCCGGTCGCGGGCACCGACTACGAGGTCAACGAGTATTCGAATGGTTCGGGCTTTAACTATACCTACTCGTCCAGCTTCGACATCGACGTAGAAAAGGAAGCCACCCGGACCAGGATCACACTCAGCAGCACCGCCATCGGGCCGCTGTATGTAACCAAGCTGCAAGTACGCGGCAAGCCGGTCATCACCTACGATCCGATCGTGATCGAGGAAGAAGACACGGGCAGCCAGGGCAGCTACCAGGTACGCCAGCGCGTTTTTGATCTGCCGATGCAGTCCGATCTCGCCTTCGGCCAGGCGCTGGCCGGGTACGTGATAGGCCGCTACAAGGAGCCGTTCCTGTACGCTGACCGGGTCGTGATCCGCAACCGTGACGTTATAAACGGGGTGCGCCTGTGGAATCTCGGCATTCTGGACAAGATCGAGGTCAGCGACGAGCAGACCGGGGCGAACGCGCTGGGGCACTGGATACGGGCAGTTGAATACCGGGCCAGCGCCCAGGGTTTTGAGATCGTGCTGCACCTGGAGCGGGCTGACGATACCCAGTACTGGCTGTTGGGGGTGAACGGCTATGGCGCACTGGGCAGCCAAACGCGGCTTGGATTCTAGCGATTAGCGGGAGGATTTTGGTATGGCATGGACAACGCCGAAGACATGGAGCACAAGCGAGCTGGTCACGGCGGCGATGCTCAATACGCACCTGCGCGACAACCTGAACGCGCTGAAAGCGCCGCCCTCGTCCAGGCTTCAGAACTTCAACACGACGATCAGCACAACCAGCACCACCTGGACGGACCTCACGGCTGGCATGGTGCGCGAGCTGACGACATCGGGTGGTGATGTGCTGCTGCTGTTTGAGGCGGCGGTTGAGTTGGACGCAGCAAGCGATGCGTACTACATCTACCTGGACTTTGATGTAGACGGTGATCGCGTGAGTGAGGTCAGCATCGGGATATTGAAGATGAACCGCTACAGCGGCAATCGAAAGGGCATCACGCTTTTTTACCTGGTGACCGGCCTGGAAGCGGGCACGCACGAATTTAAGCCGCAGTGGCGCGTAAACGACGCGGCGGCAACAGCCTATATCTACCAGTACAGCTTCCTGGCGCGCGAGGTGACCTGATGACCATCACAGACGAAATCCCCATTCAGGACACAATCGAAGTTGTGTTCGAAACGGATCAGCCGGTCAACCATCCCCTGCTGCAACAGGAGCTAAACGCAGCGGTCGGTGAGGATGTGTTGGCCGGGGTGTGCATTGAGCCGGGCAAAGTGCGCGTGATCGTCGATGCAGCGATCAGCGAGGAAATCAGGGATCGGATCGGGCCGGTGATCGCGGCACACGATGCAAACGGGCTGACCGCTGCCCAGCAGGCGGCAGCGGAGCGGCAGCAGTTGGTCGAAACGCTCGATAAACCCTGGGATGCGTGGATAGAAGCGGACAAGGACACGCTGCTGCGCATCCTGGCCGGTCAGATCGGGCTGGGGGTATAGAATGAAGCGGGGACGGCGTGCAAAAACCGTCCCCGTGTTGGTGATTACTCCACGCCCAGCGGCAGGACTTCCTGGCTTGCGTTGACGGCGGTCCAGAGTTGAGTTTCCTCGCCGTTCATGTCGATCAACTCGATCTGGCTGAGCGACCAGTTTGGATCGTCGGGATCGGGAATCCACGCGGTCACGGTCACCATTTCCCCGCGCGAATCGGGTTCCAGCCCGGTGAAGCGTCCCCGGATAATGCGCAGCGGGTCCTGGCCGGGGGTGACAACAAACAGCGCGTTGCTTTGATCGTTCCCGGCAATGTAGTACAGCCTGTTGCCCGGCCCCCAGCGATAATCAAAGACGCGTTCATTGGCACCAAGTGTGATCAGCGCCTGCCCGGTGCTGCCCGGCTGTGACAGGTCAAGCAGCCAGAGCGAGTATTCCCGGTTGCGTGATTCCTGGACGAACGCCAGCCACTGCCCATCCGGCGAAAGCTGGATATGCCAGCCTTCGGTGCTCAGGTCGTCCAGCCGGTCGGCGGGCACGAACTCGGCTACCGGCGTGATGGCGCCGTCCATATTCACCCATTGCAGCGTGGCGATGTGGCGCTCCAACCCGCTTGGGACGGCGATCAAGGCTGCCGATCCATCGGTGGCGGGGAAAATCTGGGTGGTGAAATTCTCGGTAAAGAAGCCGCCGCCCGGCTCGCCGGAGGCGATCTCAACCGCGTCGCCGCCCGCCAGTGGGACGTTGAGCAGCCGCCACTGGCTGCCGCCCGGCTGGCAGCGCTGCCCCAACAGCACATGGGCGGTGTTCAGCGTGCGGGTTACCGCGCCGCTGGTGAACGTACATTCGATGTTGTCGCGGTCGGGAGGCGATGCTGGCGCCAGCGTGATGATGTTTTGAATGCCTGCGCTGCTCCACAAATCCAGGTCGGCCTCGGTCGCGTTGCCCGCGCCGTCAGGGAACAAGCGCAAAACCAGTATTTCTTCCCGGTTGATGGTAAACGCTGTGGCATCACTGATCCGGGCACGCTCGGTGCTCTGGCTCAGGTTGTAGACGATCAGATTGCCGGTCTGGAAATCTTGCGTGCGCGGGCTGTCGCCAAAGTCGATGTAGGCGATCTGGTCGCTGTCGGCGAAGACTTGCATCGCGTCCGGTGCGGCGCAGGTCAGCCGCCCGGTCTGTCCAAAGGAAAGCGGTTCGCTGCCATCCAGCGGGACATAGACCAGGTCGCCGCGCTCGCGCCCGATAAACACGATCACGCCGCTTTGATCCGGCATACGGTAGAAATGGCCGCAGCGCTGGAGGCGGCTGCCGGATTCGGCCTGCGTGTAGACAAACAGGCTGTTGGGCCGGGTGCCTTCCTGGAATAACATCAGGCGCCTGCCGGTGCCGCCGCTGAGCAGCCAGCCGAGGACACGCGGGCCGGTGCCCTCGTCACTGCCTGTGTCGGCAGACGGTTCACCGCCTGATTGTGCGGCTTCGTCCGGCGTGGCGGCAGGGCGCGGTCCGTTATCTGCCTGTTGGGTGGTGACCGGGCGCTCGCCGTCTTGTTGATCACCGTCATCATCGCCGCTGCGGCTCGCTACCACGATGAGGATGAGCAGGGCTATGATCACAATCAATGGAATAAGCACGTAGAGTAAACGTTTGGACATCGGCTTTCCTCCCCAGGATGAGAAACCGGGTGTTGGCGAGATCAAGTATAAGCCGAGATGCCAAATGAGCCAATGGGAGGTTGGGATTAAACAGGTGAACAGGACGGCAAAAAAGGGCGATCCGTATGTTGGTCGCCCTGTTGGTACCGATTGCCCGGGCAGAGCAAGCACTGCCCATACATAATGATGCGAGTTTGACCTGGTTTCTCCGTAAGCCTGTAGCGGCTGGTTTCCGGCTGACCGCCGATCACTGGCTGCTGACTGCTCTTTGCTCAGTAGGGCAGCTCGTGACGGTGCGCGCGATACCACGCGATGGTATTCTTCAACCCGTCGCGGAAATCGGTTTTGGATTCGAAGCCAAAGCGCTCTTTCGCGCGGGACGTGTCCAGCTTGCGGCGCGGTTGGCCGTTGGGCTTGGTGGTATCCCAGCGGATCTCGCCCTCAAAGCCGGTCAGTTCTGCGATCAGTTCGACCAGGTCTTTGATCGAAATTTCGTTGGCCGAACCGAGATTCACCGGGTCGGGATCGTTGTACTTTTCGGCGGTCATCACGATCCCGCGCGCCGCATCTTCGACATACAGGAATTCGCGGGTCGGGCTGCCATCGCCCCACGCGACAATATGGTCTTCGCCTGCGTCCTGCGCGTCGATGCACTTCTTGATCAGCGCCGGGATAACGTGCGACGATGCCGGGTTGAAGTTGTCGCCGGGACCGTACAGGTTGACCGGCAGCAGGAAAACTGCGTTGAACCCGTATTCCTGCCGGTACGCCTGGGCCTGGACAAGCAGCATCTTTTTTGCCAGCCCGTAGGGTGCGTTGGTTTCTTCCGGGTAGCCGTTCCACAGGTCATCTTCTTTGAACGGCACGGGCGTGAACTTGGGATAGGCGCAGATCGTGCCGATGGCGACGACCTTTTCAACGCCCACCTGCCGCGCGTGCTCGACTGTCAGCACGCCCATCATCAGGTTGTCATAGAAAAAGCTGCCGGGATGTTCGCGGTTGATGCCGATCCCACCCACCGTTGCGGCCAGGTGGATCACCATCGTGGCCGGGATGTCCTTGTACATCTGGATGACTTCCGGCTCGCGGCGGAGATCGTAATTGTCTATGTCAACGTCGTATATCTTTCCCGCGCCGCGTGTTTCCAGCTCGCGCACGACGTTTTTGCCCAGGAAGCCTTTGCCGCCCGTAACAATCACATGCTGTCTTGCCCAAAAATCCTGTGATGCAGGCGCATCGGTCATAGTAGATTATCTCCTTCACGGGGAACAGCGCCCCAGCGTTTACCTCGATGTGTTATGCCTGAGTATGCTCGAATTATACAAAACGCGGTGACGGGTTGCCACCTACGGATTGCCCGTGCTCACCTGACAGGGCAGGGCCAACCGGTGCGCCGGGCGATCAGGTGTCCAGCCCTACCATGTGGCGCCCGGCATCCAACAGCGCCTTGACCGCGTCCTCCGAAGGGGCTTCGGCGTATACGCGCAGCACCGGCTCGGTGCCGCTGGGCCGGATCAGCAGCCAGCTATCGTCAGCCAGCACAAACTTGATCCCGTCAGAGGTCTGGACGTCGCGCACCGTCTGCCCGGCCATCGACGCCGGGGCCTGGGTGCTCAGCCGTTGGACCATCTGTTTTTTGGGGACCGGCGTACTCAGGTGAAAATCGGTGCGCTCGTAGCAGGCCGGGCCGTACCGGGTCTGCAAATCCGCGACCATCTCAACCAGCGGGACGCCCGCATCCGCGATGATTTCGAGCAGCAGCAGTCCCATCAAAATGCCGTCGCCTTCGGGAATGTGCCCCTTGATGCTGATCCCGCCGGATTCTTCCCCGCCGATCAATACGTCGCCGTTGAGCATGTAATCCGCGATGTAGTTAAAGCCAACGGGCGTTTCATGCACGGTCAGATCGTGCTGCGCCGCGATGCGGTTGATCATCATCGTGGTAGAAACCGTCTTGACCACGTCGCCGGTCCAGCCGCGCCCTTCAGCCAGGTAGCGCAGCGCCAGCGACAGGATGGTGTGCGGATCGACAAAATTACCCTGCCCATCCATCGCGCCGATGCGGTCGGCGTCGCCGTCGGTCACGATGGCCACATCGGCGTGGTTGGTCTGGATGGCCGCCGCCGTCATGTCCATGTATTTACGGATCGGTTCCGGGTGGATGCCGCCAAAACCGGGATTCATATCGCCGCGAATCTCGGTCACATGGCAGCGCGTGCGCGACAAGACGGCGCGAATGGCCGTGCGCCCGGAGCCGTGCATTGGGTCGGCCACGATGCGCAGTTCCGCCGCCGAGATTTTGTCGATGTCCACCAGCGTTTCCAGGTGTTCGTAGTAGGCATTGGTGGGATTAAAGCGCTTGATGATGCCCTGCTCCAGCGCGCGCTCATAGTCCATCAGGTTTGGCCCGCGCGCCTCGCGCTGCTGCGCTTCGAGGTATTCTTCGACCAACTGGCAGTGCTGCGGCAGCGCCGACCCACCGTAGGCCGCTTTGAGCTTAAAGCCGTTGTAGCGCGGTGGGTTATGCGACGCGGTGATCACCACGCCCGCCGTCGCTTTTTTATGCACGATGTTATAGCTGATCGCGGGGGTAGGGGCGTCGGTGCGTGACAGCCACGTGATGATCCCGTTAGCTGCCAGCACGCGCGCCGTTTCGATGGCGAAGCGGTCCGACAGGAAGCGCGTGTCAAACCCGATCACGACTTCGGGCTGGCCGTTGCCGCCAAACTCGGTATTCACGTAGTCGGCGACGGCCTGCGCGACCAGCCGCAGGTTAGCAAAGGTGAATGTTTCTGCGATGACGGCCCGCCAGCCGTCGGTGCCAAAGCGAATGCTCATCTTGATTTTCTTTCTAGCGCACGAATAACCTTATCGTCTGAATGTTTTGTCGTAAGGACGCTGCTTGCTGTGCCCAGAATTCAAAGCATGTGTCTCAAACCCGCACAAAGCAATAAGCCAAGTTTAGTCAGGTACCCAGGGCGGTTTCTCAGTTGTGTTGTCCTCGTAGTAGAATAAATCATCCTCCGTCTCACTCTCGTAGAACAAGCGTCCATCGGCAATATCAGCCATTTTATACTTCACAACTGCGGGGCGAGTACCCCATACGGTGCTAAAAAGCCGATTGTTTAGATCAATCACACGTTCTGTATCTGTGATTGCTTCCAAATCCTCTAGATTCTTGGCAGTTTTGCGCCATGCCTGTACCGTTAGGTTTGCCGATCCCTTGAACGCTAGCAATCCGTCAACAATAACTACTTTTTGGTGTGGAAGGTCTATCCATGATTCGCTTTTGGTCATGATAGCTATCTGTAGCAACGGGGCTTCGTCAGAGTGCTTGATCAGTGTATTGATCTTTTGTTTATCCCATGTGTTTCTACGATCCAATCCTGACACCACACCTCTCACGGCGACTCGTTGGGCTATTACCTTGAGCGCCCCAATCATCTCGTTTGAGATACCCCATGTCACAAAATGAACAAACTGCTTTGCACTGGATAAGGCAAGAAATAGTGAACGTAATGGTGATTGGCCATTTTGCAGTGCGATTGCAATTTGTGCGAGAGCCCGTGCGTGTTCAATCGTGGTTACATCTGTCAACGTCAAACCTTTTTCTCGCAAATACGTCCTGAATACTTCCCATTGTTCCGTTACAGTCTCTGATATGTGCAAACCTGCCTCATATGTGAGCAATTCGCAAATAGGGCACGTGAGACTAGCCCACACATCTTTCTCGAAATACGGCTTAAGGTCAGCCCCACGTAGCAGCGCGTAGCATTTCTGGCATAGATATTGTGGTGGATTGAAGTCCACCAGTCCGCGAATATCAAAACCTGTCATTTTCTTTTCCTGACCACATTGACTCTCACTGGGTACTCCATCAAAGTTGGGATACAGGTCAGATAGAACGCCGGGACAAGCGCTTCAGTTTTTCCACAGTATCATAGTACGTACTGTAGTGCGGTTTAGCTTATCTTGTGTCGCGTACATGGAGCGCGACAGCGACAGCTTTACTGCTCCCCAACGCTGACGGTCACGTCCTGCGTTTGACCATCACGGTTGATCGTCAGCGTGACGCTGCCGCCGATATGCGTGTAGTTTTCCAGGTACAGCGTCAGGTCATCGCGGGTGAGCACCGGCTCGCCGTTGATGGCGGTGATGATGTCGCCGCCCACAAAGATATAGCGCCGTCCCTGCCGCTGAGCCTGGGCCGCGACCAGACCTGCCTGCGCTGCCGTGCCGCCGGGCGCCAGTTCAACGATCAACAGCCCGTTTTGCGGACCGGATTCGGACGGCGTCAGTTCATAGCCCAATTCAGCCGCCGTCAGCCCAAGCGATGGGTGCCGGAAGTAGCCATTGGCCATCAGCTCCGGTATGACGCGCATCACGGTGCTGATCGGGACGGCAAAGCCGATGCCGACCGACCCGCCGCCGGACGTTGATTGAATGGCCGTGTTGACGCCGATCACCTGTCCGCGCGTATTCAGCAGTGGCCCGCCGGAATTGCCGGGGTTGATCGCCGCGTCGGTCTGGATCGCGTTGCCGATGGTCGATCCCGCTTCCGATTCGATGGTGCGGTCCAGGGCGCTGATCACGCCGGTCGTCAGCGTGCGGTCCAGTCCAAACGGGTTGCCGATAGCCAGCACGCGCTGCCCCACCCGTAACGCGCCCGGTTCGGCCAGCGGCAGCGGGGGGGCGCCTACGCGGGCCGGGTCAACGTGGATGATCGCCAGGTCGTAAAAGGCATCTGCGCCGACAACCGTCGCCGGGAGGTGTGTCCCGTCGGCCAGCACGACCTCGATCTCATCCGCGCCTGCGATTACGTGGTTGTTGGTCACGATATGCCCGTCGGTATCGTAGATGAAGCCGGAGCCGGTGCCTTCCTGCGGCACCGCGCCCCGCCAGAAGTCGTACACCTGCGTGACGCTGGTGATATGCACCACGGACGGGCTGGTTTGCTCGTAAATGTAGGCGACGACGGTTTCTTCGGCGTCCAGCAGGCTGAGTGAATCTTCCGGCAGCGACCCCAGCGGCGCGCCGGGTGTGGGCGTGGGATGGTCTTGTAGCACTGGTCCGGCTGTGGCGGGAAGCTGCCAGGAAATGCCCAACACGATCCCCAGTGCGAGCGCTGCCAGCAGGGGCAGCATACCCAATCGTCCGATCAATACACGGTTGTGTCTCATCGTATAATCCTCGTACCACTATCCCCTCACCAATCAGCCAAACTCTATCGCAGGGCGCGCCGGGCTGCAACTTCAGCACCGGACTGTTGGCGCAGGTTGAGCGTAGTTGTGCAAATTGCGAAATTCTATATCATGGTAGAAAGGCACTTTGATGACTCTGACCCAGGAGCTTACGATATGCGTTCTAGATTGATCATAATTGGACTTTTGCTGATCGCCTTACTGGCCCCGGCGGTCTTCCCGGCGACAACGGCGCTCGCGCAGGGCGGCACGACACATGTCGTCCAGCCGGGCGAAAACCTGTTCCGCATCGCGTTGAAATACGGCACAACGGTCAGCGCGCTGGCCGCGGCCAACGGTATCACCAACCCGAACCTGATCTATGCCGGTCAGGTGCTCAAGATTCCGGGTGAAGGTGACCAGCCGCAGCCCCAGCCAACCACCGTCCCGGTGACCGGTGAATATACGGTCGTGGCCGGTGACAACCTGACCGCAATCGCGGCGAAGTTCGGCACGACGGTCAGCGATCTGGTGGCGGCGAATAACATCGTCAATCCAAACCTGATCTATGTCGGCCAGGTGCTCAAGATTCCGGGGGTGCAGCCGCAGCCCCAGCCCCAACCGCAGCCGACCACACAGCCCCAACCCCAGCCAACCACGCAGCCCCAGCCGCAACCCCAACCCCAACCGCAGCCGCAACCAACCGGCTCGTTTGAGTTGGGCTCGCACGTGGACAGCTTCGCCTATCCGGACCTGATGCGGCAGGCGGGCATGACATGGGCCAAGCGGCAGATTCGCTATAACCTGGGCGACGATCCGGCTAACGCTGCCGGGGCGATCAACCAGGCACACAGCCAGGGCTTCCGCATCCTGCTGGGCATTGTGGGCGATCCGGGACAGTTAGGGTCCGGTGGCGATGGCTACATGGATCAGTTTGCAGGCTACCTGGGCGGAGTGGCCGCGCTCGGCCCAGATGCGATTGAAGTCTGGAACGAACCAAACCTTGACCGCGAATGGCCGACCGGCCAGATCGACCCGGCGATGTACACCCGCATGTTGGCTAAAGCCTATAACGCGATCAAGGGCGCCAACCCAAGCGTGATGGTTATCAGCGGCGCACCTTCGCCCACCGGGGCCGAAGGAGCGTTTGGCTCGGCGCGGGTGTGGAACGATGACCGCTACGTGGCGGGCATGGCATCGGCTGGCGCGGCAAACTACATGGACTGCCTCGGCCTGCACTATAACGAGGGCATCGTCTCGCCGGACCAGACCAGCGGCGACCCGCGCGGCGATAACTACTACACGCGCTACTATTGGGGCATGGTGAATACCTACTACAACGCCTTTGGCGGCGCGCGCCCGCTGTGCTTTACCGAACTTGGTTATGTTACACCGGAGGGTCTCGGCGCGCTGCCTGCCGGGTTTGAATGGGGCAACAACACGACGGTCGCACAGCAGGCGCAGTGGTTGGGCCGCGCGGCGGAACTGTCACGCAACAGCGGCAAAGTGCGCTTGATGATCGTCTGGAACATGGACTTCACGGCCTACGGGGCTGACCCGGCGGCGGGCTACGCTATCATCCGGCCCGACAATACATGCCCGGCCTGCTCCACGCTGGACGCCGTGATGCCCTAGTACAATCTGGCAGAAGTAAACAGGTGTTTTTTGGTAGGGGCGACCCGGTGGGTCGCCCAGGGCAGGGCTTGCTCTGCCCCTACAAAACGCTGGCGATAATTCCGCCGATGTGCACCAATGTTCCTGATCGTTGTTGATCTGTGACATAGCGGCGAGTCTCCAAACAGGGAGGCTCGCCGTATTTTATGCGGTTGCCAGTGTGGTGACGCCGGCTGCCGGTCCTGGCTATTCGAAGGGCGGGTTGTCCTGCCGCATCCGGCGCAGCAGCAGCACCGATCCCAGGATGATGACCGCGCACACGATCTGCCCGATCACGTAGCCTTGTTTGTCGGGCGAGAGCGCCCCTAGTACGCTAAAAACGATCACGCCAACCAGCGCCAGCCCATCGATCACCAGCAGGATAGTGCGCATGTTCCGCGAGTTGTCCAATGCAGCCGCCATTTTCATGCGGAATTCCGTATACGGGCTAAGAATTTGATACTATTATATAAGGTAAGCGCGAGTTTGCTCGGAATCGAACGCGCTGCAAGCCTGGGGTGAAATACTGGCTTGACGAGGGTTTTGGTAAGTTTGAAGCTCGTGGCATCGCCGGGCATAACAATGGTATACTTAGCCTGAGAATGCCTGGCCTATTCATGCCGTATATGTGGGATTGACGATCATGCCTGGTGAAAACACGCTGGTTCAGCGACTGATCGCGTTTCTCAAAAAACCCGGCTCCCTGGACTATGATGGTGAATCGCCGGTTCACAATCCATATGACGATTACACGTCCCAGGACATCACACATCCGCCGGGGGCTGTTGCGCAGCCTGGGAAACCTGATGACCATCTGGTAGCGTATGATGGCCCGATTGAGGACAATGGCGGCCAGGTGCCGGGGCAGGCGTCGCGCCTGGATGCACTGATCATGCGGGCTGTGCAGCAGTTTGAGGCGCAGCAGGGGTATGTCATTCGCTCCGAAGCCGACGGGCAGATGCGCTACTGCACCGGGCGCGACCTCCAGGGGCGTCATGTCTTGGCCACCGACGTAAACCTCGACCGCCGCGCGTTGTTCCTGGCGCTGGACTCAGGCGAGTCGCAGTTGTTTGTCCACACCCTGCCCGACGAAACACCGGCGCCGGTGTTGTGTGGGCCGCTGTGGATCGAGGACGAGGTGATCGGCGTGCTTTACCTGGATAACCCGGCGCGCAGCCGCCTGCACCGGGGGGTGTTTGATGTCTTCTGCAACCAGGCCGCGCGGATGCTGGCCGAAAGCGGCGGTTGAGTCAACCGGACCGGTTTCCGGTTTGCCGTAACTTCCTCGTTCGGCATAACTTCATAACCCGTGAGGCGGCGGGCGACATCCCGGCCTGCCGGGCTTGGGCTGTGCAAGATCAAACTGGGGCAAAACAATGTTGGACGAAGCAGATCAAATCAACTGGGAACGGTTGGGTTTCCACGTCTACGGTAAGCACGAACAGATCCCGCAGAGTTTGCGCGATCTACTGTCGCCCGATCCTGAAACACGCGAGTACGCACGCGGTTTTTTGTTGGGTTCGGGGCAGGATCATGGCGATATTTACGACACGACTCCCCACATCATTCCTTTTTTGCTCGAACTGCTCGCGCGCGAGGACACGCCGGGTAAGGAAGAACTGCTGCTGGATTTGTCGGGGGTGGCGGAATACATCTTTTTTCACCGGTACTCCAAACCGCTGTCCGTTCACATGATGCGGCTGTGCGTCCAGACGTATGAGGCATTCAAGAGCGGCATCGACAACCTGATCGATCTGCTGGCGCACGCAGCCAAACCGGTGCAACTGAACTGCGCCGTGCTGTTGCAGTATATGACCGATGATGTCGAAACCCTGATCCCGGCCCTGATCGAGCGTGTCCATCACGAGCCGGATGAAGAGGTCCGGGTGGCGCTGCTGGGCAGCCTGAAAACGCTCTTGAGTTCATTGGAGTGGCCCCACTACGCGCTAAAAGCCGAGGCTGCGCCCTTCCTGAGAGAACTGGTCGAGAACGACCCTGCTCATACCATACGGGTAGCGGCTGCGCGTGCCTCGGTCGAAACCCTGAATCCCTATACCTACCGCACAAAGGAAGATGACCGGCTGTCACCGCAGGTCCCGGCGCTCCTCACCAGGGAATTCTGGGAGCGGCGCTGCCCGATGCATTATTACGAACAGGAAAAAACACTTCACCGGCAGCAAATTGTGCGCGATCTGTCGTGGCTGAAGCCAGAGCCGCTGATAGAACTGCTGAACCATCCCGATCTCAGTCCTGAAGATGCGCATCTGGTGGCGCGGGGCCTGCTGGCTCACACGTTCCTGTGGCACGGCGGGAACAGGTCCCACTGGCATATAGATGTTTACCCCGACTGGGACAACAGCAGCTATACCCGCGCGTACCCGGCAGCCGGGAACCTGGCGATTCGCGGTTTCCGGAATGATCGGCAAATGCTGCAAACAATCGTCGATGCCGACAAGGTGTGGGAAGCCCCTACCAACCTGTTTTCCTACTTCTACGGTCTGCCGGACTCGCGGGAAGAACTGCGGGCGCTGCTGGATAAACTACGGGCATCAGACGATAGGGCGGATTGATGGCTGTGCCCGGCGGCGCTCAGGTTTGGAGCTGATTGCTCAGTCGAGGTCTACATCTTCCAACAGGCGGTTCCAGGCCGCCCGGTTGTGATCTTCTAACGCAGCGCTGAACCAGAATTCATCGATCTCGTCGCGCAGCTTGCTCCAGATCGCAGCACGCACCGGCGCGGGCAGCTCGCGGAAGCGCTCTGGGGGCCGGGCGTCGAACTGCCAGTCGATGATCTCTACTTCTGCCGTCTCACCTGTTGGTTGGCGAATGGCGAGGTTGATGGTGATTTCCAGTGATGTGTGGTGTGTCATCGCGGTTTCCTCCCTGGATGACGGATTCTTCCAAACTTCAGGATAACACAAAACCGGGCGATGCTGGCAGCCCGGTTAATCGTCGGGTTGGCGGTGCGTGATATAACCACACCCCGGCGCACGCGATCAGAACGCGTCTCCACCGCGTTTGCGAGCACGGCGTGTTTCGGTTGGTGTGGCCGGTCGCCAGGACTTTGACCCGTCATCCTCCCCGCTGATTCGCTTCCGCAGGCGGCTGAGCAGGCCGCGATTTTCCTCTTGCATCGGCCCGGCCAGGATCAGGTTCGCTTGCTCCTGGCGCCGGACGCGCTTGTTGGTGGCCGGATCGCGCGCTTTGATCTCGTCGGTGCGTTCGATATACGTGCGGTTGGTGTTGGCCCGAACCTGGCGGCGGTCAAATCCCCCGTCGGTGTACTGGCGCTTGAAGGTCCAGTCCCACGATCCATCGGCATAATTGAATTCCCCAATGTCAACCCGCTTGATCTGCCGCCCATTCAGCGCCGGGCGATCCGGGCCGCGATAATCCCAGCGCTCGGTGATGCGCTGGCCCCGGTCGGCTGGGAGCGGGTCTTCGATCCGCTGGTAGCGGGCGGTGCCTGCCGGTTGTTCGGCGGGCGCAGGCGCGTTCAGGCCCTGCGCCACGATGGGCAGCGTGCGCGCCTGGGCGGTATCCGTCAGTTCGACCGGTTCGGCAGCGGGCACCGGCTTGATCTCCGGCGCCGGTCGCTGTATCGCGACAGCGGACGCGGCTGAGACAGGCCGGACTGCGGCATCAGCGGGCGGCGCGGCGGTCGCTGCGCGCTGAGCGCCAAACAGCACCGAGGCCAGCTCCGGCGAGATGTCGTCGTCCCACTCATCCGGGCTGAGTACGGGGGCCGGTGCCGCCTGAGATGGCGCCGTGATGTCGGGCGCGGCAGGCTCGGATGGTAGGGCAGGTGCTTCTGCTGCGGGCGCCGGGATGGGTGTATCTTCCGGGGCGGCTGTATCTGCTTCGATGTCAACGGGCGGCGCGGCGGGCGGTTCGACGTCTGCGGGTGTTTCCGGCGTGGCGGGCACCCCGGTTTCGTCGGCCATCGATTCCGCCTGTGCGAGCAGTTCCCCGATGGCAGGCGCTTCGATGTCGGCCTCCTCGACCGCTTCTTCGTCGACCGGCGCCACTTCAACCAGCGTATCCGCTTCCGTATCGATGAGCGAGTGCTCCACGACGTCCGGCGATCCGGTGTCAGCCTCGGATTCCGGCACAACAGGTAACTCGTCTTCGACCGGGGCGGCGAGATCGTCGTCGAGTGGTTCCGGCAGCGGCTCGATCCCGGCGGCTGTGAGAGGCAGCTTGCCGCCAATTGGCGTTTCCGCAATGATGCGCGGCGGGGCGGCTGAGACAGGGCCGGGTTCGTCGGGTGATTCGACGGCGGTTGCTGCCTCGGCAGGGACGGTGTCGCCGTCCTGGTCGAACCTGACGATCACGTCATGTTCTTCGAATTCATCCGGCTCAAGGACCGGTTCGTCGTTTTCAGGCGTGGTGTTGTTCAGCTTATCCGGGGTCATCGGTTGTCCTTTTACTGGTGATAGGCTTCCTGCCTTATTATACGGCCAATATGACAGCCGCGTATCAACCAACAGGGCGCCGCAGCGCCCCGATGGATCGTTGTGCACGTCTACTTGCACACCCCGTTAGTTGGTCTTACTCAAGCTGACCGACAGATCGCCCTCACGCGCGAAGCTGCCGTCGCTGATGCTGACCTTGATGGTGTAGACGCCATCGGCGGGCAGGTTGTAGCCCGCGATCTCCGGGTTCACACCAAAACCGCTGTCATCATCCGATATAAGCGCCGTGCCGTCCGGTCCGATCAGCGTAATCACCAGGTCCAGGTTGACGCTGATGGCCGTCGCGTTGGCAGTGACCATGTCATTGGCAGTGCCGTAGAACGTCCACGTTGCCGCGCTTTCCGCTGCCAGCGTGCTAGTGGCGGACTGCCCGTAAGACAGCGAAACATCCACGCCGGGCGGCGGCCCGGCATCCGGTGTGGAGTGATCTGTCACCGGGAGGTGTTCACCGGACACGCTCGGATCGATCACCGGCAGCCGGTCGATATTCACCAGCGCGCCGCCGCGTGCCAACTGCACATCGCTTTGATTCATCCAGCCGGTGACGCCCTGGCTGTAGCCAAACAACTGCTGGCTGTTTTCGGTGCGTGCCAGCACAACGAGCGTATCGCCCTGTGCCAGTGTTACCAGCGCCTCGGTGCCGGGTTCGATGCCTGCTTGCAGCACGACCTGTGACGCCGTCACGCGCCCGATGACCGCCTGGGCGTTCTGGATCAACAGCGGGTCACCCTGAACGAGCAGCGGTGCGAAGACAAAATCGTCAAACTGCATCGCCAGCGAGCCGTCGGCGTCGGAGAAGGTGTAGGCGACGGCGTGCGTCTGGCCGGTCTGGTGCGTGCTGTCGATCACGATGTGCGCCAGTTGCCCGTTAAGATACAATTCGATGTAGTCCCCGATGACCAGCACGCCCAGCGTGTTTTTGGCACCCGGCCCGGTCTGGATCAGGTAGCTGGGGACCGGCCCGGCGATTTCGGTGTAACTGCCGCCGCTCACGTTGTACAGCACGTACTCCTGCCGGTGGTTGACGACATAGTAGTAAAAGTCCTGGTTCGAACTGACGCGGAACGCCAGCCCGTACTCGAAGTAATTGGGCTGCCGGGCCGGTTGGCCGGTCACTTCGGCATAAAACGCGGGCGCTCCCACATCTGCCGCGTTGGGATACGACCAGACCAGGTTATCGGGCGTCCCTGTATCCAGGTACAGGTGACCGTCTTCGACGGTGCCAAACTGCCAGCTATTGATGTTGTTATCAAATGGTTCGATGAAGGTCTCGCCCACTGCCAGCGGGGAGCCAGTCAGTATCTCGGTATCCAGCGGCGGCGGTTCGATCTCTTCCGCTGCCAGCTTGATCCCGTCTACTTCGAGGCTGACCAGGAAGGTCCGCAGCACCAGCCGGGTGAAGTCTGGTTCGTATTCGTTCACCGGCACGGACACAACGATGTGCAGCCATTCGGTTTCATTTAGCTCCACCAGCCAGGCCCAGGCGTGATAGGCGGCGTCGCTGACGTCGAGCTTGTAAGCCGGGAAGTTGAGGCTTGTTTCGGTCTGGCTGCTGCCGGTGTAGTCGTAGCCGTAGGTGTGCTCCAGCGCAGCTACCGGGCTGCTGCTATCGGATGTCATGGAGGCGGCTTGCAGATCGGCCAACGAGCCGCGCGCGATGATCATCGACGGGTAGAGCGTGCCTGCCGTGTCGTTGATTTCCAGCGGGAAGCACGCGTAAATGCCTGCCTGCCATACCTGTGGAGGATACCAGTTGGTCGGGTAGTCCAGTTCAACGCCGATGTCGGGCAGTGTGGCCGGTTCGAACTGGCTTGGTACAAACAGCGCCGCGTCGATTTCGCCTTCCGGCGTCTGGCCACGGACCAGCGGTTCGCCGTCCACCAGCATACTGGCCAGCATAGCGCGCAGCATGTTTTCCTCGAATGCCATGTCATAATCGCCGCTGGGTGCGAAGGCCAGGATGTACAGCCAGTCATCGCTCGCCAGCTCGACCAGCCATATCCAGCCGTGCTGTTCGCTTTCGCGCAGGTCCAGCTTATAGGCCGGGAAGTTAAAGCCGGTTTCTTCTTCCGCCATGCCGCTGAAGTCGGTATTCAGCGTGTGTTCCAGTGCAGCAACCAGGCTGCTGGTATCGGTCGTTAGCTCGTTGGTCAGCATCAGGTCGGGCGTGCCGCGCGAGATCAAGAGTGACGGGTAGCTGCCGGACAGTGGGTCCGAACTCGCGACCGGCTGGAGGGAATAGAGCGCCCCCAGGTGAGTGAGCGGCTGCCAGTTGACCGGGTAATCCAGCGTGATGTTGATCGTATCCAGCGCGGTGGTTACGAACTCGGTCGGGACAAACAGCGCCGGGTCAATGTCACCCGGTCCCGGTCCGGCGCCGGGCACCAGCGCTGTACCGTCGATTTCCATGCTGTTTGTGATCTGTACCAGCGTTTGTGTTGCGAACCGGTCCTCGTAGTCACCGCTGGGTGCAAAGGCGATGATGTACAGCCAATCATCGCTCGCCAGTTCGACCAGCCATATCCAGGCGTGGATTCCGGCATCTCCCATGTCGATCTTCTGCGCCGGGAAGGCGAACCCGTCTTCCGGCTGCGCGGTGCTGCCGAAATCGCTGCCGTAGGTGTGTTCGAGCGCGGCAGTCAGGCTGCTGGTGTCGGTCGTAAACGCATCGCTGAGCAGTTCGTCCGGCGATCCACGGGCGACAACGATGTTTGGATAAAACTCGGTGTTGGGATCGTCGGGACTGAGCGGGAACAGGTAATACGCGTTGGGAGACGGTATCGGCGCTTCCCAGCCAACCGGGTAAGCCAGCGTAACGCCGATGTTGTCCAGCGGGGTAGGCCGGAAGTCGGTCGGGGCGAACAGCGCTGGGTTGACGATATGCACGACGCTGGTTGCCGTTGGCCGCGGCGTATCGGTGAAGTCCGGCGTGTTGGAGGCCGTCGGCGTGAGTGTCTCGGTCGGTGTGAGTGTCTCGGTGGGCGTGGCGGTGTCGGTTGGCCGCGGCGTCTCGGTGGCGGTGGGCGTGTCGGTCGGCGTCTCGGTTGGTGTTTCGGTTGGCGTGCTTGTCGGCGTAGACGTGAGGACCGGTATGTTCGGGTTGCCGGAGATGCGCACCAGTTCAGCCGATATCCAGCCCAACTGCGCGCCGTAGACCACCTGGTACCACATGCCATCTTCGCTGACGGCGTTAACAACCACCTCTTCGCCGCGCGCCAGCGTGCCCAGCACCTCGTGATCCCCGCCCGGCCCCTGCCGCACGTTGACCACTTCGCTCAAGATTTCGGCAGTGGCGATGCGCTCGGTTGGCGAGGGCGTCGGTGTGAGCGTCTCGGTCGGCACGGGCGATTCGGTTGGCGTGAATGTCTCGGTCGGCGCGGGTGTATCGGTGGCCGTGGCCGCCTGCGCGACAGGCGTTTTTTCGCCGTCGTCGCCTCCACCAAACAGCAGCACGCTTCCGCCGCCGATGATCGCCAGCACGACAACAGCCGCGATCCCGATCAGCAGCCGGTTTGGACCGCGTTTGGCCGGTGCGGCGGCATAGGTTGGCGGGGCGGTTGGCGGCGGTGTGACCGGTGGCGTAGCGGCCTGGAGCGGGCGGGACGGTGTGATTGTCGGCGCTTCGCCGGTTGGCGGCTGGGTGCCTTCATCGCCGACCACCGTTTTCTCCAGCCCGGTGTATGGCACGTGTTGAACCGTAACGGGCAGCCCTCGAACCGCGTTGGTGAAATCAACGGCCATCTGGTCCGCCGACTGGTAGCGGGCATCCGGTTCTTTCGCCAGCCCGCGCAGGATCACCGCTTCGATGCCGGGCGGCAGGTCCGGTTTTAGCTCGCGCGGGGGTTGGGGGAGATCGTTAAAGTGCTTGTACATCAACGAGTAGGGCGTATCACCGGCGAACGGCAGCCGTCCCAGCACCATCTCGTAGAGCATCACGCTCAGCGAGTAAATATCCGTCCGCGCGTCCACCGGTTCGCCGCGCCACTGTTCGGGCGCCATATAGGCGGGCGTGCCCAGGATATTGCCGGTGGCCGTGAGCTTGGTTGTCCCGGCCAGCATCTTGGCAATGCCGAAGTCGGTCAGGTAGGCGTTATACCGCTTGTCCAGCAGGACGTTGTTCGGCTTGAGATCACGGTGGACGATGCCCTGCTCATGGGCGAAGGTCAGCGCGCTGGCGATCTGTTCGAGCATCCGGCTGGCGAGATCGAGCGGCAGCGCACCCGTTTGCAGCCGGTCGTCCAGGCTGCCACCCTGCACCAGGCGCATGACGATATACACGTTTTGCGCGTCGCGTCCAAAGTCGATCACGGGCAGGATGTGGGGATGCTGAAGCCGGGCGATCACCTGCGCTTCGTGCTCAAAGCGGGCGACGAACTGCTCGTCGTCGGCCAATTCGCGCGCCATGACTTTGATGGCGACATCGCGGTCCATGGAGGGCTGCCGGGCCAGGTACACGGTGGCCATGCCGCCTCTACCCAGCACCGACTTGATCTCGTATGAGCCTAACTTCTGGTTGATCAAATCATCATTGGTCATAGCTGTATCACGCCTGTTAAGAATTAGAGGATGACGCTATCGAAGCGTACTAAAAAACGGTCGAATAGGCAAATGCATCGATGGAGAAACCAATCCAAACTCGCATAATATGTAGGGGCAGAGCTTGCTCTGCTCCGGGCGCAGCAAGCTACGCCCCTACGGGATCATTGTGCGAAGTCTAATTTGTGGACTCCATAAGCCACTAGCCGTTGGCTTTTGGCGATTGGCAGACAGGAATTGGATGATCTGCCCAGTGTTTAGCCGTCCAACGGGCCGAATCCCGGTGATATGTGCGCCGTGTACCTGCCAGGACGCAGGCGGCGGCGCATCAGTTCCGCTGAGATGATTATACCGTCAAACGGAGAGCGCGATCAGCCACTGCGCCGCGAAGTAGGTGCTGAGCACCCAGAACGGCGCGGATCGGAACGCGGCCCGGAAGCGTTCGAACGCCAGCACCGAATCGGACAGTACAAACAGGTACGCGCCGATCAGCGCCAGCAGGCTGCCGGGTTGGTCGGTTTCGATCCAGCGGTTGGCCGCCTGCCACGCCATGATCAGGATGATGCCGACATACAGCATCACCGGCGCTTTTTTCGATCCCAGGTGCGGCCACAGCCGCCACACGATGATCACACCGTACAGGGCGAACGGGATCGCGTACCACATCGGCGCGGTGCCGCTGCCCTGCCGCGTGAAGGCGATGATATACAGCACGTGCGCCACCAGGAAGGCGATCAGGCCTTGCAGCAGCCGGTCGGATGGCAGCATCAACAGCACGTCGCCCACCAGCGATGCCGCCAGCCCGGCCACGATCAGCCGCTGGTAGGTGGCGGACAGCGGGTCGTCGGCCAGCAGTGCGATCAGGATGATGCAGATCATCGTCAGCGGCTTGAACAGGTATTCGGCGCGCCGGGAGTTGGCATACTTGGCGCGGATGGTCAGCGCAGCAGACAGCAGCGCCAGCAGGGACAGGACGGGAATCAGCATGATCTTACTCAAATACCCCGGTGGGATGGCAGCCCATGCCGTTTGCTTTGGCGGACGCTTCCAGGTTGTCAAAGTAGGCCGCGTTGGTCGTGTCCGGCGGGTAATGCACCGACTCGGCGTAGCCGCGCGCGACCAGTTCCGCGTTCACAAACACATCGCCCACATAGACATAGCGCAGCAGCCGCCCGTATTTATCGGTGTTGCTCACGTCCTTGACCAGCGTCACGGTCTGGCCGCGCACCAGGGCGGCGTTGGCGTCGGTCGCTTCCTGGTAGCAGACCTCGTCCTGTTCGGGCGTGTTGATGCCGATGTAGCGCACGCGGACCGTTTCGCCGTCCAACCGGACGTCAATCGTATCGCCGTCGATCACCCACGTGACGGTGGCCGTTTCGCCCTGGACGGGATTGGGCGGCGCGGCGCTGTCGTCGTCTGTGGTGTCGAGTTCGGTGCAGCCCACCAGCGCGCCAAACAGGCACAGCAGCAGGAGAGCGAGTATCAGGTTGCGATTCCTGGTCATGTGAACGATCCTTTTGGAGTAAGCAGTATTGTTGTGGTAAGCCTCGCATCAATCCCCCGGCCAGGTGCCCGCATCCATGCGCCACTGGCGGAACCACGCCCACGTTTTCGCCAATCCGTCGAACACGCTTGTCTGCGGATCAAAGCCCAGCAGTTCGCGCGCTTTGGTGTTGTCGCAGAACGTGATCGGCGGTTCGCTGGGCGGGGTGGGTACATCTTTGGTATTCAGCGTGCGCCCCGACAGTGCCTCGACGGCGTCAAGGAATTCGCGCAGCGAGATCGGCGCGCCAACGCCCAGGTTGATCACCTCGTAGCCAAGCGGGCGGTCCAGCGCAGCCAGCACGCCGCTGACCGTGTCCTCGATGTAAGTCCAGTCGCGTTTGAGTTCGCCCCTGCCAAAGACCGGGATCGTGGTGCCGTCCAGCACGGCATTCATCACGCGCATCGGCATCATGTCCGGGCGTCCTGCCGGGCCGTAGACGTTAAAAAAGCGCAGACAGGTGATGTTCATGCCGTGCAGGTTGTGATAGGTGTGGGCCAGCAGTTCGGCGGCGCGCTTGCTGGCGGGATAGGCGGCCAGCGGGCGGTCGGCGGTATCGGTTTCGACAAATGGGAGCTGTCCAGTTTTGCCGTAGACCGACGACGTGGACGCGAAGACGAAGTTCTCGACTGCGTGCTGCTGCGCGGCTTCCAGCAGGTTGAAAGTGCCGGTATAGTTCACGTCGAGGTACAGCCGGGGCTGTTTTATGCTTTCGCGCACGCCTGCCATCGCGGCCAGGTGCGCCACGCGCCGGATGTCGTGCGCTTCAAACAGCGCGTTCACCGTCCGCACGTCGCGGATGTCGCCCTCAACCAGTGTAAACGCCGGGTGCGCTGCCAGCCGCGCCGCGTTGGCTCGCTTGATGGCCGGATCGTAGTAGTCGTTGAAGTTGTCGAAAACAACGACCGGTTCGCCGCGTTTTAGCAGCGCGTCCGCCAGGTGGCTGCCGATGAACCCCGCCCCGCCGGTGACCAGTACCGTCACGTGCTGCCCCTTTCGCCGCGTCTGTTTCTACTGCAAACTGCCTTGAACCGCGAACGTACCGTTATCAACCGCCAGCGTTGGCTCATACAGCACATAGTCCCGGTCGAGATCGTCAAACGCCCTGGTGATCGATGTTTCGACTTGATCGGTGATGCTGTCCAGCACGATCCCCGGCAGGGTGATCCCGCCCACGTGCGCCGAATCGATCTCCATTTGCAGGTGGCCGCGCTCGTCGATCTTTGGCTCGATGATGATCTCCAGCGGGAGTTCGATCCCGGCGTTGGTGAAGTTCGCATAAAACGTCATCTGCCCGTCTTCCAGGCCAACCTGGATATCCTCAAACGGGAACGAATAACCGCGCTCGTCTGCGAAATCCTGACCTTCGAGCGTCATCCAGGACGAAATCTGTTTTTCGGTAAACGTCAGGATGAACTGGTTCTGGAAGCCTGCCTGGTTTTGGACCGATGTGATCGCGTAGTCGAACGCCTGCGCGTCGGCCTGGCTGGCCTGGAAGTTTTCGCTGATCGGCGGTTCGGGCGCGCTGGCCAGTATATAGATCACGCCGCACACCATCAGCCCGCAGCAAAGCAGGGGAATGACCACCGCGGCAAGGCAGCAGCCTCGACACTCGTCCAGCATACAATAGCCCTCCTGGCATAGCGTAGCACAGGCTCGTATTGTACCGTGATACGTGCATTTGCTCTAAATCGTTGCGGGGCAGGGCGGGCAATGAATCGTGCAGCCGCCGGGATCAAAAACAGGGCCGGTAGCGCTGGCCCTATCGGCTGTGAGTCAGGTCAGACCGAACAGCGGCCAGTATACAAACGCGATCAGCAGGAAGACCAGCAGTCCCAGCGCTTTCAACCAGACACCCCGCACGAGCACATCCAGCGTGCTGATGTACGGGACGCTGATCACGATGGCGATGGCGGGCGTGCTGACCGGGATCATAAACGCCAGCCCGGCGGGCACGGCCACGCTCAGCGTCATGGCAGTAGACCCGATTCCGTAGCTCTCTGCGATCACCAGCGCAATCGGCATCAGCACGGCCACCGAGGCCGCGTTGCTCATGATCTCCGTCACGCCCATCGCCAGGACGACAACGATCCCCAGCACCAGCGCAGAGGATTCGATATTCGCGTCCAGCAGGCGTTGGGCCAGCGCTTCCGCTGCGCCGGTATCGCGTAAGGCGGCGCTCAGGGCAATCGCACTGCCGTACATGACAAAGACGCCCCAGTTTACATCTTCTTCGACTTCGTGCCAGTCGGCCACGCGCAGCGCGAAGACCATCAGCACGCCGAGCAGCGCGACCGTATCCAGTCCCCACGCATCGCCCATCACGATCCATAAGCCGATGGTCACGACCATGACGCCCGCGGTGGTTTTCTCACGTTGCGAAACCGGGCCGAGTGCCTGGGTGCGGGTTTCAAGAAACTGCCGCGCTTCTGGCAGCGAAACGGCGGCGTCCCGGCTGATGTAGAGCAGCATCAGGTGTGCAATCGTCAGCATGATCAACGCCACCGGCAGCGCCCACAGGGTCCATTCCAGGAAACCGATTTTTTCGCCGGTCGTGCTTTCCAAAATACCCATCGCCAGCGGTGCCCGCGCGCCGCCAAGCACGGTCGCCGTGCCACCGATGACCACGCCCCAGACCAGCGCCAGGAATGCGGCCACGCCGAACTTGCTGCCCGGCTTGATCTTGACCGCCTGCACGATCTCCAACACGATAGGGAACAGCATCGCGGCCACGGCGTGCTCGCTGATGACAAATGATAGCAGTGCGCCGATCCACAGGATCGACGTGATCAACGTGCCGGTTGAGCGCCCAAAATACGACACGGCCCACAGCGCAATGCGGGCGCTCAGGCCGGAGCGCATCACCGGGCTGGCGAGGATGAACGCGCCCAGCACCAGGAACACGGCGTGATTGCCAAAATAGGCGTAGGTGTTTTCGTTGGACAGCACGCCGGTGAAGGGCAGCAAGAACAGCACAACAATGCCTGTCACGGCGGGCTGTGTCGCGTTTGTCACCCACAAAAACGCCGCCACACCGGCCACTGCCAGCGCGCCTTTACCCTGGGTGCTCAGGTCTGGCAGGGGCATCGCAAGGATCATGAAGTAGGTTCCGGCAGCCATGATGTACCATATCCAGCGCCCGTGTGGGGATCGAGACAGGCGCCAGCAAAACAGGCACCAGGATTGCATCGTGTGGAACATCAGGCATCTACCTTCATGCAACAGTAACAGAATGATGACACAGAACACGCCGCTGCGCGACCGTGCCGTGCAGGTACCGGTAGTGTGGTATCATTGCCGGGATGTGGTATGTTTGTGTCCCAGAGCGTTCAATACCATACACCAGTGTGGGCCGGTCGTCAATTACGAGCCGGATTCGCAGGCAGGGCGGCACGTCGGCAGGTAAAAAGTACGTGAAATCCTGGTAAAATAACTACCCTATAGCGTGTCTTCTGGTGTATGGTTGTGTTATATACACGGTGCGGTTGTGTAGAGATAAGTGTTGTTGTATGACGCGTAATGCCATTCTGAATGCAGACGAACTTACCCACCTGAACGCGCGTTTTCAGGAAGCCGATCCGGACGCGATCATCACCTGGGCTGCGGACCGGTTGATGCCCGCGCTGGCGGCTACTTCATCGTTCCAGACGCAGAGCGTGGCGCTGCTGCATATGATCAGCCGTGTCCGGCCCGGCATCCCGATCATCTTTCTCGATACGGGCTATCACTTCGCAGAGACGCTGACCTACCGCGATCAACTGGTTGAGCGCCTGGGCCTGACGCTGCGCGTGGTGCGCCCGGTCATCGAACCGGCGGAAGTCATCCGGCGCTACGGGGATGCCCTGTACCGCCATGACCCGGACCTGTGCTGCTACATTCACAAGGTCAAGCCGATGCAGCAGGCCCTGCGTGACCTGGACGGCTGGATAGCCAGCATTCGCCGCGACCAGACGCCCAACCGGGCGCAGACCCAGCCATTGGAGCAGTTGCCGGGCGGATGTATTAAAATAAGTCCACTGGCAGCGTGGACACAGCGCGATCTGTGGGCGTATATTCACCGCTACGATCTGCCTGTGCATCCATTGTTTAACAAGGGCTATCAAAGCGTGGGCTGTGCGCCGTGCACCCGCCCGGTTAGCGACGGAGAAGACGAACGCGCCGGACGCTGGGCAGGGACGGGCAAATCGGAGTGCGGCCTGCATACCGATGCGCTGCTAAAAAGGCGCGACGAGAACGGAACCTGAGCATGTCACGTGTGATCCTGGTAACGGGTGGAGCGGGCTATATCGGCTCGCGCTTGATCCGCGATCTGGCAACCGATCCGGTGCTGGGCGATCACGTGATCCGCATTTACGACAACTTGCAGCGCGAAACCTACAACACGCTGCTTGATCTGCCGCCGGAAGGGCGCTACCAGTTTGTCGAAGGTGACATCCTGGATAACGCGGGCGTGGAGCGGGCGCTTCAGGATGTGTGGGCAGTCGTGCACATGGCAGCTATCGTGCGAACGCCGCTCTCGTTTGGCAAGCCCGGCTGGCTCGAACAGGTTAATCACTGGGGAACGGCTAACCTGGCAGACGCGGCGGCAGCGGCAGGCGTGGCCTATTTTGTCTATGTCAGCAGCGCCAGCGTGTACGGCCCCATCGACGCCGTCGGCGGCAAGCCGTTTAAGGAAAACGACATCTGCCGCCCGGTTGGCCTGTACGCCGAAAGCAAACTCCGCGCCGAGCGACACATACAGACCGTTGGCGAGCAGAGCAAGATGCGGGTGGCCAGCCTGCGCCTGGGGCCGGTCTTTGGGCTGGCGCCTGCCGTGCGCTTTGATGCAGTCGCCAACCGGCTTGCCTACCTGGCAAGCGTGCACCGCCCGCTGACCGTATACGGCGAAGGCACGCAGGTGCGCCCACTGCTGCACGTGCGAGATGCCAGCAGCGCGATCCGGTTTGCGCTGGCATCTGAGACAGAGATGGTAGATGGCGTGTATAATGTCGTGGGCGAAAACGCGTCGGTGCTGGACGTGGTGGCGGCGCTGCGCGCGCAGCGGCCCGATCTGGAAGTGCGCTATACCGAGCAGGACGTACTGACGCACCTGTCGTATTCGATTGACGGCAGCCGGTTGAACGGCCTGGGATGGTATCCGCGCGTCAGCCTGGAAGCCGGGCTGGCGGAACTGCTCGACCGGATGCAGGCGTTTGAGCCGTTTTTGCCCGATGACGAGGCGGCGCTGCTGGGCTGAAATCTTTATTCTATTTTTACTTGACAAAAAGAACATATGTTCGTATACTGGTAACAATGAATAACAGCGCAGCCCATACACACCCTATCCAACGACTAAACATACGATCACATCGCACCTGACAACACACCCGCTGTTTTTGATCAACATAATCTAGCTGCCTCGTCGGCGTGTTCCTACCCCCAAAAGCCTCTGTGCAACACGCCGATCAGGAAACTGGGTGTCTTCCCCAAGGCGCCCAGTTCTATTTTTGCCCACATTCCGCCCCTTTCTTGCAGAATCAATATTTATTCCAATTTTGTCCTGCCGAACTGCGAAATGGAGGCTAAAAAGTTGCCTCTCGTTACACGTTTGGTAAACACACCCCATGTTATACGGTTCTCATTTCCTGGAGATCATCGAGCAGGGCGCGCAACCGAGGGCCGTATGGTGTATCCTTGAAACATTCATATTCGACTTCCAGCTTGTTCAGATAGGGCAGCAAGTCCGGCGCAATCCGCTCTCTATTCAATTTATGCCGGATATATGCCACATAAAGCTGTGTTTCTAGCGGGATGCTTGATTGCTCACCTGGTCCTACTGGCCGCAGCAGCGCCAACATGGTCCGTGCTTTGCCCAGATCCCCCGCCAGGAAATACAACCATGCCACCTGGGCCGTAAACCAATTCGGCATAATAGTATCGGTGATGCCTTCGCGTAAGATTGCGGCGGATTCCGTATACCGTCCCTGCAACATCAGGATACTTGCTAGCTCCAGCGTAGTGTGCGTTGTCAGCCACTGGGATACTGTGTCGCGTTTGTGGTTAATGCCCCGTTTCTGGATCGTGGTCCGCACGTCACGTGCTAAAACTTCCGCTTCAGCGAGTTCGCCTTTGGCGCGGTGTGCCATCGTCCTCAACAAAGCATATTCAGGTTTTTGTTTACCCATCGCCTGGAGTTCGGCTAGCACTGCGTCCGTTTCTCCGGCCATAATTCGCTGTTGCGATTTCCGGAGTCGCCTGCCGCGCCTTACGGCCAACCACCATGCCAGGCCCCCCACCGCGAACACGACTGCTATCACGCCCCCAAACGCGACCTCCTCAAAGATGGCGGAGGCCATTTCTTGATCGAATACAGGCGCAGCAATGATGATGACCATGATGAGCCATAGCACTTCGATCCAGATGGGGAGTTTTACCTGAAGCGCTTCTGGGGATTTCCTCGCGCCATCTGGCATGTCTCCGATCATCGTCTGCCATTTCCGCTGCCGGATATGCGCCCGCCTGGCTGGTAGCCACCGCCGTACTACTGCCTCCACCACGGTCAGCGCGTTTAGCGCCAGGATTGTCGCTCCCACGGGCCAGAAGCTGCCGAATGCCATTTCACCCAAACCCATCACTGCGAAAATCGCAACAAGGACGATGAACATCGCAGGGTGCATTGCAAGACCACCTATATCGAACGTTGTACAGCATGAAGGGAATTCCGCGTAAGCCGCATCTGGCGATTTGCCCTGGGCGATCAGTGTATCCCGCAACGCCTCACGTGCTACCCGGAACGGATTAGCATCACCCAGGTCCCCTGGCCTGTTCCAGGCGTCCGCAGCCTTGACCGCCTTGCGCGCCACAGCTTCCGCCTCAAGGAAGCGTTCCTGGCGCACATAAGCCTGGGCCAGCACCGCCATTTCATGAGGATTGCATTTGCCTTTCGCATATTTGGCTCCCAGTTCAACTGTCAACTGGTCCATGGCTGCCGGGTTTCGCAGCGATTGGTAAAGAAATGCCTGGTATTTTTGGCGCTTGTATTCCAGATAGGAATACGGCAGTACCACGACAAGAATTGCGTAACCTCCAAAGAGAACTGACGCGAGTTGTTCCGGCATCCCCAGTTGAACACAGGCCAGTAAAACCACAACGCCTGGGATTGCCAACAAATAAACGAGACAGTCATTTAAGTCACTCAGGCGGTTCATATTCGCCTTCCCTGAAGATAACGATTGGGGTTGTTTGCGCCAGTGACTGCTGATTTCCCCGCATCTAAAGGTTACTAGATTAATTCAGGTTTTGCTTGATTCAAGTGCGGAATGTGGGTTTTGGTGATAGCAGGCCGTTTTGCCTGTGCACCATTACAGGTTTGTAGGGTGATTGTAAGGGGTGTGCAATGTGGGCGTGCCATGCTTGGCCTACACAGATGCGAGAACATCCTGTGCAATCTGTTCGTTGGCGCGCTTTTCCCCAACCCCCATTACAGCGCGCCGGGCAAAACTGGGTGCCCCCGGCAGGACGCCCAGTTTTGTGTTTCCAGGAAGGGCCAGCAGGCAGCCCAAAAACAACGGCGGGACGCTAAAACGTCATTTCCTGCGTTAAGCGAAGATCAACGCCGGTTTCGCTCAATTTCTGGTTCCACTCTTCGATCACGCTGGCCGCTTTTTTGTGGTAATTGCTGTGCCCGTCGCTCACCAGGATAACCTGGTAACCCAGCTCTTGCCCCCCCAAACACGTCGCCCTGACGCACCCGTGTGTCACCAACCCTGTCACCACCACCGTGTTGATGCCGCGCGCTTTAAGCTCCTGGTGAAGCGGGGTTTGTTCAAAGGCGTTTCCGTGCCGCTTGTGGATGAGGGTATCAGCTTTCGTCACCTGCAACTGGGGATGAAGCTGCCAGCCCTCGGACCCCTGCGCCAGGAAGCTGTTGTTCGCATGTTGGATAAAAAACACCGGCGTACCGCTGCGGTGCGCTTGTTCAATCAGCGTGCGAATATTCTGAAGCAGTTCACCGGCCTTGTAGATCGGCGTGGATTTTTCAAAGAGTGCTTGCTGCACGTCGATCACCAACAGGGCTTTCGAGGTGTCCATCAACCTGACTCCTTCCATCAGTAGACGTTCAGAACAGGGCCGGAAAGACGGTGAAACGTTCAGACAGCAGATGCTCATCATGTTCGATGAGCATCTGCCCCGTGGACCTATTGCGCGGTGTCAAATACTTAAGATTACTTGAGTTTGACTAAACGATAGAGAATAGAGTTATTCTTCGGCGGGTGGCACTGGACCTCCGGCCCGTATTTCTGCGCCCTTCAACGGCTTGCCAAAGAACGGCGCCAGCAGGCATAGATCGAGTGCGCCTCCAATGACGGGAAACAAGCCGATCACGGCCAGAATCCAACCAAAGAGACTGCCGCCGCTGAACCCAATTGCAAGTCCGATCACGAGCAGGATAACGCCAATCACCAGGCGCGTGATGCGCCCATTGCGACTGGCTAAGAAGTTCAGGAAACCGTCCATTGAGGCAACCTCCTATATAATCTAACTTTCTACTATCATACAACACCTTGACTTTCGCCGCGTTATACGGGAACAGGCATGTTACTGGCCGGAGGGTGGCGGCGGCGAAGCCTGGAGCCGCACGCCCCACAGCCGGACGATGCCGCTGTCGCTGGCAGATGCCAACAGCGACCCATCAGGGCTGAACACGAGGTCGGACACATAATAGTCGTCCGCTTCGAGCATCACCAGCGCAACCCCGGTGGTCGCATCCCACAACCGGATAGTGCCCTCCTCGTCGCCGGTGGCCGCGATCACCCCGTCCGGGCTAAAGGCCACGCTGAGGATATAGTACCCTTCCAGTTCGGCGATCTGCCTGCCGGTTTCAACGTCGATCAGCAGCGCCGGGCCATCTTCGGGCGCAACGGCCAGCGTAGCGCCGCCCGGGCTAAAGGCAAGATCGATGGGCGGGCTGTCGCTGTCTTCGGTGGGGGTAATCGGAAGCTGCCGCACCAGTTCGCCGGTTGCCACGTCATACAGCCGCACCGCGTCGATCCAGTCATCCGTGACCCACCATTCCCCACCAACCGCCGCCAGCCTGCCATCCGGGCTGAGCGCCATGCTGTAGACGTCCAGGTCATCCTCGTCGTCGCCGGTCAAGTCGCGGATCGTATTGCCGGTTACCACGTCCCACAGCCGCACGCTGTATGTTGCCGCCGCCAGCAAAGTTGCCCCGTCCGGGCTGAAGGCAAGGTCTTGAATGTCGCCCATATCCTGTTCGATCAGGGGGCGGGTGGCACCGCTGGCAATATCCAACAGGTGCACATTTTGGTAGTCGACTGTGAAGGCCACGGTAGACCCGTCCGGGCTGAAGGCCAGCGCGTAGATGGTCGAGTCGTGCTCGTCATGCACACCACCCAGGTCACTGCCCGTTTTCACGTCTTTGAGCCACACATCGCCATACGAATCGCCAAAAGCCAGAATGGTCGCGTCAGGGTTGAAGGCCACGGCATAAGCATCGTGGTCGTCTTCGAGAAATTCGGTAACCTGGACGATCTGCTGTGCGTTCTCACGGCTGATGATCGCCAGCCCTTTTTGCGCGGCGGACGCCTGCATCGGCGCGATGGCGGTCGCGGTGAGCGCCTGGTCAAACTGCGCGCTGACCGTCCCTTCGAACCCGGCAGTCGCGGTGAGCGCCTGATTAAAGGCGGCCTCGATGGTTTGGGTCATATTGATCTGGTTGTTGGCCTGGGCGGTTTGCGTGAAGAACTGGTTGACGGCGGCGTCGATGGTTTGCTGCTGCGCGGTGGGGTCGCCCTGGATACCCGGCTCGCCCAGCGCGATTGAGGTGCTCCATAGCGCCAGGATCAGCAGCAAGAACAGCGCAAGCGGAATGGCTACAGGTCGCCTGATCATCGCTCCTCCTTTTCGCGGGCAGACCTCTACCGGTCAAACAGCAGGGCAGCGCCGCGCCCGGTGGCTGCCCGTCTTCCTGCCGTGCTGCGGCGCAGATAAACTGGTGATGGGTTACATCGTGCGGGCGATCTGCTGGATCGTCTGGGCGAACGCGCTGTCCGGCTGCGCGCCTACCAGCGGCATCCCGCGCCGGATCGCGTTCAACTGGTTGCGCTCGTATGGGATTTCAGCGGACAGCGGGCGCTTGAGCGCTTTCTGAATCGTCTCTGCCGGGACATCCCGCGCCGACCGGATATGGTTCAGCACCACGCGCACGCGCCCCGTTTCTATGCCCAGTTGTTGCAGCGTGATCAAAAACTGGCCGGTGGTCTGGATCGAGGGTGGATCGTCGGACATCACCACGATCACCGAGCGGGCAACCAGCAGCGCGCCCTCGGTGGCTGTATCCAGGTTCGGCGCATCCACGATCACATGCTCATACGTGCCGCTCAACTCGCGCAGCACACCCTGGATCACCTGGATTGAGAGTGCGGCGCGGGATGGCACAGGCGGCGCGGTCAGGACCGCGATCCCGGTGGCATCGTGCTGCACCAACAGCGGCGTGATCGCGCGTGGATCAAACGCGCTGCCCTGAGTCAGCAGTTGGCCCCAGTTGGTAGTGGGCGTCAGGTGAAGCTGCAACGGGATATGCCCGCTGGAAGTGCTCAGGTCTACCAGGCAAACCCGCTTGCCATGCGCCGCAGCCAGCAGGTAGGCCAGGTTTACGGCGATGGTAGTGCTGCCGGTTCCACCGCGCAGGCTGGCGATCACCATAACCGGCAGGTGACCGGCAGGCGGGGTGGGTTGGGATGGCTTTTCCAGGTCTTCGGCGCCGATAGGCATGTGCCCCGGCGGCTTGGGGGACGTACCGGGGGGCGCGGCCTTGTCGGCGGCCCCGATCGGTTGGGGCATCGGCGTCGGGCGCGGAGATGGCACGCTGGGCGCGGGTGATGGCGGGCGGTGGACCGGCTCGGTGAGCAGGCCCGTATGCACCCGGTAGTTCACCCCGGCCCGCAGCACGGCCTCGACGCGGCTGGTTAGCTCCTGGGCGGTGACTGGCTTGGACAAAAACGCATTCGCCCCGGCTTCGAGCGCCATCTGCTTGTCCATCGGCTGGCTGCGTGCCGTCAGGATCACGATCGGGATGTGGGCTGTGATCGGGTTTTCGCGCAGGCTGCGCACCACATCATAGCCGCTGAGGCCGGGCATCATCACGTCGATGATCGCCAGGTCGGGCTTCATCTCGGTGGCCATGCGCAGCCCTTCTTCACCTTTGTTGGTGGTTTCTATTTCGTGTCCCACCCGCTTAAGCATCAGCTTGACCATCTGGAGCAGGTTCACGTCGTCATCAATCAGCAGTATTCGGGACATAAGCCGTCTTTCCAGAGCATTTTTACCAGGGTAAACAGGTTACGCCCATTGTATCACTTCTTGTATTTTGGGGCTTGCGCTCCTACATACCATCGGCCAGGGGGAGACGCGCGACGGTCAGGGAGTGGGTTCGTGCGCAGGTACAAACCCGCAAGTTGGCATACAATGCGTATCAGGCGCTGCTGCTACGCGGTGTCGTGCCGTGATGATACGCTAGTTGGACGGGTGAACATGACAGATCAAGAAGCCCTCGAACGCGCGCTGGCCCGGTGGAAAGCCGCCTTCGGCCAGTATTCAGCGCTCAAATCGGCAGCAGAAGCGGCGGTTGTTCGCTGGGAATGGACCGACGGCACGCGCTACAGCCCTCTGCCCTTTTACTTCAAGCGGCATCCAGGGCGCGCCCGCCCGCTGAAAGCGCCGCCCGCGTCAAAAAGCCAGCGGACCGAGTACGGCCTGGACGAGCAAAAGCGTCCCCGCGTGCGCCGCCTGTACAACTACCAGGAAAAAGCCTTCGAGACGTTTTTTTGTTACGACGCAAACCCGGTCGAGATCGTCAAGTTTTCGCCCCGCCCGCACATCCCGTTGGGCGTGGAGCAGGTCTATTACGAACAGGATCGTGTGGTATGGTATGCCATGTTTGGCCTGAACGGGTATGCGCCGCTCTACAGCCGGAAAGCCCGGCGAGGGCCGGACGCGCTGCTAGACTGGTTGGGCTATAATGGCCGGCTTCAAACGGCTGAGTGTTACAGGTATGATGGCGAGCGTCTGGCAACCATCGACAGCTACCACGAGCGACCGGGTGCGTCACCGTTCCGCATCGAGGAGCGGTTCTGTTATGACGAGGCGGGCAGGCTGGCGCGCATCGAGGGCCACTACGAAAACGGCTGGACGCGCACCGTGTATCGCAGGCGGGTTAGAGGCCAGAGCTTCAAATCCATCCGCGAAGCGACTACAAACAAGCTGGTCGAAGCGGTTATCGAACGGCTGCGCGCGGAAGCCATCACGGACACACTCTGCTGTATCGAGCTGGCCTACCGGACGGTGACGAATCACTTCCCCCCGTATATCATGTTGGGACCACAGGGCAGGCGCCAGGCGCTGCTGGATTCCGGTGATCCCGATGCTCGCTTCTGGGTGTTCACGCCGGGTATGTACGACCAATCGCTGTGGCTGGAGATCACCGACCCGGCAACCTTGCAGCTTTGTCAGCAAATGGAACAGGAGATTCAAATGGGCCAGCGGTGGGAAACGGCCACGGACATCTTGCGCGATGTCGCCGCCGCGCTGACCCGTCACGACTGGTCCGGCATCCTGGATGTCACGCCGGATTTTGTCGTATTTGCCATTGATCACGAGATGGACGACCTGGTCGAGGCCCTGAGCGCCAGCGTCTCGCAGGAGCAGATCGCCGCGTGGCAGGCAAAGGGGTGGTTGTGATGGCGCGGGTCTACCGCCGGTCGCCCGTGTGATTCACCGGGGGATGCCGGTCGGGGGAAACGTGCTATTTCGAGACGAACGGGTTATCCGCCACCCACCAGCGCCAGGGCATCGTCAGCCAGGGATCGGTGACGTGCCTGCCCAACCCGATACGCGGCCCGGCGCAGACGTTGCCTTCCGGCACCGGCTGGCCCGCCTCGATCCACAGGTGCGCGGCACTGGTGGTCATATCAACGCGGTTGTCGTCGCCGGTCACGGCCAGCGCCAGCGTCAGGCGGCCCGGCCCGCTGGTCCAATGTTTGCGCGGGCGCCCGGCGCGGTTGGTCGCCATGACCGGCTCGCCCTCCAGCGGCTCGATGGCGCGAATCAGCACCGCCGCCGGGTGTTCGACCGGCTCGCAAACGATATTCAGCAGCCAATACGCGCCATAAATCAGGTACACGTAGGCATGGCCGGGCGCTTCCCACATTGGTAGATTGCGCGGCGTACGGCCCGCGCGCCCGTGGGAGGCCAGGTCATCCAGCCCGCTGTAGGCTTCGGTTTCCACGATCCGCCCGCTGAGGCGCTGCCCGTTGATGCGGCGGACCAGCACCGCGCCCAGCAGGTCACGGGCAACGGTTGTTGCGTGCTGCGCGTAGAAATCCCGGTTTACGATCATCGCCACAGCGCCCGCGCGCCGATATCGTGCCGGTAGTGCACGCCTTCAAAATGCACGCGCCGCACGGCTTCATAGGCGCGCGTCATGGCTGTGCGCAGGTCTGGCCCGACGGCGGTCACATCCATCACGCGCCCACCGGTCGTAACCAGCGTCCCATCTTCGGCCAGCCGCGTGCCCGCATGAAACAGGTAGACGCCTTCCGGCATGACCGGCGTCTGGGTGATCGGCAGGCCAGGATCGCTGCGTTCCGGGTAGCCTGCCGAGGCCAGCACGACCGAGACAGCCGTCTGATCGGACCAGCGCAGCGATAGGTCGTTGATCGACCCGTTCAGGCACGCGTCGATCACTTCCAGCAGGTCGGTTTCCAGCAGCGGCAGCACGACCTGCGCGCCCGGATCGCCCAGCCGGGTATTGATTTCGAGCGCCATCGGCCCGTTCTGGGTGAGCGTCACCCCGGCGTAGATCACACCCTTGAAATCGCAGTTTTCGGCTTGCAGCCCGTGCAGGATCGGCTCGATGATCTCATGGCGGACCTGCTGGGTAAGCTCTGGCGTCAGCATCGGGGCGGGGGCATACGATCCCATGCCGCCGGTATTGGGGCCGATGTCCCGGTCGTACAGCCGCTTGTGATCGCGCACCGGTGGCATCAAGGCCAGGTGCTCGCCGTCGGTGAAAGCCATGACCGAAATCTCGTCTCCGATCAGGCGTTCTTCGATGATCACGCAGCGCCCGGCGCGGCCTAACACATCCTGGATCAGCAGCGAGTGCAGAATGCCTTCGGCGTCGGATGCGCCCCTGGGCAAAAAGACGCCTTTGCCGCGCGCCAGCCCGTCGGCCTTGATCACGATCTCTTCGGCGCGCTGGCTGGACACGTAATCCAGCGCGGTTGGCAGGTCGGTGAACAGCTCGTAAGGCGCGGTTGGCACGCCATACTGGTTCATCAACCGCTTGGCGTAGCTTTTGGACGACTCGACCATCGCAGCCTGCCTGCGCGGGCCAAAGGTGGGGATGCCCGCCGCTTCGAATTGGTCCACCAGCCCGCTCTCTAACGGGTCTTCCGGCCCGACAACGACCAGGTTCACGCCTTCGCTGTCGGCAAATTCCAGCAGGCTCACAACGTCGGTCGCGTCAATATCGACGTTCTGCGCGATGGCGCGCGTGCCCGCGTTGCCCGGTGTAACGCTGATCCAGTCGATATGGGGAGACTGGGTCAGCTTCCAGGCGAGCGCGTGTTCGCGGCCCCCGCCACCGACTACCAACACGTGCATAACTGGGTCCTTTCTTAAGCAGTATTAGCCCGTTCCAAATGTATAAAAACCCGCTCCTGCGCGAGGGGGTTCAATCTAGTACACGTCGGCGGAATTATCGCCAGGGTTGTGTAGGGGCGAGTCGGTGACTCGCCCTGGGCGACCCACCGGGTCGCCCCTACTAAAAAACACCTGTTTACTTCTGCCAGGCTCTACTAGCCGTTTATTGTACTTATTGTATCGGATTCTCCGGTGAGCGGCGCCACGTGTACAGGATATACTGGATGTCATCGTCGGCGTTGCCGCCTCGCCATACCTCATCCAGGTGATCCGCCACAAAGACATCCCACGCCGCCCAGTCTGCCGGGTCGTACTGGTCGCTGTGGTCGCGCTCATAGCGCCGCCCAAACTCGTAGACCAGCAGGTAATCGGGATCACCGTCAGCCTGCCATGCTGCTGCAATCGCCGCCGGATCACCGCCGCCTACCGTCCGCCGGGCATAGTACCAAGCATCCATCAGCGAATCCGGGCGGCAGCTTACCCGCGTTTCGTCGCAGTACAGCGAGCGCGGCTCCCACAGCAGCCGCACGCACGACCCCGGCGGCAGCGTGTTCACCTGCCGGATGATGGCTTCGTAGTGCCAGCCGAGTTTGTGAGCCATGAACGCATCTTGATAGTCGTCTTCGGCGGAATAGTAAGCGTGAATGCCGCTGGTGACGACGATCCGCGCCCCGTCGATCAGCGCAAAAACGATCACCAGCCCAACCATTGCGCGCAGCACAAAGCCCAGGTTGAGCGGTTTGTCCGGCAGGCGGCGCAGCGATTCCAGCGCCAGCGCGGCCACCACGGCCAGCGGTGGGAAGATGTACAGCACCAGGCGTGTCTGGATGTTCATATACGAACCAACCGCCGCCGATGCCACCCAGCAGGCGGTCATCACGCCCGCCAGGACCAGCGCCTGCCGGATCATGGCGCGTTCGGCAGCGGCCAACTGCGCCCAGGTCAGCGCCAGCAGCGGCAGCAGGATCACAAACAGCGGCCCGATGTCGGTTGAATAGGTGCCGGAGCCTTCCACGCCAAAGACCGTCGCCGCCAGCGGCATGATCGGAATCTGCCACGCCTCCGCCGGGCGGTAGATCAGGCCCGATTCCGGCTGGCTGTACCAGTCCCGGCGCAGCGCGTCCATCTCGCCCGCGTCGAACACGAACGGGTAGACCGGGTTATCGTACCAGGCGGCATTGCGAACCAACCACGGCAAAGTGACCAAAGCCGCCGTGATCCCGTAGATCAGCCCGTACCGCACCAGCGCCCGCCAGCCGTCCGTCCGGCCCAGCCACAGTACCAGCAGTCCCAACCCGGCGCCCAGCCACAGCGCGGTGTACTTGGTGCCCATTGCAAAGCCCGCAACGGCGCCAAGCAGCACCAGGTACCTGTTCCGGGAGCGCGTGTCGTTCCAGCTACCGGCCACCGCCAGCCCAACCATTGCCAGGCCCATCGGCATCAGGTCCACGTAGGCAAACGTCATCTCCAACCAGATCGTGACCGGCGTGATGATCAACGCCGCTGCCAGCCAGCCAGCCGTCCTGCCCGCGTGGCGTGCCGCGTAACCGCCCGTCAAAAGCAGCGCCAGCGCGCCGATCAAGCAGTGCAGCGGCCCGCCTGACGTCAGCCGCCCGGTAACCGCGATCTCAGCCGCGTACAGCGTATCGACCAGTTGGGGGAAGCCCAGGAAATGATTGTGCGGCATGGCGTAAAAACGCCCGTGATCGGCGTAGCCTTCCGGCCCGGCCAGGTGGTAGGTCAGCACGTCCCACTTGCTTGGCGGCAGGGTGGACAGGATCAACGCCGCAACCAGCAGCACCAGCACACTGATCGCCAGGAAGCGCGTCCAACCGTCGCGCGGCAGCCCATTCTGCGCCCATGCCCCCAGGTCGCGCAGCCAGGCGGCCAGGTCGGCCCGTGTCAGGACTGCTACCAGCACCGCCAGCGCGATCATGCTGAGCGCATGTAGCACCACCACGCCGACCGCAAAGATCAGCAGTGACAGCGCGCCCAACCCGACCAACGCCGCGCCTGCCGCTCGTTCCGGGATGCTCCAATCAGACAGATCGAGCGGGCGCAGCAGCCGCCGTCCCAGCCCGCCCGCCAGCGCCACACATACCGCCGCCGTCACCACGTCCAGCAGCGCCCCGCCCAACGCGCGCATCAAGGGGGGCGTCAGCGGCTTGTGCACCCAGTAATACAGTCCCAAAACGAGCGCCGCCCAGATAACCATGGCCGTTAAGGCGGCGGCGCGTTTGCGTGTCGTGTCCGGCTGGTGCATCCGACTCCCGCCCGGTTAGCTGCCGAGGATGCCCACGCGGCGCAGCGCAGCCAGAATGCGTTCCTGGGCCGGGTATTCGGCGGGATCAAACGGCTCGCCACTCAGCAGTTCGTATACGCACTGGTAGCGCTGGCTGACACTGATGATCATATCTTCCGGCAGCGGCGGCAGCGCGGCCTGGTCGTCGTGCCCGTGGGATTGGTACCACAACCGGACAAATTCCAGGTCGAAGTTTTCCGGCTCCTGGTCGTTCTCGAACAGTTCGTCGTAGGTTTCGGCTTTCCAGAAGCGGCTGCTGTCGGGGGTATGCAGTTCATCGATCAGGATCAGGTCGCCGTTGAGGTCCAGTCCAAATTCATACTTGCTGTCCACCAGGATCAGGTCGGCCAGGATGCTGAGCTGCCGCCCGCGCAGGAACAGCTTGAGCGCTGTTTCCTGGACGCGCTCCCACAGCGCCGGATGAATGCCCAGCCCGATCACTTCATCGTGGGTCAGCGGGTGATCGTGGGTTTTGCCGAATTCTTTGGATGTGGCGGTGACAATCGGGTGTTCAAGCTCCTGGTTTTTACGCAGGTCGTCGGGAAACCGGATGCCGTAGATCGTGCGCGCGCCCTGCTCGTACTGCGCCCACAGGCTGGTGGGCGTGATCCCGCTGATAAAGCCGCGCACCACGACCGCCACCGGCAGCGGGTTGGCGGTCAGCCCGATGGTCACGTTGGGATCGGGCACGTCGATGGTGTGGTTGTGCACGATGTTGGCGGTATGCTCAAACCACCAGCTTGTTAGTTCGTTGACGATCTGGCCTTTGTAGGGCACCTGCCCGATCGGCTGGTTAAACACGGTGCAGCGATCGGTCGCGATTAGCACGCGCCGCCCATCAGAAAGCACGTAGTTGTCCCGTACCTTGCCACGTTCGGCAGTGAGGCCGGGCAGTTCGACGGACTCGATTGCCAGCGGGATCGCGGGGCGGATTTGCGCAGGGGTTAACATAGGCGTCCTTTCATAGACTGCTGGAACGCGCCGGGGAGCAGCGATACGAGAGCAGGCAAGCCCGTGCCCTGTCCGGCATCGGTCGGTAACTTATAAGGTCAATCGTCGCGCAGGGTTTTGGCCCTGCACGGTGTTGCCTGGCCGGACGCTGTGCCGACCATGGCAGTTTGTCCCACCAATGATAATGCTGAATGCGTTGTGAGGGAAATCGAGCGGGGGCAGCCTGCGACTGCAAAAAAGATATAAAAATGCGTCAAATTCATAGCGCCGCGCCTACTGACGGCAGCCCGTTTACCCGTGATCCGGCGACTCAACGTGTAGCTGCGCGCAAGTGTCCGATGGGCCTATCGATCAACCCTTTTATCCGTTTGATCGGTTTTTGACGGAGTGAGTGATGAGCATACAGTCGCGGAATGTCAACCTGGATTATCTGCTGAACCTGCGCCGGAGCACCCGGATCGAGTTCTGGCAAAACAACGGCGATGGCACCACGACACGCCTGTCGGATGGCCTGACGCTGACAGCCGAGGAATACAACGACCTGCCCGGTCGGCAGCGGGCTTTCGCCTGGCCGGGCGAAGAGCACAACATCCTGGAAAACTGACTCGGCTGTTGGGTGGGGAACTAGCAGCGTGGGGCGCATGACCGCGAGTGTGGCGGCGTGCGCCCCAACTGTTTGTGTGTGGACTTACACGCCCACGTCGCGCCGTTCGAAGCCCCAGATGCCCAGCGCCACCAGGACAGCCGTCAGGCCGAGCAGCAGCGCCACATTTCCGGCCTGCATCCCGTCGTAGAGCACGTCGATGCCCCGGTAGTAATACCAGGGCGACAACTGCTGAAGCCAGCGGGGGATGTCGGCCAGCTCGCCCAGCGAAAAGATCAGGTAGCTGCCCGCCGCGAAGCCAAACCCGACGCCCAGCCCCAGCCCGCGCCCGCCTTTGATGCCGGTCAGGCACAGCGCCAGCGCGCCAAAGAACAGGGTGATCGGCAGCATGTTCAGCGTGCCGACCAGCAGAATGCCAGGGTCCCAGTCATCGATGCCTACTGCCACACCGCCGATGATCAACCCGGCGTAAGTTGCTGCCAGCACACCCAGCGTAAACACTACCAGCGCCGCGAACTTGTCCAGGATCACCCGCCAGCGTGGTATCGGCGTGCACAGCAGCACGTCCAGCGTCCCGTCTTCTTCCTCGCGCCCGATGAAGCCCGCGCCGTACATCACGGCAAAGACCACCGTCATGAACGGGTAAAAGAAGCTGAACAACTCCATCGACAGGAAGCCCTCGATGCTGCTGACGTCGATAGTGTCCTGTCCGCCGAAGAGCGCCATCATGCTGTCCGGCAGGTTGTCGACGTATTCCTGTAACTCGGCGCTGCTTTCCTGGATGGTCGGGTAGAAGGTCATCATGTACAGGCTCATCAGGCCCATGCCGAGCGTCCACCAGAACAGTGAAACGCGCATATCGCGCAGGGTTTTGAAGAAGATGTTACGAAACATGGTTCGCCTCCTTGCCGTAGAAGGTCAGGAAGATGTCTTCCAGGTTTGGCTCCTCGCTGATCATGTTGACCACTGTATGCCTGGCCGCCTGCTTGACGACCGCGTCCAGCGTCCCGGCGACGGTGCAGCGCAGGTGTGAGTTCACCGCCGACACGTCGCGCACGTCCGGCAGGTTGATGAAATCCTGGACCGGGGCGGGGCCGTCGAATACGATCACCAGGTGGCGCAGCGCCTTCGACTTGAGCGCGGCGACTTCCTCGACCGCGATCAGCCGTCCCTCGCGGATGATGCCGACCCGGTCGCACACCCGCTCGACTTCCGGCAGGTTGTGCGAGGACAGGAAGACCGTCTGCCCGGCCTGCTTGGCTTCCTTGAGCAGCGCGTAAAACTCCTGGCGAACCAGCGGATCGAGGCCGCCGGTTGGCTCGTCCAGGATCAGCAGTTCCGGCTTGTGCATAAACGCCTGGATCAAGCCGAGTTTTTGCTTGTTGCCGGACGAGTAGCTTTTGATCTTGCGCTCCAGCTCAAAATCCAGCCGGTCGGCCAACTCGCGCACAAACTCCCAATCTACCCCGCCGCGCAGGTTCGCCATATAGTGCAAAAACTGCTCGCCGGTCAGCTTGGGATACAGTGCCAGTTCACCGGGTACAAATCCCACGCGGGCGTGGATTTTCAACATGTCCCGGTGCGAATCCAGCCCTAAGACTGTGGCGCGTCCGCGCGTGGGCCGGATAAAATCCAGCAGCGTGCGGATGGTGGTCGATTTGCCCGCGCCGTTGGGGCCGAGAAAGCCAAAGATTTGCCCCTCCATCACCAACAGGTCCACGTCGATGATACCGCGTGCCTTGCCGTAGTACTTGGTCAGTCCTTCTGTTTGAATGATCATAGTGTTGCTCCTTCGAGGCCGGGATTCGAGCATCAACCCGGCTGGTGATTATGGAACATGCGCCGGTACATAGCCGGGCAGTTGTTCGATGGTAAACCGGTTCTCAATGATGAACCGGTCGGGAGTGTCTGCTTCGACGATCTCGAACCCCAGATGCCCGTCGTAGGGGTTCGTGGTATCCACCAGGAGAAATTCCTGCTGATCGGGTGAATACGTTTGATTGCGCAGGCGCGCATAGTACGGGTTTTCTTCCGCCGCGTAAATCAGGTCCAGGTAGCGGGCGTCCGACAGGTCGAGGGATGTTGTAAAAGTCAGGTCCAGCGGGTGCCAGGCGCCGTTGTCGTCCAGGTATTCGGCCCATTCGTGGTGCCAGTCATACGCGCCGTTGTCATAAATCACGCCCCACACGGTCCGCGCCGGGATGCCCGCCGCCCGCGCCAGCGCTACAAACAGCCGCGCATGGTTGACGCAGGTGCCATAGCCCATCTCGTAGCTTTCCGACGCGGAATAGCGATCATGCCCCTTGTAATGCCTGAATTCCAGGTGGGCCATGACAAACCGCTGGATGCTTTTTGCCTTGTCAAGTGTCGTGCCGGTTTCCTGCACCAGTTCGCTCACCTTGTCCACCAGCGTTGGATTATCTGAGTCGATCAGGTCGGATGGCGCCAGCCAGCGCTGCACGTCGCCGCCCGGTTCGTGATATGGATCGAACGCTTCGGCAGTCCGGGTGATGTGCAGCACAACATCGATAGTCGCCGCCTCAAACGGCACGCGCGCCCAGTAGCCGCCGAATTCATCATAGACCAGGGCCGGTTCGTATGGCTCGGAGTCCACCAGAATTTCGAAGGAACTCGCGCCGTCGACGAGCGTTCGCCCGACCGGGATCAGCAGGTCGTACTCAACGCCGGGCGAGAGGGTGGGCTGCTCGGCTGTCTGGGTGGGCAGGGTAAAAAACAACGACAGCAAGGGCAAAGCCACGCCGCCGATCCCGGCGGGACCGCAGCCTACCAGCAGCAGTGTCATAAGGCCCAGGGACAGCGCGTGTTTCGCTCGCATGGGTTCGCCTCCTCTACCCTACTATACGGAGCGCATACTCGAAAAAGTCCCCTAATTTTTAGGGGACTCTAATAAAAATATTATACACCCCAAAACCGTTAAGCGCTACTCAGGCTCGACGAAGCGCACCTCGAACAGCTTGGGCCAATGTTTGCCCGTCAGCAGGAATGTGTCGGTGTCGGGGTTGTAGGCGATGCCGTTGAGCACTTCTCGCCCTTCTTCCAGCGCCTCGGCCTCTTCGGGTGTCAGCAGGTCGGACGCATCGATCAACGCTACCACGCGCCCGGTGGCCCGGTCGATCTGGACGATGACGTTTTCTTTCCAGATATTGGCGTAGATGCTGTCGCCCACGCATTCCAGTTCGTTGATCTTGGATACCAGCGAGTTCTGATAGGTGACAATCGCGCCCAGGATCAGGTCAAACGAGTCGGCCTCGTGGGCGGTGATGACCGGTGAACCATCGCTCATGAACAGGATGTCACCGTTGGCGCACAGGCCCCAGCCTTCGCCCTCGTAGGTGAAGGTGTCGATCTGCTCGAACGTGTCCAGGTCGTACACGAACGCCACGCCCGACTGCCATGTCAACTGGATCAGCCGGTTATCAACCAGCGCCAGCCCTTCCGCAAAGTATTCTTCGGGTATATCCACCGAACGCAGCACGTCGCCGGTTTCGGGATCGACTTCGCGCAGCGTGGATGCACCGTGCTCGCCGGTGCTTTCGTACAGCAAGCCGTTATGCAGCAGCAGGCCCTGCGTAAACGCGCCGGGATCGTGATCGTACACCGCGATCACCTCCGGTACCAGGATCGGGATGGTTGTTTGCGGGTCCTGGGCCGCAGCCGGTGCAGCCAGCGCCAGTAACACTAAAACGAGCAGTGTGATCAGGGTGAAAAAACGTTTCATGGGCGGTTGCTATCCTTCTGTGTGTGTTAAGCTGCGTATCGATTCAAACGCCGCTAAGTGTACCCCTTCTTGCGCTTCTGCCGCTATGTCTGTTTAGATCGATTCGTCCCCGGCGGGCGCGATCTGCTCTGCCAGCCGTGCGCACAGCGTTTCCGGTATCGATAACCCAAAGCGGTTGTGCAGACCGGCCATCATCTCGCGGCCCCACGCCCAGCCGCGTGCATACGCCATGTGCAGCGCGTCGGCGTCCAGCGCGGCGGTGCAGGCGCGGAACCGGGCGTAAGTTTCCGGCGGCAGGTCGTGTTCCAGCAGGCGCGACGGCGTCAGCCAGTGAAAACTTTGCCCGGCCAGCGCGCGCGCCATCCACAACAGGTGGCGGTGCGTGATGTTGAGGATTTCCAGCGCGCGGGCGTGCTCACCCCGGCGCAGCACAGTTACGCCAAACCACCACCAGTTGATAAAACCGTCTACCACCGGTTGCAGGCGATCCGGGGCCAGCCGGTCCAGGGGATCGAGCAGCGGCAGCAGGTAAGGCGTCAGCGCGCCGGATTTATCGACCAGCAGCGCCGCTTCCAGCGATGGGAATGTGATCACGCCCGGCCACGCCGCCCCGACGCTGACCTCGGATGCGCGGTGAAAGTGGAACTCGCCCCGCACCAGGTTATCAAAGATCACGACCGTGATCCCGAACTCGTTAACATACAGCAGTTCAACCGGCGCGATCTGTTCCAGCCACGCGCGCCGGTCCAGCGTGTCGAACGTGTCATCGGTGAAAAACAGCAGGAACTCAATGTCCGAACAGGCGTCTCCTTCGCCGTATGTGAACGAGCCGTACAGCATGGCAGCGTCGATCCGCTTATCCTGCTGGCACAGCGCGCGCACCCGCTCGATCATGGCTTCTTGGGGCAGCATTGATACATCTCTCCTGGGATGTGACGGGTCTGGGGACAACAACGGACGGCAGGCTGTGAACGTGCCTGCCGCCCGCATCAACTGCGCAGGTCTAAGGTCAGCTTAGCGTTTCATGCCTTTCGAATACGGGTACATGTCGATGATGTACGCCCGCATATACGAGCCTTTGGAATCGGCATTCAGCAGGCCCTCGTATACGTCCGGCGGCACGTCATGGTAGGTGTACGTTTTGCCGCCGTTGAAGACGACATATAACAGGCGTTTGTCGGCTTCGTAGGCGACCGCGCTGATCATGCTTGATTCAACAGGGATCAGGTCCATGGGCGGCTCCTATCAGGTTTCCTCAGCCGGTTCGGCGGGCGGCGCGGCTTCCGGCTGTTGGCGCGATTTGTTTGGTTTGGGCTGCGCCTGCTGCTTGCGCCGTTTGCGCTGTGACGCGCTGGCTATAAAGTAACCGGCGGCAAACCCGCCCAACGTAGTCACCAGGATCAGGATCACGCTGGGCACGTCGGCTTCGGCAAACAGGAACTTGACACGGATCGTGCCCGTGTTTTGCAGCAGGAAGATGATGAACAGCAGCAGTACCAGTATGATCAAGGCAGTTCGTATGCGGTTCAAGCGGTTACTCCCCCGGGATATCCAGCGTGCAGTTACGCGATCCACAGATTTCCATTATAGCGTTGGCGACATCATACGCGCCAAGCGAGGCGTAACTGTCAATTGACACCTGGTAAAACTGGATTGCCTCGGCGGGGTCTTCGGCAATGTTGCCCTGCCGCGCGAAGGCCAGCGCCGTATCTGCCGTGTCGCCTACCGATTGGGCCAGCTCTGCCGCGCAGCGATAGTTACGCAGCGCATCTTCGTTCTGCCCGATGATCTGGAACATCTCGCCCAGGCGCAGGTACACCGCGGGCGACTGGACCAGCGGGCGCTCGCCTTCGCCGGGCGGCTCGACAAACGGGCGGCGGTCGGTGCAGCCCAGGTCGGGCAGCGCCGTCAGCGCGCCGATGGCATCAAAGATCATGCCCTGGCTGCGATAAAAGCTGGACAGCGCGAACGCCTGCGCTTCGGGCGCGATGTCCAGGCCCAGGATCACGTCCGTGCGCTCCATGATCGCCGCCAGTTCATCGCCGATCAGCTCGTCCAGGTTATACGCGCCGGGGTTGCGAATCTCCGCCGGGAAGGTGGCCGGGTTGGGATCGGTCACCACAATCGTGACCGCGCCCTCCGGCCCGGTCCAGGTGGGGTTGTCGGCGTAGACGAAGAACGTCTTTTCCGGGTATGGCTCGCAGCGGGGCACCTCGCTGCCGCGCTGATCGATCAGCGTCAGGTCGGTGCACAGGATCAGCACCGTGGTGCGCCCCAACAGGTCGATATAGTCGCTGGAGCGGACGCTGGCCGCCGGGAAGAGCGGCGCCCAGGCATTCACGTCCCAATCCATGCGGTTCAGGCGGGCATCACTGCCGTTGTCCACGCTCAGCACCAGGTGCGCCGGGACGGGAGTGTCATCCTGAGCGGTTGCATTGCGCGGGGTGCCCGGTCCGCCGCCCAGGACTACAATAACGATCAGGATTAGAAGGCCAGCAGATGTTAGTGTGCGCATGGATTGTGCTCCGTATGCATTCAATAGAACCGGCATCGTCAATAATCTCGGCTTGGCATATCAGTCAGGCCGAGGATGTTTTCCAGCCCATAGCGGGTTTCGCATGTTTCGTTTGAGGACAGGCGGCGCACGGCGTCATCGCGCCAGGCTTCCTGGCGGCTGTTGCTGGGAATGCCGTTACGAACCAGCCGCCACTCCTCTTTCGCGGCGTCGATGGTCGCCTGGTCGGTGCACAGCGCGTCATAGGTGCGCGCCAAGTGATAATGCAGGCTGAGCTGGGTGCTCAGAATATTCGGCACCAGGTTTTGATCCGGGTCGCATGATATCTCCACATGATTCGTGGCGGTTGAGGCGCCGTTGGCCTGCTCGGTCGAAATCTGCTTGAACAACTCTTCGGCATCGCGCAGGTTGGCTTTGGCCTGTTCGGGTGCGTCGCTGTCCAGGTAGGCCCGCCCGCGTGCCAGCCGCAGCAGGTATTCCAGTTGATCAGCTTTGGCCGCGTTGTCCACGCCCGGCAGGAAGCTTGAATTGCCTGTCTGAAGCTCGTCACGGGCAACGTCGAGCAGGTTTAGCCCGTCTTCCAGCAGTTGCAGCGCGGTGCCGTACTGGCCCTTGTCGCTGTATATCTCCGCCAGATGAAAGCGCGCCAGCACCAGCCGCGAGTCGGCTTCCAGCACGCGCTCATAGACGGTCTGCGCACGGTCCGGCGATCCCAGCGTCTGGTACAGGCAGCCGACCTCTAACAGCGAGGCGGCGTAGGGGTCCGGATCGAGGCGGGCAGCAGATTCCAGGTACAGCTCGGCTTCGGCGGCGTTCCCGGCGTCGATGGCCCGCTGGCCGAAGACGCTGTAAACCATGGCGGCACCGGGCGGCGCCATGAAATAAAAGATCACGATCACCACCAGGCACAACATCGTCAGCAAAAACGTGACACGCCCTTCCCACGAGACGCGGCTGCCGCGCAGGATCAGGTCATTGAGCAGTTCGCGTCCGGCCAGGATGCTGCCCAGGCCCAGCCCGACCTGCGCCACCACCGACGCGCCGGAGAGCAGGTCCGGGCCGTTGATCGCCAGCCGCTGCGCCAGCAGGGTGATCAGTACCAGCGAGGCCAGCGCCGGGATGATTGCCAGCCCAAACCAGACCGCGTTCATGCGGCGGGCACGCTTGGCGCGCGGGTAGTTCAGGAACCACCACCAGCGGTCGCTTTCTGGGGCGGTGGGCTGTAAGTCGCGTAGATCGCCGGTATCCAGGTTCGCCAGGACCAGCGCTTCCTGGCCGATTGTTTGCAGGCGCGCTTCGTTCGCCATCACGAAAAAAAGCACCTGCCGCTTGGAAGCATACGAGGCCCCGTTGTGGCGCTCGATGGCTTCCTGCACATGATCGCGCGCCCACAGCACTTCTAACAGCAGGTTTCGAATGTCGCTGCGGAAGTCGGCTTCCGGCCCGGTTGGCATCACCGGCTCCCGGTACGCGAAGCGGATCAGCCGGTTTTTGAAGTCTCTTAGGAAATCTCCTCCCTCTTTTACGATCACGTTCACTATACGCAGCACGCTTTGAACCAGCAGCAGGGGCATCCACAGCACCGCGCGCAAGATCGCTTCCGGCCACGATACGCTGGCCGGATCGATGGCGATGGTGTCCGGCGGCTGCGGTGGGCGGGGCAGGGCGTTTTCCAGATCGCGCAGGGCTGCTTCATAGGCGACTCGCGCTTCGGAGAGATCGAGGGTCTGATCTGTGGGTGGTAGGTTATCCATTACGGGCTATCTCCTCGCGCACGTGTGGCTGTGTGCCGGGCCAGGAGCGGCTAGCATCAGTCCAGTGTGTGAATCTGGCGACCCCCGGCCCACAAGCGATGCGTCATTCGTAGTGTATCACAGCGAATAGGGGCCAACAACCAGATTCAAACAAATGCCCTGAGAATTGGGGGGAGGAACAGCAGCGGTTTTGAAGGTGGCTGCAACCGGCTAGCCGCCTGCCGCTGCTGCATCAACCGTGACGGTTTGGGAACCGCCTGCCGGTTTGCATGTATATATGCCGCTCACCGGCCCCACAGGCGGTTGATCTGTGCGATCGGGTCAAAATCAAGGTCGGTAATGTCGGCTGGCGAATAGGTCTGCTGTGGGTTGGTCATCAAGCCCGCTCCTTTCGCATGTGCCCCCAATTTTAGATTAACCAGGCAGCGCAGCGGTCACGAGATATAAAAAATATATTAAAAAATAATAATATTTGAAAAATTAGCTATAATTCTAAGATCGCCCTAATGTAGTTTGTGTAACTTTATATATGGGTGCTGCATCTAACCTAGTGAAGCACAGCCCGCCACAAGGAGGCAAATATGTTAAATCACACTAACTTGCATGGCAATGGCAACGGGCACAACGGGCACCATGTAGTGGTTGCCGAGCCTATCGAGGCCCTTGAACACGACCATACTCACGAAGAAACCCACGTCCAGCCGGGAACCGGATCAATGGACGTGATCGAAAAATCGGTTGAGCTGATCCTGCTGAGCGTGGGCGAAAACCCCAGCCGCGACGGCTTGCAGCGCACACCGCACCGGGTCGCCAAGATGTACGGCGAGCTGCTCGAAGGCTATCACAAGGACCTGGAAACCGTCGTCAACAACGCGCTGTTTGACGTGGAATATGGTGAGGGCGAAATGGTTGTCGTGGCGAATATTGAATACAATTCGATGTGCGAGCACCACATGCTGCCCTTCACCGGCAAAGCGCACGTGGCCTACATCCCGCGCGACAAGGTGATCGGCCTGAGCAAGATTCCGCGCATCGTGGATATGTTCGCCCGCCGTTTGCAGGTTCAGGAGCGCCTGACCAACGAGGTTGCCGACGCGCTGGTTGAGGCCCTCGACCCGGTTGGCGTGATGGTGGTGTTTGAAGGCCAGCATAGCTGTGCCTCGCTGCGCGGTGTGAAAAAACACGGCGTCAACATGGTCACCACCGCCAAACGCGGCGAATTCCGCACCAACCGCGACCTGCGCGACGAGTTCTACCGGATGATCGGCATGTAGAACCTGCAAGGAAGGGGACAATGGACAAGGTCAATCTCGCAGCCAAGTTCAGCTTGTTTGATGAGCACTGGAGTCCAAAAGTAGTCGGAGAACTCAACGGCTCGTATGTCAAACTTGCCAAGATCAAAGGTGAGTTCATCTGGCACCACCACGCCGACGAGGACGAACTGTTCCTCGTGGTCAAGGGGCGGCTGCTGATCAAGCTCCGCGACCGGGACATCTGGCTGGACGAAGGCGAGTTTTTCATTGTTCCCAGGGGCGTCGAGCATAAGCCTGTCGCCGAAGACGAAGTGCATATCCTGATGTTGGAACCCACAACGACGCTCAACACCGGCAACGTCACCGATGACGTGCACACCCAGACCGAAGTGGAATGGATTTGATGGGCCGTCTCACTAACTACAGGTATACAGCATGAACCTCAAGGGCAAAACCGCTCTGGTGACCGGGGCCGCGCATCGTGTCGGCAAAGCGATCGCGCTGGCCCTGGCGCGTGAAGGCGTCTCGATCATCGTGCATTATGGCCGCTCGGCGGACGCGGCCCAACAGACGATTGGCGAGATCACCGCGCTCGGCGTCGAGGCGCTGCCCGTCCAGGCGGACCTGCGCGACCCGGCCCAGATCGCGGCGCTGTTCCAGGCGGTTGAAGATCGCTTTGGCCACCTGGATATCCTGGTCAACAGCGCGGCGAGCTTCGTCAAGCAGCCGTTCGAGGACGTCACGGTCGATAGCTGGAAAGACGTGATGCAGGCCAACCTGCGCGCGCCGTTCCTGTGCAGCCAGCACGCCGCCCGCCTGATGCGCGCCGTTCAACGGCCCGCCGACGAACCGGCGCTGATCGTGAACATTGCCGACCTGAGCGGCCTACAGGTCCGGTCCGGCTATGTGCAGCACGGCATCAGTAAAGCGGGACTGCTGCACCTGACCAACATCAGCGCGCACGAACTGGCCCCGGACATCCGCGTCAACGCCATCATCCCCGGCCCGATTCTGCCCCCGCCCGGCGTCTCGCCGGACAGCGAACGGTGGCAGCAGATCGGGGCGCGCGTGCCGCTGCGGCGGCCCGGTCATCCCGGCCATATCGGGCAGACGGTCGTCTTTCTGGCAACCAACGACTACATCACCGGCGCCGCGATCCCGGTCGATGGCGGCGAGCACCTGATCGATCCCACACGTTAGCTTAAATTCGCATCCTGTAGCACAAGGAGGAATCGGAATCATGGAAAACGAGAAGACCTTCAGAAACCTGCGCCTGTTTAACCTGATGATGGGCGTGTTCCACGTCATCCAGGGGATTTTGATGCTCGTGCTGAGCAATGATTTCACCGTCCCGATCAATACCTATTTCCTGAAGTTTGATGAGGTCAATGAGAAGCTGGTCAGCAACCCGGACACGTGGTTTGATTTGCCGCTTGGCCCGGTGATCGCGTCCTTCCTGTTCATGTCGGCCATTGCGCACTTCACGATCTCGCTGCCGGGCGTGTATGGCTGGTACGTGAAAAACCTCAAAAAGGGCGTGAACTATGCGCGCTGGGTGGAATACGCGTTTAGTTCGTCCGTGATGATCGTGGCGATTGCGACACTGTTCGGCATTTACGACGTGGCCGCGCTGGTGCTGATCTTTGCCCTGAACGCGTCCATGATCCTGTTCGGTTGGATGATGGAACTGCATAACCAGACGACCGAAAAAACCGACTGGACCGCGTTCATCTTTGGCAGCCTCATGGGGATCGTGCCCTGGATCGCGGTGGGCATTTACTTCGTCGGCTCGGTCACGTCCGGTGAAAACGTGCCGGACTTTGTGTATGCGATCTACGTGTCGCTGTTCGTGTTCTTCAACATCTTCGCCGTGAACATGGTGCTGCAATACAAGCAGGTCGGGCGCTGGAAAGACTACCTGTTTGGCGAGAAAGTCTACATCGTGCTCAGTCTGGTAGCCAAGTCGCTGCTGGCGTGGCAGGTCTTTTTCGGCACGCTGCAACCGGATTAGTGCCGGTGTTTTGCCGATGCGGTGGAATGGCGGTTGGCCTCACCCCCCGGCCCCCTCGCCATTCAACATGGCGAGGGGGAGCAAAACACGAACGCCGTCATCGCGCTGCGCTGCTCCCCTTTTCCCCTCTATAGCTTGGCTGGAGAGGGGAGAAGGGGCTGGGGGATGAGGGGTGAGGCTAGGTCAAAAGGCAGCACCAGCATAAGACCCTGTCAGACTGGTTATAGATCGAGGGCTAGCATGACCAACGACAGCAAGCATGACAAAATCCTGGTCAAAAACCTGCTGGTGCGCGGCATCATCGGCTTCAACGATTGGGAGCGCGAAAAGAAGCAGGACATCCTGGTCAACCTGACGCTGTACACCGATATGCGCGCCGCCGGTCGGTCCGATAATCCTGACGACGCGCTGAACTACCGCACCATCACCAAGGCCGTGATCGACTACGTTGAATCGTCGGAGCACTCCCTGGTCGAAGCGCTGGCGAAGGCTGTGGCGCGCATCTGCATCGAGCACGGCGCGGCGCGGGCGGTCGTGCGCGTGGAAAAACCCGGCGCGCTGCGCTTTGCGGAATCGGTTGGCGTGGAGATCGAGCGGGAGCGGTTGGATTTTGACATCTAACCCGGTGTTTATCACGCTCGGCTCAAACATTGCGCCGGAGGAAAACCTGCCACGCGCGGTGCGTTTGCTGGCGCAGCGTGTGACGATCAAAGCCGTCTCGCGCGTCTACGAAACGCCGCCCATCGACGCATCCGGGCAGGTCAACCCGGACCAGGGCGCGTTTTTGAACGCCGCCGTGCTGGTCGAAACAAATCTGCCGCCGGGAGCGCTCAAGCTTGATGTGTTACGTGCCATCGAGTCCAGGTTAGGGCGTGTGCGGAGCGCGGACAAGTTCGCACCGCGCCCGATTGACCTGGACATTGCACTGTACGGCGACCGCGTGATCAACGATCCCGCTGCGCGCATCACGATCCCCGATCCCGACAGCCTGACCCGCGCCCATGTCGCGCTGCCGCTGGCCGATCTTGCGCCGGGCTTTGCCCACCCGGTCACCGGGCAGCCACTGGCGGCCATCGCTGCGCCGTTCGCCGGTCAGGCGGGGATCATCGTGCGGGCGGACGTGGTGATCAATGGCTGACTGAATCACCCGCTCCTCATCTGCAAGAGCCAGCATAGCCCCCGGCGTGCAGTGTTGCACTAGGTTGATAATTTCGCTCGTGCCAGGGCAAGGGCCTCGTCATACGTGGCGCATAAATGCCCCCTGGTACCTCCATACTGCTCCTGTTCCATCGCTTGTGCAGCCAGGTTCGCAATTGGACCAGAACCCACAAAAATAGTGATCGGAGGACGTCCAACTCCGGCTTCTTTGCTAGCCCTGACGCCCCGGCTTGCCTCCGCCATGGACAATACCATCGGGCTGAACGAGTTAGGCTTGCTGACGACGCTGCTGAAATCAAGGATCAGTGCCACATCGCCTTGAATAGCCAGGCGCAGCGGGATGAATTCGGCGAACAAAGCTGGTATATCTCGGTCGGGATCGAAAGGTTCGTTGATGGTTGCGTTAATGATTGATTCCCCTGGGAGTTGCTCCATTTTTATTGGCATGTGTCCCTCTTTTATTGTTGGTTACCTTGCACCAGGTAGAAACAGGTAGTTTATGTAAAGGCGTCCGGTGAGTATTCAGGACAGAGCAACCTCTGCCGCTATTCCACCACCGCCGATCCCTCCTCGGTGAATGTCAGGTAGCCGTTGCATACGCCCGACTCCGCTGTGAAGCCATACGATGATTCCGCCGTGTAGTGCGTCGGGGTGTCGAACGTGATCTCGGTGACCAGTATGTCACCCTGCGCAAACAGGTTGTAAAACGTGCCGCTGTACTGGGCATAGATCAGCAGATCGCCGCCGGTCACGGTGTAGACAACGGGTGGATCATAATAGTCGGTGACGGTCAGGCTGCCCCCGTCCTGGCCCGCCTGGATGTCCTGGCTTTGGGTGAACTCGTCCCCAATGGCTCGCTCCCAGACACAGTTGCCAACCGTGCCGGATACCCGGCGCGTGACGGTCCACGTCCCGCTGTAGATGTACGGCTGCGGGATGTTGGGCGTGTACAGGTTGGGGCAGGTGGCGGCCAGGTCGAGCGCGCGGATAACCCACACGGTCCCAAAACCGGGGCCTTCGGCGCTCAGTTGGTACACCTGGTAATTCAGCGGGTTGATATTGGTCGGTCCCGGCTGCTGCATCAGCAGGTATGGCTCCAGGGGCGTGTAATGGATCGTATCGGCCTGAAGCTGGGTGCAGGGCACTTCCAGGTCAGGCTCGGCGGCGATGACATATTCCCCGCTGCCGCCGTACATCTCTCCCATGTACACCGGCACATTGCCCGTCGCAAACTGCCATGCCACGATCGGATCGCCCGGATTGGTGGTCGAAACCGTGACCATGCTGCCGGTGGGCTGCACCGGCGTGAACGTCCAGCCGCCGCGCGCCGGGAAAGCAACCACCAGCTCGCCCGACGACCCGACCGGGATCAGGTTGGGATTGTAGGGCATCGTCAGTTCGACCGCGCCGAACAGGTTCGCGCCCTCGATCTCAAAGCTGTAGAAGTCGCTCAGGACGAGTGTATCCGCGCCAAAGGACGGCAGCGACGCCGTTTTGTCCGGGTTGCGCTCGATGGTAACGGTCGCGGTGCCGCTCAACACGCCCGCCGGGATGCGGATCGCCGCCCCGTCGTTTAGCGCCAGCCGGAATTCCTGGTTCGCATACGCCGTGCCGCTGACCATGTCCCAGCCGCCCCCGCCGCCGCCCATCCAGGGCAGCCAGTCCGGCAGTTCATCTTTGGCTGTGTTAAATGTCAACTGGCGGACGTTGGTCCCGTCAGTGTTCATGGTGTAAATCTCGTTGTCGCCGTCACGCTCGGACGCAAAGGCCAGCGTTTGCCCGTCCGGTGACCATGCGGGCGCCCAGTCGGTCGTGGTGTTAAAGGTAAGCTGGCGGACATCGCTGCCGTCGCTGTTCATGGTGAAGATTTCAAAGTCGCCGTCCAGCGTGGATGCATAGGCGATGCGCGTGCCGTCCGGTGACCAGTCCGGGTAGCGGTCGTCGGCGGTGTTGTTGGTCAGGCAAAAGTAGTTGCTGCCGTCGGCGTCCATCACGTAGATGTCCAGGTCACCATCCAGGTTGGAATAAAACGCGATGCGCGCACCGTCCGGCGACCAGGCCGGAAACCACTCCTGCACGCTGTTGTGCGTCAACTGGCGGGTGCCGCTGCCGTCACTGTTCATCACGTAGATTTCGCGGTCGCCGTCCACGCTGCCCTGGTAGGCGATGCGCGCCCCGTCCGGTGACCAGTCCGGGTGGGCATCCGCCGCCGCGTTAAACGTAAGCTGGCGAATCCCGCTGCCATCGCTGTTCATCACGTAGATTTCAGAATCGCCGTCCAGGTCGGAATGAAACGCGATGCGCGTGCCATCCGGTGACCAGACCGGGCGAATATCGTCTGCCGAGTTAAACGTCAACTGGCGGATGTTGGCGCCCGCCGCATCCATCGTGTAGATTTCATAATCGCCGTCGATGTTGGAGCTAAAGACGATGACATCCCCGCCGCGATAGGCCCGGATCGACGCGCCGCCGCGTGGCAGGGCGTGGGCCGACACGGGCGCGGCCACCAGCAGGGCGACCAGTACCAGCAGGCCGCCTGTGTATACAGCCTTGCGCATGATGGTTCCCTCCTCAAGCATCCCCTATGTGTTTACTCTGAGCATAGCATAGCACAGTGTGAAGCTGTATGCGCGGCGACCGCACCGCCTCTAGTGGCTCAAAGCCGGGATCGTGCGTTACACTGGGCGGCGTTGATATGCCGTATTCGAGCACGATACCCAGGAGATACCCCACCATGCACCGCACGAGACTGTTACCGGTCCTTCTTTGCCTGTGTGCGCTTGTTGCCATCATGACCGTTCCCGTTTTACCGGACGCCGCCGCGCAGAACGGCCCGGATGGCTACACCTCCTACCAGCTTAACATGCGTACCGGTCCCGGCCCGGCGTATGACGTAGTGGCCGTGATCCCGGCAGGCACAGGGTTGATCTTTGAAGCGCACAACGCGGATATGTCCTGGCTGCTGGGGCACACCGAAGACGGCGCGCACCGGGGCTGGGTATCGTGCCTGTACCTGACCTACCGCACAGGCTTTGCCGCAATGCGCCTGCCTGCCAGCGACGAGGTGCTGTCCGCGCCTGCGCCGCCCGCCGCGCCGCAAACTGCTGCTGATGCCCCTGCTGCGCCCGCTGCCGACACCGTGCCGCCCGGCACCAACGCAGCGTTGGACGCGCTGCCGCTTGTGTCCGGCGTGGGAGCGCGCGCCCGCGAGATTTACCTGCGCGGCCAGGCGCTCGGCAACAACCCGCGCGGTATTTCCAAAGTGGGCGAGTGTAACAGCATGTCTTACGCCTACCTGATGCCGTTCGCGCTGGGCAGCTACAACCTGGGGACGTATGGGGACTTGCAGGCCACCGTCGACTTTTTTGGCGCGTCGTCATTCGGACGTGTCAGTGCGGCGACAGGCGCAGGCTACACGGCAGCGACCGTGATCGATCCGGCGTGGGCCAACCCGTCGGTCTGCGGGGGCTTATCGCCGCTGGAATGCGAATACGAGCGCGCCCATCCCAGCGTGGCGATGATCATGCTGGGGATGCATGACGTGCACTTCATCGACGCGGGCCAGTACGAGCAGGCCATGCGCCGCATTATCGAGATTTCGATTGATCGCGGCGTGATCCCGGTACTGTCCACGTTTCCGATCTGGCCGGATGACGATGTTCGAACAGCCAACCGCTACCAGTTCAATCAAATCCTGGTTAACCTGTCGCGCGAATACGGCGTACCGCTCATGAACTTCTGGCGGGCGGCGAACGATGTGCCGCACAGCGGAGTCGGCGTGGATCATGTGCACCTGACCGAGCGCGGCGATAACTGGACCGCGTTCGACGGCGAGGAATACCAGTGGGGCATGACCATGTGGAACCTGGTGGCGCTGCAAATGCTGGACGCGCTGCGCCTCAACGTCATGTACTGAGCGATTAACGGAACTATGGCCGGGGATATTGTAGGGGCTGAGCTTGCTCTGCCCTGGGCCACCCACCGGGTCGCCCCTACCAAAAAACACCTGCTATCTTCTGCCCTGCCCGATCACAAAAACCAGGGGCGCAACAGCCGGTCGCGCCCCTGGTGATTCGGATGACTGGTTTTGTACCAGCCCGTGGATCAGTCCCACGCTTCCCAGGTGAAGGTGTACCAGGTGGGCGTGGTGATGCAGAACATGTTTGTCGCGGGCAAATAGCTGAGCGTGTAGCCGTTTGCGGCGGCGATCTGCGTGCTGACGCTGGATGTCAGGGCGGCCTCGATGCTTTCAACCGGCACGTACAGGACCAACTGCCCGATCCCTTCCGAATCCGCTGCCCACAGCTCGATCCCGTCTACCACGTCGGCCCAATAGGAATTGCCGTCGTCGTCGATGAGCTGCTTCGAATCATAGCTGTAGTAGACGGCGACTGGCTGCGCAAAGTCAAACGCATTCAGACGACCATCGTCAAAACCCAGCAGGGGGTTTTCCTCGTCTTCGCCGCCGTCGGCATAGGCGGCGGCTGCGCCCAACGCCAGAGTCAGCGCCAGCGCGCACGCGATGAACAGGACTTTCTTGAACTTGAACATGGTGCTTCTCCTTTTGGTTAGATAGATCGGTGAGCGAATGTCGAACCGGTGGCCGTGTGCCAGCCGGTCCTGGTATTCAGAATCACACAGGAGAATGTCACCGTCCTTACAGCTTCCATACAGAGTGGCAATATAACCATACAGCCCGGTAATGCCGACCGGACACCCGGCCCCGGCAGCAAAAAAGCGAGGCGCCAACTTGTGACGCCCCGCCAGATGGTTGTGTATGCAGCCGCGCGCTACGGCACCAGCACGACTGTCCCCGGCCCGTAGAGCGCAGCGCAGGTGTAGCCGCCCTCGTAGGTGACCGGTGCTAACTCGCTGAGCGCGCGCGGCGATGTCTTGGCATCCAGGAACATCAACCGCCCGCTGCCCAACAAGCAGATTTTGATGCTGCTGTTCCAGTCCAATACCGATGTGCTGCCCGCCATGCTGAAGACGTCCACCGCGTGGATCACGCCCATGTTGATCACGTCCATATTGCCGATCTGGGCCGGGTTATCGTCCACCACGCGCCCGTATACTGACCCGCCTGTGACCGTGCCCGGCGGCACGTCGGCGCGCACAATCGGGTTGGTGGACCCGTCCAGATCGGGCAGCATGTCCGGGGGTGCAGCCGCGGGCGCTCCTGGCTCAATTGGCGCGGGCGGCGCGTCGATCATCTCAACAGCGCCCATGTCACAGCCCGTTTCGCTGTCATTATCGCCGTCCTGGGGCCGCAAAATATCGCGCTGGTCAGCCGGGGGGCCGCCGCAGGGGGTGGGGATCGCATCCAGCGCCGGGCTTTCCGCATACAGCCCGTGTGTCAGTGTCGCGCCCCCGTTATCCTCTAGCGGACTGACCAGCGGCTCAACATCCGTTTGATCGGTTGCGTCGGCCAGGAAGGTGCAGCCGGATGGGTCCGCCACCAGGTTGTAGCCCGACGAATTGAGCGTGCCGCCGCAGTCGCTTTGAGTATTATCGCCCACCAGGCTGTATTGCAGGTCGGTCGAGGGACGCGGAACATCGGCATCCCGGTTGAACACACCGCCGCCGGTCCCGCCCGCCTGGTTTTCAACGACGGTTGTGTAGATCAGGCGCGTCTCGCTGGCCCCGGTGATGTCCATATCGGTTGCGGTGGCAATCCCGCCGCCATCGCCGCCTGCCATATTGCCGGATACCGTGCTGTTTTCGATGCGCGTCCGGGCGCCGGTATCCAGGTGAAGGCCGCCGCCGCGTTGGGACGCCGAATTATGGGCGATGGTGCTGTTGAGAATGGTGTAGTTGTCTTTGGCAAACGCGATGCCGCCGCCGTTAGCTGCGGCCACATTGTACGCAATCGTGCTGTAGCTGATGGTCGTCGCGCTCCACGAATCGATGCCGCCGCCCTCGCTATACAGCGAGCGGTTGCGCGTGATGGTCACGGAATTCAGGGTCATGCTGGCCCCAGGCCCGCAGCCGATCCCGCCGCCGGAGCCTTCCGCCCGGTTCTGCGTGACGATGACATTCGTTAGCGTCAGCGACCCGCCGCCCATCGGCCCGCCGTGATTAAGAACACCGCCGCCGCCCCAAAACGTGCCGGGGGCCAGGCGGCTGTAACCGTTCTGAACGGTGAGACGGGTGATGGTTACCGTTCGAGGCCCGCCAAAGGGGTTCACGTCAAACACGCGGTCGATCCCGTTGCCATCGATAATGGTGCTCGCCGCGCCCGCACCCCGGATCGTAACGTCGTCCAGGATGTCCAGGTCGCCGCTGGCGTTCGCCTGGTCGTCTGCCGCGCCGGTCAGCACATACACCCCGGCAGGCACGTTGATCACATCTGCGCCCGGCATATTGTTCGCCTGTGTCAGGGCGCCGCGCAGGCTGCAATCGTTCGGCGCCGCCGTGCACGCCTGATAGGCTGGGGCGTTGCTGTCCAGCGTGGTATCGACGTCGAAGGCGGCTGCCAGCGCTGGTTGAGGAGTGGGGATCGATAGGGCGAAACTAAACAGGATGGCGATCAGCAAGAACCGAATACACGTAAACCGGCCAGACTGTAGCATGGTCCCCTCCTGATCTTGAAACACTACGTGGGTGTTATTTCAAAATGTAGTTAAGGGTATTATGAAAAATTATGCTGTATCCTTCATATATGCGCAAACTGCGCGCGCTCACGCACTTTCGCCGGGTGTATTCCAGATTTGGGGCAGGATCATTTTGCGTGGGGGCCAGGCTTACTCTCCAGGGGCGGCCCGCCGGATCGCCCCTGGCATAACAGCACGACAGCAGCGATCACTACAGCGCCGCGCACAGCGCCTTCAACGCGGCGAGTCCTTGTTCCTCGGCACTGCGCGCTGCGCGCAGCGCGTTGATAGCCGTACTGCAACGTGACTCATCCTGCAAATGCTCCGGCTTGCGTTCGACGAAGGGGAATACCTCCGTTACTTTGGTCAGGTTTTCCGCCACCGTGCGGTAAGGGCCGATGGCTGCGTCAAACAGCGCATCAGTGCCATTTCCTACGCGCGTTTTGGCTTCCTCCAGGAAATGGACGGCGCAGCGTCGGCATTCGTCCCACGCGGCTGCATTATATGACAGGCCGTGTTCATCGCACTGCTTCTGGCGTTCGATGGCCCCAATCCACCTGTCATATGCGGTCAGTCCAGCGTTATAATTCGGCAGGACCCACTTGGACGGCCCCTGCGCAAATTCAAGGGCAAAGGTCAGCGCAGCCTTGACCGCCTGGGCATCGGGAACCGGTTCGCCGCGCCGCACGATGTACACTTCGATCATCCCATTCCAGGAATCACCGAGTTTTTGCCAGGGCTTGGGGCCGTGCCCGGCATCGTGCATCGGACCAGAATAATAGTAGCCTGTCTCATCGTAACCGTAGATCACGTAAAATTCAGGGACAGCCAGCCCCCAGCCATAGCAGGGTATACCCGCATCCAGCGCCGCGCGGACTTTGTCCCAGGCTTCTTGCTGTTTGGCGGGGATATTGCCTTCCGGCCCCATACCAAAGATGACTTCCTCTTCATAGCCGATGTTGCGGCCCAACTGCGATAGCATGGGCGTTTTCCAGGCAGTCGGCCCGCTGGGACAGAGTTCATCGTGGATGTTGAGCAAAAAAGCGTGCCCGGTTGCGCCGAACAGCCAGGCATTCGAGACGTCGATGCCCAGGTGTTCCAGGCAGCCAAGCACGCAGCCCATGTGTGAGATCCAGTGCGGCTTCCAGCGCAGAGTTTCGATTTGCTTCATAGGGAAGACCTCCTCAAATGGATTTGTTGGGAATGATGTAAGGAAGGGTGATAAGTTTATGTTGTTATCTTATCAGAACATTTGTTCGATGTCAAGCAAACACGGAGAGCGCGTTTTCGGCCAACAGCCCGGCAATACTGGCCGGACGCCCGGCGGGCAGTAAAAAAGCGAGGCGCCAACGTGTGGCCCTCGCCGGGTGTATGTGTGTAGGGGGTATCAGCCGCGCCGGATCAGTGGTGATTCAGGAAAAACCAGCGCGATACTTCTTCGATGGCGGGTTGGTGCGTTTCGAAAGACAGGTCTTCACCGCCGCCGAGCCGATCTTGCAGCCAGGGCAGGATCACGGTGAAACCCGCCCAATGTGCGCTCAGTGCATGGTCTGCGCCGGGCACCAGCACAAACTCGACCGGTTTCCCGGCGGCCAGCAGCGCCTCGACCAGCAGCTTCGACTGCTCGACCGAGATTTCCTGGTCGGCGGCCCCGTGTACGACCAGCAGCGGCGTGTTGATCAGGTGCGGCCATTGCAGCGCGGATCGCTCTGTATAGAAGCGGGGAGCGTCCTCAGGTCCGGCGCCAAAGATCGGTAAAAACAGCCCCTCAACCAGTTCGGGCCGCTGCTCGATCCACATGTTCAGATCGGCCAGCCCGCCGACGGTTGCCGCCGCCTTGATGTCGGTGCGGCCCGTCTGCGTCTGCCACTTGAGCGCCATGTAGGTCATCATGCCGCCGCGTGACGCGCCCACCATGCCGATCCGGCTGGCATCGACCTTCGGAAGCTGCTTGAGCACGGTGATCAGGTTCAGCACGTCGTTGAGGTCTGCGCCGCCGAACTGGTCGCCGCCTTCGCTGCCCGCGTTGCCGCGATACTGCGAGGCCGCCACCACGTAGCCGGACTCGACCAGCGGCACGATCTCGACGCCAGTCAGTTTGCCCGCGTCCCATACGCCGCCCCGGTTGTAAATGATCGCCGGGCGGGGACCGTCACGCTTGGGGATGCCAACGTAGCCGGTGATACGCAGCCCGTCGCTCCAATACACCAGGTCGTAGTAGTCCGAATGTTCCGAACTGTGGAACAGCGTCAGGGATTCAATCGCTCCGTTTGCCCCGGCAGCGACCGCGCGCGGTGCCGCCCCGCCCGGCAGCAGCCCGCCGATCACCAGGATCGCCAGCGCCAGCAGCGCCAGCCCGTGCCGTCTGTGCAGACCATTCACGCGCCAGATCATGATCACCCCTCGTTTTCTGTCATATACGCCAGGTTCATGATACACCAGGTCCGGCGTGCGCGCAGGGCTTCAGGTGACGTCGATCACCTGCCCGCCGGTCATGCGCACCAGGTCACCCGGTGTGAGCTTGAACACGGCGCGCGGGGTGCCCGCCGCCGACCAGATAACCTCGTATTGCAGCAAATCCTGGTCGATGAACGTTTTCAGCGGCGTGCTGTGACCGACCGGGGGCACACCGCCGATCACAAAGCCGGTCCGCTCGCGCACATAATCGGCGTCCGGCTTGCTCAAGCCTTCGCCCAGCAGCGCTTTAAAGCGCCCGGTATTTACGCGGTTTGACCCGCTGGCGATGATCAGCACGGGATGGCCGCTGGTTTTGCCCATAAAGACCAGCGACTTGGCGATCTGGCCGACGGTGCAGCCAATCGCGGCGGCGGCATCGGCGGAGGTGCGCGTTGAGGCGGGCATTTCAACCACTTCGCACGCTCCAAAGCCGAGCGCGCTCAGGGCATCCTGTACTTTTTGGGCGCTGGCGCTCAAATGATTGTTGGTGTCAGGCATAAATAACTTCTTTCTGCTACAGACCCGGTTCCAGGCTTCCGATTATACGGCGCGCGTCCGGGCGAGGGATTCGGCTATATTGCCAAAAAACAACACGGGCGCGTATTCGTGCGCCCGGTGATTGGACTGTTCGGGTTAACCGCGCAAAAAACCGGATCGCTACTCCGGCGTGATGATCTGCCATGCCTGCCCATCCGCGAAGGCGATCACCTGGCCCGATCCCACCGAAAAATACACCGTCTCGCCCGCCGCGCTGACCGTGCGCTGCAACATGCCCATGCCGCGCGTTTCCGGTCCGATGGCATAACCCAGCGCCGCGCGCCGTTTCTCGTCGCCGCCCCAGGCGTAATTGATCGGGCCGACCGGCTGCATCATCCCGGCGGGCACAGTCGAATCCAGCGCCGCATCCTTGAGCGGCATCCCCGGCACAAACGTAGCCTGCACCAGCGCCGCCGGTTGATTATCGGGCAGCACGTAGTGCACGCCCAGCGCGGGGACGTACACGATTGTCCCGCTCTCGAAGCGCTGTTCGTGGAAGGTCGTCACCAGCGGCTCGGACGGGCAGCCGGACGGCGTGGGGGTAAAAAACCAGCTTTCGGGACACATCACCTGGACGGTCGTTTGCGCGGCGATCTCCTGGATGCCGTCGCTGATGCGTACCTCAAACGTGATCGACTCGCGACCATCGGTTGGCACCGATACCTGCCACACGCCAACCGGCGGCAGCCCGTTCGCCTGTTCGATGAACTGGCGGCGATACACCCATCCCAACCGCACGTGCACGACCGGTCCCTGCGCCTGCCAGGCCAGTGTCACCAGTCCGCCCGCCGGGACTGTCCCCGGATTGGCTACCAGCGCGCTGATGCCCAGCGGCAGGGATGTCTGCGGGCGGCTGGCGGCTGTCTCCGGCGGGACGTATAGCCGCGATCCATCCCGCAAGCCGGTTGCAGTCGTCAGGCAGTTGGACGCCAGCAGGTCCGACACGCTGACATTGGCCCGCGCGGCCAGGCTGTAGATCGTCTCGTTGAGCGCCAACTGGTACGGGCGCCAGCCTGCCGGGACCGTGCACGCCGCCTGTACGCCGGTTCGCGGGGTGTCATCCGCCGTATAGTTAGCCAGCTTGATCGAGGCTGTCTGCGCTTCGCTTTCCGGGATCGATAGGGCGGACTGTGGCGCGGTTGGCTCACTGACCACGTCCTGCGATCTGTCGAGTGCGCAGGCTGATATGATAACCGGACACAGAACCAGCAGGATCACCAGTGATTGTTTGATCATGACCGCCCTCCCACATTTCACACCTGAGTTACTGTCTTCAGTGTATGACTTTTGTACCAGGGCGGGCTTGACGGCGCGGGTACGGCTGCGCGGCGGTCAGTAGGCGGCTAGCTAACCGAAAACTTACGCCAGACCAACGATAGGCGGAATGAGCGGAAGCAGGCTAATCGGGATCGTTTGCGGCTGAGTCATCTGCCAACACGTCGCGGATCAGGCGTTCGGTGAGCGGGCCGCGCAGTTCGTCCGCTGGCGGCGGGTTATCGGGCGAGAAAAACAGCAGTTCTTTTGTTTCGGCGTTCGCCACAAACTGCCCTTTGCCCAGCCGCGCCTTGTAGACCACCCACAACAGGCGCTTGGCATCCCAGGTGTACACCTTGAACAATTCCAGATCGACAACGGCGTGACCGGTTTCCTCCAGCGTTTCGCGGCGGGCCGCCTCCGGCAGCGTTTCGCCCAGTTCGCGGAACCCGCCCGGACAGGTGAGACTGCCGTCTTCTGCCCCGCCCAGCCGAACCATCAAAAATTCGCCCTGGGGATTGTACGGCACCACGACCACCGCCGCGTTGATCCAGTTGTCCCAGTCTATATATCCGCAGCAAGGGCATACATGGCGGACGCGCCCGTCGATCACCTGGTCGGACAGTTCATGTCCGCATTCACGGCAATACATATTCACTCCCCTGGATCGATAGTCAGCAGGTGCAGCGCGTAATCGTCCGGGTCCACGAAGATGATGCGCTCGCCGTCCGGCGACACGTGCCAATCACCGTTGGCTACGCGGATCGGCAGGTCGTCGGGATCGGTCAGCAGGCGGTGCTCGCCTTGTTCAACGTCAATATAGCCCAGCGCGTGCGCGTCCTGCGACCCGTCGTAGCTGAGCGTGTACAGCGAGCGGTCGTCACGCCATTCGTACGCGCCGAAAAAGTTGAGCTTGCGCGGTTCGGCGCCCGGCTGGGTGCGCACGACGTACACGCCGCTGCTGCCGGGGTTCGCCTGGAACGGGGTGTAGTATGCGATCCATTTCCCCCCTGGCGCCACTTTGATCCCGCGCGGGTAGTTGAACTGGCCGAGCATAACCGGGGCGGGCTGTAGAGCGTCGATGTCCAGGATGTACAACTGCATATCGGCGCTGTAGGCGACCGGTTTGACCAGCAGCAGCCGGTGCGCGTCCAACCACATGCTCCACCCGCTGCCCAGGCGCTGCACGCGGCGGCTGAGACTGCCGTCCAGGTTGCAAACCCATACCGCGACGGTGGGACCTTCCTGCCCCGGCAGGATTTCACCGGACAGCACTTCCCACAGCAGGCGCGTGCCATCCGGCGAGATAGCGGGCCAGTAGCCATCCAGGTACACCTGCCAGACCGCGCTGTTGTCCAGGCGCATCACCTGCATAGTGCCGCCGCCCAGGTAGCGCGCCGTTGCCAACCCATTGGGCGCGTACTGGGTCGGGGGCGCGGATTCAATATAGGTGCGCTGCGAGCCGTCGAGCGACTGGCGGAAAACGCCGGTCTGCTGGCCGGGCACGGCGTTGATCATATACACCGCGTCCAGGTCGCCCGGAATCCACCACGAGTTGATGTTCCATGCATCCTCGTTCACCGTTGTCAGCGTGACGCTTACATCGTCCGGCAGCGGGTTGAGGTGGCGGTAGGGTGGGGGATTCACCGGCGCGCGCAGTTCGATCTTGGGCGGCCAGGGGCGCGTGTAATTGTTCAACGGCAGCCCGCCGATGTGAATCTCCGGCTGATCTTCCAGCCGCATCCAGCGGTACGGTGTATCCAGGTCTTGCTGGAAGGCGTTATAGACCGGTCCAATGCTGGCCAGCATGTGCCAGTTTTGATCGATAAACAGCAGCGGGTTGTACAGGGTCTGGTAGTCTGCGCTGCGGATTTCCAGGTGCAGGTGCGGGCGCGATACGCAGGTCAGGTCCGGGTCGCCGGAGACGCCGATCTGCTCGCCGCGCCGGACGACCTGCCCGCGCCGGACCAGCGGCACTTCCATCAGGTGCCCATACAGCGAGGCGTACCCGGTGCCGGGATGATCAATCAGCGCGTTGTGCGGCCCCGATCCGAAGCCCTTGGCATCGATCAACGCGACAACGCCGTCGGCAATCGCCAGCACCGGCGTACCGCAGGGCGCTTCGAGGTCAACGCCAAAATGCATCCCCTGCCCGTACATGTACCACTGGCTGCCGTAGTTGTAAGCCGAGGTGGTGTTGCCGTAATGCTGCTCGTACAGCCAGGTAGTCGGCCCCGGCGGACCGGCAAACGGCAGCGAAAACGAGAGGTCGCCGGGGGGCTGCGGTTCACCGGGGGTGCCGTCCTGGGCGGCGGCGCGCGGTGCTGCCAGAACAAGCAGGACAGCGGCGGCGAGGGATAACAGCAGTGCTAAGTTGCGGTATCGCGTCATAGTGAACACCTGGAAACAGCTTATAGCGGCCAGTACACAACCGGACGTGTATTTCGACCGCGCCGGTCCGCTGTTGTTTTACCACGTTTGCCGAAGAATGGACAAGGCGGGGATGCTGTTGAGTAAACCAACAAGGGCGCAGCAAGCTACGCCCTAAAATTCATCATCGTGCAGGTTCAAGTTGTACTCGCGATGCTAATCCCCCGGCTGCGCTGCCTCGCGGATCATGCCGGGCGTAGAGCATCCCACCGGATCAATCCCTGATCATATCGGCTCAACAAAGTAGCTCTGGCAAGCCTCGTCGATCAGTTGGGGTGTCAGGCGCGGCGTCATGCCTTCGTATTCGCACATCGCCACGACGATCTTCAGGATGTCACGCGGGTGTACGGACTGCATCTGCCGCCCGGCGTCCCGGTACCACTTTTGCAGCAGGTACAGGAAGGCATCCTTGTCGATGGGTATGTTCAACGCCTGGGCCACGGTAGCGAAAATCTGGAAGAACATGCGCTCGTCTGGCCTGTCTACCTGGACCTTCATCTGGATGCGGCGCAGGAAGGCATCATCCACCAGTTCGAGCGGGTCCAGGTTGGTGCTGAAGACGATCAACTGGCGAAACGGCATTTGAAGCGTCTGGCCGGTTTGCAGGCGCAGGAAGTCGTAGCCGGATTCCAGCGGCACGATCCAGCGGTTGAGCAGTTCCGACGGGCTGATCATCTGGCGACCGAAATCGTCGATCAGGAACATGCCGCCGTTGGCCTTAAGCTGGAGCGGCGCTTCGTAGAATTTGGCGATGGGGTCAAAGCGCAGTTCCAGCGAAGCCATCGTCAGCTCGCCGCCGACCATCACTGTTGGGCGGTGGAACAGGCTCCAGCGCCGGTCAACTTCGGTCAGGCTGCCGGTTTTGAAGTTTTGGAGCTGTTCTTTGGTCAGCTCGATCTCGCGGAACACCAGCGGATCAAAGATGCTGATGATCTGCCCCCCGGTGTTGATCGCATAGGGCAGCCAGATCGGGTCTGCTTCCGTAATCAGACCGGCGATGGCCTGGGCGACGGTCGTTTTGCCGTTGCCGGGTGGGCCGTACAGAAAGAGCGACGTTCCCGCATTGACTGCCGGGCCGATCCGGCGGTGGAAGCTCTCCGGCAGCACCAGGTGCCGCAGCGCTTGCTGAACCTGATCGGGGACAATGTGCAGCTTGCGGCTGGTCTGGAGGCGAATCATACGCGAGTACTTTGCAATCGGCACCGGCGCCGGGCCGATGTACTGGCTGCGCTCCAGGGCATCGCGGGCGCGCTTGGTCCCGGCATCGGTCAGCGAGTAGGTATACGTAAACCGCCCGATGGACCCTGCGCTGGCGACTTCTACCAGTTGGTCATACTGCATTTTTTCCAGGATATTGTCCAACAGCTTGAGTCCCAACCGGATAACCTCGGCAAAGCGCCGGAGGCTGACCTCGCCCTCGTTGAACAGCATCCGCATGATCAAGTCATTGATGATGCCTATTGGGATATCAAGTTCTTCCGAGGCTTCCGGGGCATTCAAAAGCTGCTTGAGCTGATCCAGTTGGCTGCTGCTTCGCTGCTGCTCGGCGTCTTGGGCGCGCACTTCCTGATCGGTCATGACGTTTTCACCTTCTGTTGTTGTTCTTCCCAGGGGCCACCGCGAATCCACTGCTCCGCCAGGGATTGCGCCAGTGCCTTGTACATTTTCATCACCAGGCTTGGCTGTTCTTGTTCCAGTTTTTCGAGCGTGTCAGGCGTGATCTTGAGCAGCTTCACATCCAGGCCCGCTGTAACGGTTGCGTGCCGGGGTTTCCCGATCAGCAGGCCCAGCTCGCCAAACGACTGTCCTTCGGTCACGATCCCGATGGTGCGTTCGGTACCCTGATCATCCTTCAAAAAGACAAGCGCCATGCCGGACAATACCAGGTACATGCCGTCCGCGGGATCGCCTGCCGAGAAAATCGTCGCACGCGCGGGAAAGCTGACTTCTTCGGCATAGGCCCGCAGCGCTTCGAAAGCATCTCCTTCGAAGCCCCATGTGACCAGCCAGTGCTGGGCCTGATCAATGGGCAGGCTGTCTAAAAACATAATTGTACCTCCTCGCCTGCCACCGGCACCTGGATTGTGTCCTGGCCGCGCAAGCGATGTGCTAAACGGGGCTGCCGATAGGTGACCTGATAGACATTCTTATTATACAAGCGATATGGTTCTCGTGCTTGTCGAATGCCCCTGATACGCGTGTGCGTGTTGACCTGTTCACCCGATCACGAGTATCATGAGGTGGGGTAGGTAGAGCGCATGGAGGCCGTTGTGACCAAGCGCATATTGTACATAGAAGACAATTTTGACGATCGGCGCCTGGTAAAAAAGATTCTGAGTGCGCACGGCTACGAGGTGATCGTAGCCGAAGACGGCGTGCGCGGGTTGGAACTGGTACAGGATCAAAGCTATGATCTGATCCTGGTTGATGTGCGGATGCCGCAGCTCGACGGGTTGGAAACTACGCGCCGCCTGCGGTTGGCAAAAAACTGTGCCCAGACGCCGATTGTGGTGCTAACCGCCTATGCCGAGCAGCACAACCGTCATTTGTACCTGGAAGCCGGGTGCACCGACTACCAGCAAAAGCAAGCCGGTATCGTGCCCCTGTTGGCACTGGTGCGGCGCTACGCGGGTTGATGGGTGCTGATGGTTTCCCCACAAGGCAGGGCATCAGGAACCGCTTGTCTGGGTGCTCCTCTACTTTGATGAATATCACACACCACATAGCAGAAAGGACCGGCTGGTGACAGGTGAACGGGAGCGCTTGCAGCGCGCGCGGGAATTGATCCTACAGAAGCAGTTCGATGCAGCACGGACCATCTTGCAAGACATGCCCGGCAATCCCACCGCTCACAAATGGCTTACCCGGCTGGACGAAATCGCCCCCCAGCCGCCTCGCCAGACGCAAGCGCCGGAACCAGGTTCGCCAATTCGCCCTTTGCGCAGCATATCGTCTACCCCGCCGTACCGCAGCACACCCACCGGCCAGCCGATTGAGGTTGAAAAAGTGATCGGCGGGCTGAAATACCTGATCAGCGGGACGGTTGCCATCCTCAGCATCTTGATGTTGGTCGGCTTTTTTGCGTTTAGCTGGGTGGATATGGGCAATTTGTTCAACCTGGGCAATATGATGGAGGCGCTGGGCCAGGACGACGACGGCAAGCTGGAACTCACCGCGATGGAAATCTGGACGGGCAGCAATAACGGCGACAAGATTTCCCTGAAGTACGAGGAACTGCTGGCCGACAAGGTTGAAGGCGGATTAGCCAACGTGCGGCTGCTCGACCGTTTTTTGATCGTGATCCCGCTGGGGGCCGTCGTGCTGTTGTGGCTGGTCTGGAACTATGCCTCAGACGCCATGCCGCCGCTGTACGCTCTGAGCGCCATGACGATCATCGCGCTGGCGCTGCTGGTGTTTCCGCCCCTGTGGGAGCAGATCAGCGAACAGAACTGGAAAGACAGCATGAAAGCCGAAATGGGCCTCAACGGTGAATACGGAGACGAACTGGACGACGAGTTTACCGCGATGTTTGAAGGTCTCTTCGGCATGTTTGGCTTCGACCTGACCGACATGTATAGCACGGGCGAGCAAACCCTGTTGGGCGGGATCGCGTTTGCCGTATGCCTGTTAGGGCTGGTGCTCGAATTCGCGTTTGTATCCGGCGCTGCCCAGCACCCCCCTGCCGATCCCGGCCAGTTTTGAGCTTCTGTAGTCCGTATCCGGTTAGCCTGCCGGTATTTCCGCCGCACCGACGTGTTATCTGCCGATGCGGCATGTGTGTCCCCAGGCGGTTGCCTATGAAGTTGTCGCGGCGCGCTGGCTGCCCCACGAGTCACGCACAAGATACGCCAACGCCAGCACATTAACCGGGATCGTGACCGCGATCAGCACGACATCTTCGACCGGCACGTTGTCCCAGTAGTCCAGGTCGGTGAAGGCTACGGCGAACATGCCTATGAGGTAGGTCAGCAAAAGCAGCCCGGCCACGCTCAGGATCGTGCCCCACGGGTGCCGCCGCCACAGCAGAATCCCGCCGAGAATGTAGACCGGGTTCGCTACCAGCACGTCCATCACCACGACGCCCCAATCCATAGCATCGTACCCGGCGTCGATGGTGGTTACTTCGTATGCCTCAACGCCAAGCAGCCGCAGTAGCTGCGCCAGCAGTCCCGGCACACCGTTGAACAACAGCCAGAGCGCGATCAAATTCAGTCCCCAGTTGCGCCTGGGGGTTTCGGTTTTGGTCATCGGATTGCCTCCTCAAATGCTCTCGCGATGTGACAGTTGGTGGTATGTTCCACAGTGTAGGATAATGTTCCCCGGCCAACAAGCGGGTGATTCTATTGCCGCGCTGCCCCTGGTTGTGAAAGAGTGTGAAAGAGATCGCCTGACCTCACCGGCTGGCTTGAAGCAGCGCGGGAAAGGGTGTATTGGATACGAGTGCGTTTTTTTGATCTGGGGCGCAAATCTTTATAATCAACCGTGAAGCATACCGGACTCAAGTGGGAACGTACCCAACTTGAGCTTATTCACTGGTAGACTCGATGTTTAAAAACAGGACGTACACCCTGACCGGCATTTTTTTCAGCATTGCGTTTGTGATCTGCGGGATCGCCTGGATGCGGTTCTTATGGGGGGCGGCAGCCAACCCCTCGCCGGTCCGGTATGCCGAGTTTGTATCAACGCTCGGCCCGCGCGATCCCTTCCTGCAAAGCTGTTCTGGACCGTCGTTTCTGGACGAAGACAATACGATCTGGCGCTACTGCGAATACAGCGAGCAGCTTCTGTTCAATACGCATAAGCAGTGGGGGCTGGTGCGCTTTGACCTGGAGCAGGGGCAGGCGATAATGCGCTGGCCGCTGCTGGAAAACGAAAGCTCGCAGCTTCTGGCGCTTGCCAGGGCCGAATCCGGCAACCTCGCTGTTGCCTACGGCGCGTCGAGCATGTCGGCGTTTTATCATATCCTGGCCGATGGCGGCGTTGAACTGATCAGTATTCCGCCGTTGGAAACAATCCAGATAGCGGGGTTGGCCTGGGTCGGGGATGCGCTGGAACTGGTCGTTAGCGACCAGGATCAGGCGAAGATCACCGTCTTCGAAAACAACGCCTGGAGCGAGCCGCGCGTCGTCCCGCCCCCGGACGCGTGCAACGCCGATTCACAGTGCCTGCTCCAGTTGACGCGCCGCGAGCCGGACGGGTGGCGGTTCCTGTATGCGCGCGCGCCGCGTGTCGTAACCGAACCAGCGGCGGCGGCGGTTGATCTGCTGCTGGTGGCGGAAGACGGGCAAACTGAAACTATCGGCTCGATCCCGCTGTCCAGGCTGCCTGTCACGCAGTACAGCATGGATGCCCAGCAGCGCCTGAAGTGGGTGGGCTACCTGTTTGACCGCTCGCCCGGCGGTGTGATCAACCAGTCCTCGAAAGTGCCCCCGCTGGTGCTGCGCGGGAATGAGTGGGATACCGTTGCGCCGCCTGTCGAGAACGCCACCTTTTGTTTTTCCGACTACCGCATTACGACCAGCGGGCTGGCCTGGATTCCGGCGACCTGCTACCCGGATCGCGCCTGGCTGCTGGATGCTGAATGGCTGACGCTCAAGCCGTCGGATGATGGTCTGGCGCTGGCGAAGCTGGGCGAAAAACCCGGCCCCATCCTGACGGCTAATACCACCTTCGGCCAGCAGGGCGGTATGCAAACCAGTGTGCTCCCGGCAGATGATGGTGATTACTGGGTGCTCGGCCCGTATGGCGCTTACCTGCGGACCGACGAAGACCTGCGGCGCGAGGACGGGTTGAACATTATCGAGCGCTTCCGGCGAGCATTCGACAACTTCGGCAAGCTGAAGGTGTATAACAGCGATTTTTACCGGGGGCAAACCCTGTTCAAGATGGCGGCGCTGCCGCTGCTGCTGCTGTCGCTCCCGGCGGGCTACCTGCTGGTCTTTTACGTGCGACAGTCGCAGCGGCGCCCACGGTCCTGGGTTACGGTTTTGTTACAGGTATCCGTCTTTTACCTGGTGCTGGTTACGATCTTTATGCTCTGGTTCTGGGAGCTGATGGGCAACTTTTGATCGCTGTTTACCTTTGGAAAACAGCCGTATGGTCCGTTCATTTCACGTAGAGCGTTCTGAAGAACCGGCAAGAATGAATCCACCACAAGGAGTTATGCCAACATGTCACTCAAAACACCTTTATCCGAACTGCTTCACTACATGCGGGACCAATACCTCGCCTTTAGTGACCGCCTCACGGGCGCCGAACGCGCCGAGATTGGGGCGGCAGATGCCTGGTCGGCCAAAGATGAGCTGGCCCATGCCATGGTGTGGGCCGACCGCCGTTTGTCGGACCTGGAAACCTTCGAACGCGGCGAAGCCTGGCCTGAGCATGACTACGGCGACTTTGACGACGCCAACCGCGCGATCTTCGAAGAACATCAGCACCGGTCCTGGGACGAGGTGCAGGAGATGATCCGCAGCACCTATGCGGGCATCGACGCGTATCTCAAGCGAACCAGCGAGGAAACTCTGCTGACGGTCCCCGAAGGACAGGACAACGCCATCTGGCGCGGCGTCGCCGGCAGTTATGTGTACCATCCCATGAGCCACCTGTGGGATTACCTCTACCGGCACGGGCACAGCGACGCGCTCGGCGACCTGTTCGGTGAGCAGTTTGTCGACCGGCTGTTGGCCGTGCACGACTCCGACGAGTGGCGCGGCACCGCCTATTACAACCTGGCCTGCATTTATGCCCTGTCAGGAAAAACCGGGTTGGCGATAGACAAGCTGGCCGAAGCACTGCGCCTCCACCCTGGCCTGATCGATTGGTCGAAGCAGGACCCCGACCTGGCCTCCATCCGCGATGAACCGGCCTACCAGGCATTGTACGTGTGACGCACAGGTCGTTGCTTCTGATTTGGGTCTTATGCCGGTATGGCTGTTGACGATTAACGGGTTGGGTTGGTAATCAGGCACAAGGCCCAGGCAGGGATGGCGTCGTCGCCGCGTTTGGATCAGGGCAGGCGGATATGCCGCTCGGCGATCTCCGCGACACGGAGGGCAAGGTACGGACTGCCGCCATCTTCAAGCGACCAGCTAGCGCTCAAACAGGCGTAGGCAAACACGAACGCCAGCAGGCGAGATAGCTCAATATCCAGGTGCCGCGCCAGGATGTCGGCATTTCGCAGCAGGCGCGCCTCGTTTTGCACCAGATTGGGCATAGCGACCGGGTTGCACAGCGCATTGGCCGCATCGTAGGTGCGCTCCCCGTACAGCCCCTTGGGATCAAACGCCAGCCAGCCCCGGTGAGCCTGGTACCGGATATTTTCGTGGTGAATGTCGCCGTGCAGCACGCGTTCCTCGCGTGGATGGGCGAGCAGGGCTTCGGCCAGCGGCGCGGCGCGCCCGTAGATAGAGCGGGGGTCTTGTTCCGCTTTCCTGAACAGCGACCGGAACCAGCGTTTCAACGTCCGCAGCCCGTCCGGCGGCGCGCCCGTATAGGCGCCGTGCAGTTGGTAAAGAACGCCCGCGATAATGATCGTTGCCTGTTCGTCCTGCCCGCGCCGGACCATCGGCACTAAGTTGGTGCCAGCCACGTATTCAAGCAGGTGCGCCTGCCTGTCGGATCGCAGCAGCCGGACGGCGCCCTGGCCGTCAAAACAGCGCAGCGCTACAGCCCCGCTCTTTTCATCACTTTCGCCGACCGGAGTCAGCAGCTTGAGAACGGCTGTTGACTCGCCAGCACGGACGGTATACACATGGCTGGTCGCCGTTTTGGCCAGCGGTTGGGGATCGGACAGGTTCCAGGCGCGCAGATAATGGTCCAGGTTGTCTGACATGCTACAGGCGCTATGCAAACCCTGATCCCTGGGTACAAGCCCGGTCATCAAGGTCTGGATTCGGGTAGATTCGGACGGGACCGCGCATTCAGTCCGCCAGCGCCGTGACCATCGCGCGGATGTGATCGGGTGTGCTGCCGCAGCACGCGCCAATGATGCGCGCGCCCAGGTTCCGCACGCGGGCGGCGTGAGCGGCCATGTCTGCCGGGGTCGCGTCATACACTGCCGTCCCGGCCCGCAGCCGGGGCAGCCCGGCGTTGGCCTTGGCGACCAGCGTCACGGACGGGTCGGCGGCGTGCATCTTCTCGATAGCGGTTTCGATCTCGTCCGGGCCGTTGCCGCAGTTTGCGCCCAGCGCCAGCACGCCAAAGCCGTTGACTGTATTGAGCGCCTGCTCCGGTTTGACGCCCATCATCGTCCGCCCGTGCGTGTCAAACGTCATGGTGGCGACAATAGGCACGTCCGGCGCGGCGGCGCGTGCGCCTTGAACGGCAGCGCGCACTTCTTCCAGGTCGGACATGGTTTCGATCCACAGGGCCGTCACGCCGCCTGCTACCAGGGCGCGGGCCTGTTCCTCAAAGGCGGCCACAGCGTCCTCGAAGGATAAATCGCCCAGCGGCGCGAGCAACTGCCCGGTTGATCCGATCGATCCACCCACGACGACCGGGTGACCGGCAGCGTCGGCTTCGGCGGACGCGATCTCGGCGGCGATGCGGTTCACGTCGGCGGTCCGGTCGGCCAGGTCATACGCACCCAACCGTATCCGCGTGCCGCCCAGCGTGTTGGTCAGGATGATCTGCGCGCCCGCTTCGATATAGCGGCGGTGGACATCCTGCACAATGGCGGGATGATCCAGGTTCCAGCGTTCGGGCGCGTCGCCCCGGTCCAGCCCTAGCGAAAACAACAGGACGCCCATTGAACCATCCGCGATCACCACGCCGGGAGTTGCCAGCAGGCTTGGCAGGTCGGTTTTCATGTGGATTATGCCTCCTGGACTGCCCCCGCGATGGCGCGGATATGATCGGGTGTGCTGCCGCAGCACGCGCCGATGATGCGCGCGCCCAGGTTCCGCACGCGCACGGCGTACTGCGCCATGACGTCCGGCGTGGCGTCATAGACCGCGACCCCGTCAACCAGTTTGGGCAGCCCGGCGTTGGCCTTGGCGATCAGCGTCACGGACGGGTCGGCGGCGTGCATTTTCTCGATCACCCCTTCGATCTCGTCCGGGCCGTTGCCGCAGTTGCCGCCCAGCGCCAGCACGTCGAAGCTGCTTAACGTCTTGAGCGCCTGCTCCGGCGTAACGCCCATCATCGTCCGCCCGCGCGTGTCGAAGGTCATGGTCGTAACCAGCGGCATATCCGGCGCGGCGGCACGTGCGCCCTCGACGGCGGCGCGCACTTCTTCCAGGTCGGCCATGGTTTCGATCCACAGGGCCGTCACGCCGCCTGCTACCAGGGCGCGGGCCTGTTCCTCAAAGGCGGCTGCCGCGTCCTCAAAGGCCAGCGTGCCCAGCGGCGCGAGCATCTGCCCAGTCGGTCCCATCGATCCACCGACCGCAACCGGGTGACCGGCGGCTTCGGCCTCGGCGGATGCGATCTCGGCGGCGGCCCGGTTCAGTTCGGCGGCGCGGTCGTCCAGGTCATGCGCGTTCAGCCGGACCCGGTTGCCGCCAAAGCTGTTAGTCAGCACGATCTGCGCGCCCGCCTGGATATAGCCCCGGTGGACGCTGCGCACGATATCCGGCTGCTCAACGTTCCAGCGTTCGGGCGACTCGCCCCGGCTCAGTCCCTGCGCAAACAGCATGGACCCCATACCCCCGTCGGCGATTACCACGTTTGAAGACGCCAGCAGCGCCTGTACATCGGTTTTCATCCGGCTTTTTCCCTTCTGCTTGTACAGCATGTACCGTGATTCGGCCTGGATGCATTATAACCAACATTGTATATGCGCGGGAATTCACAATTTACAGTACCATCCGCGCTGTTTCGTCGTACAATGAGCGTATAGGCAGCGCTTTTGACACACTAGGAGAACAGGTATGAAACGTAATGCAATGATGGTGGTGGTTATCTGGGTGGGGGTGCTGTTGGCCTCTACGGTGGGGATTGTGGGGACGCCCGGTACAGTGCTGGCCCAGGACGGCGGCGAAACACTGGTTGTCAACGGTGACTTTGCCGAGCGCCGGGCCAGGTGGCAGGTCCTGCAATCCTGCGATTCGTGCCAGATGAAAGTGCAGGGGATTGGCCCGGCGGGCGAAAATGCCCTGACCTGGGAGCGTACCAACAGCGGGGGGAACGGCGGCGCGCTCTCGGCCAGCCAGGTGATCAATGCCGACGTGAGCGGCTATGACCAGTTGATGCTGACGCTGGATGTGCGGGTGGACCATCACAGCCTGCCCAACAGCGGGTGGTGGAGCGATCAAAACAACGGCACGGGCGAATACCCGGCCAAGATCAGCCTGTTTTTTACCAACGCAACCGGCAACGCCTTCGAGTGGAGCTACGGTTTTTTGATCAATCACGACGGCTCTACCACGCTGAGCAACTATATGCTGGTACCTGCCCTCGAATGGACCCACCTGCAAACCGATGTCTTTTCACCGTACCAATGGGTCAGCGCGACCGGGGAACCGCTGCCGGAGCCGGTGATGCTGACCAGCATTGTGATCGGTGGGAGCGGCTGGGACTTTGCCGGGACGATGACCAATATCCAGGTGACCGGCATTGCCGCCGGGGGCGGTGAAGTGGAGCAGGGCGATCAAACCGGGCAGGGCGCAGGCGGCGCGGATGCGTTGATCGGCAACGGCGATTTTGCCGATATGCAGGCGCAGTGGGAAAGCGCTAACACGGTGGAAAACTGCCGGGTCGAGATAGTGTCCGGCGATGCAGAACACCCAAAGATGCTGGTCTGGGAGCGCACCAACAGCGGCGGCAGCGGCGGGATATGTGGTATGCGCCAGGTGCGCAACGTGGACGTGAGCGGCTATGACCAGTTGATGCTCTCGCTTGACCTGCGCGTGGACTATCACACCCTGTCCAACAGCGGGTGGTGGAGCGATCAAAACAACGGCACGGGCGAATACCCGGCCAAGATCAGCCTGTACTTCACCGACGCAAGCGGCAATGCGTTCGAGTGGAGCTATGGCTTTTTGATTAATCACGACGGCTCTACCATGTTGAACAACTATATGCTGGTACCTGCCGGTGAGTGGACCAGCCTGCAAACCGATGTTTTCTCGCCGTTCCAATGGGTTAGCGCCATGGGCGACCCGCTGCCGGAGCCGGTGACGCTGGCCAGTGTTGTGATCGGCGGGAGCGGCTGGGACTTTGCCGGGGCGGCGGCCAACATCCAGGTGACCGGCATTTCCGCCGGGGGCGGCGTCGATCAGCAGGGCGATCAAACCGGGCCGGACACGGGCAGCGAAACAACCGGTGAAACGACCGGCGAAACCGCGACGGGCCTGATCGTCGAGGAACACCCGGTTGTATCGGCAGCCGAGGACACGCCCAACCACTTTGAGTTCAAGCAGCGCATCCCGGCGGAGGTATTCGGTATCCGCAGCGCGTGGCGCGAACCTTCGCCTGTGGACCGGGTGGCAGACATCAACCAGGTGATCGGCGCATACGGCTATTCGCTGGTGCCCAATTCGGGCAGTGACCCGGCCTATCCCAGTTATACGCTGATGCACCAGGGCCTCGAACTGGTCAACGATATTACGTTCGTCCACCCGATCGCGGTCAACAGCAGCGGCACGGATTTCCTGCTGCTGGCCGATTCGACCGCGTATGGCGTGCTGGGTATCTCGCCGGAAACGACCTTCGAATGGGACACCAGCAACTGGATTTATCTGGCGCCGGTATTTGTCGGTGACCAGTTGGTCCAGGTCCAGGCCGACTGGGACCAGAGCAAGTTTTACGTGATCCGGGAGGATGGTGAACTGCTGTATACCGTAACGCCAACCGAGATGTTCATCGAGCCGCCGGTGCACGTGCTGGCCGCGTGGCAGGGGCAGTGGCTGCTCGAAGTGGACGGCGACGTGATCATCGGCGGGCAAAGTCTTTGCCAGCAGATGGGCTACGACGAGATTTTTGGCTGGCAGTTGATCGCCGGGCAGCCGTTTTACTTCTTTGTGCAAAACGGCCAGATCGGTTTGTCCTACGCGGGGCAGGTCGTGCAGCCCTACACGTATCAGGACGTGATCCACTATATGTGCTGCGAGCCATCGATGTATAACATCAACGGCAACGGCACGATGGTCTGGTTTTACGCGCTGAAGGACGGCATCTGGAACTACGTCGAGGCGGGCGTCTACGAGTAGGGCGCTCAATCGGGCGTGTAATTCTGCGGGCGAATCAAGCGGGGCGAATCAACACAGATTCGCCCCGCTGTGATCAAAAATGCCGATGTATATATTATCGCGGCAGGATACGATCCGGCAGGCGGCGCAGCCCGGCAAACCAGCCGAAGCCAACCAGTCCGACAATCGCGCCGGTGATGATCGCCTTGAAGACGTTAAGCCCGTATGACAGGCCGTACTCGCTGCCGATCAGTTCGGTGACGATGAACCACACCAGGAATGCAACCGCGCCCGCTACGGCGCTGCTGATCACTCCGGCCAGGTTGTCATGTCCCAGGTAGAAGGCATAGACCGGGCCGCACAGCGCGGCGACGAACCAGCCGAACGTGAAGTACAGCGATCCAGTTGGCAGTCCTAAGATTTCGTCCAACAGCGCGGCCACCACACCGGCCACCGCGGACACGATCAAGACCTTCAGCGCGATGTTCTGATCGATGCCCAACTGGTTTAGCGTCTGGTCGACCTGCTTCTTGACATCGTCCGTGCTCAATCCGCCCGGCTGTCGTTGGGGCGGCTGGCTGGATGGAGGAGTCCGTTGTTCACTCATCATAATGCTCCTTGTATCTAGTTACCTTGTGACTCATTTGACGATTGGTAGGTGCTTGTAACATGGCTAATATAAGTTTCGGCAATTTCAGGTAAATGCGCAAGCGGGTGAATTGTACTGGGCGCACCTCAAATCTGGG
>JAFGNU010000016.1 GCA_016926875.1 Anaerolineae bacterium | reverse complement strand
GGGTTCATCGGTCACTCTCCTTCGCAAAGTTGAGTGTGCCTCATGAACCCTTTCCGTTACAACATCACGCTATTCTGTGGAGCTACCCGCTGCGGTACGCCGCCAAAGTACTGGAAGGCGCGTACATGCCCCTCCAGAAAACATTCCTGTTTTTCACTGGGGTACGCGCACACAAACAGTTTTCGCGAGTAGCACCACCGCAAATTGAAGAGCTTGACGGTCGTTACCTCGCCGCCCAACTCCACCACCGCTTCGCCCCAGTCCATTTGCATATCCACCCCTGGCTCATATTCCAGGGGAATGTACACGCGTTGTTTGCGCGTCGCTTTGCGTAGCTGCGCCACATGGTACCTCACCGTTGACTCCGCGCCCTGATACCCTGCTTCTCGAATGATGTCATACATCTTCCGGGCAGTGTAGCGCTGCTTGCGGGGTAACTCACGGTTCGCTTCCACCAGTTCTTTCAAGCGCTCTTTGTATGGCCCTAACACGGGGGCTTTGACGGGTTGCTGCTGCCGGTACTTAAAGGCTTCCTCTTGCTCGATGGCTTTCTTGATGGTGTTGCGTGAATAGCCGAACTCACGCGCGATCTCGCGCTGACTTTTCTTCTCAATGTAATACGCTTGTCGGATTTGATATTGATCTGCCACTTGTAGCATCTTTCCGCTGCTTTCTGGCTGTCGCTTGGTCAGCGTTCCAGCTTAACAGCTGTTGGTACCCGTGGTTCCCTTTTGCTCGATCACTTTGGCTTCAAGTGGATCACTTTTACTTTATCAAAAACACGGTATCACGATCCTGCATGCGTCCAGGAAAGCGGCGTCTGCGCGATAATAGCACACGCCATTCGTTCCTGTTGACGACACTGGGCAGAAGCCACCGGCTTGTTCAATCCCCTACCCTGAGCCTTGTTGATTGTCTCCACAACGTCAACCTTTTCTCTGCCAACGCGATACTGCCGTGTGGCCCTGCTACGAATCGGGCGGGGGCGTCACCGCGTCCGGCAACTGTGACTCGATGGTCAGCGTGTATGATCCGCCGGTCTGGTACTGGAGACCGCTGACCTCAATCCGGTAAGTGCCGTTAACAGGCAAAACCAACCCCTCGATCAGGGAGTCCGTGTTGACGTCCGGTTCGATATCGTTACTCTCGGGTGGGTCAAACCGCGCCGGGAGATAACCCCGGGCGTTCATATCAACGCCGTCCGGTGCTGTTACAATCACCACGGTGTCCAACATCCCGTCAGGCAGGGGTTCCTCCTCGCTGGGAACAAATCCGTTAACAGGATTATCGGCGCTGACGCGAATGGTCAGCACTTCGCCCGCGTAGCCTTTGTACGCCCAGACTTGATTATTGCCGATAGCAACTTCACCGCGTTGTTCGCCGACCTGGGCGGTCAAAATGGGACGCGGCAAGATCGTGGGGGTGGTAGTTGCAGTCAGGGTAGCTGTTGCGTGGGCGAAGTCGACGGTGGGTGTGAGGGTTGCAGTAGCGGCGGGTTGTACTGTCAGGTAGGGAGTGCTGGTTGGGAACAAACCTGCCGCATCGCAGCCCGGTTCCAGGCTGTACAACGCACGCTCGGTACAGGTCAGTTCGCGCACGTGGCGGTTGGCGAGTGTCCACGCCCGCAGTTCATCCAACGAATCGATCCGGTATTCGTAGATCGTCCCATCCCAACTCGCAAAGAAACTGCGGCCATCCGGGCTGAAGACGAAATCAAATCCCGGCGGATAACGGCGGATGGCTTCGCCGGTGACAAGCTCCCACTGGATAATCGCATCTGCTCCGCCGGAAAAGACAGTCTGCCCATCCGGGCTGAACGCGATGCCTTTTACCGCCACTGCTCCCTTGTGGCCGATGAACGTGTTCAGTTGTTCGCCGGTTGCCAGGTCCCACACGATCTCCAGCCCATCATCGCCGCCCGAGACAGCCGTGCGTCCATCTGGACTGACAGCAAGTCCGTTAACCGCGCCGGTGTGCCCTTCCAAACGATGAATCATCGCGCCGGTTGCCAGGTCCCACAGAATGACAGTGGTGTCCTGCGAGCCGGAAAGGGCCGTGCGCCCATCCGGGCTGATCGCCACCTCCCACACTTCCTGCCTGTGGCCAAACAGGCGGTGGATTTCCTCACCCGTCGCCACATCCCACAGGATCACCATCCCATCAGCCCCGGCGGTGAGGGCTGACCGTCCATCGGGGCTAAAAGCGACTGATGAGATCATGCCCGCGTTGCCGCTAAAAACTCGCACAAGCTGCCCGGTTTCCACATCCCACAGTGTCGCCCGGCTGTCTTCGCCGCCGGAGAGAATCATACGCCCATCCGGACTGAAAACCATCTCCCATGGCGCACATGCCCCCTGGGCAAGCTCTGAGCCATACTGCCTGGCAATCGGGCCAAAGCGCCGGATTTCCTCGCCGGTGGCCAGGTCAGACAGGATCATCCAACAGGTCATGCCGCCGTCCGGTTCGGGGATTTTGACAGCGTCGAGGAAATAGCGCTCGTCGGGGCTAATCGCATATAAACCGTACCCACTCGCAATGCGCCGGATTGCAGCTCCGTTTTGCAGGTCCCACAGGCGCGCGGCGGACTCGCCCGCCGTCAGAGCAGTACGCCCGTCCGGGCTGAATCCCACACCATTGGCCACGCCAGGTAAGGTAGTGATCAACTCGCCGGTGTCCAGGTCCCATATCGTAGCATCATCCCCTCCGGTGATCGCAGTGCGGCCATCCGGGCTGAAGGCAACCCTTGAAGGGAACCAGTCCCCTTCGGCGTACTGTGTATCGTAGGTCACTTTCTCGAACGTTTCCAGGTCCCACAGAATCATTGATCCATCCCAGGACTTGGAAAGGGCCGTGCGTCCATCCGGACTGAAAGCCAGATCAGAAGGTCCCTGCCACCACTCGTCACCATCGGCCTCAAAACGGTGTATGATTGCACCGGTTTCTACATCCCACAGGATAAGCTCGTTTTTTGCAGTCCCAGACAGCGCCCTGCGGCCATCCGGACTGATAACAACCTGCAAAACAGTATAGCCGCTGTGCCCCTCAAACGTGCGAATAATCTCGCCGGTTTCCACGTCCCAAAGCAGCAGTTTGGAGTCTCCCTCGGAGAAGGGCCACCCGCCCCCGTTTCCACTAAGAAAGGTGCGGCCATCGGGCGTAAACGCCATACTGGGGTTGAATGTGCCGAGGGTTTCATCGCTTGTGAAGTGACGAATTACCTCACCCGTGCTCAGGTCCCAGAGGGTAATACTGGTTTCTTCAAATGTTGTGGTAAGCAATGTCTGGCCATCTGGACTAAAGGCATAGGTCGCAGTGCCTGGCCCAAACCGGAGAAGGGTTTCTCCTGTTTTCAGGTCCCACAGCCTCATTTCGTCGTCGGCGCTGGTGAGAATGGTGTTTCCATCTGGGCTAAATTCTGCCCACCACACCCATCCCTGGTGCCCCTCAAAAACGCGGATAACCCCTGGCTGGTAAGCGGTTTCGGACAGAATGACCTGCGCCTGGCCAGATGGATTCTCAGTACGATTGGCGGCCACCGCCAGAGCTAACGCCGTTTCGGTATCGCCGCCGACCAGCGCGGCGCGCGCCCCGTTCACCAGTGCCAACTCTTGGGCTTCCGCTGCATTGGCGGCTGCCATTTGGGCGTTGTAATCGCTGGTGGCACGGGCGTCCTGCGCCTGGTTCTCTCGGTCCAGCGCGATCAGCGAGAGGCCGGTCATAAGGATGGCTATGAGGATGGCGGCCACCAACACCCCATTACGCACACGCCGCCGCCGGGCGCGCGCACGTTCCTCGTTGGTGACGCTGACGTCAAGGAACTCGTGTTCTTCCGCCGTCAGCGCGACATCCGTCTCGGCAGCCCAGCCCGCGAACTGCTCCAGCCGCGAGCCGCGCAGCAGGTAGCTGGGGTCTTTGCCCGCGTGGAGCCATTCCTCCGCCGCTGCCGCGAGCAGGCGCTGCTGGCGGATGGCGTGGCGGCTCTCGTCCAGCCACGCGCGCAGTTGGCCCCACTCGCGCAGCAGGGCTTCGTGTGCCACTTCAACCGTTGGGCCGCGTGTAATTGGGTCACGGTCCAGCGTCAGCAGCCGCGCCCGGTCAAAGACGTGTATCACGGCTTGCATGGTGTCACCGCCGACCGACAGCAGTTCGGATTGCAGGGTACGCCGCCGCGTGTCTTCCACACCCTCGCCCAGTGTCACCAGACGCAGGAACAACTGCCGCGCGGAGTGCTGCTGGTCGAGGGGCAGATCGCGATAGACCTCGTCGGCCCGCCGTGCCAGCGCGCCCTGCACACCGCCGATAGCCTGGTAAGCGTCCAGGGTCAGCAGGTGGTCGCTGCGCCGGTCGAACAACTCGGTCAGGGCGTACTGCAGCATCGGCAGCGCGCCCGGCTGCTGGTGAATGTCGGCGGTGATGGCCGCCGTCAGCCCTGGTTCCAGCGCCACGTGCACACTCTCGGCGGGCAGGCTGACCGCGCGCTCAACCTCCTCTGCCGTCATCGGCACAATGGCTTCGGTCCGCTGGCGCACAAGCTGGCTGAAGTGCGGATGCATCAGCGGGCGGTCGTAGAAATCGGCGCGCAGCGTGATGATCACCCGCAGCGGGCTGCGCGGGTCGGTGGCGGCGGCGTACAGGCTCTCCATGAAGAACCGCGCTTCCACCGGGTCTTCGACCAGGGTGAAGACCTCTTCAAACTGGTCAATCACCAGCAGCAGGGTGGCCTCTTTGGGCAGGACACGCCGCACGGCGCGCAGCAGCCCGCGTTCATTTTCGCGCAGCATCGGCAGCAGGGTTGGGATGTGCTCTGGCGCGATACGCAGCAGGGCGAGTTCAATCTCTTCCAGTGGATGGGCACCGGGCAGCAGCCCGGCGATGAACCAGTCTTCCGCGCCAGCTACCCGCCCCGCCCGCAGCGCGGGGATCAAACCCGCCCGCACCACGCTTGACTTGCCGCAGCCGCTGGGTCCCACCACCGCCAGGAAACGCGCCAGTGGATGGTCGTCGGCCAGGCAGGCCAGCAGGTGGTCAACCAGCGCTTCCCGTCCAAAGAAGTCGTCTGCATCGGCTTCCAGGAAGGCGTTCAATCCCTTGTACGGGTTGCGCTGCCCGACCAGACTGTCGGCAGGTGTCCAGGTCCGCACATCAGGCATACCTGCGGCAGCAGGCGTGACCACCTGGCCAGGCGGTTGGCGTAACCCGGCTGGTCCGGCTGCCTCGCGGAAGGCCGCTGCCAGTTCCAGGGCCGTCTGGAAGCGCTGGGCTGGGTCTTTGGCCGTTGCCTGCCGAAGCACCCCCTCCAGTGCCGGGGGCAGGTCTGGACACGCAGCCAGCAGCGAAGGCAGCGGCTCCGCCAGGTGCTTCTGAAGCAGCGCGGCGGGAGTCAGGCTGGGAGGAAACGGTGACGTGCCGGTGAGGGCTTCATACAACAGCACGCCAAAGCTGTAGAGGTCACTCTGGCAGGTAACCGGCTCGCTGCGGATTTGCTCCGGCGAGAGATAGCCCGGTGAGCCAACCAGTACGCCCGCCTGGGTAGCGTGCAATGCAGGCCCCAGCACCTTGGCGATGCCAAAGTCGGTCAGGTAGGCGTTGCCCTCGTCATCCAGCAGCAGATTGGCCGGTTTGAGGTCACGGTGGATCACGCCCTGCGTGTGGGCGGTCATCAGCGCAGCGGCTACCTGCTCAACCAGGCGCACGCAGGCGGTCACCGTCAGCGGGCCGCGCCGCAAGCGGGCGTGCAGGTTGTCGGGCAGCAGGCGCATGACCAGGTACGCCCCGCCCGGTTCGCGCCAGTAGTCATACAGGGGCACGATGTTCTGGTGTTCCAGCCGGGCGATGAGCTGGGCTTCCACCTCAAAGCGGCGAATGAAGTCCGGTTGGTTGGCATACTCTGGTTTGATGACCTTGATGGCAACTTCACGCCCCGCCTGCCCAATCGGCTGAAAGGCGCGGTAAACCTCCCCAAAGCTGCCCTGGCCGATCCGTTCGCGGATGACATAACCCCGGATGCCGGTTGGCTGTGGCGCGCCGGGTGTTTCGCCCGCCTGGATGCGGTCGTAGAGCGCGGTGGTCGCCGTAGTGGGCGCCACCCCCAGTTCCTCGGCCAGCAGTTGGCGGCAGATGTCGTACTGCTCCAGCGCCTTGCCCCGCTGACCGGAATACCACAGCAGTTCCATCAACTGGCGATGTGTCTCCTCGCGCAGCGGGTCCATGTCCAGGATCTGGGTCGCGCGGGCGATCCCGGCCTGGTAGTCGCCCTGGTCTAGATAGCTGGTGATGAGTGTGTCCAGCGCATCCATGCCCCGCAGCCGCAGGCGCTCCCGTTCGCGGGTCGCCCATTCTTCGAACAGGGTGCTGTCCACGTAGAACCCGGCCAGGAAGTCGCCCTGGTACAGGTCGATGGCATCCAACAGCCGGGCGACATCGGACCCTGCCGCATCAACCTGATCCTCAAACACCGCCGCATCCAGCCAGACATCACTGGTCGGGTCAATACTCACCGTCTCACGCGTGATGCTCACGAACGGCCCGACCGTCTGGCGCAGGCTGGTGAGTGCTACGCGCAGGTTGGCCAGCGACTGCGCCTGCCCGCGTTCTTCCCACAGCATCTCGGCCAGCACCTCGCGCGGATGTGTGCGCCCGGTGCAGGCCAGGTAGACCAGCAGCGCCTGCACCTTGCGCGAGTCGAAGCCGGTCACGGGCTGGCCATCGCACTCAATCGCCAGGCCGCCGAGGGTCTGAATCTGCAAAACCTCGCTCATAGAAGGCCCCTAACGCTCTCCGAACGTTTCTTGAACGTCCCTCGAGCACTGCTCAAGCTTTAGCCGAACGGCTGTGTCCTATGTTGAGGGCAATCACGTATGCAGTGCCGGGTTGGTGCGCTGATGACTGCCAACCGGGCACCCGAACAGCCGGGAGGTCAGCGATGAACACGCAAGCCCCATCATTCACACGGAGTAACTTGATCGTAGCATACCAGATTGTCCCGAGTCTAGCACGTCACGCGCGCCGTCTGGCCGTCCGGTGCAGCAGGTTGGTTGGCCTGCTGCTGGTGATCTGTCTCAGCTTCAGCCAGGGATGGGATATGCAGTCTGCGGCAGCGGCAGGCCCAACGGTGACTTCCCTGGTGGACCTGGCACACGATGGCCAGGGAGACCTGGCTCTGCAACAGGTGGCGGCGGCGGCCATTGAGCACGGGGGATGGGGGCCTGCGCCTGGGGATGAAATCGTTTTTGATCGCTTCATGGCGCGCAACGTGCGAGGCGCCGTGCAGGATTACGATGAACTGCCAATCGACTGCGCAGACCCGCAGGTGAGCGTTGATGAACAGGAGTGTATTGAGCACTTCCAGGCGTTTGAGCACCAGGTGCGGTTTGGTCCGGCGCTGTTTGCCACCTGGCAGGCTGACGGCACCGCCGTACCCCGTCCGGCGTTTGACGACCTGCTGTCAACCTTCATTGAAGAAAGCGGCCACTCCTGGCAGGAATACCTGTATGAGACCGGCGGGCTGGCCCAGGGTCCACGCACACGCCAGACGACAAAGGCCGACTCGGAGCAAATGGGACCAGGGCGCGAGTACCAGGTCAAACGGTATATCCTGAGCCTGGACGGGACGTGGCTGTCACTGTCCGACCAGCAGCGTGACGCACTGCACGGGGCCATCTGCGGCGGCTACGCCGACCCGCGCGGGCAAGCGGTGCCTAGCTATGGTCCCCCGCCTGGCTGGCCCAATCCCAGTGGGTGGCCGACCGATGCGCCCAGCTCCGAGGATTTGGCGGTCTTTTGCGCCACGGACTGAGCTCTTGGCGTGCCTGTCAGGCCCCTCCAAGAGCGGCTCCTCCTGAAACTGGCCGGACCCACCTGGTCCGGCCAGTCTTTGCAGCTTCTGCTCAACCGTGGGGAAATGTGTGTGATGCCTGGAGTGTGCTCCCATTTCTACTGATTTCTGCTGCATAATCAGTAGAAGCACGGATACAGGTTTCGATCATCCCGCGAGCATGATACCAGTAAATGAAGTACCGCTTTGGTTGGATGGGATGGGCAGCCCTCGAAAGATGTCTGATCATGCGCCAGGTTGGAACCCTATACTCTAACATTGATATGGGCACCGGATTCCAACAACCTTGGGGCGTGATTCAGTCGTAGTGAAATGTACTTCGCCTGGGATGAGCGGTGAAACGTAGTAAAACCACTAATGCGAGAGAGATGAATGCACTAGTGGGAATCCCATGCCCCATAGGGCCTACGGGTCCCAAAACGGTCCGGCCTTGAAATCGGTCAGTTCCGCCGTCGTTTACATCCTCGCCAGGCTCAATTCACTTCCCTCGCCGCCTGATCCAACCCTCACAACCAGAGAACGCAACATCATCATCCGTGCTCGGCACGCCGCTGGCGTCTCGCAGGCTGAACTCGCGCGGCAGTTTGGCATTTCATACCAGCGGGTGCATCAGATCGTACATGGCAAACGGAAATAGTCCCGGAAAAAACGGCATCACAGCAGCGGATTGTGGAAAACCAACCGCCAGACCCGTGTGAGCCTGGCGGTTTAGCATATCTAAGCGGTCAGTGTGTTTCTACTGCGGCAGATCCTCCTCGTGGATAAAGAAGCAGCCGCCCTCGCGGTAGGCGTTGAAGACCGGCAGGTCGACGCGGTCGATGTAGATGGCGTAGCCGCGCGAGTGGACGTTCTTGTGCCCGGTTGGCGCAACGCGCAGCACGTGTTCGACCGTTGGATCAAGCCCGCTGACGGTGAACACTGCCTCCCGCTGCCAGGTTTCGC
>JAFGNU010000015.1 GCA_016926875.1 Anaerolineae bacterium | reverse complement strand
GCTTCGGGCAGCGGCTCGCTGTAGATCGCCACCGGTTCGTCGCCAAACGCATAGCGCAGCATATAGTCCGCGTTGCCTGCCTGCCCATGACAGCCGGTGCAGTCCTCTGGCGCGCCCTCAGCGTCAATCGCGCTGCCGTCACCTGCCGCTTTGACCCAGAACCAGTCGTTGGCGTCCGGGTTGTAGCCCGCGACCTTGTACATAATCGTCAGCGCGGCCAGGTCGCCGGGATCATCGACCGACCCATTGTAGTTTTCCTTGACGACGATGCTGCCCGGCGGCAGCAGGCCGTCGAATTCCTCTGCGGCGGCGGCTTCGAGCGCAATATCGTTCACAAAAATCCGCACCGTGTTACCATGCGGCGGGCCGCCCGGCACCAACCCGCCGAAGTCCGTCCAGCGGTCAGGGGGCCAACTGCCCCATTCGGTGTACGGATTCTGGTTCAAAATGTAGTCAAGCACGGCGGCGCCGTCTGCTTCCGGCAGTTCCGGCTCCTGGGCCGTGACCGGGCGCGGCTGGTCGGGGCTTCCCAGCGCAACTAACACAACGGCTGTGAGTGCCAGCCCGCACACGCACACCAACCCAACATGAATTGGCAGTTGTCGACGCATACAAAAATCCTCCTCTTTTTTCAGTAGTATCAATGGTTCGCGCGATCACTCCACCGCCTGGTCCGGGCCATCTTCCCGGTAGCGCGTTGGACATTTGAGCGAGATCGAGTCGGCGTAGAATACATACTCGCCGCCCTCGTTGCTCAACCTGCCCGACAGGATCGGCTGCGCCCGGTGTTCCAATTGATCGGGGATGCCGTTTTGATCCGCCACGACGACCAGCCGGGCCACGCCGGGATCATCTACCGCCCGGTCGAGTGCTGCCGCCAGCCCGCCCAATTCGCGGATCGTGTCGTTATCGTTGGGGATGTGGGCGATCACAAAGCGCAGTTCGCCCGCCGCAGGATCGTACACCGGCTCCCCAACCACCACGCCCGATAGGCGCACCTTTTTACCCAGCATAGCCGGGTCGCTCAGCAGGTCATCCACTGTGACGTAATAGCGCGCGCCAAGCAGCGTGCCGGACAGCAGCAGGTACACGATCACGGCCAGCACGATCAACCCGGCGCCCAGGAACTTCCAGCCCTCGGCGTGCCGGACCGGCTGCTGCCCTGGCAGCAGTTGATCTTTTTCCCAGTGACTATCGACCATGATGTTTGTTACTCCGGCCCAGTCCGGTGCCGCACGGACAGCGCGTGCTCAGGATGCCGGTTCGGCAGCAGTATCGCCTGCTTCCTCCAGGTGCGACGTGCAGTTTGGACAGCGCGTGGCATTGATCGGGATGGTGGACAAGCAGAATGGGCATTCCTTGGTGGTCGGTTCGGCGGGTGCTTCCTCTTCCTTCTTTTGCAGCCGGTTGATCTGCCTGATCAGCAGGAAGATCACAAACGCCACGATCAGGAAATCGATCACGGTGTTGAGAAACACGCCGTAGTTAATGGTTGGCGCGCCCGCTTCCTGGGCCGCCGTCAGCGAATCATAGCTCTTGTCGGTTAAGTTGATGTATAGATTGGTGAAGTCTACTTCGCCCAACAGCAGCCCGATGGGCGGCATGATAATATCGTTGACCAGTGAACTGACAATCTTGCCAAACGCCGCGCCGATGATGATACCGATTGCCAGATCAAGCACGTTGCCGCGCATGGCAAACTCTTTGAATTCATCCAATAGACCTTTCATGGCTTTATCCTTAATCCAACTAACCGAATCAGGCTTACAGCACAATTATATCAAAATTTCCAGTTCTATTTCATCACGCAGCGGGATCCCGCCAAAACCAACCAACGGAATCTGCGGCTTGAGCTGGCGAGAACGTTCGAGCGCGTTCGGATACAGAGCGCTCAAGTGATAGCCGCGCCGCTGGTAAAAACCGAGCGCGTGCAGGTTGTCGTTTGTCGTGATCAGCCACACCCGGCGGCAGCCTGTCGCCCGCGCCGCCTCTTGCACAGCCGCCAGCAGCGCCGACCCTGCCCCAACACCTTCCACCAGGCTGTTAAGCGACATGATCTCGCACTCATCGCCCGCGATGCGGTACGTCAGCAGCCCGATCCGCTCATCGCCGCGCCACGCCACAAAACCCGGCATAGCGGACACATCATACACCACGCCGCGCGTGATGACGCGCACCGATCCCCAGTGCTCCTGCATCAGTTGAAGCACCCAATCACGATCTGCATCGCCCAGCGGGCGGATGATCACAGCCTGTGAACCAGACATAAAATCACAACTCCTTGCTAGCCTGCATACAGGCCAACTACCGGGCAGTCGCACCTGCAAAAAACCAGCATCCCAGTAAGTATACAAGGGACGTTTCCGAAGGAAAAAAACATCGCCCCGCCGTCAGTGTGCAAAAACGCCAACCAAAAAGCGGCGGGATAGGCCAGACTTGGTATACTTGAAAGTGGATGATGTTGATAGCTTATGGAGTGCATAATTAAAACTCGCACCATGATCCCGTAGGGGCGCAGCAAGCTGCGCCCAGGGCAAAGCAAGCTCTACCCCTACGAATTATGCGAGTTTGAATCGGTTTCTCCATTAGTTTACGAAGTTCGAAAGAGATCGGTATGTCACAGTCTCCCCTGGACATCAGCGAACAGGAGATTCGCAAGCGCTGTGGTCCGCTGTTGGAAGGCGCTATCGAAGAGGCAGCCCGGCTGCGTCACAACTATATCGGCGTGGAGCACCTGTTCAACGCGCTCACGCGGCAGCCAGGCAGCGCAGCCGCTCGCCTGCTGCTTGATTCTGGGCTGGAACCACGCGAGTTTCGCAACCAGATTCGGCGCGAAGTCGGCGCAGGAGACGACGTGGTCAGCGAGTGGCCGCCAATCACCCCGCGCGCGCACCGGGTACTGGCGATGGCGATCTACCTGGCCGACGACGCCGGGGACCGCTTTGTCACCGAGGAGCAGCTACTGCTGGCGATCCTGCAAGAAGGCGAAGGTATCCCGGTCCGCGAGATGATCAAGCAGGGGGCCAGCATCGTCGAATGGATCGAGCGCCTGCTGGATGACATTGAAGACAGCAGCGACGATTTTGACGATTTCCTGTTCGCCGACATCGAGCCGCCGCTGGGACCGCTGACCGATGATTCAGACGACACGGGGCGCCGGATGCCCACCCCCCTGCTGGATAAATATGGCCGCGACCTGATCGAACAGGCGCGCAAAGGCAAGATCGGCCCGGCTATCGGACGCGAGCGCGAGATACGCATGGTGGCGCGCACCCTGACCCGCAACAAGAAAAACAACCCGCTGCTGCTGGGTGACTCCGGCGTGGGCAAAACGGCGGTGATCGAAGGGCTGGCGTACAACATCGCGCAGGGCACCGTGCCCCGTTTTTTGCTTGGGCGGCGCATCGTGCAGATCGAGATCGGGATGCTTGTCGCCGGGACCAGCCTGCGCGGCCAGTTTGAAGAGCGCATTGTCGGCATTGTGGATGAAGTCAAGAACGCGCCCGACGTGATCCTGTTCATCGACGAGATCCATACCATCGTCGGCGCGGGTGACACCATCGACAGCAACCTCGACGCGGCCAACATCCTGAAACCGGCGCTGGCGCGCGGCGAGATCACGTGCATTGGCGCGACGACGTTCGAAGAATACCGCAAGGCCATCGCCCGTGACCCGGCGCTTGACCGGCGGTTTCGCACCATCGACATCGATGAGCAGAGCGTAGCCGAATCGCTGGTCGTGGTTGAGCACGTCTTCCAGCGCTACGAGAAACACCACAAGGTCAAGATTCTACCGGACGCGCGCGAGGCCGCCGTCCGGCTGTCTGATCGCTACATGCGCGACCGCCGCCTGCCGGACAAAGCGCTTGACCTGCTGGATGAAGCGTGTGCACGGCTGGTAATCCAGACTAACAACCCGGATCAAACCGAACAGGAGTCCCAGTCCGAAGTCACGGCCCAGACGATCACTGAAGTGCTCAGCGAGTGGACCGGCATCCCGGTCAGCGAATTGACCGCCAACGAGCGCCAGCGTTTTGCCCAGATGGACGATACGCTGCGCCAGCGGGTGGTTGGGCAGGATCACGCATTACGTATCGTTTCGGACGCGATCCGGACCAACCGCGCCGGGCTGGGCGATCCCCGGCGACCGGTGGGCGTATTCCTGTTCCTGGGTCCGAGCGGTGTCGGCAAAACCGAGCTGGGGAAAGCGCTGGCCGAGTTCCTGTTCAATGACGAAGACGCGATCATCCGGCTGGATATGTCCGAGTTCCACGACGAGCACACCGTCGCCCGGCTGATCGGCGCGCCGCCCGGCTATAAAGGCATGGAGCAAGGCGGCCAGCTTACCGAGGCGCTGCGCCGCAAGCCGTACAGCGTGGCGCTGCTGGACGAGGTCGAAAAGGCCGCGCCCGAAGTGTTTGACATCTTTTTACAGGTGTTTGACGAGGGGCGGCTGACGGATTCGCAGGGCGCGACCATTGACGCGCGCCACGCGGTGTGGATTATGACCAGCAACCTCGGCACAGGCGACGTCGGCAAAGGGCTGGGCTTTTTTGCATCACCGGACCAGCTCCCGGACTACGATTTCCACCTGAAAAAACACTTCCGACCGGAGTTTTTGAACCGCCTGGACGAAGTCGTGGTGTTTAACCCGCTGACCGAGCAAGCCCTGAACGACATCCTGAACTTACAGTTCAGCGAGGTCACCGAACGGCTGAACGATCAGAAATTGAGCCTGACGCTGGACGAGAGCGCGCGGGCGCTGCTGCTGCGCGAGGGCTACGATCCCGCCAACGGGGCGCGGCCCCTGCGCCGGGCTATCGAACGGCTGCTGACTCGCCCGCTGAGTGCGGCAATCCTGGAAGAAACCTTCCACCCCGGCGATTCGATCCTGGTAGCCGCCGACGGCGATACGCTGGCCCTGACCGTAGAGAGCGTCCCGGCCCAGCACCCGTCACCCGGTGATGGGTCTGCCGACAGCGAAGACGACAGCCAGGATGAAGCGTCGCGCCCGGAGGAAGCCGCCGGGGCGGAGTAAGCGAACCAGGGCTATCTGCCGGGTTGATACACTCGCCTAGTACACGTCGGCGGAATTATCGCCGGGGTTTTGTAGGGGCGAGTCGGTGGGTCGCCCCTACAAAAAAACGCCTGTTTACTTCTGCCGGGCTGTACTAGGCCCCAACCTGTATTTCTGACAGCGAATCGTAATGTTCTATGCCTAACGAAATTTTCCCTGCCCCACAATGTGGAATCCCACCGCTGGCCCTGCCGCCCGACCAGGAGCGAAAGCTGCTCGCCCGGCGGCGCAAAGCCGACCAGACCGATCCGTTCGCCAGCGACCCAAACGAAGACGTGCGCCGCCTGGGACGGCTGGCGCTGCGCCGTGACGTGACGCACCCCTACGATTACCTGGCATTGGGCGATCTGTGCGCCCGGCTGTCGTTTGACATGGATGAATGGCGGCTGCTGGTGTTTTACGCCGGAAAAACGCTGTACGCCTACCGCCGGGCCGCCGAACTGGCCGATCAGAGAGGCGCCGACGAAGACGGCGAAACGGCGCGTGGCGCGCTTGAGGGGTATGTAGGCTGGGTTGTGCGCACGGCGCGCAACGTGCCCACACGCCGCAATATCGCGGTGGCGCTGTGGGTGGTGGCCGACAGCAGGCAGGACAGCGGCGCGGACCCGCTCAGCGATGAAGCGCAGTTGTTGGCGCTGTGGTACGTGGCACCACCGCACGACGATGATTCGCTGGACGCCACGCCTAGTCCTAACCCCACGCCCCAGCCCGAACCCGGACGCGATGATGTAACCGAGATTTACCCGGACGAAGTGTTGACACACTACGATGAAGGCCGGGACGCCGAGTCCGATATCTTCTCGGTTGGGGAGCGGGTGGTGATCAGCGAAACGCGCTCCGATGAATCGGACATCTTCATCCCCGAAGTCGAAGAAACGCAGAGCGTGCGCGATACGCTGCTGCCGCTGCCCGGCCTGCCTGACATGCTGCGGCGCACAGAAGACAGCGGCGATTTCCAGTACGGCGACAAGATCGACGGGCGCTACGAGGTGGCGCAGGTTTTGCGCGGCGGGATGGGCATCGTCTACCTGTGCTATGACCACAAGGAAGGGCAGGCTGTTGCGATCAAAACCTTCCAGGGCCGCTTTTTAACCAACGAGACCGCCGTCCAGCGCTTCACGCAGGAGGCGCTGACATGGATTCGGCTGGAAAAGCACCGCCACATCGTGCAGGCGCGGCGCGTCCAGAAGTTCAACGGGCGCCCGCACATCATTTTGGAGCATATCTCCGGGCCGGAAGGACTGGGGCCAGACCTGCGAAGCTGGATCAGGCACAATCGCGTCGACCTGCCGACCGCGCTTGAATTTGCGCTGGGGATCGTGCTGGGGATGCAGCACGCCGCTCACCTGGTGCCGGGATTGGTACACCGCGACCTGAAGCCCGCCAATATCCTGGTACGGCATGATGGCATCGCAAAAGTGACCGATTTTGGACTGGTGCGCTCGCTGGAATTGGACGACATCCCGCCCGCCGACGATACCGACAGCGGCGCTATGCACCTGACACGCGCCGGGGCGGTGGTGGGGACTGCGCCCTACCTGTCGCCGGAGCAGTGCCGCGCGGACGCGGTCGATATGCGCGCCGACATTTACGCCTTTGGGTGCGTGTTGTACGAGATGGTAACCGGGCAGACGATCTTTGATGCCAAGCATTTTAACGAATGGGTAGCCGCCCACCTGAGCGTGATACCGGGCTTCCCCGATTCGGCGGCCAATGTGCCGGACGACGTGCGCGCGCTGACGCTGGCCTGCCTGGAAAAAGACCCGGCGAACCGCCCGCAGACCTGGGGCGAACTGGTCGAAGCGCTGGCCGAACAGGTCGAAGCCGTGACCGGCAGCCCGCCCACGATGGAACTCAGCGGCCCGGCCTTGGAAGTCCGCGAGTTGATGGACAAGGGCTACAGCCTGACCGAACTGGGCTACGCCAACGAAGCGCTGATCGCCTATGACCGCGCGTTAGAGATCGAGCCAAAATCGGCGTGGGCCTGGGCGCGCAAGGGCCGCACGCTGCGCCTGCTGGCGCGCTATGAAGAAGCGCTCGCCAGCTACGACCGGGCGCTCGAACTCAACCCGCGTTTTGCCTGGGCATGGACCGGGAAAGGGCAGGTGCTCGAACGGCTGAACCAGGTTGAACGCGCGCTGGCGGCGCACCAGACCGCCACTGAACTGCAACCCGGCAACGTGTGGGCGTGGTATAACCAGGCGGAAGCGCTGCACACGCTGCGCGACTATGACGGCGCGCTGGCGGCGCTGGATCACTCACTGGCAATCGACCCGCACCACGCCGAAAGCTGGGCCAAGCGCGGACAGATTTTGCGGGCGCTGGAACGCTTCCCGGAAGCGCTGAACGCCTATAACCGCGCGCTCGAACTCAACCCGCCGTATGCCTGGGCCTGGAACGGGAAAGGGTTGGCGCTCAAGGCGTTGAACCGGCTGGAAGAGGCGCTCGAAGCGTTTGAACAGGCGGCGCGCCACCAGCCCGACGAAGTCTGGCACTGGTACAACCAGTCCGAGATGCTGGTCGAGATGGGTCGCTACCAGCAGGCGCTGGCCCCGGCCCAGCAGGCGACGCGGGTTGCCCCCGGCCATGCCTACTCGTGGGCCAAGCTGGGACAGGTCTACCGCTACCTGGAACGCTATGACAAGGCGCTGGATGCCTACGATCGGGCGTTGAAGCTCAAGCCGGACTATGCCTGGGCGATCAACGGCAAAGGGATCGTGCTCGAACGGCTGGGGCGGTTTGATGAGGCGCTGGAAATGTACAGCCGGGCCGCCGAGAGCGCGCCGGATGACGTGTGGCACTGGTATAACCAGGGCAACCTGCTGGTGCTGCAAGAGCGCTACCAGGAAGTGATCCCGCTGCTCGAAAAAGCGATCCAGCTTAATCCCGATCACGTGCGCAGTTGGGCGCGGTTGGGCAATACCTATCGCCACCTGGATCACCCAAACAAAGCGCTGTCATGCCTGGCGCGGGCCGTGAAGATCGATCCGGGTTATGCCTGGGCGTGGAACGAGCAGGGCGTTGTGCTCGAAGTGCTGAGCCGCTACCAGGAAGCCATCGAAGCCTACGACCGGGCCGCGCGGGCCGAACCGGAGAATCCGCTCTACTGGTACAACAAGGCCGATACACTGGTGCTGCTCAACCAGCACGCGGATGCGCTGGAAGCCTTGCAGGCCGCCCTGGAAGCCAACCCGCGCTATGTACGTGCCTGGGCCAAGCAGGGGCAGGTCCACCGCCGCATCGGGCGCTATGAAGAAGCGCTGGCCAGCTACAGCCGCGCGGTTGAACTGTCGCCGGATTACGCCTGGGCGTGGAACGGGCGCGGGCTGGCGCTCAGCGCGTTGGGCCGCCATGAAGAGGCGCTGGCCTGCTTCCGGCAGGCGGCGGCGCTCCAACCGGATGACGTGTGGTTCTGGTACAACCAGGCCGACGAATTGATCGTGATGCACCATTATGAAGAAGCGCTGCTGCCGCTTGAACGCGCCCTGCGACTCAACCGCGATCATTCCGAAAGCTGGGCCAAGCGCGGGCAGGCCCTGCGCCGCCTGGGGCGCTTCAAGGAAAGTGTCACGGCCTATGACCAGGCGCTCAAATTGCAGCCACACTACGCCTGGGCGTGGAATGGGCGCGGGCTGGCGCTGGAAGCGATGGACCGCCGCGAAGAAGCGCTGATCAGCTATGAGCGCGCCGCCCATGAAGACCCGGACATCGTCTGGTACTGGATCAACCAGATCGAGCCGCTGCTGGCGCTGGGACGGCGTGCCGACGCGCTGGACGTGATCGAAGAAGCGCTCAAGCTTGACCCGGAGAACGACTCCGCCTGGGCGCGCAAGGGGCAGATACTGCGCCGCATGGACCGCCACGCCGACGCGCTGGACGCATACCAGCAAGCGCTGGCTATTTCCTCAGACTACGGCTGGGCGTGGAACGGGCGCGGGCTGGCATTCGCAGCCCTGGAACGCTGGGAAGAGGCGCTCGACTGTTATATCGAGGCAACCCGCGTCGCGCCGGATGACATCTGGTTCTGGCACAACCGAGGCGAAGCGCTGATGGAACTCGAACGCTGGGACGAAGCGGTGCACATCTTCAACAAGGCGCTGGAAATCGATCCATCTCACCGCCCCTCACGCGATAAACGAACCGAGGCACGTAAAAAACTGGAAGAAGGGAATGAGTAGGATTTAGCGTGATGGATGAAATCACAATCGCTTTGATGAGCGGCCCGCAGGACGGCGCGATGCTGTCGTTTGAAACGCTGCTGGACGACGGCGGGCCGGTCGAGATCACCATCGGGCGGCGCGAAGGCTGCGACATCTGCTTGAGCTATGACAGCCAGGTATCGCGCGAGCACGCGCGGCTGATCTTCGACGGCAACTGCTTCTGGCTGGAAGACATGGACAGCACCAACGGGACATTCCTGGACGAGGACAAAATCACCGGGCGCGTCGAGATCGAGCCGGGCGAACTGTTCCGCGTGGGGCGTACATGGCTGCGCGTCGAGCCGATGGTCAGTTTTGCCTCATCGGATGACGACGATCTGCCGTTTTAGGAGGCCCTGTTGACCATTCTCCGACGTGCGCTGCTGGCCGGGCTGGCAATGGCGCTGCTGGTCACGCCGCTGGCCGGGCTGGCGGTTCCACTACCTGAATCCTCTGTCCGGGCGCAAGATGACGGCGTACCGCTCCCGGTAGCGGAACCGGGCGCGCATCCCCGCCTGCTGATTACGTCTGCCTATATCGAGGATACACTGATCCCCCGCATGGAAGACACCACCCCGGCCTGGGTTGCCTTCGCCAGCTACCTTGAATCCAGCGGCCCGGACGAAGACGCCGCGCTGCATCCCGGCCTGGCGCTGCGCTCGCTGGCGCTGGCCTGGCTGGTGACCGGCGACGAGGGTTACGCCCAGTCCGCGCGGGACGTAATGATCGGGCTGGTGACGCTGGTGGATTCCGACCCGGCAATGAACGGCGGCGCGCTGAGCGAGGCGTTTATCGACCATGTCGCGGTGCTGGCGCTGGGTTATGACTGGCTGTACGGCGGGCTGACCGATACCGACCGCGCGGCACTGGTTGACGTGCTGTGGCGGGCGGCAAAACGGCTGCGCAATCCTGCCGCCGATGTGGACAACATCATCTGGCTGGATGGTGAATTACGCGCATTTGATCACGGCGCGGTGCACTGGCTGTGGGCGCTGACGGCGGTCGGGCTGGCGCTGTGGGGCGATTATGAAGACGCGCCCGCCCTGGTGGACTTCTGCCGCGAGACGCTGGCGGCGGACATCATCCCGGCGCTGGACATTCAAACCGGCGGCGCGTGGGCCGAAGGGCCGATGCATGGTTTTGCTGCCACCTATGCCGTCGTGCAAACCGCGCTCGTCTGGTGGACGGCAGCGGGCGAAAACTTTTTTACCGGGTCGCTGTGGTGGTACGACCGGCTGGCGTATGACCTGTTTTTGTATTATCCAACCCCCACCACTACCGGCAACCGCGGCGGCGCAGCGATCTACGACTATCCGGCGATCATCGGGGATTCGGCGCGTTTCAGCACGGCGGCGGCGTATGGGCGGGCAGGCGATCTGATGCTGCGGGCCGTGTTCAGCGGCACCGAGCACGGCGACTGGATGGACTGGTTTTTGCGCCAGCCGCCGGATGGACTGCCACCCTGGCTGGCCGTTGAGGAATTTCTGTGGCGCGATCCGCTGGCAACCGGCTCACCGCCCTCAGACCTGACATGGTACGCGCCGTATACCGGGCACGTGTTTTTACGCTCCGGCTGGACCGGCGACGGCGGGGCGCTGGATGCCGGGGCAACCGCCATCACGTTTAACGCCGGGGACCGGCTGGCAGAGGCCCAGTATTACGACCAGGGCAGTTTTACCCTGTTCCACAACGGGCACGATCTCATCGTGCGCAGCGGTGTATACAGCGGTGGCACGTCCGATCACGACGCCAATTATGCCGCGCGGACCATCGCCGCCAACACGGTCCTGGTATGCGACCTGGCCGAGAATTTCGACGGCATCCGGGCCAACGACGACCGCGACATCTGGCTGAACGACTGCGGCCAGCGCAGCACCAGTCCCTACCCGGCCAGCGCGCTGAATGTGGGGTACCTGTATACAAACTGGCGCGCGTATGACACCGGCTCGCTGCTGCGCTATGGCGACCGGGACGGGATCACCTACCTGCGCGCGGACCTGACCGGCGCCTACAACAGCACGGTGTATACCACGCCGGAAAACCGCGACAAGGTCAGCCTGGTGTGGCGCGAACTGGTGTATATCCGGCCCAGCACGGTGATCGTGACCGACCGCGTGATCACGACCTATCCATCCTACACGCCGATGCAGGTCTTCCACTTCCAGACCGAGCCGACGCCGTCCGGGTTATTCTTTGGCTCGCTGGTCGATCACAGCGCGCTGTACATGCAAAACCTGCTGCCCAACAGCCGCGTGACGGTCATCGGCGGCTACCAGGTTGGCGGGCAGATCGTGGACCAGAGCGGCGGCGGACCCATCGGCAACGAGTTCGAGAACCAGCCCTACGGCACATTCCGCCTGGAAATCGCGCCCGGCCAGTTGAACCTGGATAACTGGTTCCTGGTTGCCTTCATCGCGCAGAACGCCGACCAGCCGCCCCCGTCCGAGGGAATGCTGGTGCTGGGCGAGGGCGTGCGCGGCACGGTGCGGGGATCGTGGCAGGTGATGTTTGACGACCAGCCTGGCAGCGGCGCGGACGTGACCGACGCGAGCTTCCAGATCGCGCCCGGCGTCGAGTCGGTGCTGATCACGGGGTTGGTGCCCGGCGCAGCCTACACGGTCGAAACCGATGGCCGCGAGGCGCAGACGCTCACCGCCGATGACGCGGGCCTGATCGTGATCACGGGCGCGCTGCCGGGTACGGCGCGGGTGGCGCTGGCGGCGGAAGAAAAAGTTCCATCATGATCAAGAGAGCGGTTCAAGCACTCAGAATCAATAATCGGCCTTAGTTCAAGTTTACCCTGGAGAGGGAAATGTCTGATTCACCTGGAAAAGAATTACCACGCGCTATGCCGATCACAATGACGTTTTACGACATGTTGAAAACACATCCCTACACCTGCACATTCTATGTACCTGACAACACAACCGATGAGGAGTGCGAAAAGCTGATCAGGGCTGTTGAAGCGCTTTCAATGTGTGTGCTCGGTAAGTACAAAATCGGCCACAAACAATTCATTGTTCCTGGTTACCAGGATAAATCTATATCAAATAATGCTCTCGGCACTAGAAAGTCGCGCATTTCATACTATACACCCAACGGGGCTGTTCGTAGCCATACAATTCCCGGATGCAATGCTGAACATGCTATCCGAGGCGAAAAAACCCCCAATCCGAATCACCCTGCGTGGCAGGCATTTTTAGCGGTGTTTCGAGACCTCTGTGTTTCGAAAGAAGGCGAACCCATTGAAGGGCCGATAGACCTCAGTCGTTCAGATTCGAATTGGCCGCCCAAGTCGGCAAAAAAGAGGAAGAAACGCCGGGTGTAAAACAGCAGTCTTTTGTGAAAGCGACACGGTGTGTTGCTCAAAGCAGAGCACGCTTCGCCCCACCGAAGGCACTTCTTCTCACTGCTCCGGGGCAAGGGTCGGCAAGCGTGTTGGTCGGGGGGTGTTCGTCGGTGAGCGCGTAGGGCGCGGGGTAGACGTCTCGGATGGAGTCAGCGTCACAGTTGGCGTATAGGTCGAAGTCGGCGTGCCGGTGGCCGTTGGTGTGAAGGTCGCGGTCGGCGTGCGCGTGGCGGTGGGCGTATCGGTCGGTGTGCGGGTCATCGTCGGGCGGGCGCGCTCGGTCTGCGTGGCGGCGTCGGCGCGGCGGGTGGCTTCGACATTCAGCGACAGCGTGGCGGTCGGCTTGTCGATTGACGCCGGTCGGTCGTTATCTTCATCCGTATCAAACACGCCGGAAAACACCGCCGCCCCCAATATCCCCACCAGCAGAACCACTACCACCAGGCCGATAACCGGTAAAAAGCGCCCGATATTGAGCGTGCGCGGCGGCGCAGGTGGCTGCTCGACATGCGCCGCGAGCCATTCCACTACCAGCCCGGACGGCAGCGAATACAACCCGCCCGCATCGGTGTGTATCAACCCGTTATAGTCCAGACTGCGCAGCGCCGACGCCAGCTTGGTTTTATTCAGGGCATCGCGCGCCTCTGCCAGCCAGTCGTAGATCGCGTCAAACGTCATGCCCTGCCCCGGCTCCCCGCCCAGGTGCACCAGCGCGGCCAGCGCCAGCCGCTCGTTGGGCGTCGCCGCATCCCACAGCGGCGCGAAGATGTCGTTCGCCTGTTCGAGCACTGCCGGGTGCGCTGCCGTCAGGTCATGGGTTGTGACGACGCCGGTATGGTGGCGCTCTTCGGAGCGGCGGAACAGCAGGCGGCAGACCGAATGCAGCAGAAACGGGTACCCGCCCGCCAGCGCCAGGATACGCTCGACCACGCCGCCTGCGTACTCGTAGACGCCGCGCACCGGTTCGCGGACAACCTGTTCAGCCTCACCGGGCAACAGGTCGGCCAGCCGGAAATGCAGCGCCGGATCACCAAACAGGCCAGTGCTTAGCGCGCGATCCTCAAACGCTGCATCCAGCGTGACAACCATGTCCAATGATTCGTGAACGGCCAGCACACCGGCCAGGTACGACAGCAGATCGCCGGGCAGCGTGCCCCGGTCGACGGCATTCAGCAGCAGGTGCGCGTCGTCCAACGCCAGCAGCAGGTGACGCCCGCGTAACGCTGCGAACACTACATCCAGGTACACATCCCGGAACCAGGCGCGCAGGTCGGGCGGCTCGCCCGCTGTTTCCGCGTCTTGATCGCCGGTATCGTCCGCCGCCGGGGCAGCGTTGGGCCAATCCGGCAGGCGGTAGGTGCTGGCGTCGGCCTGTTCGAGCGCGCCCCGGATATCATCCACCAGCGCCGCAACCAACGCCGCCTCGCTGCTGAGATCGTTTTCGCTGAGACTGACCACGCACACGCGGTAGCGGTCATCCACCCGGTGCCGGAGTTGGGCCAGGATCGAGCTTTTGCCCAGCCCGCGCCGCCCGATCAGCACCAGCGCCCGATCATGTGGCGCGCCAACCAGGTGCTGCCAGAAGAACGTAAAGGCATCCTCGCGCCCGAAAAAATACTCCGGGTCAGCAACCGGCTGAAGCGGGTTGTATGGGTTTGAGATCACGGTCATGGTATACCGCCCCTCGGTGCGTGCGTATCGACAGGTGGTTGTGTGCGGTAGTGTACCGCCGGGGCGAGTTCCGGGGCAAATGGCGGTCCGGCACGCTAAACGGTTCTATATGGTCTGCGTGCGGACTGCAAGACTCAGTATAATGATCATACATGCGCCGGTTTTTTCCCGTGCCGCAGTGTATAAACAATCGATCCAAAATGTATATACCCTGTTGGGGCAGAGCAAATTCCGCCCATGTTGCAGCGCTGCCCCCGTACTCTCTGTTGGATTACAAAGGGACATTCCATGAGCATCGCGCTTAATTATTCCTCGGAAGACCTGATAGATTTAGAAGACCGCTACGGCGCACACAACTATCGCCCGCTGGACGTGGTACTCAGCAAGGGGGAAGGCGTATGGGTGTGGGACGTGGAAGGCAACCGTTACATGGACTGCCTGAGCGCCTACAGCGCCGTGAACCAGGGCCACGCCCACCCGCGCATCCGCCAGGCATTGATCGAACAGGCCGAACGCCTGCCGCTGACCAGCCGCGCCTTCCGGAACGACCAGTTGGGCCTGTTCTACCAGGAGGTATGTAATCTGACCGGCTACGAGATGGCGCTGCCGATGAACACCGGCGCCGAAGCCGTCGAAACCGCGCTCAAAGCGGCGCGCAAGTGGAGTTACACCGTTAAGGGCGTGCCGGACGGGCAGGCCAAGATCATCGCGTGCCAGGGCAATTTTGCCGGGCGCACGATCTCGATCATCAGCTTCAGCAGCGAGCCGCAGTACCGTGACGGTTTTGGCCCGTTCACGCCGGGGTTTAAGATCATCCCCTATGGCGATGCAAAAGCGTTGAAGGACGCGATTACGCCTGACACAGCCGCGTTTATCGTTGAGCCGATCCAGGGCGAAGGCGGTGTGATCGTCCCGCCGGACGGTTACCTTACGCAGGTGCGCGACATCTGTTCCCGGCACAACGTGCTGATGATCGCGGACGAAATCCAGACCGGGCTGGGCCGCACCGGCAAACTGTTCGCGTGCGATCATGAAGATGTTCAGCCCGATGTCATAACCATCGGCAAGGCGCTGTCGGGCGGCTATTACCCGGTATCGGCGGTGCTCGCCAGCCGCGAGGTGCTGGGCGTGTTCAACCCCGGCGATCACGGCAGCACGTTCGGCGGGAATCCGCTGGGTATGGCGGTGGCGCGGGAAGCGCTGCGTGTGCTGGTCGAGGAAAACATGATCAAAAACGCCGCCGAATTGGGCGAGTACTTCCAGGATCAGCTCGCAGAGATCAACAGCCCGCATGTGAAAGAGGTACGCGGCAAGGGATTGTTGATCGGCGTCGAACTGAAGCCGGGATCAGGCGGCGCGCGCCGCTTCTGCGAAGCGCTGCAAGAACGCGGTATTCTCGCCAAAGAGACACACCACAACATCATTCGTTTTGCCCCGCCGCTGGTCATCACGCGCCAGGATATCGACTGGACGCTGGACCGCATCCGGCCCGTGCTGCTGATGGATTGATGTCGCGTTTCTCCTGATGTGCAGACGATCAACTCACGGTCGTTGAACACCGCGTTCGGCGACCGTGCTTTTTATGCTGGCGGTTGAACTGTATACTGAATGCATCGTGTAAATGTATTTTAAGGAGGAATTCACATGGACGCACCGAGCAGCAGCAACGGCTGCGGGATGTTTGCGGTGTTGATCGGACTGCTTCTCGCGGTTTTTTTGGGCGTGGGTGCGTGGGGCATAAGCACCGACATCACCCCAAACCTGGACACTGTTGAGCCGGACACCGCCGTCGATGTTGCCGTCCCAGAGGGCAAAACGGTCAAAGTAACATTTGTGGGCACAGACGGTGAACCGGTCGCAGGGACGGATATCTGGCTGGCGTACTATGACGAGCCTGTCGGGATGTGGGTTACGCTGCACAGCGCCACCGCCGACGGCGCCCCGGCTGAGTTTATCGTGCCCTATGCCGAAGATGACGCTTCAGCCGTCTTTATCGTAGCGCTCTCCGAGGAGCAGGTACAGGAATTTATCGAGCAGGTAGACGCCGGGTCAATGTTCGCCTACCAGCTTCCAGCCGGTGAACCACTGCTTGCGATGCAAATCAATGAGGAACTGCTGGTCACCACGCTGGAAGGCACCATGCAAATCACGATTCCGGGATAAACGGCGAGAATAAAGGAGAATATGAACAACCAACTCCATTTTGATGCACTGGTGCCGCCGGAAATGGCCCGGCGGGCCGAACTGGCGGGCGTAGCCAAAACGGCGATGAACGCAGTGACCATGTTTGCGCTGGCAGTGCTGGCCGGGGCCTTCATTGCGCTGGGCGCCGTGTTTGCGACGACGGTCACCGCTGGCGGCGGGGTGCCGTATGGCGTTTCGAAGCTGCTGGGCGGGATGGCGTTTTGCCTGGGCCTGATCCTGGTCGTCGTGGCGGGCGCAGAGCTGTTCACCGGGAATAACCTGATCGTGATGGCCTGGGCCAGCGGCAAGGTCAGCACCCGCGCCCTGCTGCGTAACTGGGTAATCGTCTATCTCGGCAACTTCGCCGGATCGGTGGGGACGGTGGCGCTGGTGTTTCTGGGCGAGCAGTACAAGGCGGGCGGCGGGGCTGTCGGGCAGACGGCCCTGACAATCGCCGCTGCCAAGTGCGATCTCGGTTTTGTGCAGGCGGTGGCGCTGGGGATGCTGTGCAACGGGCTGGTGTGCCTGGCGGTATGGCTGACGTTTAGCGCCCGCTCCACAACTGACAAAATCCTGGCGATCATTTTTCCGATCACGGCGTTTGTGGCCGCCGGGTTTGAGCACAGTGTCGCCAATATGTACTTTATTCCAAAGGGCCTGTTTATCAAGTATTTTGACGAGGCATGGGCTGATGCTTCGGGCGTGGCCGGACTTTCTAAATTGACGTGGGATCGCTTCCTGTTCAACAACCTGCTGCCGGTGACGATTGGCAACATCATCGGCGGGGCCGTGCTGGTGGCGGCTGTCTACTGGTTTGTGTATCTGCGCCAGGACAGGCAGCAGCGGCAGGGCTAAATACAATCAGGGGGAAGCCCTGCCCTGCTCGCGCCTGCTGGTCCAGGCCGTCAGAAGTCGTACATATCGGTGCTCAGGCTCATCTCCGGTATATCGGGCATCCGTGGATCGTACAGCCAGCCGTTGAAAAAATCGCCCAGGTCTTCCCCGCTGATGTCTTCCGCGACGGCGATGAAGTCCCCGGTCGTGGCGTTGCCATAGCGGTAGCGGTCGGCGTAGGTGCGCAGAATATCAAAAAAGGCGTCGTCCCCGACACGCAGCCGCAGCGCGTGCAGCGTCAGCGCCCCGCGAACGTATACCCCCTGGTTGAACAGGTCGTCTATGGGAGGGCTGCCGGGCGGCACGTAGGGACTGCGCGGGGCAGCCAGCGTTCCGCCTGTTTCCTCGTCCACCCCCAGCATCGCCAGCATGTCTCGCATCTGGCGGTTGCTCAGCATCGCCGTCTCAAACGGCAGCCGCTCAATAAACGCCAGGAACACCCCACCGGGCAGCTTACCCTCCGGCAGCGTGCTGACCAGGTCCATAATCTGCCCTTCAGCGGGCGAGCCGCTCAACAGCACGGCGGCGACCTGCGCGGCCTGCTTGCGCGTCAGGCCCAGATCATTCAGCGGTATCTCCGCCAACCCGGCGATCAGTTCGTCCTTGGTGATCGCAGCCGTATAATTAGCCGTGCTGGCCGCGATGGTCTGGTACGTGTAGCTGACGGTCGCTTCCATGACCTTTGGATCGCGATCAAACTCGAACCACAGCCAGGATGCATACGTGGCGAAGCCTTCGTTCAGCCAGATATCCTGCCAGCGCGCCAGGCTGACACTGTTGCCAAACCATTGATGCGCCAGTTCGTGCGCGACAGTTTCTTCGGCGCTGCCGTCACCGCTCAGCCAGTTCCGCCCGAAGAGGGTCAGCGTCTGGTTTTCGAGCGCAAAGCCCAACCCAGTATCGGCCACTACCACACCATACGCTTCAAACGGGTAGGGGCCAAACACGTCGCTAAAAAACGCGATCATGTCCGCCGTGCGCGCGGTATCGTGCATGACGGCTTCGGCGGCGTCGGGTGGAAAGTAGTTGCGGATCGGCAGCCCGTCCGGGCCTGCTTCGGTCTGGACCTCAAATTCCCCAATATTGACGGCGGCAAGATAGCTGGCCATCGGATCGCTGGCTTCCCACACATAAGTGAGCGTCTCGCCGGTATCGATCACATCTTGAAGCAGTCCATTCGCCGCCACGACATACGGCGCCGGAACGGTGATGCGAAACGTATACGTCGCCTTGTCCAGCGGGTGATCGTTGACCGGGTACCAGCCTGCCGCGCCCAACGGCTCGCTGACTACAAACACGCCGTCGTCGTAATTGATCCAGCCAAGCGGCACCGGCGCCGCAGACGTTTGCACCAGCCCCGGCACGCCGCCATAGGTCACGCTGACGGTGAACACCTCGTCAGCGGGCAGCGGTTCCGCCGGGGTGATGACCAGTTCGTGGGAATCGCGCCCGAAGTCGGCGGGCGCGCCGTTGACCGTTACCTGGTCAATGGTGAACCCGGCAAAGTCCAGGTTGAAGGTTTTCAAGTGCTGGGTGGCGACGGCTTCCATTGTCACCGTGCCGGACAGGGTGTTCTGCTGCACATCGGCTGCCAGGTCGAGGGTGTAGTGCTGGGCATCGTAGCCGCCGTTTCCCAGCAGTGGGAAGACCGGATCACCGATACCGGACGCGCCGTTTTCGGGGTCCTGGGCCAGCGCAGCGCCCGGTACCAGCAGTAGGGCAACCAGGATCACAACCGCCAGCGTGCGATACATAGCCGCCTCCGATACACATTAGCCATCGATTCATACAAATATACGCGATCACCTGCCAGACATTACCCATAACCCTGGTAAAATTTCTCGTCCTCGTAAAAGTCTTCCCGGACATCATCCAGATCATCATCCCAGTCATCGTCCAGATCATCATCCAGGTCATCATCAATATCGCCCGATTTCTTCTTTTTACGCTGCCACTGCACCGGGTCTTCGAGCGTGCGCTTAGCGGCTTCGGCCAATGCACCGGCAAGGGCTTCGTAGCGATCCAGCGCAAACGCGAACGGCTCGCCGTCCACTTCAAAGCGCACCAGTCCCGCCGCGCGAGGACGGTCCAGCCGTTTGATGGCGGTCACATTCTGCACCGCTTTGAGCGGGATCAGCCGCCGGACGATTGAGCCTTCCAGCACGACCAGGAACAGCGGCATCAGATACAGATCAGATGGTTTGTCCAGCACCCACGCGCCTAACATGTCCTGGGTTGCAGGCTGCGCCGTGACCGGGCCGTAGTGAATGTACGGGCGGCGGCGGCGATACGCGGTAACCATCTCATCATCCGAGATTTGTTTCAGCGCGCGAACCAGGCCCTGCATCCGGTGCTGGTACAGGCGCAGCCGGATCAGAAACCAGCGGCGATCATGCTCGATATGCAGCCACATTTCGTTCGGGCCGGATGTATACTTTTTCGGGCGGCCAAACCAGCGCAGTTCGTCCGGCGTGAACATGATCGGCGCTTCGGCACGCTGGGTGATCGGATGGAGCGCGATCTGGGTTGGCGTCACGGCGATCACAAACGGGCGCCAATTGAAGCGCCCGCTGTTGATCTCTTCCACGCGAAACCGCAGTCCACTTGAATACCCGCTGAAAAGGGGTTGGTCGCTGGCGATAATCTGTTGGAGCAGCGCCAGGGCAGCCTTGTTGCGGCGTGTTTCCCTGGCCGCGACCACTGCGCTGATCACCACCAGCGCCACCACGATTATGATCGGGAAAATCTCCATCGTGCTCCCCTTTACAGAGCCTGCTTCACGTCCAGACGGCGCACGCCTGTCCAGCCTTATCCATCCACTCCCGACTGTACCGGTTCGCACGGGAGCGGGGCCGCCGGAGAAAGCTGCCGGTGCGCCCGCCAGTTGGCCGCTACGATCCCGCCCAGGATCAGCGCCGCGCCGACGACGATTTTCCAATCGACCGTTTCATCCAGGAAGATCGCGCCCAGCGTCACGCCAATGGGCGGCATCAGGTAAGTAACCAGGGTTGTACGGGTTGCGCCCCAGGTATCGATCAAATGATAAAACAAAAAGTAGGCGATGACCGTATTCAACACCGCCAGCGTGAGCATCACCGGGATGATTTTGGCGCTCAATCCGCCAATGTCCGGCAGCGGGTGCACCATCAGCGGCGTGATGAGCACCATCGTGATTCCGCCCACGATCAGCGAGCCGCCCGCCACCGTCAGCGGGTCCACCCGGCGCAGGTAGCGGCGGATCACGACGGCGCTCAACGCATAACACGCCGCCGCCGCCAACACGGCCACCTGCCCGCTGACCGGGTTGGGACTGCTGGACTCCGCGTTCCGGCTGGCGAGCAGCGCCACCCCGGCAAACCCCGCCACCAGCCCGATCACCTTCTGCGGCGTGCTGCGCTCGTCGGACAGCGCCAGGTGCGCAAAGACCAGCGTGAACAGCGGGGTTGTCGCGTTCAGCACCGTCGCCAGGCCGCTGTCGATATCCTGCTCGCCCCAGGTGATCAACGTGAAGGGCACGGCAGTATTCATCACGCCGATGAATACCAACGCCGCGCGCTCAACGCGGTTGGCAGGCCACCTGCGCCCGGTCAGCCACAAAAACACCGCCATCACCAGCGCGGCTAACCCGATCCGCACGGCCACCAGCGGCAGCGGGCCAAGCTCCTCCACGCCCACTTTTATCAGCAGAAACGATGATCCCCAGATCACCCCCAGCGTCCCAAATATCGCCCAATCTTTCATCGTATTCTTGCACCCCTCCGTACCTGCGAACAAACGCGAACGCTCTGCCGGACAGCAGAGCGTTTGCTCACCAACTTCAGCCTGAGCTGTCACTAGCTGTGGATCGGCGCTTCCTCGATCACAATGTCCGGGAAGAACTGGTGTACGGTCCCGGCGATCCAGCCATGCAGCGTGTTCAACGAGAGCGGGCAGCCTTCGCACGCGCCGCCAAACTCCACCCGCGCGACTTTGCCATCAAACGACACCAGCTTGACCGAGCCGCCATGATAATACTCAATATAGGATGACAGGTTCTCGATCAGGTTGCGGAGCTGCTCCTCAACCGGAGCATTCGCGTTGCCTCCGCTGCTCATAGAGTCTGCGTCGTTCATCGGGGACTGTCTCCAACAACAATGGACCTGCACTGTCCCTAATCATAACAGGTCTGCCCGGCGTTGCACAAACAACCGCCCGGACATACTGCTACACCGGCCAATCCCCTACAGCAAAGCCGATCCCCAGCGCCGACGGCCCGACATGTACGCCAAGCGCGGGTGCTGTGGGCACCATGTCCAGGTAGACGCAATCAAACCGTTTGGCAAGCTGGGCGTTAAGCTGTTGGGCCAGCGCCGGGTCGTCGCCGTACAGCGATATGGCCCGCAGCTTGTTGTCTTCGCCGACCGCTTTGGCGACATGTTCGATAAATGCAGGGATCGCTTTGGACATGCTGCGCACGCGCCCGGCAGGGACATACGTACCGGCCAGGTCGCCCGTCTTGCAAACGGTGATGATCGGCTTGATATGCAACACCTGTCCCACATGATAGCTCACCGTGCCGATCCGCCCGCCCCGGTGCAGGTACATCAGGTCATCGACTATAAACAGCAGGTCGGCTGCCCGGTGCGTCTGTTCGAGCAGCGGCAGGATGTCTTCAACAGCATACCCGGCCTGGGCAGCGCGCGCCGCAGTGAGCACCTGCATACCCATCGCAGAGGTCAGCGTACCGCTGTCCCAGACGGTGATCGGTAGATCGGGCAGCTCTTGGGCTGCCATGCGAGCAACGTTCACCGTCCCGCTCAAGCCTTCGCTGAGATGGATCGAGAGGATCGGCACGCCTGCTGCGCCCAACTCCTGGTACAACGTGCGGAAGTCGGCCACCGTGGGCTGAGAGGTAGTCGGGTGAACATCGCCCTGCGCCAGCCGTGCATAAAACTGGGCCGGGGTCATATCAACCCCACTCAGATAGACTTCGTCGCCAAACAATACTTTCAGCGGCATAGTCCGGATATGGTACTGCTCCAATATCTGAGCAGGCAGATCACACGCGATATCGGTAACGATGATCAGCGGCTGATCAGAATCGGAAGAATGCATACTCATGTTAAGCTCCTGGCCAACAATAATCAATGGTATAGGCGTTTTATGCCAATCGTTATGCACCAGGTTGAGCATGGCACACGGTTCGCATACGAAACGCACCTGTTATAACCCCACACCAAGAAAAAAAGCCCGGTGTACCGGGAAATTTAAGCAAACTCAACAATTGATTATAAATGCCAGGTGCCGGGTTGAGGTCAGTCGGTAAGCTGCCGGATACCGCACCGGTTGCGCATATCCTGCTCGCTGGTCACCAGCGTGACGTGCCCGTTCAAACCAACCATGCTAAACACCTTGCGATAGTGAGCCGACAGCCCATAGGCGTAGACCGTGCAGCCTGCCCGGATCGCGTCTTCAACCAGGCTGATTACCAGCCCAATCCCTGCCCCATTCAAATAGGCGCTGGCATCAAAGTTCAGTCCAATGATCCTGACCTTCGCCTGTGCCAGCATACTGTAGGCTTCATAAGCAGCTTCGCGCGTTTGCGCTGTCACATCGCGCGGAAAATCAAGAAACCCTATCGATTTATGTAAGCGATAACCAACGTCCCCGTCCACGCTCCCTGCACCTCCCCGGCGATGAGTTGTTTTCGCCGCTCGCTGGTTTCCGGCGCTGCATACCTGTCCCAGGCCAATACAGATATCCATGAATGGTCATAGTGTCGCTATTATATCACAAATTAACAGCGCAACAGGTTAAGAAAGCGTTTGGAAATTTAGAGGCTGGCGCACAGGCGATCAGGGGGCGGGCGTGTCCAGTGGGACGGCGGTTGGAGCCGGGGAAATATCTGGCTCACTGTCTACCAGTACTTCCAGCGAGAGCATCAACTGCGGGATGATAACCTCATCCCAGGCCAGCAGGTCAGCACCTGGCGGCACCGTAAAAATCACCAGTATCCAGTCAGCATCACCCAGGCGTATCACGTAAACCATGCTGTCTCCCTCACCCGGCAGGTCAAAAGCGAGCGCGCGGGCGGCGGGGTAATCCATGCCGGGGTATGGCTGGGGCTGGATAAACAGGCGGCTGACCTCCACGATCTCGACCAGGAAGTCTTGCGGTGACTCAATACGTACATCAATACCTATCACCGCCGGGTTGACGCGCTGAACCAGCAGGTTAGGCGCTGTCACTTCCCCTGTCAACGAATCCGCGTCATACCGGCTGGCGAAAAACTTGACACTGGCGTTGCCATCTTCCTCGAAGCTGGATTCTTCTTTGCGCGCTGCGGTCCAACCGGCGGGCACGTCGAACGCCAGCCCAAGCGGCTCGCTCTCATACCGTTCGAACACCATGTCCTCGACCGGGGCCACCTCGCCCGTCACCGGTTCCGGCGCGGCGAGCAGTTCCACCGAGCGCACCAATGGCTGCACCACCGTCTCGTCCAACAGCAGGGCGTTATAACCGGGGGGGACGGCCAGGGCTACCAGCAGCCAGTTGCCATCGGGCGCTTGCAGCACGTAAATGATCGTCTGGAGTTCGCCCTCGATCTCAACGATCCCGCGTGCGGCGGGATAGCGGGCCGCGTCATACGGCTGCACCTGGTCGGCCTCCATGTCGAAGTGCTCGACCATAAACTCGTCCGGTGAGTCAATGCGTTGGTTGGGGAACGCCTTGGACGCCTCAAGCCACGCAATCACCAGCGCCGGGGCGCTCGGTTCACCAGCCCCCTCTTCGGCGACGTCCTCCGGGTTGGAGTAAAACAGGACACCCTTAATCCCCTCCTGTTCATCGAACGTATCTTCGTCGCTCCACTCGACCCAGCCCACCGGCACGTCAAATGCCATGCCAAGCGCCTCGTTCTGGTATGGCTCGAACGCAACCGTATCCGGCCCAGGTTCCGGCGTAAAAGTTGGCAGCGGCGACGGTGTATAGGTGGAGGGCGGCTGCGTAGGCGCCAGCGTGATGGTTGGCGTCGCGGGCGGGGCGCTCTCTTCAAGCAGTTCCACCGAGCGGACCACCGGCTGCAATACCGTTTCATCCAGCAGCAGGTAATTTTCGTCCGGCGGCACATACAGCACTGCCACCAGCCAGTAGCCATCCCCAATATCCAGCACATATACCAGGAGTGCCGGGTCATCCGTTGACTCGTAATCCAGCGCGCGGGCAGCGGGATAAAGAGCTGCATCATAGGGCTGGATTGTCGATGGGTCAATGTCAACGATTTCGTTCAAAAACGCTTCCGGCGAGTCAACTCGCTGGTCGGGGAACGCCTCGGACGCGTCAAAGCGCGCCATCACCAACACCGAGGCGCTCGGTTCGCCGGGTTCCCCACCTGCGAGGTCCTCCGGGTTGGAGTAAAAGGCCCCCCCTTCGATGCCCGCCTGCCCCCCAAGCATGTCTTCCTCACTCCAGTCGGCCCAGCCCACCGGCGCGTCGAACGCCAACCCCAGTGATTCGCTCTCGTAGCGCTTAAATGGCGACGGCGTGGCGCAGGGGTCGATAACCGGCGTCGGGGTGTTTACCGGCGCGGAAGATGCCGCCAGCACAGGCTGCCCGTCCGCTGCCAACGACGCGAGCAGCGGTTCGAACACGTCTTCGACATAGCCGTCAAACGTGCTGACCGGTGCGCTGGCCGACAGGATCAGCCAGTTGCGGTTTTCGAGCGCAAAGAGATACACCCGGCCTTTTCGCCCGCCCCGCTCCACCGTGATGTAAATGCCCTCACCGCCGACCAGCATGGTCAGCGCGCCGTCTAGCCGTTCGTTGACGGACACCGCTGCATCCAGCAGGTTATCTTCCATGCGCAGGATGTTCCAGCGCCGGGCGAAGAAATCCCGGTCACCCCGGTAGATAAACACGCGCGCGTGCCCATCGGTGGTAAACAGCGTATTCGCGTAGGGCTGGTATGGCTGGCACCAACCATCAGGCACGTCAAACGCCACACCAAACTCTTCATCCTCATAACGCGGCGCTGGTGTGCCGCGCGCGGCGGCGGTTGCGGTGGCGTTGGTCACGATCTCGGTTGCCGTTACACCCCAGTTCGGCGTGCTGGTGAAGGTCGGCGTAGGGGTCGCCGTTGGCAGCGGTGTACTGGACGGCATGATGTACAGCGTGGCGATCTGCGTCAGGTCAAACAGCATGGGCGTGGCCGATGGCGTGACCGCCACCGGAGACGGGGTGAAATAAAACGTTGCAATCTGTGTCATATCGAACAGCATAGGCGTAACCGGGACCCATGTAGGCGTGACGGTGACGCGCGCCGCACGTGTCGCGTCGAAATCCTCGACAGCCTGCGTGGCCGTCAGGTAATTCGCATCGACCCCGCCCGTTTCGGCCCGTGCCGTCGCGGTGACGTTGGCGACGATCTGGGTGGCCGTCTTCCGCAGGTCGGCATCTGCCGTAGCCGTCGCTTCTGCCATAACCTGCGTGGCCGTGGCCGGGAGATCGGGCGTTGGCCCGGTCGGGGACGGCGTCGGTGTGCGTGTCGGACTGGGCGTCGGCGTAACATACAATTCAGCCGTGCTCGTCAGATCCAGCATCAACTGCGTAGCCGTCAGGGAGAACGGATTCAGTGTCACCGGCGGTGCAGGCGTTGGTGTGCCCGGCGCGGCCCGCGTGGCATTATAGTCTTCGACGATCTGAGTGGCCGTCAGGCGCAGACCCGCATCCGCCGTGGCCGTCACTTCCGCGATGATCCGGGTCGCCGTGGCCGGAAAATCGGGCGTCGGCCCGGTCGGGGATGGTGTGAGCGACGGGGTGAGCGTTGGCTGCACCAGCACCGGCGGGGTGACGCTGGCGCGTGGTGTCCAGGTTGGGCCGGGGGGTAGAGTCACCTCAAACTGGTAGGGCGTGAGTGTGAACAGCGGTGTCATGCTCGGTGACGGTGACGGTGTGGGCGGCAGCGCTATGATGGTCAGCGAAGTCACGACACGTTCAAGAATCGCCGCCTCAAAGACCTCAAAGTCCTCGACCGGTGCCAGCCCGGCGATGAACACCCACTCGCCGTCATGTTCCAGCAGATAATAACGAAATGCTGTCTCATCATTCCGCCCGACCACGTCCCAGGCCGGGATGCCAAAACGATCGGTTTCGCTAATCGTTGCTTCCAGGCCGCTGACCGCTTCTTCCAGCGCCTCGACCGGGTTGGTGCTGTAGAATAGCCCTTCCGCCACCAGGTCATTCGGATCGCCGCGCGCCAGGAAGATTGCCATCTGGTAATCGGGCGACCACAGGCCGACTGCATACCGGTCTATTTCCGGCTCCAACCACTCTGCCGGGTAGTCAAACTTGAGTCCTACCCGCTCGGCAGTGTACGAGCCAAACGCGATCACTTCGGCGGTGGCTACAAGCGTGGGCACGGGCGTGAATGTCGCAGTCGGCATCGCCGTCAGCGTGGCCGCGATCCCGGTCGATATGGCGGCAGCAGCCTGCGCCGTCTGTGAGGGCGCCTGTGTTGCCAGCGCGTCGGCGGTGGCGGCCTGGAATGTGCCGATCATGTCCGGCGTGGCGCTGGGTGTACGCGTAGGCGTGAAGGATGGGCTGGGCGTATAGGTAGCTGAGGGTGTAATGGTCGGGCTGGCCGTGAACGTTGCCGATGGGGTGATCGTTGAGCTGGGCGTAAACGTGGCCGTCGGGGTAAACGACGGGCTGGCCGTGATCGTTGGCGGCTGCGTATCGGTCGGTTCAAGCGTGTACGTCGGGTAGGGAGTGGGACTCGGCAGCGCGTCCAGCGTGCTCGCAAGCGCCTGCGCGATCTCTGTGCCCTGGGCCGCTTCGGCGCGGGCGGTGACCGTCCGGTCAGGTGATGGGGTCAGGGTTGGTTCAGGTGTATTGGATTCAGTTGGCAGCGGCGTGTCCGATGGCAGGCTGGTATAGGTTGGATAAGGCGTATAGGTCGGTGGGGCTTCGGTGGGTGTGATAGTGGGTGTATCGGTCGGCGGGATTTCGGTTTTGGTGGGTGTTTCGGTGGGAGGGAGCGGCGTATCGGTCGGAATAAGGGTCGGTGTCGGACTCGGCAAGACCTCGGTTGGCTCCCTGGTCACCGTGGGCGGTGGCGGTTCGGTCGGCGTGGCTGTTGGCAGCATCGCCTCCTGTGTCATCTCGCCGCCAGGCGTGTCGGTTGCTTCGAACGTGCTCAGGTTACCCCGGCAGCCCGTTGCTAACACTGCCAAGAGCAGCAAAAGCACCAGTAATTTTGCACCCTGTCGCACCATGTCCGCCCCTCCGTTCCAGCCGCGTTAGCGTACACAAACTTAAACGTTTGGTTCCTGTTTGATTCGAGGCACGCTCTATCAGTATACACCAGCCGCACCAACATAAAAAATACGGCTTGAGTACGACTTGGAGACGGGATGCTATAGGAAGGGTTAAGACAAGCAGTGTGCGGGGGGGGAACGGGAGCGAGGTCAGGGTGAGTTGGCGACGACCTACTCTCCCAGGGGGCTACCCCCCCAGTACCATCGGCGCAGGTGG
>JAFGNU010000082.1 GCA_016926875.1 Anaerolineae bacterium | reverse complement strand
TGGATCTTTACCTGAAGTCAATCCTGTACATTTTCTCCCCTTCAATACCCCAAGACCGGCCAGCAAGCTGGCCCCCCCGCATATTCCAGCCACTTTTTTATTTCTGGCAACTACATTCTCGACAAAGCTCTTCAATTCAAGGTTGTCGACCAATGGGGCTGGCTCTCCACCAGGTATGACCAGCAAATCTATTGAATCAATATCAACATCCTTGATGACTTTATCAACGCAGAATCGTTGACATTCCTCGCTTTTATATTCTTTGTGTTCCAATGCAACAGAAATGAGGTCGTGCTGTCTAAAAATCAGGCAGACTAGTACAACTTCAAATTCAGAAAATCCATCATAGTAGAGCAGCGCGATCTTCAAAGTGTGCTTCCTTCAGAAAGATTTGGCGTATGTTGTCGGATAATTTGCTTGCGCCCAATAAATTCTCTATGTTTGCACTTTTAATTCTTCTGCCCAAAATGGACCAAAACCGCAAGTGTTCATCAATACTTTACGACTACCAAAGGGCCAGAATGGGTCAAATCGGTGTCTTGAACGCCCCAAGAGTAAAATCTGCAAAGGTAGAGTTTGAATCAATTCATAAAGAAATCTCAAGGCCCCGGCGTGGGCGTCACGATTTCGTGGGGGAATCCATAGTCAAACCGGGCCGGGGACGTGTCGCCCTCTTCGGTCGGCGTGGCCGTTGGCGCGGGCGTTGAGGTATAGGTTGAAGTTGCTCCGAAGAGGCTAGAACCGGAGAACGTGGTCATCGACTGTTGGAGCGTCGTGAGTGACCAGCCGTAGAACGCAATGCACGCCGCGATCACCGCCACCCACACGCCCGAAAACAGCAGTCCCACCACGGCCATCCGGCGTGTGCGCCTGGAATCATACGCTTTCCCGGCGTTGATCAGCGCGACCAGCGACAGCACCAGCCCGCCCAACGGCATACAGTACGCCGCACCACAGCACGCGCCCATCGAAATCACGCTGATCAGCAGGCCAAGCAGCGCCATCAGGTCGTTCGAGTTGCCCTTATACAGGCTGTCGTCTGCTGCGTCGTCCCGTTTTTGCTTACTGAGCAGGCCCGCCTGTGCGCCGATGATCTGGTCGGCGTAAACATCCGGTTCTTCAATCGCCATCCCGGCCAGCCGGGCATATTCGGCGTGCTGCGCGCAGAGCCGCTGCCCGTCCTCGGTGTAATACAGACAGTAGGCGCACAGCGGCTTGCCGCAGACCTCGCACTGCTCCACAGCCAGGCGGCTGGGGTGGTTAATGCAGTAGGTCCGGTGCCGGTCGCTCACGCCGTCCCGCCCTCGCCTAATTGCAGCGACCCCGGCGTGCCACCCGCGATCACGATGATCTCGTCCAGCGCCGCGATATGCTCACCCAATCCCAACCCGGCCAGCACCGCGCGCGAAAAGCTCGCCTGGTCGATCATGTTCTGGCGGAAAGCCCGGCTGCCGCGTGCAAGGTGCCGCGCTCGAATCTGGTGCACGCGCACCAGCACACCCGCCGCCCGCGCCGCCAGTTCGGGATCATCCAGCGCCGCCGCCACGTCCAGAGCGTGGTGCAGCGCCGCCTGGGCCGTGACCGAATCACCCTGCGCCATGCAAAGCTGGCCGAGCGTAACCGCCGCCGCGCCGATCTCAGGCAGCATCCCGATTTGATCATACAAGCGGATGCTCCGCGCGACGTTTGCCGCGCCGTCGTCCAGCCGCGTCAACCGCGCCTGCACCCGGCCTAATTCGTGATACACCTCTGCCAGGGGTTCCGATGCGGGCAGCCGCAGCAGCGCCGCCACCGCATCGCTCAACATCTGCTCAACGCCGCCCCATTCCGCCCGGCTGATCGCGGTTTGCCCGGCGCGGTGCGCGGCCCACGCACGATCCGCGCACACCGCCGCCAGTTGGCTTCGGATCGCCGCCTCCAGCCGGGGTGGTCCGGTCTGCTCAACGCTTGCCAGCGCCCGGCGCAGCAAATCCTCCGCTTGCTGAACAGCGCCCTGCCGCCGCATCATGCGCGCCATATCACGCTGCGCCTCGACCGACAGATCGGCGCGCTGCATCTCCGCGTACCCGGCCAGCGCGGCCTTGTAACGCGCAGTTGCTTCATCGAAGCGGGCCAGCGATGCCAGCACGTTCCCCCAGTCATGCGCCAGGCACGCAGCCAGCGTCACGTCCTCCGACTGGTCGCGCAGCAGCGCCCGCAGCGCCTCGGAATACAATTTTTCCGCAGCTTCCGCCTGTCCCACCTCGCACAAAAAGCGCCCGTAGACACGCGCCATATCCGCCCGCGCGGTCACATCCAGCCCGCCGATAGTCAGCGATACCTGGAATAACCACCCGGATTCCTTCTGCTGGCCTGGAATCTCGTGCAGCGCTTCGCCCATCGCTACTTGCAGCCGCGCGAGTTCTAACCCTTCCGGCAGCCGCTCGCGGATCGCCCCCGCCGCCACCAGGCATTCCTGTCCCAGACCTGCCGCGCGATACGCCGGGGCCGCCGCGATCAAGGCCGCTGCCCCGGTCAACGCATCAAGCGCGCTGTCCGGGCGGACAAAATAGGGAATCACGCCGCGCACATTGTTCAGGCGGGCCTGCTGCTCGCGCGTGGGCACCGGGGTATCATCCTGCGGGTCGGGCCACGTCCGTGCCAGGTGCAGCGCGATGATCTCAATCAGCAGGTCGTGCTCGCTGGGGCTGAGCGGGTAATGCTGCTGCAAGTAGTCGCGCACCGTTGGCGGGATGGTGAGCAGCGCTCCCTCCCGGCGCAGCAGGCTGTGCCCGACCAGCACGCGCACGATGTTCTCTGCCTGCCCGCCGCCTATCGCTTCGGCCAGCCCTATATCAAATGCGTCCGGCACACTCTGCGCCCGCGCCAGCATTTCCAGCGCGCCGCCGTCGGGTTCCAGTTCCAGCCGCTTGATCCACCCGCCGAGATACGTTTCCAGCGGGTCGGACATATCGGGCCTGAAGTCCTCCAGATCGGCCAGCGCCGCCTCCAACCCGCCGGATTCGATCAGGCGCACGCCTTTCACGATCAGCCAGGGCTGGTTGTGCGCCCGGTCAAGGAAATCGTCGATGGTATCCACGTCAAGCGCTTCCAGCCCGCGCGCCACCGCCTGCCGCATTGCCAGCGTGCGCGCGGCTTTGTACGACAGCTCGCCCAGTTCGTGCGTCCAGGTATCCCTGATCTGCGCCAGCGGGCCATCAAAGCGGCGCGCCGTTAGCAGGACACAGGCGCCCGACTCAGGGTTCAACTCGCGCAGCCACCCGGCCAGCCGTTCAGCCTCCTCCCCGCTTTGTAGCGCGTCGGCATGATCCAGCACCAGCAGCACGCCCCGCGCCTGCATCCGCTCGCAGACTTCGTCGGGCGGCGTGGTCGCCGGAAGATCAAGGAACCGGACCAGCGCGGCGATCACCTCGTGGGCCGTCGTCTGCCTCGCCACGCGGAACCACAGCACCCCGCCGGGGAAGCGCCAGCCAAACCGCCTCACCCACTCGGCAGCTAACCGGCTCTTGCCGATCCCCGCCGGTCCGGTGATCGCATACAGGCGCTTATTGGCCGCCGGGACATCCCGCGCCAGTTCGGATAGTGCCTCGCGCCGCCCGGCAAACCCGATCCACTGCGGCACACCGGCCAATCGCGGCAGCCCACCGTCCAACAGCGGGCGCGCCGCACGGACTCCCGGCGATGGCAGGACTAACCGCACATCGGGCAGATCGCCGGGCAAAACCAGCTCGTACCGCTCAGCGCCTGCGCCCGGCGTGCGCACCAGCACATCTACCGCCGCCTGGAACGCCAACCGCACGCCCACCCCGGCAGCCAGATCGCCATACAAACGCGCCGCAAACGCCAGGGCGTGCTCGTCAAGCAGCTTGCGCCGCGTGCCGATCACCGCCTCGACCCGCGTTTTCTGAATCAGCAGCTCCGCGATGTTTGGACTGAAGCAGCCTTCCATGATCACCAGTTGGGCGCGGCTGGGTTCAAACAGCCGGACCAGGTGATCGACTACCTCGTAGGCTTCGTGCCCGTCCTCGTCTTCCAGGTGCAGCATGTCGCGCTCGCCGTGACACACAAAATGCACCACGCGGAAGGCATCCGGGCCATCCGCCGCCAGCGCGCGCGCTAACTGCCTGGCCGTCGGCGGCACCAGGCGCACCAGCGCAAACGGGGCGCTGCCCGGTTGGGCCTGCGCAGCAGCGTCCAGCGCCTGGGCCAGCAAATGCCACTCGCCCGCGCGATCAAACGGGATCAGCGGGTCCTGGTCGCCGCCCAGCCCGGCATACGGCGCGGCGATCACGGCCAGCACAGGCAGGTAGCGCCGGAGCTGCGCCAGGCCGGGATCGGTCTGCACGCCAAGCCCATTGATCACCGTAAAGCATTCGGGGGGCACAACATCGGTTATCAGGGAAGAAATCGGTTTCTCGTTCATATCCGGCAGTATAGTTCAAACCGCTAAAAAACGAAAAGGGCGACACCGGGCCGCCCGTTTTGAGTTACTGCTGCGCCTACAAAGTCGCGCGGATCGCGCCGCCGTCCACCGGCACCATTGCGCCGTGAATGTAGCCCGCCGCCGGAGAGCACAGGAACACCGCCGCGTTGGCGAACTCTGCCGGGTCGGCCATGCGCTTGAGCGGAATATCCGCCGCCTGGGCTGCAACCGCCTCGTCAAGCGTGATCCCGCCCTGCTGCGCGCGGCTGGTCATCAGTTCGTCCACACGCTCGGTCAGCGTCCAGCCGGGCAAAATGCTGTTCACGCGGATGCCCTCCGGTCCCAGCTCGTTCGCCAGCGACTTGGTCAGCCCGGTGACGCCCATTCGCACGCTGTTCGACAGGATCAGGTTATCGAGCGGCTGCTTGACCGTCAGCGATGCGATCGTCAGGATCGCCGCGCGGTCGCTCTGGCGCAGGTATGGCAGCGCGGCGTGAATCAGCCGGACGGCGCTCATCACCGATAGCTGAAAGGCCCGCTCCCACGCCTCCAACGGCGTGCTCTCGAAGGTGCCCGGCGGCGGTCCGCCCGCGTTGGTCACCAGCACATCCAGCCCGCCCCACTGCCCAACCACCTGCCCCACGATCCGGTTGGCAGCGCCGGGTTCGGTCACGTCACCCACCACGGCGATCACCTCGTCCGCCGACACGTCGCGGATGGCGCGGGCGGTTGCTTCGAGCCGGGCCGCCTCACGCCCATTGACGGCCACTTTGGCCCCTTCCAGGCAAAAGCGGCGCGCCGTCGCGGCCCCTAATCCCCGGCTGCTGGCTGCAACCAGGACGCGCGCATCATGTAAACCCAGGTCCATGTTGGATTCGCTCCTTTTTACCCATCACTCCAAGCTGATCTTGAACTCCGTGCGCCCGATGCCGATCACGTCTCCCGATGACAGCACGACCGGCTCCTGCACCGGCTGGCCGTTCAACCGCGTGCCGTTGCTGCTGTCACGGTCTTCGAGCCACCACTGCCCGCCGCGCCATGTCACCAGCGCGTGCTCCTGGCTGCAAAACGTGTCATCCAGCACAACCGTATTGGTAGGACTGCGGCCCAACGTGGTCAGCGACAGCAGCGGGTAGCTCGTCCCGCTCAACGCCGCGTTATCGCCCGCCTCGATCACAACCAGCCAGCCGCGCCGCCGCCCGCTCCCGGCTGCTGCGCCGGACGCCGCGCGATAATCGCGCCACAGCGCCACAAACACCGCTCCCAGAAAGACCAGCAGCAGCGCCGCCGTGACCAGGCGCAGGGCCAGCAGGACGTATTCCGTACTCACGCGCCGCCGTCCTCGTCCAGGTCGTCGCGGCGCATCTGCACCTGGGTATCGCCACTGCGGGATACCTGGCCGGTTGTGCCTTCCTCGACCATGTATACCAGCTTGACGCCCGCCAGCGAGATCACATCCCCGGAACGCAGCACGCACTCCGACACGCGCTGATCGTTGACCAGCGTCCCGCCCCGGCTGCCCAAGTCGTACAGCACAAACTCGCCAAACCGGAAGCGCAACTGGCAGTGCTGGCGGCTGATGTGGGGATCATCCAGCACGATCAGGTTATCGCGCCGCCGCCCGATGTTGATCACCGTGCGATCCAACGGCACATAGCGCGTGCCGTCCACCACCAGAAACGCCGCCGGGAACTCCGGGGGCTGATCGGCAGCCGCCAGCCGGTCCGCTGCGACCGGGTCCATGGCTTCGGTCGACTGTCCGGCCTGCTCGGCATGGTTGGCGATCACCATCACGCTGTGCGGCGTGATCCCCTGGTCCGGCGCCAGGTCGATCTGCGGCGTGGTATCCAGCCGCAAGCCGCTCTCCTGCGCCAGGCAGATCACGTGATCGATCAGCGCCGCTGCCAGGTCCGGCTGGGCGTTCAACAAGGCGGTGCGATCATCCGGGTGCAGGTGGACTTCGTAGTAGTTCGGCGCAACCAGCCGCCCATCGGCAGCCTGGCGGGCTTCGTCTTCCATCGCGCGCGCCAACCGGAGCGCGACTTCACGCGCGCGCAGCCGCCCGGCGAACAGGCGCGCAAAGCCGCCCTCGACCAGCGCCTGTATCCGCTCCTCAAAACGTGAAAACCGGTTTGCATCCATGCCGGGGATTATACCAGCTTCGGGGTTTCAGGCGTTACGTTCATGCCACGCCTGCCCTACGCTGATACCGCCAGATCGAACAGGGGCGCCCGCCTTGCCGGACAGACGCCCCTGGTTAATCGTAACCGCTGCCCGCCGCTACGGCTCTGTAGGCCGGTGCTTACGCGTGAAGTCCAGCGGATCGATGTAATTCAACAGCAGGCTGTCGCGGTCCAGCTTGGGCCAGTGCCAGGGCTGGCTTTCCAAAATCGCCGTCGGACTCAGGTCGTAGTGCAGGTGATAGGGAAACAGCCCGCCTGCATCCCCAACCTTGCAGATCATCTGGCCGCGCACCACGCGATCCCCGACACTGATCCGGATGTCCTCGACGTGCGCGTACCGCCCGTACAGCACCTCGCCTGCCGAGATCAGCGGGTCATGCCGGATCACGATCACATTACCCCAGCCGGGCAGCCGGTCGGCATATGTCACCACGCCGGACGCGGCAGCGTAGATCGGGCTGTGCGCGTCGGCATCCCAGAACGGCTCGTTCAGGTTCAGATCTACGCCGGTGTGATACGCCTCGCCGGGCGTCCCGATTCGGTAGCGCCGTGCAAAACCGGTCGCATCAAACCATTCGCCGGGCCACACGTCGCTTGCCCGCCGCTGGGCTGCCGTCCCGACCGGGCTGTCGTAGCCGTCGGCCAGGTATTTTTCGGTTGGTATGATGCCTATCACCTGCCGCCAACGCAGCGCATCGAGGGCGATCTCCCGGTTGGGTTCGCCCGTCAGGTCGTTCAGGAACACCACCCCGGCCTTCACATCGTTGGCGTCAAACTGGTAGACCCCCAGCGGCACCCATACATTCCGGTAGCGTGATTGATCAACCGGAATCTCCAGTTCACCGGAGCTGCCGAGCGTGCCGTGCAGCTTATAGCGTGCCAGGCGGGTGGTCGCATGCCGGTTCGGCACAAAGGCCGATACCTCGTACCAGCCGCTCGCCACAAACTGCGGGTCCCAGCGCGCCCATACCTGGCTGCTGGTCTTGGCAGTCCTCTTATACTTGGTGGTCCAGCCCCACGTGCCCCGGAAGGTACTCAAGAGATCGTCAGCGTTCTGCCCGCCAAACGCGCCATCACGGTAGCGAGCGTCATCCGGCGTGACCACGACCTCGATCCCATAGCGTCCCTGTACAACCGGGTCCTCGTCGTCGCCGTCATCGGGCACCACCGGGTGATTAATCGCCGGGAACTGGACCGGGCCGATCACGCCAAACCGCCACCAGCTTATACCGGTCGCTTTATAGGTCTTGACCGACAGCACGCGCGCCACATTCATATCGCCGCGCTCTGCCGATCCGGGCAGCACCGGGAAGACCGGCAGCCCGTAATCCTTCCACGTGTCAAAACCCTCTTTCAGCACCTCGCGCACCGGGCGCTGGAACGTTTCCCAATAAAGCTGTAAGTGCACGCTGTTGACAAAGGGCCGCCATTCTTCGGGGAAAATGCTGTCTTTGTGCCAGGGCCGGGGATCAACTGCCATGCCAATGTGGAAGCGCCCGCCCACCCCCCGCCGGATGCGGGTCATCAGCGGGCGGATCGGCTCGCGCCCCGCCGTCCAAAAGCCGGAGAACGGTTCGATGTCCAGCACCATCGACTTGACGCCGGGCCGGTTGCAGACCTCGATAACCCGGTCGGCTTCTTCGGTGATATTGTCGCCCTTGACCACCGCCCAGGCGTGGAATTCCATCCCGTTCGCCGATAAGATGCGCACCCACTTATCCACGCTGGCAACACTATCAATCGCCAGATCGCGGTCGGTATCAAATTCGCCCTGCCAGTCTTCGCCATCGCTGGTTTTGACCCATACCTGTGTGATAGCAGGCGCCCATTTTTTAATCGTCTTAACCAGGTCTTCTATCGTCTCTTCTGCAATCGAGTCGCCCTTCCAATGCCAGATGGCTACCTTGCCATCATACGGCGTCGCCATGTCGCTCGCTCCTTCCACACATGATCCCTGAAGAATCGGTCCTGTTCTTATGACGCATGGTAGTACGGAACGCAGAAAATGACAACACGCGCCCGGCATACGACACACGCACGATCAACCAATCCCGGCTGCGCCTGCCTTCCCAATAAAAAAACGGTGCCCGCCAACCTGGCAGACACCGCCATCTGTTCCAATGTTCACAGCACGTCAGATGACCTTGCTCGAACGGGTATCGCGCCCTTCCCAACCAACCGGGTACAGCACCAGGTCCAGCGCCGCCCATAACCGCCGGGCATCCAGCTCGGTCAAAACGACCATCCAGTGCGTCCGATCAATCCACCCGACCAGCGTATACTCGGCCTCGTTGCTTCTAAACACATCCATGTGGGTGGTTACCGTCTCCTCGTCGGGCATGTGCAGGGGCGCCGTGACCGCCATCCCGGTCACCATGTCGGCTTTGTCAGGATAGAGTAACACGGTCAGCTTGAACCACATCACCTGCGCTGCGCGCCGCGTCAGCACCTGCACCCAGCGCTGCGCCCCGTGCCCAATCCCGCCAACCACCAAGGTGTGATCGCTGCCCTCGCGGCTCACGAATAAATCAGTTGATCGCCCGTACTGATACTTGTATTCAGACGGCTCGCTCATCATTGTACCACCCTGGTATTTCTCCCTGGCAAACTGCTCCACCCTATCCACCATCTACCCGGCCCCACCGGTGTTCCAATGCTGCTCGCCCCATAATCGCCAACACGATTGTGACGTAAGTACTATCCTTTAATCTAGTATAAATGCCCCCCAACAGCATGGCAACGCCTTGATCAAGTATGTATGCATTTATTAACAAACCAAAACAAAGTCCGTCAGGCAAGCGCTAAAAAGCATCAGGCAGCCGTCAGGTTGGCCGGGTACTGGCCACCAGGCCCGCAGGGCAGGTTATAATCTAAGCGGGCAAACAACCTTTCCTGAAAGGGAATATGCTATGCTGTCACGTCGCTGCGTTTTTTCCTTGAGCCTGATCACCTGCCTGTTGATGGGAGCCGGACTGGTTGGCGCAGACCCGCCGTCACAGCGCGATACGCTGCTCCGCTATGGGGATGTCATCGAGGGGCAGATCAGCGAAACCCGGCCAGAAGAAATCTGGCGCTTTGAGGGGTACGCCGGAGACCTGATCCTGATCGATGCCCAGGCCGACGATCCCGGCAGCCTGGATACTACCCTGACACTGCTCGACAGCCAGGAGAACACGCTCTTCATCGATGACGACGGCGGTGAGGGCTACAATTCGCGCATCGGTCCCTTTGAACTGCCCGGCGACGACGCGTACAGCATCGTCGCGTCCGGCTACAGCGGGCATGGTGCCTACATGCTGACCCTGGTCAACCTGCGCACCGTCCCGGCCATCAAGCTCGACAAGCCGCTGGCGGGGATAGTCGATAGCACGCATCCCAGCGACTACTTTTTGCTGGCTGCCCCGGCAGACGGTGATACGCTGCTCCGGTTGGATGTCCACTCCGACCAGCCCACCGGCGACCCGATCCTGGCGCTGTATAACGCGGCAGGCTATGTTTCCGGCACCGAAGAACAAGGCAAAGCCGCTATCGATCCATTCGTGCCGGTCCCGGACGACATCTATGCCATCGTCGTAAGCTGGAACCCCGATACACGCGGCGGCCCCTACGAGCTGCGGGTCAGCCAGTCCGGGGTGGAACTGCTGCAAGACGGCGTACCGCAAACCGGTGCGCTGAACTACGATGAGGCCCCCGCCTATCACTACTTCCGTGGTGAAACCGATCAGCAAGTGCGGCTGACCGTGCGCGTGATCGAAGGTGATATATCACCCCGCCTGCTGGTCGAAACCGCCGATCATGACCTCGCGCTGTTCACCAGCGACTGCCATATGACGCTCGAAACATCGATCGTGCTCAACCTGCCCCGCAGCGCCGTGTATGCCATTGAGGTACAGGACGGGCTGCCGACGGACAACCCCGGCACCTATGAAATCAGCCTGGAATGGATGAGCGACTAGCCCGCTAATACAGCCCCCAGTTGTCCAGCACGCCCGGCTCGGTCATGTCCCGATCCCAGATTTCCATGCCCAGCTCAATCGTCGTAGGTACGCCGAGCACGTCCTGCGTTTTGCGGCGCGTCATTTCGAGCAACTGCGGCGCATAGGGACAAAACGGCGTGGTGAGGATCATCACGATGTGCGCCCGGTCGTCGGCAATATCGATTTCACGAACCAGGCCCAATTCCTGCACGTTTAGCCCGATCTCCGGGTCAACGACCGTGCGCAGGGCTTCGCGCACCAGCGCTTCTTTTTCCTCGCGGGACATACCCGCCGTGGTTGGTTGTTCGTCTGCCATCGTTTTTGTCCTTCCTACCCATTGACACAGACTATAAAAGAGCGAAAATGAAATGCCTACCAGCGTCGCGTATCACTGCCGCGTGCCAGACGGAGCGCAGGCATTATTATTTTATTAGATATTGTTCTGCTTTATTGACGGAACTTCCCCTGTGATGTTATATTTGTATCAGAGTAATTGCAAAACGTTCTCAATTACGACAAACTCACAGGCTGGCAGTACGCCTGATACTCAGATCATCCAGTCGTTGCCACACGGCAGCGCTTCAAGTACGAGGAGGAACATCCAATCGATGGGCGCCGCATTAGAAATTCGTAATCTTCATGTTTCCGTCGAAGATCAGCCGATCCTGCAGGGCGTGAACTTGATCGTCCGCCAGGGCGAAATCCACGCGCTGATGGGACCGAATGGGTCCGGTAAAAGCACCCTGGCTAATACGCTGATGGGCCACCCGGCCTACGACGTCACCGCCGGTCAGATCATCTTTGACGGTATGGACCTGCTCGACCTGGAAACCGACGAGCGCAGCCGCCTGGGGCTGTTCATGGCGTTTCAATACCCGGTTGCCATCCCCGGCGTGACCGTTGCCAACTTTTTGCGCAATGCGATCAATGCCCGCATGAAGGATGACGATCCTGATAGTAAGGGTATCCCGATTCCCGCCTTCCGCAAAATGATGATCGATAAGATGGACCTGCTCCGTATGGATCACAGCTTCGGCGGGCGCTATCTGAACGACGGGTTCTCCGGCGGCGAAAAGAAACGCGCCGAGATTCTACAAATGGCGATGCTCGAACCCCGGATCGCTATCATGGACGAAACCGACTCCGGGCTGGACATCGATGCGCTGCGCATCGTGGCTGAAGGTGTGAACAGGCTCAGCGGGCCGGACCTGGGCGTGCTGGTCATCACGCACTATCAGCGCATTCTCAACTACATCAAGCCCCAGTTTGTCCACATCATGCTGGACGGGCAGATCGTCGAAAGCGGCGGGGATGACCTGGCGCTGCGCCTGGAAGAACAGGGTTACGACTGGGTACGCGAACGGCAGAACGGCAATGGTCGCTAGACAACCCGGCCTGATGAAGGAGACGACCATGAGCGATGCAGAACACCTGGAGGGCTTACGCGAAGCCTATGCCGAACAGTACGGCTTCCACGACCCCGACAGTTCTGTCTTCAAGACGCGCAAAGGGATCAACGCCGAAATCGTGGCACAGATCAGCGCGATGAAAAATGAGCCGCAGTGGATGCTCGACTACCGCCTAAAGGCGCTGCGCATCTTTGAACAGAAGCCCATGCCTACCTGGGGACCGGACCTGTCATCGCTGGATCACAACGACATGATCTATTTTGTCCGCCCTGCCGAGCAGGAAGGCCGGTCCTGGGACGACGTGCCCGACGACATCAAGCAGACCTTTGACCGGTTGGGCGTCCCCGAAGCCGAGCAAAAATTCCTGGCCGGGGCGGGCGCGCAGTACGACTCGGAGATGGTCTACCACCGCATCAAGCAAAACCTGGAAGACCAGGGCGTGATCTTCAAAAGCATCGACGCCGCCTTGCAGGAAAACGAAGACCTGTTCCGCGAGTATTTCGGCACGGTCATTCCACCTCACGACAACAAGTATGCAGCGCTGAACGGCGCGGCATGGTCGGGCGGATCGTTTATCTACGTGCCGCCGGGTGTGAAGGTCGAGATGCCGCTGCAAGCCTATTTTCGCCTGAACACGGCCAGCATCGGCCAGTTTGAGCGCACGATCATTGTAGTGGACGAGGGCGCGTTCCTGCACTACGTCGAGGGCTGCACCGCCCCGATCTACTCCACCGACAGCCTGCATACCGGCGTGATCGAGATCGTGGTCAAACGCGGCGCGCGCGCCCGCTATACGACCATTCAGAACTGGTCGAACAACGTCTACAACCTGGTGACCCAGCGCGCGATGGTGTACGGCGACGGCAGCATGGAATGGGTCGATGCCAACCTGGGCAGCAAGGTCACCATGAAATACCCGTCTACCTACCTGATGGAACCCGGCGCGCACGGTGAAATCCTGTCTATTGCCTTCGCCGGGCGGGGCCAGGTGCAGGACGCGGGCGGTAAGGCGGTGCATGTCGCGCCTAACACCACCAGCCAGATCATCAGCAAATCGATCTGCAAGGACGGCGGGCGCAGCAGCTACCGGGGTTTGCTGAAGGTCTACCCGGATGCCGACAACGTCAAGAGCACGGTCGTGTGTGACGCCCTGCTGCTGGATGACATCAGCGAATCGGACACGTACCCGTACATCGAGATCGAAAACCCGCATGTTACCGTCGGCCACGAGGCAACGGTCAGCAAGGTGGGCGACGACCAGCTCTTTTACCTGATGAGCCGGGGCCTCAGCGAGCACGAGGCTAACGCGATGGTGGTCAACGGCTTTTTGGAGCCGCTGACCAAAGAGCTGCCAATGGAATACAGCATTGAAATGAACCGCCTGATCCAGCTCCAGATGGAAGGCTCCATCGGCTAGCGGGATCGGACCGGCAATTCACTTGTGAGAGAGGAAAAGACCAGTGGCAACCCGCCATCGTGTTGCACGAGACTTTCAAGCGCCGCCGCTCAGCCGCGCCGACGTCGAAACCCTGAGCGCGCGCGCCAACGAGCCGGACTGGCTGCTGCAGGCCCGGCTGGCTGCATGGGACGTATACGAAACGCTGCCCATGCCGACCACCAAAGACGAAGCCTGGCGCCGCACTGACTACCGGCATATCAACTGGGCCAGCGCCGGATACCTGGCCGCCGCCAATGGCGGGACCTATAACGACATCCCCGCCGCCAACCGCCAGCCCTTGCTCGGCGAACAGCAGGGCGGCCTGATCGCGTTTGTGGACGACCAGATCGTTCACCGCGAAATCAACGCAGCGCTGAGCGAGCAGGGCGTGATCTTCACCGATCTGCGCACCGCCGCCGCCGAACACCCCGAACTGGTGCGCGATCACCTGATGACACACGCCGTCACGCCGCAGGATGGCAAATTTGCAGCGCTGAACGCGGCGCTGTGGACACACGGCGTCTTTTTATACGTGCCGCGCGGCGCAGCGGTTGAACTGCCCGCACACAGCATCTTTTACACCTCGCAGCCCGGCGCGACGCTCGGCCATGTGCTGGTCGTGCTGGAAGAGGACGCGCAGATCAACTACCTGCACGAAACACTGTCCCCCACCCTGGATACTGACGCGAGCTTTGTCGGCGTGACCGAGTTGATCGTCAAGGACGGAGCCAATCTGCGCTTTGTGAACTTGCAGGACTGGGGCCACCACGTGTTCGAGTTCAGCCACCAGCGCGCCCGCGTCGGCAACGACGGGCAGTTGGACTGGATCACCGGGCAAATGGGCGGCAAACTCGTCAAAGCATTCATGGAAATCGACCTGGACGGCAAAGGAAGCTGGGGCCGCATGAGCGCGCTGTACTTCCCGGACGGCAAGCAGTTCATGGACCTGGACACGCAGCAGAATCACAACGCGCCGCATACCACGTCCGACCTGCTGTTTAAGGGCGTGCTCAAGGACGACGCGCGCACCGTCTGGCAGGGCATGATCAAAGCGCTGCCCGGCGCGCAGAAAACCGACGGCTTCCAGGCCAACCGCTCGATGCTGCTCAGCGATAACGCCCGCGCCGACAGCATCCCCGGTTTGGAGATCGAAGCCGACGATGTGCGCTGCACGCACGCCGCCGCCGTCGGCCAGATCGAAGAAGAGATGATCTACTACCTGATGAGCCGGGGCCTGCCCCGTGCCGAAGCTGAAAAGCTGGCGGTGGACGGCTATTTTGTGCCGGTGCTGGACCGCATCCCGTTTGAAAACGTGCGCGACCGGCTGATGGCCTACGTCGAGCGTAAGCTGCTGGGCACGTCCTAGCGTCCGCGTATGCAGACCGTATAGACACACTTGCCGGGTCGTTGATGTCCCGGTTTTTTGTATCCCGGCGGTTCGCAGCGATCAGGCCGCCCGCCGCGCGTGCTATAATGGCCCGGCTGGATTTGAACGACTAAAGGATTGCCTGCACCGGAGTACCGCGTATGCCACTTGTTCACGAGCGACCGTTTCGCGTGCGTCACTACGAATGTGACGCGCTGGGCCAGGTCCACCACGCCACACGCCTGCGCTACATGCAGGAAGCGGCGATGGATGCCTCGGCAGCAGCCGGGTACGATCTCAACTGGTACGAGGCGACCGGGCACCAGTGGTTGATCCGCGAGACGCGGCTGCACAATTTTGCGCCGCTCCGCTACGGCGATACGGTCATCGTCCGCACCTGGGTTGCCGATTTCCGGCGGGTGCGGTCGCGTCGTATCTACGAAATGCGTCATGCGGACGGCGGGGCGCTGGTCGCCCGCGCGCAGACCGACTGGGTGTACATGGACGTGAACACGCTGCGCCCGATGACGGTGCCCCAGGCCATGATCGGGGCGTTTTTTCCCGAAGGTGCGCCGGATGGCTCGATGCCCCGCGAGCCGTTCCCCGACGCCGCGCCCCCGGCAGAGCCGTTCCGGACCCGGCGGCGCGTGGAATGGAGCGATCTCGACGCCGCCTGGCACGTGAACAACACCGTCTACGTGGCCTATATAGAAGACTGCACCGAGCAGGCCAGGGCCGCGCTGGGATGGCCCGCGAGCCGGTTGGCAGAGGCAGACGGGCGCCTGTTTGCGCGGCGCTGCTGGTTGGAGTACAAACACCCGGCCAGGCAGGCTGACGAGATCGAGGCAGCGACCTGGATCACGGAGGTGAACGGCTCCGCGCTGACACACCATTACACGATCACCCGCCCGGCAGACGATACGCTGTTGGTCCGGGCGCGCGTGGTGTGGGACTGGATCGACCCGTCCACCGGGCAGCCGCTGCCGCTGCCAGCCGCCTACGTAACCGGTTTAGCGCCCCATAGCGCCGGTTAGCTGCACCCGCCTGCTACCGGTTTGGAACGGGCAGCGCGGCCAACTTGCGGTATGATAAACACGCTATAAACCAATCGTGAACCATTACAAGGCGATACCATGACCAAGACCGATCAACTGACCTCTCCCCTGGACATCCAGGCCATTCGGGCGGATTTCCCCGTGCTGAACCAGGAAGCGCATCCCGGTAAACCCCTGGTGTTCCTGGACTCGGCGGCCAGCAGCCAAAAGCCGCGCCAGGTTGTCGACGCCATGAGCACGTACCTGCTGCACGATCACGCCAACGTACACCGGGGCATTTACGCCCTCAGCGAACGTGCTACCGACGCCTACGAGGCCGCCCGCGAGAAAGTACGCGTCTTCATCAACGCCCGGTCGCGCCGCGAGATCATATACACACGCAACACCACCGAAAGCGTGAACCTGGTCGCGGGGTCGTGGGGGCGGGCCAACCTGGGACCGGGCGACGTGGTCGTGCTCAGCGAAATGGAGCATCACAGCAACATCGTGCCCTGGCAGCTTCTGGCCGAGGAACGCGGCTTCACGATCCGCTACATCCCGGTCACCGATGAGGGTCTGCTTGACCTGGCCGCCTACGAGACGTTTTTGCAGCAGGAACCGGTCAAGCTGGTCAGCGTGATGCACGTCAGCAACGTGCTGGGCACGGTCAACCCGGTGGCCGGGATGATCCGGCAGGCACACGCCGCCGGGGCGCTGTTCATGATCGACGGTGCGCAGAGTGTGCCGCACCTGGCAGTAGACGTGCAGGCGTTGGACGTTGATTTTCTCGCTTTCTCCGGACACAAAATGGCCGGGCCAACCGGTATCGGCGTGCTGTACGGCAAACGCGTCCTGCTGGAAGCCATGCCTCCTTACATGGGCGGCGGCGACATGATCCGGCGCGTCACGCTGGAAAAAAGCGAGTGGAACGATCTCCCCTACAAGTTCGAAGCCGGGACGCCCGCCATTGCCGAGGCAATCGGCCTGGGCGCGGCAGTGGACTACCTGGGCACGCTGGGCATGGATAACATCCTGGCCCACGAGCAGATCGTGGTTGAATACGCGATGGAGCGCCTGTCCGAGATACCCGGTCTGAAAGTGCTGGGGCCAGGGCCGGACCGGCGCAACGGCGTGACCGCGTTTGTGATGCAAGACCTGCACGCGCACGATACTGCCCAGTTGCTGGACATGGAAGGCGTTGCGGTGCGCGCCGGGCATCACTGCGCCATGCCGCTGCACCAGCGCTACTGCCTGCCCGCGACCACGCGCGCCAGCTATTACGTCTACAATACGACGGCAGATGTGGACGCGCTGGTCGAAGCGATCTACAATGCCAGGAAGTTATTCGGCATTTAGCGGCTGGCAGTTGGCCTCACCCCCCGGCCCCCTCTCCATTCGAAATGGCGAGGGGAAGAAAGCCGCGCACGGGTGCGATCCCGCTGCACCGCCCCCCCTTTCCCCTCTAGCTCGGATGGAGGGGAGAGTAGGGGTTGGGGGATGAGGGGTGAGGCGATTTCAAAACCGGTATCACTGATGATCTGGTAGACGTGCTTTTACACGGGAACGTACCTATGGACATGTATCTCGAAAACATCATCGATCACGGGCAAAACCCGCGCAACTTCGGCGACCCGCTGGACCCCGCCGACATCGACTACCACGACGATAACCCGTTCTGCGGGGATCACCTGCACCTGACCGCCCAACTGGACGAGGACGGGCGTGTCAAGACGGTGTCCTGGCAGGGCCAGGGCTGCACCATCAGCCAGGCATCGGCCTCGATGCTGGGCGAAGTTATGATCGGGAAGACGCTAGACGAGCTAAAGAACTTCTCAAAAGAAGACCTGCTCGACCTGCTCGGCATCGAACTCAGCCCGACGCGGCTGAAGTGCGCCTTGCTGTCCTTGAAAGTGCTCAAGGCCGGGGCATACGGGCTGAAAAATTGGACCGGTGACGACGAGGACGAAGACTAGGCCATCCATGCCCCCACAAACCGACCTGTTCACCAACGACCTGCGACTGGCGCTCGAACGCGCCCAACAAGAAGCCGCCTCGCGTCACGGCAATTACCTGGACGTGGAGCATATGCTGCTCGGCCTGCTGAGCCAGCTTTCCGGCCCGGCGCATGATCTGTTTGAATCACACGACGTGGATACCAGCGCCCTGTATGACCGGGTGGCGGATTCTGTCGGCATGGAACGCCCCACCCCGGCCCCGGTCAAGGATTTCAGCAAGTGGGCCAGGGCCGCAATGGATCGCGCCGCGAAGGAAGCCGCCACGCTTGGCCATCCCCTGATCAACAGTGGACACCTGCTGCTCAGCCTGCTGGACGAAACCGACGGCGCCGTCTACGAAACTCTGGCGGAAACTTCGCTCACCCCGGACGCCGTGCGCGCCTATCTGCGCGAGCACCCGCCCCAACCGGCCAGTCCTGCCGCGAATGTGATCAGACTGACCGACCGTTCGCGCACCGCCTCGCGCGCCAGGCCGTCCGCAGACGACCAGCCGGAAGTGGTCCTGATCCCGTTCCGCCCGGCTCGCCAGAAAAAACAGGACCAGCAGCGCGCGTCACGCTGGGGCAACTGGCCCTGGATTATCGGTGGGCTGGCGCTGCTGGTTGCCTACCTGTTCTATGCGCTGCCGGGCAGTTCGGTCGCCACCTTTGCGCTGGTGCTGATCGGCTGGGTGTTCTCGGTGACGCTGCACGAGTTCGCGCACGCGCTGGTCGCCTATCTCGGCGGGGATTACACCGTCAAGGATAAAGGCTACCTGTCCTTCAACCCGCTGAAGTACACCCACCCGATGCTAAGCATCGGCCTGCCGCTGCTGTTCCTGGCAATGGGCGGCATCGGGCTGCCGGGCGGCGCGGTGTATATCGAGCGCCACCGGCTCAAAAACAAGTGGTGGGGCGCGGCAGTATCCGCTGCCGGACCGGTAGCTAACCTGCTGCTGGCGCTGGTCCTGTCGATCCCGTTTATCTTTGACCTGGTGGATGTTCGGACCGTGCTCGGCAACCTGACGCTGTGGTCGGCGGTTGCCTTTTTGGTGATGCTGCAAGTCACCGCCGTGATCTTTAACCTGCTGCCGGTGCCGCCGCTGGATGGCTACGGCATCATCGAGCCGTTCCTGGACGACCGCACCCGCTTTCAACTCCGGCAGATCGGCGGCTATTCGCTGATGCTGATCTTCGTAGCGCTGTGGTTCTTCCCGCCGGTCGCTAACGCTTTCTGGGGCGTGGTATTCGACGTCTGCGGGGACTTAAGCATCCCCAGTTGGTTGATCAACGAGGGCTTTTTGAACTTCATGTTCTGGCGCCAGCCGACCCAATGATTTTGTGTTCCAACTATTGCTTTGAGGAGGAAACCCCGTGCCCCGCTTTGTTACCGTTGCCAACACAGCCGAGATCGGCCCCGGCGAGCGCGACGTCTTCGATGTGGAAGATATGTACATCGCCGTCTTTAACGTGGACGGGACGTACTACGCTATCGAAGACGCCTGCACGCACGATGACGGCCCGCTGGCCGAAGGGGATCTCGATGGCTTTGAGATCGAGTGTCCGCGACATGGCGCACGCTTCGACATTCGCACCGGCAAAGCGCTGAGTATGCCTGCCGTCACACCCACCCGGCGCTTTGAGGTGCGCGTCACAGGTGGCGAGATTCAGATCGGCCTGGAAGACTGATCTGCCTGCCCTTCACACAGGCGATACGGGCATCGTTCGGCCTGGTAGCAGCAGGGAGCACCTGGGATGCGCAAAGTCAAACTCTCCAGCACGCCGAGCACCGGCTGCGTAGCGTCCTGCCTGGCGCGGCTGGTGGTCATTTTGATCGTGATCGGGTTGATCGCCCTGGGCGTGACCAGCCTGATCCTGACCAGGCGCGAAGTCATCACGCTGGACCTCTCATCCAGGCGGGTCGCTACCGGCCCGGCGATCCCGCTGCCCGCCGTTGATGACCAACTGCCCGACCTGCTGATCGTTACTCACAACCCCGATGATTCAGATTACAGCCTGACGTATCTCAGCCGCGAAGACCATGACAGCCGCTGGGACAGCCCCTCGTTTGACAGCGAGTCGGATCAGACCCGGATCACGCTGGGGACCGAGATCGTTTACCTGGTGCTGCCAAACGACCGCCTGGCCGCGCTCGAACTCAAGGACGGTGACCAACGGTGGGATGTTAACCTGACCAACACCGATCTGATCCCTGAAAAAGACGAAGACAGACAGCCTCTCACCGACGACGAAGCCCTCCCCCTGCGCGAGACCGGCAGCGTATGCCAGGACTGCCTGTATGAAGTGGGCGACAGCGTGATCGTCCTGACAACTGGCGGCGCGCTGTTGAGCTTCAGCACCGAAAACGGCGATCTGGTCTGGTATCAATGGTTGAACAATCCCGCCGAACGGCTGCTGTTGATCGACAGCCTGCCCGCCGTGATCGACGGCAACAGCGACGACAGCGGATCGGTTGTGCTGGTCTTTGATCCGGCCACCGGTCAGACTGTCCGGCGTTTCGAGCCAACCTGCACCGCCAAAAACTGGCACGAAACGCTCGGCCCGATGTCGCCGGTGATCTCCGATCCGTCCGGCGGCGCGGTCTATTTCCTGTTTGGATTTGCGTCACGCGGCTGCGCCCAACGTTGGGACACGCTCAGCGGCGAGCCAGTCTGGCAAACCGGGACCCACATTGAGGAGTCCATCTGGCCGCGCACCTGGCTGAACAACACGCCGCTGCTGGCAGA
>JAFGNU010000014.1 GCA_016926875.1 Anaerolineae bacterium | reverse complement strand
TTAAGAATAGAGTTCGGGATATATGCAGGAACCAACGCAGCCACAGATGCAAACCGCCCCCAAAGCACACCCCAAACGCCGTGCTCTGAAAACATGGGCCGGGCGGATCGCGGGTGTGCTGTTTGGCTTGCTGCTGGCGTGGCTGCTGGCGGAAGCAGGGCTGCGCCTGTTATTTTTCTCGCTGCCCCCGCGCGTGCAGCTTGTGCTGGACGAGGTGTACGTCACGCCGTGGAGTGACAGGCGCCTGATGCCGGACCCGATCTGGCAGCCGGACATCGACTACCTGACCATTACCAGGCCGGTCCAAAACCTTGAGCAGTTCGGCAGCGCCGAGGTGCGCTTTACAGTCAGCACCGAATCGCTGTGGGGGATGCGCGGCGCATTCCGCACCCGGCAGGACATGGTAGATCGCTACGTGGACGCGGTGGCAATCGGGGATTCGTTTACGTTCTGCTTCACCGACGAGGCCGACTGTTGGGTACAGCAGCTTGCCCGGTTAACCGGGCGCAATATCATCAACTTTGGCGTAACCAGCACGGGATCGGTCAGCCACCAGCGCGTGCTGGAAAGTCACGGCCTGCCGCTTCAGCCACCGCTGGTATTGTGGCAGTGGTACGGCAACGACGCAAACGAAGATTATGGGCTGGCGCTGCTGCGCGGCGAAACCGAGGTGCAGTCACCTAACCCCGCCCCACCGCCGCCGGAATTAAACTGGTGGGATGAACACTCCGCCGTATATGTGCTGCTTAAGCTGTATCTCGGCTCGGAGGATACGTTTGAGGGGTCGCTGCAATTCCTGGATCGTGAATACGCCACCCAGGGCAACGTCGAACTGGCGTTTGGGCGTGATTACCTGTGGGGCGCGTTTGATATACAGCAGCCGCATAACGAGGTTGGCTGGAAGTTGAGCACAATAGCCTTTCTCGAATCGCGCGATATGGTCGAGGACTACGGCGGATCGCTGGTGATCATCCTGATGCCGACCAAAGAGCAGGTCTACCGCGACATGGCCGAACCGCTCATCGGCGCGGACAAAATGGCCCTGCTGGATCAAAACTATGACCTGATGCTCGACTTCTGCGAGCAGGAAAGTTTAACATGCCTCGATATGCTGCCCGTCTTGCAGGCGCACGCTGCCCAGGGCGAGCAGTTGTTTTACACGACCGACATCCACTTGAATCCGCTTGGAAATACTGTCCTGGCCAAAGCGGTAGCCAACTGGCTGGCCGGTCACCTGGAGGTATTTGATCTGGCGTCCGAAAACTGATCTTCTCGTCTATACTGGAAACACAAGCCGGTTGCCGGAGGCGAAGATGAACAATAGGGCGTTCTGGCGGGCCATTCACAGCCTAGCACACCCGCTGTCGATAGGGGCCGTACTGCTGCTTCTGCTCAACGATCATGTGCTGCGCCGCGCGTGGCCGTCCTGGTGGACTGGCAAAATCGGAGATGCCGCCTGGCTGATCTTTGCTCCCTTCCTGCTGGCGGCGGCGCTGGCATGGTTAGTTCCCTGGTGGTTGTCACATCATGAAGCAGCGGTTGGCGGGCTGGCATTTGGCCTGGCAGCAGCAGGCTTTGTATTGGCGAAGACGATGCCCGCCGTCCATACGCTGGCGCTGCGCACGCTCGACGCCTTGACCGGCTGGGATGCAGTGCTGCACTGTGATCCGAGCGATCTGTTAGCGCTGCCTGCGCTGTGGATCGGCTGGCGCATCTGGCGCAGCACGCGCAGCCGGGGCCCAGTCGCCCTGTCCGGCGGCTGGATCGTGCTTGCGCTGGGCGCGCTGGCGACGGTGGGCAACTCGCTGCCGTACAATTATGGGGTAGCGTGCCTATACGTGAACGATGCGCAGATGGTGGCCGAGATCAGGGATCGCTACAACGACAAGGTTTTTATCAGCAACAACGGCGGGCTGAACTGGCGAACTATCCCGCGCTCAGAAATCGGACCGGGTGAATGCAGCCTGCCGGATCAGCTTGTTGATCCGGCAGATGCGCGCATTGTGTACCGCGTGCACAAAGGGGATGCATTGGAGCGTTCGGCCGACGGCGGGCTGACGTGGCAGCGCGAAGTTGATTTCTCGGATGCGACCAGTGAGGCGCAGGCGTTTTATTACCAGGTCGTCCGCCGAGATCAAGGCATCATAACGGTCAGAGAGAATCCGCTTGATGCCGAAATCGATCCATTAACCGGACATGTGGTTCTCGCGATGGGACAGGATGGTGTCCTGGTGCGAACTGAGGACGGCGAATGGCGTTGGGTGGCTGTGGGGGCTTATGAACATGACGACGTGGCATTAGGCACCGCCTACCTGCTCGTATTCCGCGAACTGTGGCTGGCGCTGCTGCTGGTGCCCCTGATCGTTACAACGCTGGCCTGGCTGTGTTTACCCGGCGCGTCTGCCAGCCAGGCGGCAAACCTGATCTGGCTGGGAATAGCGTGGTTATCGTGGGCGCTGACGCCGATCCTGCTGCCGCCAGATGTATACAGCGAGATCGACGGCTACATGCGCGCGAGCAGCATGAAGCACTGGATGAGCGCCTTCCTCGTCGGCGTGGCCGTGATCCAGCTACCACCGCTGCTTAGCCTGCGCGACTCGTATGAACGAATCCGGCCTATTTTGCTCATCCTATGCGCGGCAGGCGGGACCGGAGCTGTCCTGTTTATGCTGCCTTTCGCTCTGTGGGCAGGCGATGTGATCGTCCGCTACCGGATGGCAAGCATATTGGCTCTGCTGCTGACGGCGGCTGTGCTGGCAGGGGGATACGGCCTACTGCGCCGCGTTGACCGGGATGAGCACAGCGCTTAAGGTGTATGCCCTGGCAGGTCGCCGGGCTTATTCATCGTCGCCTGGATCGACACCAGCGGCCACATGGGGCGAATATCCATATCCAGGTCGTCGCGGTAGCCGCGTATGTAGCGGAAATACCCGGCGGCGGCGATCATTGCGCCATTATCCACGCACAGGTTAAGCGGCGGGTAGCGTACCGGCACCGGGCTGTTCTGTTTCATCGCCTGGCGCAGCGCTAAATTGGCGCTCACACCGCCCGCGATCCAGACTTCGGTTGCGTTGTGTTCCCCGGCAGCCTGACCTGTCTTCTCGACCAGCACATCCACCACCGCCGCCTGGAAACTGGCCGCCACGTCCGCAACATTCACATCCGGGCGAAGCTGGTTGGGCGTCATGCCCTCGCCTTTGGGCGGACGCTTGCCTTCGTGCGGCGGCTGGACGGCGCGCAGCACGGCGGTTTTTAGCCCGGAGAAGCTAAAGTTGTAACCTTTGCCTCGCAGGGCGCGCGGAAAATCGTAAGCTGACGGATTGCCACCCTGCGCGGCGCGCTCAATGGCCGGGCCGCCCGGATAGGCTAGGTTGAGCAGGCGCGCGACCTTGTCAAACGCTTCACCTGCGGCATCGTCGATGGTACTGCCCAGGGTGGTATAGTCGCCGTGATCGGTGATCAGCACGATCTCGCTGTGTCCCCCGGATACAATCAGGCAGATCACGGGGAAGCGAACCGGCGTTTTGCTGTCCGCCAGCCACAGTGAATATACGTGCCCTTCCAGGTGGTTCACACCGATCAACGGCAGGTCACAGCCCAGCGCCAGCCCCTTGGCGTAGTTCACGCCGACCAGCAGCGATCCGGCCAGCCCTGGCCCGCGCGTTACGGCGATGGCGTCGATGTCGTCCAGCGAGACACACGCTTCGTCGAGCGCCTGTTCTGTCACGCAGCTAATCGCCTCGATATGCGCGCGTGAGGCAACTTCGGGAAACACGCCGCCATACTGGGCGTGCAGGTTGATCTGTGACGCGACCACGTTAGACAGGATATTCTCGCCGTCTTCGATCACAGCCACGCCGGTTTCATCACACGATGTCTCGATGCC
>JAFGNU010000081.1 GCA_016926875.1 Anaerolineae bacterium | reverse complement strand
GCAGTTAGGGCCATAGCCCGGTTTGAACAGGTAGAACCTGCCAGCGACACGCGCTAATCGCTAAAAACTAACAGCCAATAGCTTAGAGCTTGTCGGCCATCAGCTTCGCCAGATCGGCGGTGCGAACCGAGTATCCCCACTCGTTGTCGTACCAGGCCATCAGCTTGACCATTGTGCCCTGGAAGACGGACGTAAACTCCGCGTCCACAATGCTGCTGCGCGAATCGCCCTTGAAGTCCATCGATACCAGCGGTTCCTCAGCCAAGCCCAGGATGCCCTTCAGGCTGCCTTCAGCGGCCTTCCTGAATTCGGCATGCAGCGCTTCGGTGGTGGTTTCCTTTTCGATCTCCAATACACAGTCAACCAGCGACCCGGTCGGGGTTGGGACGCGCACGGCGATACCGTCGAACTTGCCCTTCAGGTCCGGGATCACGAGCGCAACGGCTTTCGCAGCGCCGGTTGTAGTCGGGATCATGTTCAATGCGGCTGCGCGGGCGCGTCGCAGGTCCGAGTGCGGCAGGTCCAGAATTTTCTGGTCGTTGGTATAGGAGTGAATGGTAGTCATCACGCCGCGCTTGATGGTAAACGCGTCGTGGATCACCTTGGCCGCCGGGGCGAGGCAGTTGGTAGTGCAAGACGCGTTCGATACAATGTTGTGCTTAGCCGGGTCGTACATATCGTCATTGACGCCCAGTACGATGGTCAGGTCGATAGTGCCCTTCGCAGGGGCACTGATGATAACCTTTTTTGCGCCAGCATCAATATGCGGCTGGGCTTTTTCGTTGTTGCGGAATATGCCTGTGCTCTCAACCACGATGTCTACGCCCAGGTCGGCCCAGGGGAGCTTGCCCGGATCGCGCTCTGCAAAGGCCTTAACAAGCTGCCCGTTGACCTTCAGCCCGCCCTCGACAACTTCCAGATCGCCTTCAAAGCGGCCATAGTTGGAGTCGTACTTGAACAGGTGAGCCATAGTGGGCAGGTCACCCAGATCGTTAAAGGCCACAACTTCCAGGTCATTCGGGTACTTTTCCAGTATGACCTTGAATACTTGACGACCAATACGGCCAAAGCCGTTGATACCTACGCGAACTGCCATTATTGTTCTCCTTATCTGTGTTGCTTAGGACATCACAATACCGCACGATAGCCGCCCGTTGGCGACTATCCGAATGTTTCGGACTCCGTCTGCTTTCAGCCGATTGCAGCCGTGCCGATGTCAGAATGCGCTGCTTGCGTTGTGCTGTGATACAGCGCGAGCAAAGCCTGAGCTAATTTGACTGCATCGTGGCGCCAGGGCCGATCTGTATCGGTGAGATCGGCAAACTGCACCGCGTAGCGTTGGTAGATAGCGTGCTTTTCCTGCCCAGGCAGGACGTAGTGGGTTCTTTCACCGGCGTTTTTGCTGGGATAGCTGTTATTAGCCAGGACGGCATCAAATACGCCCTGCCCAATGTGAGCTTCCAACGCGGTGACATGATCAACCATCGTGAACCCGCCTGTCTCGCCATCCTGTGTCGCCACATTGCAGACATACACTGTATACGCGCTGCTGATGCGGATAGCCTCGGTGATGCCTGCCACCAGCAGGTTTGGCAAGATGCTGGTATACAGGCTGCCCGGCCCAATGACGATCAGATCGGCGCTTAGAATCGCCCTGACCGCTTCGGGATACGCACGCACCTGATCCGGGTGCAGAAAAACGCGCTCGATCTTACCACCTGCTTCGGGAATTTGCGATTCACCACTGATGCGCCGCAGACCGGTTTCACCGGGCACACGCACCTCTGCCATGAGCGTCACATTGTCTTGTAGGGTGGTGGGCAGGACGCGTCCTTCGATAGCCAACACCTGGCCGGTTTCAACGAGCGCCTGATCCATGCTGCCGGTAATGGCTGCCAGCGCCGTCAGAAACAGGTTGCCGAAGCTGTGCCCTTCCAATCCACCGTTGGCAAAGCGGTACTGGAACAACTGGGTGATCAGGTCTTCGTCGTCCGCCAGCGCCGCGATGTTGTTGCGCAGATCGCCCGGCGGCAAAACGCCCATCTCCCGGCGCAGCTTACCGGAGCTGCCGCCGTCGTCGGCAACCGTGACGATGGCGGTAATGTTGCGGGTGACCTGTTTCATGCCGCGCAGGACGCTGGGCAGCCCGGTTCCGCCCCCGATGGCAACAACCTTTAACCCGCGCTGGCGGCGGCTGTGTGAGTAGACCGCGTCGATCAGGGATTCGCGCCGCCGGAGGGCGAAAGGTGCCAGGATAGACTGGTTAAGCTCGTAGAGCGCTACCACGATTGCTCCGAGGCCAAACAGGACCGACACAACTACGCGCGCCCAGACGGGCAAAAAGCGCAGCAGCACAATGTACAACAGATCAGGAAGATCACCGGAGCGGTAAAGTGTAACGATCACCTGGGCGAACCCGATGGCGAGCACAGTGATACCAAACAAGAGCAGAGCTAACCAGCGCTTGATCCGCAGTCCAGGCGTTAGCCATTTGATGATGGCATGTCGCGAATGCCGCATCGAGGGCTTCCTATGTAGCTGAAGATTGATGCTTTGTTTGGCTGGCGGCTTGGCCGAGTGCACGATCAGTAAAAGGGTAGATATGGTCCCTAACCCGGCGCCGGATTTTAGCCCTTTTGCGGGTATTCCACAATATCATTACGCCTACGATTTGCTGCCAACGATCACTTGACGCTGGTGAACGGTGTGTTACAACTATGGTCGGCTTGACAAGTCTCACAAGAGAGGATGTAAAGAAGATGGCTAATTTTGATCTGATGCGGCGTTTGACGCTGGATACGGGCGGCAAAATCCTGCTGCTGGTGATGGATGGCGTAGGCGGCCTGCCGCGTGAGCAGGGCGGCCCGACCGAACTCGAAGCGGCCCATACTCCCAACCTCGACCGGTTGGCGCGCGAAGGTAGCTGCGGCCTGAGTATCCCTGTAACGCGCGGCGTGGCGCCCGGCAGCGGTCCAGCGCACCTGGCGTTGTTTGGTTACGACCCGCTTGTGTACGAAATTGGGCGCGGTGTGCTGGAAGCAACCGGCATTGGCCTGGCGGTGAATCCGGGCGACGTGGCGATCCGGGGCAACTTCTGCACGGTGGATGGAAACGGCGTCATCACCGACCGGCGCGCGGGCCGTATCTCGACCGAGGAAGGCGCCAAACGTGTTGAACTGCTCCAGGGCATTTCACTCTCCGGCGTTCAATTTGATGTCCAGATCGCCAAAGAATACCGCTTTGCCGTCGTGATGCGCGGCGAGGGATTGAACAGCGCGATTGCCGACACCGACCCGCAACAAACCGGGGTGAAGCCGTTCCCCGCGCGGGCGCTTGATCCGGCGGCGGAAAAAACGGCGGACCTGACGAACCAGTTTTTGGCCGAAGTAGCCAAACGGCTGAAGGGCCACGAACCGGCCAATATGGCGACACTGCGCGGTTTTGCGATAGACCCGGCGCTGCCCAAGTACGCCGACGTGTATAAGCTCAAGGCAGCGTGTGTGGCAGTCTACCCGATGTACAAGGGCGTCAGCGGGCTGGTAGGCATGGATATTATCGAAACCACGGCCCATGACACCACCGCGGACGAATTTAACCGCGTAGCGAAGATTTGGGATAAATACGACTTTGTATTCTGCCATATCAAGTACACGGACAGCCGGGGCGAGGACGGCGATTTTGACGCCAAGGTCAAGGTGATCGAAGGCGTGGACGAGGCGCTGCCGATTCTGCTCGATATGAACCCGGACGTGATGATCGTGACCGGTGATCACTCGACCCCCGCGACCTACAAGGCGCATAGCTGGCACCCGGTGCCGACCCTGCTGTGGGCGCCCGAAACGCACATGACCGACCGCGCCGAAGCATACGGCGAGCGCGAGTGCATGACCGGCGCGCTGGGTCATTTTATGGCCGCCGACCTGATGCCGCTGGCGCTGGCGCACGCCAAGCGTTTGAAGAAGTTCGGCGCGTAGCCAGCCGGGTTATCGAAAGCAACAGGCACGGGGCCAACACGGCCCCGTTTTTTATGGGGATGAAGCCTCACTGGTGCGCTGCGCCCGGCGTTCCCACCAGCGCGCGCCCAGGATGGCAGCCAGCGTCCCGGCGACCGTCAGCGCGCCAATGGTAAGCGCAGCATCAAACCAGAACTGTTCGGGGAACAGCCGGATCAGGGTTGAGCTGTAACTGAAGCGCCATGAATCGCCTTCAAAAAACACGCGGTGGAAGCCGGTGAAGAAAAAATCCCAGTTGGCAAGGAACAACACAACCAGCGTGACGATCAGGCAGGCGCAAAACACCCCGCCCTCAAACAGTCCCTGGCGCAGCGCGCGGCGCGCGTCCGACTGCCAGCCCAGCGCGATCAGCGTGATCCCCAGCCCGATACACAGCAGCGCATGTGCCCGGAACGCGATCCGCGTCACGACCTTGACATCGGCCATGTGATCGAGTTCCTTCTGGGTATACAGCGGCTTGCCGTCCAGTTCCAGGTCGCCCAGGTAGCTGATGTCGGCGCTGTTCAGCAGGTAGCGCACGGCGTAGGGCGCGTAGCGCAGCCGGTCGGCCTGGGTGAAGCCGAAGCGGTCGGCGGGGAAGCCGGGGCGGCGGTATTCCACCTGGAGAAAGACCTCGCTCATGACCAGCCGCACGCTGGTTAACACCAGGAAGGCAGGCAATGACAGGACCAGGAAACCGCGCAGCATTGTGATCAACCAGTTCGGCAGATCACGCGGCTGTTCAGTTGGCGAGTTCATCGATGCCCCCGCTCAGCAGGAATTCGATCACCATCTCATCCACAATCGCCTCAACCGGCGCGTGGTCGTCAGTGAAGCGCACATCCGAAGCCACCGTCGGGCGAATGGCTGCGCTGGCGGTTTGCAGCGCGGCTTGCAGCACCGGGCTGGTATCCGGCGGCAGCGTGTTGAGGTTTGCGCCCAGGTTGTCGGGCGTAGTTGGTTGGCGCGTGGCAACCAGGATTGTGTTGTACGAGTTCGGCACGTCCAATGTGTGCACGCTGGGGAACACGTCCAGCAGAGTGCGCGTCATGGCTTCGATCAGGCGGCGGTCGGAGCTGGTGCGCCCCACGTTGATTGTCAGCACGCCGTCGGCGGTCAGGTGATCGCGCGCTTCCTCAAAAAACTCGACGGTGGTCAGGTGCCAGGGCACATACGGCACGCGGTAGGCGTCGATCCCGATCATGGTGTATCCGCCGTCCAGCCGGTTCAGGCCAAAGCGCCCGTCTTCGACCATCACGTGCAAGTTGGGCATGGTCATGCCCATGTAGCGCTGCCCGGCTTCGACAATACCCGGATCGATCTCGATGCCGTCCATCGGCAGGCCAGGGTAGACGGCCTCGTATTGGCGCGCGATGGTCCCGGCGGCCAGCCCAATGATGGCGATGCGTTTGACCCGGTCGGGCGTGTAGGGCGGCGCGTTGAAATAGGGACCGGCCAGGAAAAAGCTCCAGGTGCGCCCATAAGTGATTTCGGTGGGGTGCCACTGCGAATGCACGCCCTGGCCCTCGTTGAGCAGCAGGTAGCGGTAGCCGTTCTCGTCCTCGACCACCTGCACCAGGTTGTAGGCCGATTCGTCCTCGTATAACAGCGTCATGCCAGATGGCGGCGGGCGAAGTGGTCCACGCAGCGCCAGCACCGCCAGGATCAGCAGCGTGACCGGCATCCACAGCAGCTTGAGCGCTGCACGCCGGTCCTGAAGCGCCAGCCCGGTCAACCCGACGGCCAGCAGCGCCCCGGAGAAGATCAAAAACGTGCGCGTGGTGCCGGTTTGTGGGATCAGCAGCAACACCGGCGCGAACGTCCCGATGATGCTGCCCAGTGTGGAGATGGCATACATGCGCCCGCTGATTCCCCCTGCCGTGTCCACGTCCGAGATGGCGAGCCGGATCGAAAACGGCGAGATGCACCCCAGCAGCGTCACCGGAACCGAGAACAGGATCAACACGCTGGCGAACGATCCAACCGTGACCGCCGCATCGTAATCCTGGACCGCTGTGGCGGCGGCCTGCAAGATGGGATGCGCCACCAGCGGTGCCAGCCCGCTGAAAAACGCCGCCCAGGCGATGATGCGGTAAAAGGTGGTGTAGTAGGGCGACCGGTCTGCCCAGCGCCCGCCGATGAAGTACCCGGCGGTCAGGTAGACCATGATCAGGCCGATGATGTTGGCCCACACGACGTTGCTGGTGCCGAAGATGCTGCCCAGCAAGCGCGAAGCGGAGAACTCAACGGCCAGGGTAGTCATGCCCCCGGCGAAGACAGCTACGTATAAAAAACGCTGCTGGCGGCGGGGAGATGGTGTGCTGGTGCTTGACACAAGTCCTAACCTCAAACGGATTTGTGGGGTTACAGGGTGCGGGTAGTTATGCCGGTGCGATAGCTTAACGCAGCCGTGATGTCATCGCCATGCCGGATGGTATATACCAGCGCGCCCGCCGATTCGATCATCTGGTGCAGGTGCGTGGCGTTGTGCGGCGCCGCGCCAAAACTGAACGGATCGATCAGGATGCAGATCACGCGGATGCCGCGCCGAGACAGCCGGTACACTTCTGCGGCCCAACCTTCATCCTGCGAGGCCGTGATCACAACAGCGGTCGTATCGCGCGCCAGGTGATTTGCTTCCAGGGCAAGTATTTGTTGCAGCGTCAGGTGGGTTTCGCTGCGGGCTACGGCGAGAATCTCCAGGATGCGGGTTAACTGGCGCGTGCTGCGATCCGGCTGCACGATCTCGCGGTAAGGCGCGTAGGTCACAAAACCCAGCGCCCGGCCCTTGCGCACAAAATACTGGGTCAGCGAGGCGGCGATGGTCACACCGTATTCCTCGGTGGAGGGCGGCAGGTTGGGCGGCGCGTAGATTTGCCCCAGATCGCCGTTCAGGTAAGGATGCTCAACCAGCGAACTGCGCGACAGGTCCAGGAACAGCCACACGTCGGCCAGCGGGTCAAGCTCAAATTCCTTGACCAGCAAGCGATCTTTGCGTGCGGTGCTGCGCCAGTGGATGCGGTTGAAACTGTCGCCGGGCTGGTAGTCGCGCACGCCTGCCGCGTTGGTGGTGATGAAGTGCGCGCGCCGCCGCACAGCCTCACCGCCGGACAGCGTGCCAATCGGTGTTGCGAAACGGTGCACCGGGACCGTTGGCGGGTAGACGATGATGCTCGACGTGGCGGCGATCTCGCGCGGGAACTGGAACAATCCGAACGGGTCGCCGCTGACGACCGTCATCGGGCCAAGCGTGTATTCACCACGCCGGGTGCAGGTAGTGTGTGTCTCCCAGCGATAGCGGCGGCGGGGCAGCAGCGTTGGCACTACCTGGCTGGCCTGGTGATTGGGCAGAGTCGAGTGGTCACGGACTTCCAGCCAGAGCTTGGGCAGCAGGCTGTTGTTGTGTACGGCGAAAAATTCGTCCAGCGCACGCCCGACCTGCGCCCGGCGCGCGTGCGTGCGGCGGTTGATGTTCAGCCAGTTAACCGAGGTCCACGACCAGATGAAGGCCCCGATCAGCACAGCGCCCAGCGTATAGGCGAGGTGCAAAAAGAAGGTTCGCCCGCTGACGAATCCCAACAGCAGGCAGAAGAGTATCAGCAGGTAAAACGTGTTGCGCCGGTTTGCCATAGTGTGCCTGGACGGCTGCCGGGGGTCAATACCGCATCCCGACGGTCGCGCCGGGTACCGGCACGGTGCCCAGGATGCTGTGCACGATGCTGCTCGCGGATATTTCCCGGATGCGCGCGTTAGGGCCGACGATGATACGGTGCGCAAGCGTTGGTTCGGTCAGCGCTTTCAGATCGTCGGGAATGACGTAATCGCGGCCTGCAATCGCCGCATTGGCCTGCGCACCCCGGTACAAGGCCAGCGCCCCGCGCGGGCTGGCGCCCAGGTACACGTCCGGGTGCTGGCGAGAGGCGGTTACCAGATTAACGATATAGGCTTTGATGTCGTTGTTCAGGTAAACCGTGCGGACCGCGCGCTGCGCTTCCAGCAGTTCCTCGACCGTCACGATCTGCTGGAGGCCGTTCAACGGGTGCTCGTACTGCTGCGAATCGAGCATGGCGATCTCTTCCTGCGGCGTGGGATAACCCAGGTGAATACGCAGCATAAAGCGGTCAAGCTGCGCTTCCGGCAGCGGGAAGGTGCCTTCGTATTCGATAGGATTCTGGGTGGCGATCACCAGAAACGGCTCATCCAACAGGTACGTGACGCCGTCCACCGTAAGCTGGTGTTCTTCCATCGCTTCCAGCAGGGCGGCCTGGGTCTTGGGCGTGGCGCGGTTGATCTCGTCGGTCAACACGATCTGCGACATGATCGGACCGGGCCGGAACTCAAACTCGCGCGTGCGCTGGTTGAAGACCGACACGCCGGTCACGTCCGAGGGCAGCATATCCGGCGTAAACTGGATGCGGCTGAAGGACGCGCCGATTGATTTTGCCAGCGCCCGCGCCAGCATGGTTTTACCGACGCCCGGCACGTCTTCGATCAAAATATGGCCCTGGCACAGCAGGCCCAGGACGGTCATGCGAATTTCGTTGCGCTTGCCCATGATAACGCGCACGACATTATCGATGATGCGTTCGGCAACGGATTGGGCAATATTCATAGATCACGTGGCCTTTGTTTGCTTTCAAAGGGGTTAAACTGCGGAGATTATAGCGCAGTGACGCAGCGAGTGGAAAGCGCATCCACCCTACGCTTACAGAACGGTGCGCCGGTCCTTGCCCTGCTGCCCCGTTTGGGTTGTTTCCCACGCTTGCTGCACGGCGGCTGTGATCTGCTGTTCGAAGACGGATGAATCGAACTGCATGGCATGGGCGCGGATAGCTGCCGGGTCATAGCCGCTTGCGTCAAATAACCGCAGCGCATGGACAAGCGAGTCAACCGTTGGTTCCTCAAAGAAGCTGCCGGTCTGGCCGGGGATCACTGTGTCCAGCGCGCCGCCGCCCTTGAACGCGATCACCGGGCGGCCTGCTGCCTGCGCCTGCACCGGGGCGATTCCAAAATCCTCCAACCCCGGAAAAATGAACGCCCGGCAGCGCGCGAACAGGTCCGGCAAATCCTCGTCCGGCACATATCCGAGGAACTGCACCGTCGGCCCGGCCAGCGCTTCGAGCCGCTCCCGGTCGCGTCCTTTCCCGGCGACCAGCAGCGGCAGGTCCAACTGTGTGCAGGCGCGCACGGCGAGATCAATCCGTTTGTAGGGGATCAGGCGCGAGACAACCAGGAAGTAGTCCTCGACCGTGCCGGATGGGCTAAAGCGCGCCGCTTCGACCGGCGGGTAAATGATAGTCGATTCGCGCCCGTAGTAGCGCCGGATGCGCTGTTGAATCTCCGTGCTGATGGCAACGAAATGATCAACGCGTTGGGCAGCGGCGTAGTCCCAGCCGCGATACAGCCGCGCAACCAGCCAGGCCGCCGCGCGCACGCCGAATCCAAAGTTTTCGCGGTCCAGGTAGCTTTTTAAACCCCAGATGTAGCGCGTCGGGGCCAGGCAGTAGCAAATATGCGTCGTATCCGGGCCGGTGCGCACGCCGTGACAGAAGCCGCTTTTGTTACTGAGCACCACGTCATAGGCGGATAGGTCCAGCCGCCCAAAAGCAGGCGGGTAAAATGGCAGGTAACGCTGGTGGTGGCGGTGAATGCCGGGCAGGCGGTCCATCCACGTGGGCCGGATGTCCCAGGCGCGGTAGGCATCCGGCATAAGATCAGGCGCGTACATGCTGGTATACACCGGCGCGCCGGGATAGAGGCGGGTCAGGTGTTCGAGCACGTCTTCTGCGCCGCCGATTTGATTTAGCCAGTCGTGTACCAGGGCCAGTTTCACGCGCGGCGATCCTTTGATGCGATCACTTCCAATACCGGCGCGAACGACATCCGGTGAACCTCACAGGGACCGTACCGCTTCAATACCTGCCGGTGCAGCCTTGTCCCATAGCCCTTGTGGGCCAGGAAGCCGTACAGCGGGAACAGGCCGTCCAGTTCATCCATGAACTGATCGCGGGTCACTTTGGCGATGATGCTGGCGGCGGCAATGCTGAGCGACTTCTGATCGCCTTTGACAATCGGCGTGCAGGGCAGAGTCACACCAGGTATGGGCATCGAGTCGGTTAGCAGCGCGTCCGGCTGAACCGCGAGTGAGTCCAGCGCGCGCCGCATAGCCAGCCGGGTTGCCGGTACGATGCCGTGCGTGTCGATCTCGGCGTTTGAGGCAAAGCCGACGCCCGCTGCCGTGGCAACTTCCATAATACGCGGCAGCAGCCGCTCACGGGCGGCAGCCGATAGCTGCTTGGAATCGTTAACGCCGTCCAGCGCTCGCGCCAGGTCGAAGCGGTCCAGGGGCAGAATCACCGCCCCGGCTACCACCGGCCCGGCCCACGCGCCGCGCCCGGCTTCGTCCAGCCCGGCGATGTGTTTGTAGCCCTGGTCGCGCAGGGTGTATTCGTAGTTCAAATCAGCGTGTTGCGTCATGATCTAGGCGGGCATAGCGGCCCTGCCGCCAGTTGCGCCGAATATCGACGATCTCGCGCAGGATGTGCAGCGTGTCCTGAACAAGTTTCATGCGGCTGTCGGCGTCAAAATACCAGTTGATCGGGACTTCCCAGACGCGATAACCGCGCTTTTTGGCAATAAACAGGGTTTCCACGTCAAAGCCGATCCCGCCCATACGCTGGACGCTGAACAGGTCTTCCGCAGCCTGGCGCGAAAACATCTTAAAGCCGCACTGCGTATCCTCGAAGCCGCGCACGGCGGTTAACTTGACAACCCAGTTCAACACGCGGCCCATCAAGTGCCGGTGGTAGGGCTCGTTGTAGCGCTGCGATCCCGGTGCTTCGCGCGAGCCGATAGCCACGTCAAAATCGTTTAGCTGCGGCGGCAGGAATTTGTTGACTTCCTCGATAGGCATCGACAGGTCCGCATCACAGATGAAGCGGTAATCGCCGCGTGCTTCCAGCATTCCCCGCCGCACGGCCAACCCCTTACCGCGCGCTGTTTCCTCATACAGCCGGATATACGGGTGCGTCTCGGCGAATGTTTGCACGACCTCAACGGTTTTATCCGCGCTGCCGTTTTCCACGACGATGACTTCGGCCTGATATGGCTGGTCTGCCAGGAATGCATCTATTTTTTTCAGGCTGATCGGCAGGCGGTGCTCTTCATTGTGGGCCGGGATCACAATCGACAGGAAAGGGTGTTCTGGGTTACCGGTGGACAACTGGTTGCTCCGATCTCATTCGTCGGACGCTTTGCCGGACGGCACGGGCGTCAGGATCGATTCCAGGTATGCTATTGATACACGCCGACTCCGCTGGATGGGGCGGCGTTTGCGTAACATCTTAGGGATACCGGCCAGTCCGGCCAGCATACCCCGCAGCCGGGCGCGGGCGGCTGCCCCTCGCCAGGCGCGCAGCGCGTCCCAGGCCAGCTTGAACTGGGCGCGCAGAATTTTGAACCAGTGTTTGCGCCACAGCGCCGCCGGGTAGTCCTTGACCAGAATCCAGATCATGTTACGCCCATCGTAGAAGCTGGCCGTCACCCCGCCGCCGGTCGCCGCGAGATGGTGGTACACTACCGCGTTTGGCGTATAGATGCAACGGTAACCGGCCAACTGCGCGCGCCATGCCAGGTCCATGTCTTCACACGAGAAAAAGAAATCGTCGTCCAGCAGGCCGATCACGTCCAGCATCGAGCGGCGATAGGCAGACGAACCGCCGCACGCGCTGAAGACGGCTTCTTCCCGGTCGTACTGCCCCGCGTCCCGTTCCCAGACCCCCCGGTTCACCAGCCGCCCATCAACGCGGTACAGGTCCCCGGCAGTGTGGAAGTGATCACGCCGGTCGAAGAGCAGCATTTTAGACGCGACCAGCCCGGCGTCCGGGTGGCGCTCGAAGGTGTCGATTACGGCGGCAGCCCAGCCCGGATCGGCTTCGGTATCGTTGTTCAACAGCGCGACGTATGCGCCCTGCGCCGCTTCCATGCCCGCGTTGCACGCGCCGGTAAAGCCGCGATTCTCCGGCAGCGCGATCACACGCGCGTCGGGGTAGCGCTCGGCCAGCAGTTCACGCGAGCCATCGATTGAGGCGTTGTCTGCGACGATCAGTTCGATATGGGTGACCGTTTGGGCGTGGAGGGCGTCCAGGCAGGATGGCAGATAGTGCGCGCCGTTCCAGTTGGGGATCACAACTGATAACAGCGGACCGGCTGATTCAGGCATCGGGCGCTTGCTTTCTCAGCGATGGCTCGGCGTCGATGAAGGCAGCCAGCGCGTCCTGCCAGGGGCGGAGCGTGATACCCAGGCGAGCGGCGGCAAAGTTGCGCAGTATCGCGTATTCCGGCGGGCGAGAGGCGCGCGCAAACTCGGCCAGCGCAATCGGCTCGATTGGCGTGTCGGTATATCCGGCGGTGTCCAGCGCCTGCCGCGCGAAATGGAACCGCGATGTGTACCCGGCATTGGTCAGGTGATAGATGCCGTAGCAGCCGGTGGTGACCAGTTGGCAGATGGCGGCGGCCAGATCGTTATTGTAGGTCGGGCAGCCGACCTCGTTGGTGACCACACGCAGTGGAGCACCCTGTTGGGCCAGTTGCAGGACAGTCTGCACGAAGTTTTTGCCGCCGTGCGCAAACAACCACGACGTACGCATGATGTAATGTTTGCGGACCAGGTCGCGCACTACCTGTTCGCCAACCCACTTGCTGTAAGCGTAGGGGTTAGTCGGGTTAGGGCGGTCGTATTCCTGGCATGCGCAGTGCGTTTTGCCGTCAAAGACTTCGTTAGTGCTCACGTAGAGCATCACAGCGTTTTGTGCCTGGCAGGCCAGCGCAACCGCCTGGGTGCCGTAGCCGTTGATCGCAAGCGCTTCGTCGGGGTGTTCGGCGCAGTAATCAACTGCCGTTAACGCCGCGCAGTGGATCACCAGTTCAGGCCGGACGGCAGCGAATAAGCGCCTGACATCGTCCAGCCGGGTAATGTCCATCGATTCGACCCCCTCGGCGCTGGCGATGTCTGCCCCTGTGACATCATGATCGGCGGCTGTTAACTGTTGAATAAGCTGGCTGCCCAGGCGCCCCCCGGCACCGGTAACAAGGATGCGCATAAAACCCGTCCGTTGTGTGTTGTATGTGCGGCCCCCGTACTAACGTACTGCCCGTACTTTTGTACTGTGAAAAGTGGCTCGGCCCCATCCGGTCCAAACCGGGAGAATTATACCGGATTCACTGATGGGCGTAAACCAGCGTTCGGGCAGCGTCTGGCTGATAAGATAGCGCTGGAACTGGATAAACGCATCAATAACAATAGGAAAAGTGAATTCAAGCACCTTGTAGCAAGATGAAGTCATTGACTATTAATAAACGTGTCTATGCCTTGACACAAAATACAGGAATCGTTATAATTATGTCACTGACAGTGAAAGAAATTGCGAGAGTGGCCGCGTAAAAAAGCTTTAATCAAGCTAGCGGCTTACTTTTTTACTACCTGCCAGCGTAAAGGTCTATCGTTGTGACTGCGTCTCAGCAATCGGGCTTTCTGAATTCTCGTATCTTGAAGTTTAACGTCGGTTTCTTATTGGCCCAAAGCGCCGGTTATCAGCGCGCCACGGTGCTAGACCTCCCCCGCGTCCGCTTGGCGGATGACCTGGATTTAGATTACCTGCAAGGTGAACTGCGGTTCAGCCGTAACTCACGCGGTATCCTGGTGCAGGGCATACTGGAAACCAGTGTATTCACCGAGTGTTCTCGCTGCCTATCGCTTTTTTATGCCCCGGTTACGGTTGAAATTGAAGAACTGTTTGAAGATCACGATACATCCCTATCATCTTTGGAGTCCTCTTCGGACGCGGTATACCAGGTAGAGGAAACGGGCATGTTGGACCTGGCCCCATTGCTGCGCGAGGAAGTCTTTTTAGCCGTGCCAATGGGATTAACTTGTCAACCAGATTGTGCAGGGTTGTGCCCGGAGTGCGGGCAGAACTTAAATGAAGGTACATGTAACTGCATGCAGGACGAGATTGATCCTCGATTTGCAGTGTTAGCTCAACTCATCGAAGACGATAACGAATAACATCTGATTCTATGCTCTATAGGGGCATGTGAAGAGCTGTATCTGTGAAGGGGGCTTCCGCTTTGAAAGACTACAGCGATACAGATGGGCATATGCTAAGCTTGGACCTGATGGCTGCCCTGCTAGAAAAGGCGGATAATCAGGGATTTCTGACAACCGATGATATTCTTGAGGTGCTGCCGGATACCGACGAGGCGATGGAGCAGCTTGAAGATATTTTCCTGTGGCTGAACGCTGCCGGGGTTGAAGTGTTTGGAGAAAAACCCGACGACATCGATCCAGACAAGTTGCAGGATGACGACCTGGATGACGAGGACGACGAGGACGACAGCTATGATTTAAGCAGCGTGTCGTCCGATGATACGGTTGGATTGTATCTCAAGGAGATGGCCCGCGTTCCTCTGCTGACAACTGAGGAAGAAGTTGATCTGGCCAAGCGTCTTGAAGCGGGTAATGCTGCGCGTGCCGAGCTTGCACGCCTGAACGGTTGCGGTGACCCTGAACAGATCGCTGAGCTGGAAGCCTTGATGGAAGATGGCAAAGCCGCGCGGGATCACCTGATCAAAGCCAACACGCGGCTGGTGGTGAGCATTGCCAAAAAATACATGGGCCGGGGCGTGCATTTTCTGGACCTGATCCAGGAAGGCAACCTGGGCTTGATGAAGGCCGTTGAGAAGTTCGACTATACACGCGGCTACCGGTTCAGCACCTACGCTACATGGTGGATTCGACAGACGATCACGCGGGCAATCGCGGACCAGGGACGCACCATTCGCGTGCCGGTTCACATGTCCGATCGCATCCGGCGTTTGTACAAGACGGCGCACCAGTTGGAGCAGGAGAACGGGCGCAAGCCGACACCTGAGGAGATCGCCGCCCGGATGGACCTGGAGCCGCGCAAAGTGCAGTGGATGCTGAAGGTAAGCTGGCGCCCGATGAGCCTGGAGCGCCCGGTCGGTGAGGAAGAAGACAGCGAGTTGGGTAGCTTTATCGAGGACCTCACTACCCCAACGCCGACGCAGAGCGCCTATCAAAACCTGCTGCGCGAAAAAGTCGAAGAAGTGCTTGGGACGCTCACGGCGCGCGAGGCGCGTATTTTACGGCTGCGGTTTGGGCTGCAAAATGGGCGCAGTTATACACTGGAAGAAGTGGGGCAGAAATTTGGCCTGACGCGCGAACGTATCCGCCAGATCGAAGGTAAGGCGCTGCGGCGGCTGCGGCATCCCCGGCGCTCGCGCCAACTGCGCGATTTCACATAAATGCCCGGTCTGCGCAAATTTGCCAGTTGGGTTAAAATTGAGTGTATGCCTGACGCCACGCGTGCTGTGGCGTTTTGAATCGATGGACGTTAAATGCTTGTGTTGACATCCATCCTTATTAACCGTATACTCCGAACCGTCGCGTTGATTTATGTCCGCCACTTCCTGCGTGTGAGGAGGCAGTGTCTATGCAAGGCAGCAGCTTTCGGCTGATCGTTCGCCGCGGTCCGCAGCCTAACCAGATATACGAGTTGAACAAAGACGTTATCAACCTCGGTCGCGACATCACGAATGATATTGTCATCAACGACCCGGAGGCAAGTCGCCACCACTGTCGGCTGACTCGAGGCGGCGGCGGTTTTACGGTTGAGGACCTGCAATCGACTAATGGTACGTTCGTTAACGGGCAGCGGTTGACCGGTGCTCGCCCCCTGTCGCACGGCGACACGCTGGGCATGGGGGAAACGGTTACGCTGGCGTATGAGGCCGTTGGTGGCGCAGTAGAGGGACGGCAGGTAGCCACGGTTGTTGGCTCACCACCCCGGCCCAGCAGTGAGTATGTTTCGCCCCCTGCGGCCCAGGTTCCCAGCTACAACCAGCAGCCGCTACAACAAGCTGGTGGCTACCCGGCACCGGGCGTACCTGCCCAGCAGCAGCCATACGGTATGTCCCAGCAGCAGCCCCCGGCCTACGAGTACGACTACCAGGACGAACCCTATGAAGGTGGTGGTGTGGGGCGCTGGGTTGTGCTGGGTTGCGGGTGTTTTTTGGTTATGTGCGTGGTTGCCTCAGTGATCGCCGTGATTATCATCGACTCGCAGTGTATGTGGGATGACATCCCGGTTATCTCCGATATGTTCGACCTGGGAGTCAAACCGGGCGCATGCGAGTAGGCTGCATGGCAGGCTGTTCATAGGCGGACACGACGACAGCGACCGTAGAGCAGGCTCGTATTTAGAGCCTCTTACGGCGTTTTTTGTGAGGTCGTGGCAGCACCTTGGCTGAAAGAGTATCCTCTTGTTAGCTCTTTTTGCAGAACATATGTGTCGTTCTTATTGGGGCCTTATGCTAGTTTCTCTAACCAGGGAAAACCAGGCCCTTGATTTGCAGCAAATTGGGTTTTCCCATTAACCAATTGAGGAAAACGCAAAGCGTATGAGCAGTCAACTTGGTATACAAACGCGTACACAAGCCCCAAAACGTATGGGCATGGTTGTGCTGGTTTTTGTGGCGGCGCACTTTAGCGATTGATGTGGCGGAGCTGGTGATTCTGGTCGTGCCCGTGCCCGTGATCGTGACGTGACGGCGTGGGGCTAGATCGGAGAATTACAACTATATGGCTGGAAAAAAAGAAAACGAGACGCATTCCTGCCTAGCAAGTTGTGGCTGCTTTGGATTATTTTTGTTGGTTTTGGGTGGTTACGGCTTCTTTGTTGCTAAAGATTGGGGAGAAGGCTTGTTTGTCATGGTTGTGGGCTGGCTGGTACTTGCTGCGTGTAATTATATAGACGAGCAAGGCAAGGCAAATCAAGAAATTGACCAGCACTCTGGGCGGGGAAAAGTCTATCTTTTGAAGAGTCAATCGTACTACAAAATTGGCATGACACGCGGGTCTGTTGAGGAACGGGTGAGGAGTCTCAAAACAGGGAATCCGAGTAAGATTGAAATTGTACACGTCATAGAAACCAACCAGCCTGAGAGAGTCGAGGCGGAGTTACACCAACAATACGCCGTAAAAAGAGTCAAGGGTGAATGGTTTAAACTAACCCTACTGGATGTCTGGAGCATAAAAATCAAATAGGCCTTTTGTCACCACCAGGCCACCCTGTGTTGGCTGAATTGCTCATCCGTTCGGAAAATCAGCACGGTTTTGGTTCGTTTTGGCTGACTTGTCTGCTCCGTAACCATCCGGCATAATCCTCTATTGATGAGCAAAAAGGCCCCCCCTATGGAGTTGTCAGCAGAACAACGTGTAGAACTCCTGAAGGCGTTAAAAGCCCGTTTTGAGAAAAACATGAACCGTCATCAAGGTCTTGAATGGGCTGAAGTACAGGCAAAGCTGGACGCTAATCTTGAAAAACTATGGTCGCTTTATGAAATGGAACGGACTGGCGGTGAACCGGATGTTGTTGGTCATGATGAAGCGACGGGCGAATTCATTTTTTATGATTGTTCAGCGGAAAGTCCTAAAGGCCGCAGAAATGTTTGTTACGACCGTGAAGGGCTGGAGGCAAGGAAAGAACATAAACCGGAAAACAATGCTGTTGATATGGCAGTTGCGATGGGCATTGAGCTTTTAACGGAAAAACAAAATCGAGAATTGCAGAAACTTGGAGAATTTGATACGAAGACGTCGAGCTGGTTGAAAACGCCTGCTGATATTAGAAAACTCGGCGGTGCCGTCTTTGCTGATCGTCGCTACGACACTGTTTTTGTGTATCACAACAGTGCGCCTTCTTACTATAGCTCCAGAGGGTTTCGCGGCTCACTAAGGGCCTGAGTTTGGCGCAGATAGCTACATCTGGGAATTAATGCGTGCGCTGTTTGTATTCCTCCAGCGCGCGCAGCATATCATCCACGCGGCTGAACTTGATGCGCGGACGTCCCACCGCCTGCCCCCGTTCCTGTTCCAATCGATCCAGGATATGCCAGTCAGCATAGGAAACAACCCGCACGCCGCGTTTGTGAAGCAGGCTGTCGATTGCTTCACGCGCCGGTTCGGTTGGTTTTATGTGAATGCCCTGGGCGGCGTCCGTCAGCGCCAGGTCGACCGTCTGCTGCGAGTCTGGCTTGTTGGTACCAATGATGCCGGTGGGACCACGCTTGATCCAGCCGACGGCGTATTCTCCCACCACATGCTGCCCGTTTGCATCGAGGATGCGCCCCTGATCGTTGGGAATCGTGCCGCTGGATTGATCAAACGGCACGCCCGGCAGTGGGACGCCGCGATAGCCGATTGAGCGGAAGACCAGCCCAACCGGGATCACCTCGGTCTGGCCGGTTGGACGGGGACGCAGTGAACCATCTTCGCGTTTGTACAGTTCGTTTGCCACTACCTTGATCGCTTCTACGCGCTCGCTGCCGATGATCTCAACCGGCGACCGGAGAAAGCGCATGATGATGCGCCTGGGCTTGCCGCTGGGCGGCTGCCGGGAGTAGTCTGTCAGAATTTCGATATTCCGTTGCGCGGCTCGATCCTCGCCGGACTGGATGTAAGCGCGGCTGAGCGGGTCGAGTTCAAGCTCTTGCGGGGCCACGATTACATCGGCGCCTGCCAGTTCGGCGAGTTCTATCAGTTCCGGGTTGGTAAAGGCAGCCTGCGCCGGGCCACGCCGCCCGAATATATATATTTCTTTGATATTGCTGCGGCTCAGCGCATCGAGCGCATAATCGGCGATGTCGGTGCCATGCAGTTCTTCGGGCGTGCAGGCAAGAATGCGCATCACGTCCATCGCCACGTTGCCGTTGCCGATGACGGCGGCGCGCGCCTGTGATAGATCAAACGTCAGTTCGCGGTAATCGGGGTGGGCGTTATACCAGCCGACAAACTCGGTGGCGGCATGGCTGCTTGGCAGGTCTTCACCGGGGATGCCCATTTTGCGGTCCGTCTGCGCGCCGGTGGCATAAAAAATCAGGTGGTAATACGCGATCAGGTCCGCGTGATGGATGTCCCGGCCAAATTCAACATTACCCAAAAATCGGAAGCCCGGATGCGATGCCGTTTTGTCATACGCTTTGGTCACCGACTTTATCTTTTGATGATCGGGCGCGACACCTCCCCGGACCAGTCCAAACGGCGTTGGCAGGCGTTCAAACATATCAATTTCTATGGGGCGGTCGGATCGTTCCAGCAGGTGTTCGGCAGCAAAAAACGCCGACGGTCCCGATCCGATGATGGCAACTCGCAGCGGGGAGTTTGTTGTTTCAGGTGACGCTGGCATAGGGTTCTCTCCGGCCTGTGATTATTTCGTGACATAAATTCGACTGGTTTTGTGCGCTGGAAATGCTGCTCATACCTTAGGTGCAGCAACACGGCTGAAGGCTTCGCTCCCGGTGGCTGTAACGTCCTATTACCAGGGCACGGCTATAGTGATCCTAGCATGGTATACCGGGGGACACCATTTTAACGGCGGCAGCCAGCGGTGATCGTGCCTGGAACGTGCAGAAAGCACAAACCGGCTGCTTGGCGTATGGGCTAAGCTGTGGCACTCTAGACGGTATGAATGGGCTTTGTTGCAGACAACGGAACGCTGAATGGGCGCTGACTATTCACAGCAAACGGTTGTGGTCAAGCTGGGTACCAGCACGCTGACCGGTGGGACGCGTCGGCTTTCGCGCCCGCACATGCTTGATATTATCCGGCAGGTGATTTCGCTCCGGCAGGATGGGTACCGTGTCGTGATTGTATCGTCGGGTGCGATGGCTGCCGGGCGAGAACTGCTTGACCACGCCAGACTGCCGAACTATCTACCTGCCAAGCAAATGCTGAGCGCAGTCGGGCAAGGGTACCTGATGCAGGTGTACAGTTTGCTGTTTGGACTGTATGATGTGCACATCGGGCAGGTGCTGTTGACACATGATGACCTGTCGCACCGGACTCGCTACCTGAATGCGCGCGATACATTAAACACGCTGCTGGACTACGGTATTGTCCCGGTGGTGAATGAAAACGATACGGTGGCTGTTGAGGAAATTAAAGTAGGCGATAACGACAATCTCTCGGCGCAGATCGCCGTGCTGCTCAATGCCATGACGCTGATCCTGCTGACCGACCAGGATGGCCTGTACGATCACGATCCGCGTTCGGAAACAAACGCGCGGCTGATTGAACAGGTTGATACGATTGACGAGCGCATTATTGAACTGGCAGGCGGCGGGCCTTCCGACCTGGGAGTAGGCGGCATGGTGACCAAAATTCAGGCGGCGCAGCTTGCGACGCGCAGCGGGACGCGCACGATTATTGCCAACGGGCGCACACCGGACGTGCTGGTCCGGCTGATGGCGGGCGAGAGCCTGGGCACAACCTTTGTGCCGTCGGTGGGGCATTTTGAAAGCCGTAAACGCTGGCTGCTCGCAGAACGGCCCCAGGGGACGCTGCAAATCGACGCGGGGGCGGCGCGCGTGCTGCGGCAGTCGGGCGCGAGTCTGCTGCCGGTCGGCATTCAGACGACTAAGGAGCCGTTCGAACGCGGCGCGGTGGTGCTGGTGGTTGATGAACATAACCGCCCGCTGGCGCAGGGGTTGGTGAACTACAGCAGCGACGAGTTGAAGCGGCTGCGCGGGCATCATTCCCACGAAATAGCGGATATTCTTGGGTACACCTACGGGGACGAGGCGATTCACCGTGACAACCTGGTCCTGGTGTAGAGCGATGGGAGGCAGTTCAGATGAGCGTGGACATGCAGGCACTGGGGCAGCGGGCAAAAGCGGCGGCGCTGGCGCTGCGGCAGGTGAATACCGGGGGAAAAAACAAGGCGCTGCGCGTTATTGCAGATGCGATTGACGCCAACAGCGGGCCGATCCTGGAAGCCAACGCGGTAGATATGGACGATGGCCGGGCGGCTGGACTGACGGCGGCGCTGTTGGACCGGCTGAATCTGGCGAAGCGGCTGCCGGGCGTGACGGCGGACGTGCGGCGCGTGGCCGAACTGCCTGACCCGGTCGGCGAAGAGTTCGACGTGCGCACGCTGCCGAATGGGTTAAGCGCGCGCAAGCGGCGCGTACCGATTGGCGTGCTGGGCGTGATCTACGAATCGCGCCCAAACGTGACGGTGGATGTGGCCACGCTGGCGCTGAAGACCGGCAACGCCGTGATTCTACGCGGCGGATCGGAAACGCTGCGCAGCAATATCGCGCTGGTCGATACGATTCGCGCGGCGCTGGAATCAGCAGAGTTGCGATCGGATGCGGTACAGTTGATCCGGGACACGGACCGGCGCTATGTGGGCGAGCTGCTGCGGCTGGACAACTATGTTGATATGATCATCCCACGTGGCGGCAGCAGGCTGCACACGTTTTGCCGTGAGCACAGCACGATCCCCGTGATCACGGGCGGGATCGGCATCTGTCACCTGTACGTAGACGAGACGGCGAACCTTGAGGCTGCCGTGAACGTGATTCAAAACGCCAAAGTGCAGCGGCCATCGGTTTGTAACGCGCTGGATACGCTGCTGGTGCAGGCATCGATTGCCGAATCGTTTGTCCCGCGCGTGGTTGAGCGGCTGTCGCAGGACGGGGTGCAGTTCCGGGTTGATGAACATGCCGGGCGCATCCTGGGCGATATGGAGAATGTGCAGCCTGCTGCCGCTGGCGACTGGGATATCGAGTGGCTGGACCTGATCCTGGGCATCCACGTAGTGCCGGGACTGGACGTGGCGCTGGCACACATCCACGAACACGGCACGTCGCACTCGGACGGTATCCTGACCACGGACACAGACGCCATGCAGCGGTTTGTGGACGAAATCGACTCGGCGGCGGTGTATGTCAATGCATCCACGCGTTTTACCGACGGCGGCCAGTTGGGGTTGGGGGCGGAAATCGCCGTCAGCACCCAAAAGCTGCACGCACGCGGGCCGATGGGCCTGCAAGAACTGACCACCTACAAGTGGATCATCGTGGGAGACAACCACGTTCGCCCGTAGGGCATTCGCTGTTCCCTGATTTCTTGTGTATGATCGCTATTGCTGCAATGAAAAACGGAGTGGGGTATGAAGACGGTTATCTGGCGATATGGAACCGCCGGTGTGTTGTTGTTAGTAGCGCTCTGGCTATGGCTGCCTGGACCAAACGCGGCACAGGGACAGAATGGTGATGGTGAGGGGACCCGCCCTGCGCTGCTTGGTTACTTGTTGAATGAGCAGGGACAGGCTATCGCGGAAACCGAGATCGAAGTTTTCTTCGATGGCAAAGAAGACGTGATTGCCGCTGCCAAGAGCTATGAAGATGGAGGTTGGGACATCGAGCTGCCGCACCTGCCGGGCCGGTCGGTTCGGGTGGAATACACTCACCCCCACTATCATACCCGCTCGGTTGAACTCATCCCCGAACAACTCGCCGCGCTGGGGCGTGGGGAATCTGTCAACCTGGGCGAGATCGACCTGAAAAACAAGTTCACTGCCGGGTTCTGGGTGGCAACCCTGACATTCCTGGCCGTGCTGGCGCTGATCGCGTTCGAAAAGATGCCCAACGCTACGGCGGCGCTGTTTGGCATATCGATTGTGTTTGCGACGACGTTCTTTGGCTCCGAACTTTCCCCGGATTTATACGTTTTCAACTTCGAGCGCGCGCTGACTTACATCAACTGGGAAGTGATTTTCCTGGTGATGGGCATGATGATCGTGGTCAGCGTGATCGAAAGCACGGGCGTGTTTCAATGGCTGGCGTTTATGGCCTACCGCTGGAGCCGGGGAGAACCGGTTGTGCTGGTGATCGTGCTGGTGATCATCACGACGCTGGCGTCTGCGCTGCTCGACAACGTGACTACTATGCTGCTGATGGTGCCCATTTCACTAGAGATCGCCATCGCGCTAAACCTGCCGCCGTCGTCGCTGCTCATCCCCGAAATCCTGGCGTCCAACATTGGCGGGATCAGCACGTTGATCGGCACGCCGACGAACATCCTGATCGGCGCGTATGCGGGCATCTCGTTCAACGATTTCCTGATCAACCAGACGGTGGGGGTGATCCTGGCGCTGGTGGTGATGACGGCATACGTCATCTGGCACTACCGGGATGTGTTCAACCAGGGTGAAAAGGGGATTTCGCCCACACTGTATGCTAAATTAGAAGAAAATGCCAAGATCAAAAACATGGTGGTTTTGCGCAAGTCGCTGCTGGTCTTCGCGGTCACGATTATCGTGTTTGCTATTGGCGAAGGGCTGCATATGGTCCCGGCTGTGACGGCACTGCTGGCCGCAACGGTTATGCTGGTATGGGTTGAAACCGACGTGCAAAAGATGCTCAGCCTGGTAGACTGGACGACGCTGGTATTCTTCATGGCCTTGTTCATGATGGTTGGTGCGATCCAGGAAGTTGGGTTGATCGGCGTCTTCGCGGGCTTGATGGGCGATGTGGTGGGCAGCAGTTTGTATGCAGGCGTATTCGTGATTGTGTTTGGGGTTGGGCTGCTGTCGTTTTCAATTGCCAATATCCCGTTGGCGGCCTCTATGCTGCCGGTTGTCGAGTACCTGTCGGGCAACGTTCCGAGCGCTGCGAGTAATAAAATCCTGTACTACGGCCTGTCGATGGGGGCCGCGATGGGCGGGAACGGCTTTTTGATCGGCGGCGAAACCAACTTAATGACGGCAGGTGTAGCCGAACGGGCCGGTTACCCGCTGTCGTTTGGTAAATTTGCGAGAATTAGTGTGCCCGTAACTTTACTCACCCTGCTGGTTGGCAGCCTGTGGCTGTTGATCCGCTTTGAGGTCTTGGGAGGATAACCGGACCATGGACGTACTATTATGCGCGACGCGCGGGGGCGAAGCCAGTATTCAAACCCAGGAGCAGGCGATTGAGATCGCCAAGGAGCGCGGCGCCAGGATCATATTTATTTTTGTGAGCGATGTACGCTTCCTGGATATATATTCGGCGCCTCGTGTCCCGGCAATGGAAGATGAGATGCAGCACCTGGGCGAGTTTTTGCTGCTGATGGCGAAAGAGCGCGCTGAGAAAGCCGGTGTGGACGCCGATTTCACCGTGCGTCAGGGCGACTTCAAAGCCGCGTTGATCGCGGCAGCCGAAGAACACGGCGCATCGCTGATCGTGCTGGGCCGTCCTGCCGACGACAGCCTGACTACACTGGACTACCTGGAAAACGAACTCAGCCCGGCCATCAAAGAGGCGACCGGGATCGAGACAATCGTCGTATAAAACTCATGGGCGATTCACATTTTGCCGAATCGCCCGTTCCTACGCCCTGGCTGGCGATACCCGGATCAGCTAGCGCCGTCCGTAGCGCTGTTCCTGCCAGGGATCGCCCTCGTTATGGTACCCGGCCTGTTCCCAGAAGCCGGGTTTGTCCTCTGAGCTAAATTCCAGCCCGCGCAGCCACTTGGCACTTTTCCAGAAATAACGCTGCGGCACAACCAGCCGCACCGGGAAGCCGTGCTCCGGGTCCAGATATTCACCGTTGTATTTCCAGGCCAGCAGCACATCATCTTCGAGCAAAACATCCAGCGGCAGATTGGCGGTGAAGCCGTGTTCGGCGTGTGCGATGACGTATTGGGCCGACGGCTTGACGTCAAACAGCTTGAAAAAATCGCGGAAGAGCGGGCCTTCCCACGTAGTATCAAACTTGCTCCAACCGGTCACACAGTGAATGTCGGTTGTGATCCGAATGGTCGGTAGCTGCTGGAACTCGGCCCATGTCCAGCTTTTTTCCTGTTCGACTTCACCAAAGACGCGCAGCTTCCAGTTGGCCTCATCAAACCTGGGAACCGGGCCGTAGTGCAGCACCGGGAATTTTTGGGTCAATGCCTGGCCGGGCGGGATGCGGCCTTCCTCTTTCATGCGTTTTTCTTCGTCGCGGCGGCTCAAGAAATCGTTTTGCATAGCGTGCCCTTGTTTCTGTGTCGGTGGATGGATGTACCAGAGAATCTACCCAATGCAGCGGCAGCAGCCAAACCTCAATCGCCAAAATCCATACCAAGCTGGCCGCCGCCGTCGCGTAACATGCCGATGATCTTCTGATCGGTGACCGGGAACGCATAGTTGTCCAGATCACCCGGTTCAACCCAGGCCCAATCCGCGCACTCGGTAGCCTGCGGTTCACCGGCCAGGTACTCGCAGGCATAGGCGTACAACGTGATGCGGAAGTGTGAGTAGGCGTGCCGCACGGTCCCGATCTGCTCGCCGACCGCGATCTCGATGTCCAGTTCTTCGCGGATTTCGCGCCGCAAACAATCCGGCAGCGATTCGCCGGGTTGGCGTTTACCGCCGGGAAACTCCCACAAACCGCCTAACATGCCGTCGTGCGGGCGCTGGGCGATCAACAGCCTGCCATCGGCGTGCCGGATCACGGCGGCAGTGACGTCGTAGTGAGGCGTTTTGGACCGGGGCAGCTTAACCGGGCGCTCGTGCTGGTTGCCCAACTGCCGTGCAGCACAATGATCCGCCAGCGGGCAGGCGTCACAGTCCGGGGAGGTGGGGGTACAGATGCGGCGGCCCAACTCCATCAAGCCTTCGTTCCAGACCCCGGCACGCCCGGCTGGCAGCAGGCGGGCGACCAGATTCCACAACATGTTTTTTGTCGCCGTCTGTCCGACGACATCGTCAATGTCAAACAGGCGCGTCAGGACGCGGATCACGTTGCCGTCCAGGACCGGCTCGTCCAGCCCAAAAGCCAGGCTCGCCACTGCGCCCGCAGTATAGCGCCCTACGCCCGGCAGATTCAGCAGCTCTTTTTGATTGGCGGGAAACGCGCCGCCGTGTCTTTCGACCACCATCTGTGCGGCGCGGTGTAGATTCTGCGCCCGGCTGTAATATCCCAACCCTTCCCACAGCTTGAGCACGTCATCCAGCGGGGCAGTGGCCAGCGCTTCGACGGTGGGAAAGCGCGTGATGAAGCGCTGGTAGTAGCCGATCACGGTTGTCACCTGTGTTTGTTGCAGCATAATCTCCGACAGCCAGATTGCATACGGGTCTTTGGTGCGCCGCCAGGGCAGATCGGCTTTGTGCTGCTCAAACCAGACGATCAGGGCATCGTGCAGAGGGGCGTAATCGCGTGTGTCGTCGTAGGTGCTCATGCGGGTTCTCGTCTCAGCAGGCTGTAGTGGTTGGCATCGTTGGTGCGCCCATCCGCGCGAAAGGTGGCGATCTCGGTTAGCCCGGTGGCGGTCACCAGATCGGCGTGTTCGGCGTCGTCTACGTGGTGGCAGTAGCGTTGAGCGTGCGCGCCCTGCCGCCAGTCCAGCAAATAATCGCCCGGCTCGACCTGGATGTTTTCCGGCCAGGGGGTGATCCGGTCGCGGAAGCGTGGAAAATCGTAAAAGCGCCACGCGGCGAAGGCGAGCAATCCCCCCGGCGCAACGCGCTCCGCCAGCACCCGCATAAAATCCCGCCGCTGCTGCCGCCCCGGTATGTGGTGCAGCATCCCAAACAGCGCAACCAGATCATACGCGCCTGTCTCCGGTGGGTTCTCGACCATATCGCGGGCTTCAAGCTGGGTGTTGATGTCAGACAGCGCCGCGCGCGCGCGGTCCAGCAGTGCCGGGTTATTGTCGAAGCCGTGATAGACCAGGTTTTCCGCGCCCAGGTGTGAGGCCAGGAACAGGCCAAACCGCCCGTTGCCGCAGCCCACGTCCAGCACGGACAGCGGCGGCTCCAGGTAGGGCAGCAGCCGGTGCCAGCCGGGCCAGGGATTCTGGCGGGTCTGGTCGAAGCTGTCGGCGGTGATCCGGTAGAATTCCCGGTTGATGGCATTCAGGCGTTTTACGGTGGCGTCGTTCATGTTACACTCTGTAGGATATGAGTCGATATGGTAGTGAGACGTGATGACGCGTTTTAAACCGGCGCTGGACCTGGAACACTACCGCGAGCCGCTGCTGGCGATTTTGCAGGCGGTCGTTGATCAGCCCGACCTGTCGCATAAGCAGCTTGTCAGTCTTTTGAAGATGCATCCAAAAGACGGGCGCGGGCTGTTCAGCAAAAATCACCTGATCCAGGCGTACCGCGCGTTCGCCGGAACAAACGGCCTGCCGCCCTATGACGCGGCAGTAGTTGAGCGGTTGCGCATGAAGCCGGTCCGCACCCAGTCGGGCGTGACGCCAGTCACGGTGCTGACCAAGCCGTTCCCATGCCCCGGTACGTGTATATTTTGCCCGAATGATGTACGGATGCCCAAAAGCTACCTGGTGAGCGAGCCGGGCGCACAGCGGGCCGGGCAGAATCATTTTGATCCCTACCTGCAAACGCTGTCGCGTCTGCGCACGCTGTATGAAGCCGGGCACCCGACCGACAAGATCGAAGTGATCATCCTGGGCGGGACGTGGTCATCGTATCCCGAAAGCTATCAAATCTGGTTTGTCAGGCGTATCTTTGATGCCCTGCATGACTTCGGCCAGGGGATCGACCGCTCCGCCGAAGTGCTTGACGCGCTGCGGGAAGCATCCCAGTTCCACCCGGCGCAAGAACTGCCCTCAATCGAGGTGGACGGGACGCGGCTGGACCGGACGTATAACCAGATTGTGCAGGATATTTACCGTGATGAAATGCGCCGCTCGCTGGAACTTGCCAGGGCTATCGACCGGGGCGAGCGCGAGCGCGGCCCGGCGGACGAGTTCGCGACATGGGACGAACTGCTTGCCGCTCACCGCCAGAATGAAACGGCGGTCTGCCGCTGCGTGGGGCTGGTGATCGAGACGCGCCCGGACGAGATCACAGTGGACGAGGTGATCCGGTTCCGGCGGTTGGGCGCGACCAAGGTGCAGATCGGCCTGCAAAGCCTGGACGATGAGGTATTGCGTAAGAATAAACGCGGGCACACGGTCGAAACGTCGCGGCGGGCGCTCAAGCTGCTGCGGCAGGCAGGCTTCAAGATTCACGCGCACTGGATGCCGAACCTGTACGGCTCATCGCCCGAAGCAGACATCGAGGATTACCGGGCGCTGTTTGCCGATCCCGACTTCCGGCCCGACGAACTAAAAATCTATCCCTGTTCATTGATCGAAAGCGCGGAACTGATGCAGTATTACCAGGACGGCAGGTGGCAGCCGTATACCCATGCTGAACTGCTGCACGTGCTGACGGCGTGTTTTTTGGATACGCCCGAATACTGCCGCCTGACGCGCGTCGTGCGTGATATTCCGTCCACCGATATTGTGGCGGGCGACCTGACAACCAACTTCCGGCAGGTGGTGGACCGCGAACTGCGGCGGCAGGGCGAACGCAGTCCGGACATCCGCGCCAGGGAGATTCGCGGGCAGGCGGTGGCACTTGAGGCGCTGCGCCTGGACGAGTTGTGGTATACATCGAGCATTGGGGACGAGGTCTTTTTGCAGTACATCACAGCGGATCGCCGGATCGCGGGATTCCTGCGCCTGTCGCTGCCGGATGCGCCGCCAATACTCGACAGCCTGGAGGGCGCAGCCATGATCCGCGAAGTGCATGTCTACGGCCAGTCGCTTTCGTTGGGCGAAGAATCACCGGGCAGGGCGCAGCACAGCGGCCTGGGCAGCCGGTTGATCGAATGCGCCGCCGACATCGCACGCGAACGCGGCTACCGGCGGCTGGCTGTTATTTCGGCGGTAGGCACGCGGGGCTACTATCGCAAGCGCGACTTTGACGACGGGGCGCTGTACCAGTTCCGGGTCTTATAGAGGGATCGGTCCCGCAACCGGGGCGGCAGGTACACGTAGCAAATATCAGAGTGGGACATAGTCAGGTGATAGCCAGGGGCGGTTTAACCGGAGAGATGGAGGACGCCATTGTCACGCGGCAACGATTCAAACGGGGACTATAGGCCCAACGCCATCGAAGAAGTGGAGGGCGAGATCATAGAAGCTCGCCCGCGCCGCCGTGCACCGGTCGCTGTTGATGATCCGCGCGTATTGCATCCACAGGAACGCGCGGTTCCGCGCAAACGCCGCCGCCCACCGCCCGCGCCAGCACCCCGGCGCGGCTGTATGGGCACCTGCGCGTTGTTTGGCGGACTGTCGCTGCTGGTGCTGACGCTGGTGATCGCCTTTGCAATCGCGGTGATGGTGCTGGGCGTGGCCGATTTTATCGGCGACCCGCTGGATCCCTTCCTGAATATATTCGGCTTCGAAGACGATGCCACGCCCCAGGTTGCCGACAGCCGCACGATTGTGCTGGGCATTCAAGACCTGGCGCTGTTGCAGACGGTCAGCAGCGATATTGAGATCACCAAGACGGTGATTGATACCGGGCCTGCTCCGGACGCCGAACTGCGCATGAGCTATATCGGACGCGTGACGCTGGGCATTGACCTGGCGCAGATCGCCGAAACGGACGTCATCGTGAACCCGGATAACAGCCTCACCATCATGCTGCCCCCGGTGCAGATCACCGGCTGTACGCTGGGCAGCCCGGATATTGTCGAGAGTAGCTGCACCGAAATACCGTTTGGCTTGCAGGACTGCGACGGTATTTTTGAAGGGCTGCAAGAAACCGCCTACAAGCGCTCAATGGAGGAACTGCTCGAAACCACCTACGAGTTGGAACTGCCCGCGCTGGCGTATGACAACGCCGAAGCGGCCATTGCCGGTTTGTTAAACAAGCTGGGGTTTGAGCAGGTCACATTTCAGCGCAGCGATGAGGAACTGCCGCCCAGCGAAACCTGCCTGTACTGAAACCCGTCCTAAAAGCGAGCATTCCAATCGTCGGTGGTGTATACGGACGCGCGCAGGTCTTCGGCGCGCGTTTGTTCGTCCGGCGTCAGGTCGCCGTTGGTGAACGTGAGATCGAACGTGTCTTTGAAGCTGTCCGCCAGTGCGGCAGCGGCTTCGTCCCATGCAACAGCCTGCCCGGTCACGCCTTCAAGCGTGGCGGCCCGGCGGCGCACGCGTTCGCGGACGGCTTCGCGCTTATCTTCATCAGGGAACACCAACGCATCAACAATGCGCGTGATGTCGCCGGTCAGCGGCAGCGAGCCGTGCTGTAGAACCGCGCCGAACTTGCGCACCTGGGCGCTGCCGACCAGTTTTTTACCGGATGCTGTGATTTCGTAGTGGCTGGGCACCTCGAAACACACCGGCCCTTTGGTGCTGCGCTGCGATTGGGTGCGCTTATCGGCGTCCACGTTCGCGCCCAGGCGAAGCAGGGCAGTCAGCAGTGCCTGGCTCAGCCTGCGGTAGCTCGCCACAATGTCACCGGCTACGATCGGGGTGTCGGCCTGGACCGCCACGCTGTAGGTCAGTTCGTCCGTGTGCAGGATCGCGCGCCCGCCGGTCATCCGCCGCACCAACTCCCAACCACGCGCTGCCAGGCGCTCATGATCCACGTCAGACATGGGCTGCATGTAGCCCAACGACAGGCACGGCGGCACCCAGGCATACAGCCGCAGAGTAGGCGGTACATGGCCCTGTGCGACCGCTTCCATGATCGCCTGGTCAACCGCCATGTTTTGCGCGCCGGTGTCGGTATCAGTGATCAGCAAACGCCAGGTTGTTTTACTCATACGGTCGTTGTATTCCTACATGTGTTGATCCGCGCAGTCGGTCATGCGGTGGAGAACGATAGGATTTTAACACATTGAGGCTTTGTCCGTTTAACGTTACAATACGATTCAGGTACACCTGCGTGGAGCAATTATCCGCATGACGGAAAACACGGTCCCAACACAGCCGCATAACGAACCGGTTCAGCCGGGTGAGGTCCATACCCAACCCCACAGCAGCATAAAACCGCCGGACACTGCATCGGGATCGGAGCACTGGTACAGCTTCCCCGGCCAGCAGCCGTTTTTTTCGTCTCAGCCGCAGGCAGCCGGTTCTCCTGTGCTGCGCACAGACAGCAGCGGGCAGCGTCGGCGGGCGCGTGATCGTGTCCGGCGGCGCAAGATTCGACGCGAGCGCGGCGCACCGGATGATTGGGCGTGGGTGATCATCGCGGCGGCGCTGCTGGGCGTGACGGTCGTGATGAGCATGACGGTGTTTTTCCTGGTGCAGGCTACACGCGGCAGCGAGGGCACAGTAGCCACCAGCGTCCCGATTGAGCCAACCTCGGTGATCTATGGGCCGGGCGGCATTCTCGAAGGCACGGGTGACGCGGCTGCTGCCGGGCTGTTGGGCAACGGCGAGAGCATGATCATTCACCCCTGGGATGGCGAAGAGCGCTTCACCGTCCTGGTTATGGGCATGGACAAACGCCCCGGTGAATTTGGCACATCATTTCGTTCAGACACAATGATTCTGGTCAGCCTTGACCCCGATACAAAACAGGTCGGCCTGCTCAGTATTCCGCGTGACCTGTACGTGGATGTGCCGGGCTATGGATTGCAGCGCGTCAATGCGGCGTATGCCCTGGGTGAATACGAAGGTCCGGGCGGCGGTCCGCGCCTGGCGATGCAGACTGTGCAGTATAACCTGGGCATCCGGGTGAACGAGTATGTTGTGGTGGACTTTGACGCGTTCATCGGCGTCATCGACCTGATCGACGGTGTTGATATCGAAGTGCCCTACGACATCTACGACTCGCTGTACCCGGACATGAACTACGGCTACGATCCGTTTTCGATCAGCGCCGGGTGGCATCACATGGACGGCGACACGGCGCTAAAATACGCACGCAGCCGCCACAGTTCCGACGACATCGACCGCGCACACCGCCAGCAGCAGGTGATTTATGCCGTGCGGGACAAAGTGATCGCGTTCGACATGATCCCCAAGCTGGCTACCCAGGCGCCGAGCCTGTGGGCCGAGTTGAACGACGGGGTGGATACCGGCCTGTCCCTGGACCAGATGCTTGAACTGGCGTGGTATATCAAAGACATTCCGGCGGAGAATTTCTCGAACGGCGTGTTGGATTGGCAGTATGTGACGCCGGTTACCTGGCAGGGGCAGGCGATCCTGGTGCCAAACCGCGAGAAAATTGGGTCTTTGTTGGTCGAAGTATTCGGCTCGGACTATAATCAATAATGCGGTTTGGATCGGGATGTAACACGATTGCATCCCGTTTTTTGTGCACGGCGTCACCCGTATTTGTCTTTGTACCGCAGGAGTAGCATAGGCTTTCATGTCCGCACTTGAACAGAACATTGCGGCGCTGCACGCCCGGCGCCGGGAACTTTCGACTCCTTATTTTGTCCCCGGATTGTGGATCGATCACCAGGATACAGATGCGCAGGCCGTAAATCCCTACGAGTTTTACGCCGAGATACTGCAATCCATCCTCGACGCCGACCCGCAGCCGCTGGTCCAGGGGGACGGCGGCGGTGATTGGACGCACCGCGCGATTATTTACAACCTGTTTCCGCGTGTAACCGCCGCTTTTGATCACGGGCATGACAATGTCCTGGATACTGACCCATCACCGGACGGCTGGCGCGATACCGGTACGCTGCTCAAAAGCATCGCCCTGCTGCCGTATATACGCAGCCTGGGCATCAACACCGTACACCTGCTGCCGATCACGTCGGTGGGACAGGCGGGTAAAAAGGGCACGCTCGGCTCACCGTATGGCATTCGCAACGCGTATGAGCTGGACCACAACCTGGCCGAACCCGCACTTGGGCTGGATGTGGATACCCTGTTCGCCGGGTTTGTCGAGGCAGCGCACCGGTTAGGGATGCGTGTCATTATGGAGTTCGTGCTGCGCACTGCCTCCAAAGATGCCGACTGGATCGGCCAGCATCCCGAATGGTTTTATTGGATTCGCGCGGATGTGCCGGACCGCAAACCGGGCAGCGACGATCCCAATGCATACGGCAACCCGATATTTGCCAGGGACGATTTGCAGCAGATCAAGGACAAGGTCAACCGGCGGGACTTCTCTGATCTGCCTGCGCCGCCGGACACCTATCTTGAGATGTTCACCGAGCCGCCGCGCGCCGACCAGGTGCACATGGAAAACGGACGCTGGATCGGCGTGCTGGATGGTGGAACACGGGTGCGCATTCCCGGCGCGTTTGCCGACTGGCCGCCGGATGATAACCAGCCGCCCTGGACCGACGTAACCTACCTGCGGATGTACGATCACCCTGACTTCAATTACATTGCTTACAACACGCTTCGCATGTACGACGAGCGTTTCGCGCAGCCGGAAAACGCAGTATGCGATCTGTGGGAGGCTGTGATCGGTGTGATCCCGCACTTTCAGGAGCAGTTCGGCATTGACGGCGTGATGATCGACATGGGACACGCCCTGCCGATGCCGCTCAAGCAGCGCGTGGTCGATACGGCCCGGCACATTAACCCGGATTTTGCGTTTCTGGATGAGAACTTCCTGATCGAGCAGAAAAGTGTAGATGAGGGGTATAACGCCGTGTTGGGTTACATGGTGTTTGACTTCCATATCCCCGACAAGCTGCGCGAGTTCCTGGGGCGCCTGTCGAAGGAGCGGTTACCGCTGCCGTTCTTCGCCACCGCCGAAAATCACAATACGCCGCGCGCGTTCAGCCGCCCATCCCCGCTGGAGTTTGTCCACTATGCGTTGGCGATGAGCGTGATTGTGCCGGGTATCCCGTTTATCCACAGCGGGTTTGAGTTGATGGAAACCAAGCCGATCAATACCGGCCTGGGCTTTACGAACGAGATGATCCAGCAAAACCCCACCGAAACGCTGCCGCTGTTCAGCGAGTGGGCATTTGATTGGACGCGTGCCGACAACCTGGTTGGCTCGATCCGGTACGCGCTCCGGCTTCGCGAGAAATACGCCGAACTGCTCAGTAACCGCGACCCCGATACATTCTTCCTGGGCTACAGCGATAACCCGCATTTTATTGTGGTGGCGCGGCAAGACGCGGAGCATACCGTGATTGTAGTCGCCAGTTCCAGCATGGCGACTGTTGAGCAAGGCCGGGCCTACCTGCCGGTGGCCGATTACGAGCTATCGCCGTTGTGGGGGACTGTTGTGGCACATACCGGGCGCCTGACCGTTTCGCTGGATGCCAGCCTGGGGAATGGGCACGTGTTGATCTTTGAGGACGGCGCGGCGTTTCCGCGCTTCCAAAAGTAGTAAGCCAGCCGGTCTTATATGGAACGATGCGATTGTACGCCTAAACATGCAGGCGACAGTCGCGTTTTTGTTAGAGCACCAACACGATCAGCGCAATTACCAGCACAACCAGCAGCAGGCCGACGATCAGCACCGCCGGGTTAAGAGGCGTAGACAGGTCAGGTTTATCGGCTGGTTGATCAACGCGAGTTCGTTCGAACCGCCGGATTTCTGACCGCCGCTTAGGCGCGGTCAAGTCCTCGCGCTTGATGGTCAGCGTCTGGTATTCACCGGCTACAACATCCTCGCTTTCCAGATCGTTGATCATATCCCGCACAGATGCGTACCGGTCCGCCGGTTTTTTGTTAAGCGCTTTCAGGATAACATGCTCGAAACGTGGATCAAGCGCAACATTAAGCTGGCTGGGCGGCCTGGGTGGTACGTGCATGTGCTTTGAGATGACCTGGTCGGGGGTTTCGCCTTTGAACGGCACGTCGCCGGTGACCATTTCGTACAATAAAATGCCCAACGCGTAAATGTCACTTTGGGGCGTGGTAGCGCTTTCGGTGGCCTGTTCGGGGGCCATATAGGCCGGGGTGCTGCTGGCGGCCACCCCCTGTATGCTTTCTGCCAGGCAGGGAAGGCTAAAGTCGGTTAGCACAGGGCGTTGGCTGTTATCCACCAGCACATTGTTGGGCTTGATATTGCCATGCAGGACGTTTTGATCGTGGGCGCAGGCAATGGCGCTGGCGATCTGGATAAAGATTAACATGGTATTGTCGCGCCCCAGGCCGGTTGGATGGGCTGAAATCATATCGCGCAGGCTGGTACCCTCAACCAGTTCCATCGCCAGGTAGTACAGGCGGTCACCCGACCCAAAACCGTACAGCCGGATGATGTTGGGATGTTTAAGGGCCAGGACCGCTTCGGCTTCGGTGCGGAAGCGGGCTTTCTGCCCTGTCGATATAGTCGTCGGCGAGTGGAAGACTTTTACTGCCACTGCTACCTTTGGGTCTGGGCCAGCAGCACGATAGATTTCGGTATTTCTGCCTCGGCCAAGCAGGCTTTGGAGCGTATATTGATCCAGTGCGGCGCCGGAGGCCAGTTGAGACGATAGTTTGTGCTCGCTCATTGACGGTGCTTGAACCCCGCAAGAATATCAGGTAATGGACCGGAACAAGCGGAAAAATGGTTAAACGGAGGGATACATCAAAAATCCCTCCGCCGTAGGGCCGTAATAAGTCGGCCCGATTCTATTGATCCATGCAGCTCTTGATCAGCGCGAGCACATCATCGAATATTTCGTCGATAGTGCGGTTGGCATCTACATCGCGTACCAGCCCAGCCTGGGCGTGATAGTGCGGCATGACGCTCTGCTCAACCTCGGCGTGATCGGCGAGCCGTTTTTCGATGACCTCCGGTTTATCGTCGGCGCGGCCTTCCTGGCGGGCCATCAAGCGCTGCCGGGACACCTCGATAGGCAGCTTAAAATCAACTACCATACCCAGGCTGGTACCAAGCTCTGCCAACAGCTTGTCAAGTGCGGCAGCCTGCGCACCTGTACGCGGGAAACCATCAAAGATCGCGCCGTTTTTGCAGTCGGGCTGCATAATCCGCTCGCGAACCATGCCGATTGTGATCTCGTCCGGCACCAGCGCGCCGCGCGACATGTATTTTTGCGCTTCCAGCCCCAGGGGGGTTTTCTCACCGAGATGTTTACGGAACAGCTCGCCGGTGGAAATCTGCGCCAGATCAACCGTTTCGACGATTTTTTTCGCCTGGGTTCCTTTGCCACACCCCGGCGGGCCAAAGAACATGATAAAAGCCGGTTTCATAATTATCTACCTCACATGTGTTGGTAAAAATGACTTGCGTGAATGGCATGTGAAAAGCCAGGTGGATTGTACCCAAACTAATCGTTAAGACAAGCTGTCTATCACAGGTATCGCCGGAGTCAGAGCAGGCGCGGCTGTGGGCCTTTTTCTTCGTCAGTGGGTGGCTGCGGGCTGCGGTCACGCCGGGCCTTATATTGCTCGATGGCATCTTCGGCCCAGGTGACGATATGCTTGACGCTGGAACGCCAGGCCGATTCTTGCTCTCCCAACCCCAGGTCAGCGCGCGCGTTGTTAAGCAGTTGAAAGACGCGTTCTTCGCCCAGTTCCGCAAACAGCAGCGGTACAAACAGCCGGTAATTGCTGATCGTCGAGGACAGGCATGATTCTGGGCATCCCTGCTCAAGCAGGTTTTTTTCCAGGGTGTGCTTATTAAACGGATCGGGTCGCCTGGTCATGAGGGCGCTCTCCGGTGGCGGATAATCAATGCGATGCGATAAGTGTACGTCACATAGCGCCAATTAGGAAAGTGTGGAAAAAAGAGAATAACGAAAAAACCCCCAACCATCGTTGGAGGCTCGTTGGTGGCGACGGTGTGATTCGAACACACGACCAAGGGCTTATGAGTCCCCTGCTCTACCGCTGAGCTACGTCGCCTAACACCTGGTAATTATACCAGGGGTTCATCTTGCGTCAATGATCATTTTCTCTTGACAGTCGCTTGGCGCCTGCTTTATAATGCTGCTCGCTGCACGGTGTTTTGCCGGTAGACGTTGGTCAAGGAGAACGATTTATGGGTCCGCTGCCAAAGCGTAAAGTTTCGAAGACTCGTCGGAATAAGCGGCGTGCTCACGATCACCTGTCTCTCAGGCACCTGGTTGTGTGTGATGAGTGTGGAGAGTACAAGCCCGCTCACCAGGTTTGCCCGCACTGTGGTTCGTACAATGGTCGTGAAGTGCTGCCTCCTGAAGAAGAAGAGTAGATTTGTTTTCCCTGGGGAATGCTAAGGCCGTGCCGGGATGCGCACGGCTTTTTGCGTTTGCATCGCCGCCTGCATATTGTTGCCCCCGCTGAAGGACCATACATTTTAGAAAAACAGGCTTGCATCTGCGCAAGCCCGATTCGATAGAGGATATGTGCCATGATACATTGGTCAAGCACGGCGTTTGTATTTCCGGGACAGGGCGCTCAGGAAGTAGGCATGGGAGCCGATCTGGTCGAGGTGTATCCAGCGGCCAACGCGATCTTTGCGCAGGCTGATGAGGCGCTTGGGTTTTCACTCAGCGAGCTGTGTTTTAACGGCCCGGCGGAAGTGCTTAACGATACGTTGAATACTCAACCGGCGCTGTATGTGATGGGTGTTGCGCTATGGCGCGTATTAGAGTCGGCCTTTGGAGATAAAATGCGCCCGGCGTTTGTAGCCGGACACAGCCTGGGCGAATTCACGGCGCTGGCGGCGGCGGGGGCGCTGGACTTTGCCGACGGGCTGCGGTTGGTGCGCGAACGCGGGCGATTGATGAAGGACGCGGGGGAGCACAGCCCTGGCGCAATGGCGGCTATTTTGGGACTGGATGTTGATGCTGTGCGCGAAATATGCGCCGAGGCCAGCGAGAAGTCCGGCAAGGCGCTGGTGGTAGCCAACGATAACTGTCCGGGCCAGTTGGTGATTTCCGGTTATCAAGAAGCGGTAGAACTGGCGCTGCCGCTGGCTGCCGAGCGCGGGGCCAAGCGCGTGATCACGTTGGTCGTCAGCGTGGCATCCCACTCGCCGTTGATGGAATCGATCACCGGTGAATTTCGCCGCGTACTGGATGCAACACCGTTCAATACGCCCACACTGCCCGTGATCGGAAATGTGAACGCGGCGCCACTGCAAACCCCGGATGACATACGGGCTGAGCTTGGCGCGCAGCTTACGTCTACGGTGCGCTGGACAGAGTCGGTGCAAGCTATGTGCCAGGCGGGGGTTGATACCTTCGTGGAGCTGGGTCCCAAAGACGTGCTAAGCGGGCTGGCCCGGCGGATTGAACGTTCGGCGCAGCGAGTGCCCTTAAACAGCGCGGAGGCTGTGACCGCTTTTCTGGCGGCAAACACCTGAAGCCTGCCCTTGTGCAACTTGCACAGGTTATTTGAAGATGTCCGGATAGTTATCACGGAATTGCTGTCGGGATATACTTTTTTTTGTTTTTTCCATACAAAACGGGTGCTTGATGCGTGGTGACCGGGCACTATAATCGCGCCAGTTGTCGCAATTTATGTGCATAGGGAGAAACTTCGATGACCGGTTTGGATGATAAGTCCCAGGAAATCCTGGAAATCGTTAAGTCAGAAGGCGTTCAATTCATCGATCTGCAGTTCACCGATGTCATGGGAACCACCAAGAGCGTGACAATCACGCCGCAAGGGTTGGAAGAAGCCCTGTCTCGCGGGATATGGTTTGACGGCTCGTCGATCCAGGGATTCGCCCGTATCCAGGAATCGGATATGTTTCTGTGGCCCGACCCTGTAACGTTCAGGATTTTGCCCTGGACCGGGAATGGCGTTCAGTCTTTGCGCGCCCGGATCATCTGCGATGTGTACTCCCCGGACGGCAGTCCCTTTGAAGGCGATCCGCGCTACGCGTTGAAGCGGGCCATAGCACATGCTGAAAAGCTAGGCTTTGTCTACAACACCGGGCCGGAATTGGAGTTCTTCCTGTTCCGCGAAGATTCAAGCGGTGCCACTGCGGCAGTACCGCATGATGTGGGCGGCTATTTTGATTTCTCGCCGGGCGACGAGGCGCAGCGGGTGCGCAGCGATATCGTTGATGCACTGCAAGCCCTGCGCATTCATGTTGAGATGAGCCATCACGAGGTAGCGATTGGGCAGCACGAGATCGATTTCCGGTACGGACACGCGCTGCATTCTGCCGACAACGCGGTAACGTTCAAGTACGCGGTCAAGGGTATTGCCGCCAAGCACGGTCTTGTAGCGACCTTTATGCCCAAGCCGATCTTCGGCGTAAACGGCAGCGGCATGCACGTTCACCAGAGCCTGGTAGATGCCAAAACGGGCGAAAACGTGTTTTATGACCCGGACGGCGAGTTCAACCTGTCCGAAGTGGCGCGGCAGTTTGTCGCCGGGCAGCTTCTCCATGCGCGGGCGCTGGCCGGTGTGGTAGCGCCTACGGTGAACAGCTACAAACGCCTGACGCCGGGTTACGAAGCGCCGGTGTATGTCTGCTGGGCGCAGCGCAACCGGTCGGCCTTGATCCGCATTCCGCGCTACTCGCCGGGACGCGAGAGCGGCACCCGTGCGGAACTTCGCTTCCCAGACCCAAGCTGCAATCCCTACCTGGCCTTTGCCGTGATGCTCGAAGCTGGATTGGACGGTATCGAGCGTAAGCTGGAACCCCCGGCTTCTGTGTCGGATGATGTGTATCATTGGAGCGCAGAGGACCGCGCGGCGAAAGGTGTGATCACCCTGCCCAGCACGCTGGAAGAAGCGCTTGACGAACTGGCAGAGGACGACGTGCTGAAGGCAGCGTTGGGCGAACATATCTACGACGCTTATGACCGTGCCAAGCGGGCCGAGTGGGAAGACTATCGCATCCGTGTGACGCAGTGGGAGCTTGAGCGCTACCTGACGACCGTCTAGGATAATGGCAGTCTGGCGAAGCACGATAGCTCGCTGAGCGCCCTGCATCACCACATGTATCAAGGGGCAGCCCGATGGTTCAGGCTGCCTCTTTTGGTGTATGATCGGTCTACCGGCGGATGATCTATTTCGGCAAGGTGGAGCGAGCATGACTTCTGGCAGCAGCGCAGCCCATAAAGCAATCGCCGCCCGGCAAGGCCCGGTGCCAATCGCTATCGTTACCGTGAGTGATTCCCGCACGCCCGAAACAGACGACAATGCCGCGTACCTGCGCGAGCAAATAGCAGCGGCGGGGCACCGGGTAGTGGCCTATCGCTTGATCAAGGATGAGGCGGATCAGGTGACGACTGTGCTAGATGAGTTGGCAGCAGGCGAAGCGCGCGTGATCTTGTTCAATGGGGGAACGGGAATCGCTCCCCGTGACCGGACATATGATGCACTGAGTCGCAAACTGGAAAAAACCCTGCCCGGCTTTGGCGAATTGTTCCGCATGTTAAGCTACGAGCAGGTTGGTGCAGCCGCGATGCTCTCGCGCGCTACCGCCGGGGTATACCAAAACAAGGTGATCATTTCTACGCCCGGCTCTCCGGCTGCCGTCCGGCTGGCGTGGGAAAAGCTGATTGCGCCAGAACTGCACCATCTAGCCTGGGAAGTAGTACGCTGAGCGTGTCAGTCGACGCCTATATCACTATGCGCGTCCGATACATCCGGCTGGGGGGCAGCCTCCACCATCTCAGGCGAACCGGCAGTAATTCCTGGGGCCGGTTGCTGGAACATCATCTGGCGCTGTGTCTGCCTGATATCCTGCTCTTCGGCGACTTTCGCAATCCCGTTGCGGGTGACTGTCAGGTTGCGGATTAACTGGCCCTCGAGTTCTTTCAACACCTGCAAAACGTACTGGTCGGCATCGGCCCGAATAGCCTCTGCATCACGCTGGGACTGGTCGATGATGTTCGCCGCCCGGTTTTGCGCCGTCTGGACAATTGCATCCCGTTTGACCAGGTCGTTACTTTCTGCGCTCGCCAGATCAACAATACGTTGGGCTTCTTCCTGGGCATGAGCCATTATCCGGTCACGCTTGTTGATCAGCCGGGCTGCTTTTTCGATCTGCTCCGGGATGGAAATGCGCATCTGGTCGATGATTTCGAGGGCGCGTTCTTCATCGATCAGGGTGAATTTGCTAAATGGGAAATGGCGACCTTCATCAATTAAATCCTCAAGCCGGTCGACCAGTTGCTGGATGTCCATTTTGCTATTGCCTCCAATTCCAACCGACGCGCTAATCCGCTAAGCTCACCATAAATGACGGATCGTTTCCCTGGGCTTTCAACTCGGCAAACCGCCGCTCAAGCGCGTCCACTACGTGTGGCGGTGCCATGCTGGACACATCGCCACCCAGTGAGGCGATCTCGCGTATCGTGCTGGAACTGAGATGAATATGCTCTTCGGCAGCGATAAAGTTAACTATCTCAATCTCAGGTGCCAGCCGCCGGTTGGCCAACGCCATGCGGAACTCCAGCTCAAAATCGGAAAACACGCGGAGTCCGCGCACGATGGCAAACGCTCCGACTTCTCGTGCATAGTCTACAGTTAACTTGTTATATGACGCAACTTGTATGTGCGGCTCATTTTCGAATGCCTTTTTGACCAGGGCAATACGTTCTTGTGCGTCGAATAGATCGCGCTTGCCGGGATGAACGTAAATCCCGATCACCAGCTCATCGAACACACGCAGCGCGCGCCGGGCAATATCGACATGGCCGTAATGCACCGGGTTAAACGATCCGGGATACAATGCACGGTGTATGATCTTCAATGCACTCGCGTCCTTAAATAGTCTCTGATCAACTGATGTCCGCGCGCCGGTCGAGCATGGCTTGTATCTGGGTAGCCAACAGGTGATGTTCGGGTAGTTGAAGGTATGGGTCTTCCGCGTAGACGGTGCGTACTTCGCGCTGGGCCAGCTCAACCAGTTGGGGCGTTATCATCTCGGCCAGGTGGAACGTGCTGATACCGCTCTGTCGCACACCCAGCAGGTCACCCGGTCCGCGCAGCTTCCAGTCAATCTCCGCCAGCTTGAAGCCGTCGGTGGTATCTTCCATGGCTTGAAGACGCTGGGCTGCGATGTCGCTGGCCGATTCGGCAACCAACAAGCAGAACGATTTGTGCTCGCCGCGCCCCACGCGCCCCCGGAACTGGTGAAGCTGCGCCAATCCAAACCGGTCTGCATTTTCGATCAGGATCACGCTGGCGTTTGGCACATCGATCCCGACCTCAACCACCGACGTGGAGACCAGGATATCGATCTCACCGGCGGCAAACTCGTTCATGATCGCGTCTTTTTCGGCGGGCTTCATACGCCCATGCAGCAGGCCAACGCGGTAGTTCGGGAAAATGCGATCTTTCAGGCGGTCGTATTCTTCTACCGCCGCGCCGAGGTCTTCCATCTTTTCCGACGATTCGACCAGGGGATAGACGATGAACGCCTGGTGCTCTTTGTCGATCTGGGAGCGAACGAAGCTGTATGCGCGCTCGCGCTCCACGGCGCGCAGCACGCGCGTTTCGACCGGCATACGGCCCGGCGGCATTTCGTCGATGATGCTCAGGTCCAGGTCGGCGTACAGCGTCAGCGCCAGCGTTCGCGGGATCGGGGTGGCCGTCATGACCAGCAGGTGCGGGTTAACGCCTTTGCCCCGCAGTGCTCCACGCTGTTCGACGCCAAACCGGTGCTGCTCATCAACGATTGCCAGCGCGAGATCATGGAACGTGACGGTTTCCTGGATGAGCGCGTGAGTACCGATGATCACGTTGATCGAACCGTCTGCCAGCCCGGTAACTATTGCCTGGCGCTCGGCGTCGCTGGTGTTGCCGGTCAGCAGCCGGACCTGGATAGTGTCACCCCCCGGTGATTGGCGCAGCAGATCGCCCACGCTGCGCGCGTGCTGGTCAGCCAGGATGCCGGTCGGCGCCATCAGCGCGGCCTGCTTACCTGCCTGGACGGTCATCGCCAGAGCGGCAGCCGCTACCACCGTTTTACCCGAACCAACATCGCCTTGCAGCAGCCGGTTCATCGGGATATCGCGTGCCATGTCGGCGCGGATATCACGCAGGGCGCGCTGCTGGGCGTTAGTCAGCGCGTAAGGCAGGGTGGCGAGAAACTGATCCAACCACTCATCTGAAACCTGGACCGGCAGACCGGACACCGACTGCCAGTCACGCCGGTTGCCCATAACGCCCATCTGGAACAGGAACAACTCGTCGAAGGTCAGGCGGGTGCGCGCGTGTGCCAGGTATTCATGCGAGTCCGGGTAATGAATCTGGCGGAGCGCCCAACCGAGATCGGCCAGATCGGTGCGCTCCAGGACGCTGGTTGGCATGTAGTCCGGCATGTGATCGCCCCATTGATCGAGCGCGTGACGCACCAGGCGGCGCATGGTGCGGGCAGACAAACCCTGCGTCAGCGCGTAAACCGGCACGATCCGGCCAGTATGCAGGTTTTCGCGCTCCAGCATTTCCCATTCTGGGTTGGTCATCATCGGTTCGCCGCGGAAAAGTTCCACTTTGCCGCTAAGTACGACCTGGCTGTCACGCCGGAACTGGCGCTGAAGCCACAACTGCCCAAAAAACGTGACCTGTAAAGTGCCTGTGCCATCATCCAACGTTACCAGCAGGTAAGGATGCCCGGTGCGTCCCTGCTTGCGGACCGCCGACCGGACCGCTGCTACAATCGTCACAACTTCGCCGGGGCGCAGCCTGCTGAGCGGGCACATCCGGGTGTAGTCATCGTAGCGGCGCGGGAAGTTGAAAAGCAGGTCCCCGATAGTTTGAATGCCAAGCCGGTCCAGCTTTTCGGCCATTTTGTCGCCGATTCTGGGCATTACAGTGACAGGAAATCTCAGGGTCTGCAGGCGTTGGTCGATTTCATCGGGGGACAGATCCTCCCGGCGGGACCGGCGCGGCGGATGTGAAGGTGCCGTTGGCGATGGAACAGTCACGCGTCTGGTTTCTGGTTGGGGCGGCGGTGCGGCAGTAACCGCCGGTTCTTCCGGTTCCGGTTGTTCCGGCGCTTCGAGCAGGGTATCGGCAGCGGGGGCTGCCTGATCTGCCGGTGGTTCTTGGGCAGGTGGTTCGTATGTGAATAGCGGCAAATCGTCCGGCGGCGGAACGCGCCCCATAATGCGGTCCATCATATACTTGACGCTTTTGTGCCGATCTGCCAGATCTTCCAAAGTATCGTACTGGCTCAGGTGGTCAACCAGTTCGTCTACAAGCTGGTGATGCTCCGGGCGCCTGGCCTGCTGATGCGCCTCCCGCGCCCAGTTGGCAGCGTATGATTCCAGGCCGCCGATGACCGCCGTATTGTTATAACCGGTTTCTTGTTCCAGCTTTAAAATTTTGACCAGTGTTTCTAACGCTGAAGGCATAGTAACCTCGCCTTATCGATTTCTGCGTACAACAGCCAGCCCCAGCCCGTTTGGCCCTACGTGCACACCAATGACCGGTGTCACGTCCACTATGGCTACAGCGGTATTGGGGTGAATATCAGCCAGCGCGTCGAACAACTGCCGGGCGCCGTCCAGGTATTGGGTGTGCAGCACAGCCAGCCGTTCGATCGGCGCATGTTGGCGCGCCAGATCAACCAATGTCTGGAAAGCGCGTTTTGAGGTCCGAACCCGTGATTGAGACAGCACCTCACCACCAGACACGCTGACCACCGGCTTGATGTCAAACAGATCGCCCAGCATGGCGGCTGCCCACCCCACGCGCCCGCTGCGCCGCAAGTATTTGAGTGTGTCGAGTGCCGCCCACAGGGAAATGCGCGGCTGAAGGTCCAACATAGCTGCTTCGATCTCTTGCGGGCTGGCTCCCGCCTGCGCCATTTCTGCCGCGATCACGACTTCCCAACCCAGTCCCATACTGACCATGCGGCTGTCAATAAGTGTCACGCGGGACGGATCGGTACGCTCAGTTGCCAGCCGGAAAATATTGTATATCGCGCTCAATAAGGAGGATACCGGCAGCGCGATCACATGATCGGCATCTTTGAGCGCCTGAGTCATGACCTCAATCGTTTGCCCCAGGGGCGGCGCAGACGTTGTGGGCAAGGTAGATACCGAAACCAGCCGCCGGTAGAAATCTGCGCGAACCAGTTCTACTCCGTCATCGGCCAGGCTTTCCAGATCAAATTGAACATAAGTCGGCACAACGCGGATATCATACTGCCGAACCCATTCGGCGGGCAGATCGCATGTGCTGTCCGTCATAATCAGGATGCGCGGCATCAGAGGTCTTCCTCGGCGTCTATGTTTTCATGCACTACGACCCCCATGCCGTCAAAACCGATCATTGTTGCCAGGCTGGGACCATACATCACCCATGGAAAGTTGCGGCCTGGGAACTCAGCCGCCAGCCGATCTTGAAGCGCGCGTGTCTGGTCGGTTGGATACGGCATGTTTTGTAAAATGACCAGGTTTTCCAACCCGGAGAATTCAGCGACAAACTCGACCAGCTTATCAATAGCCTGTGCCTGGGTGCGTACCTTTTCCATCGGGATCAGTTCGCCCTCTTCGATGGTGAGGAAAGGCTTGATGTTGAGCATGGCACCTAGAATCGACTGCGCTTCGCTGAGCAGGCCGTTGTTACGCAGGTAGTCGAGCGATTCGACATAAAAAACCGTATAGACGTGCGGCAGCATGCCCCGCACGATACGAACAACTTCCTCCAACGAGGCACCTGCTTTAGCTGCCTCGGCACCCGCTTCGGCCAGCATAGCCAGTCCAACAGAGGTTGTCATTGAATCCAGAACGTCGATCTCGCAGCGGCCAAGCAGGGTTTTTGTGGCAGCCCGCGCATGGCTCCAGGTGGCGCTCATCTGGCGTGATATGTGAAGCGACAGGACTTGATCGGTTTCCTGGTTCAGGCGGCTGTATAGGGCAGCGAACTGTTCAACGGAGGGCGCGACCAGCCCGGTTGGCATGCTGTTATTACCGGCCAGCCGGAGAAATGTATCGGCGTCGAGATCGATGCCTTCTCGGAAGGACTGGGAGCCGATTTTGATGGTAAGCGGTACAACCTCGATACCGTAGCGCTCGACGGTGCCCGGATCGGTAAAGTGGGCTGAGCTGTCAGTAACTATCCGAACCTTACGCAAGCGTGTTTCCTCCGTGCCCGTCCCTGCCCTGGTCGATCACTCGGCGCTCAGAATAAAATAGTAGTGTGGTTGTCCACCATAGACCAGCTCAAATTCCTGGTCTGGGTACACCTGGCGCAGGGACTCAGCCAGCTCTTCAGCATCCGGTTTTAGAATATCCTCGCCGTAGTACAGGGTAATCAACTCGCAGTCCAACGCCTGCATCTGCGCCAGCACATCTTGCATAACCTGGTTCAAGTTATCACCCGCAGTCGCCAGTACGCCGTCGACCAGCCCGATGATCTGTCCCTGATTAACCTGGACGCCGTTCAGTTCAACGCTGCGGGTGGCCGTTGTGATCTCGCCGGTGACGACATCGTCTTTGGCCTGCATCATGGCGTCTGCTACCATGTCCAATTCGCCCTGCGGATCGTACGGCAGCAGCGCGCTGATCCCCTGGGGCATACTGCGCGTTGGCACCACGATCACTTCCTGATCGGTAGCCAGCCGGGCTGCCTGTTCTGCTGCCAGGATAATGTTTTTGTTATTTGGCAGCAGGATCACGTTGCGGACCGGCAGGCGCTGGATCGCTTCCAGGATTTCCTGGGTGCTGGGGTTATTGGTTTGTCCGCCCATCACCAGCTCTGTAGCGCCCAACTGCTGGAAAACGCGCGCCAACCCCTCACCGGATACAACGGCCACTACCCCAATATCGTCCCCCGCCAGCTCGATACCAAAAGGCGACGCTTCGATAAGATCAGGTGCGGGTTGATCGGCCCGTTCGCGCAGGTACTCGTGAAACTGTTCCTGCATATTTTCGACCACGATATCGCTGATAGCGCCCAGGCTCACACCATAGCTCAGCGGGATACCGGGATCGTGAACGTGGACATGTACTTTAACGGCGCTTTCGTTGCCAACCACGAGCGTTGACCATCCCATAGCGTCGATGGCGGAGCGAACCACATTCACATTCAGGTTATCGCCCTGGATGATGAACTGGACATCGTAGCCATAGCCCATTTCGTCTTCAGGAGCCAGGGCGGCTGCCAGGTCTTCGACGGGGACGGCGGCGGTTTCCGCAGCGATCACAGCCTCACCCCGGACAAAGCGCAGCATGCCTTCCAGGATGTAGGTCAGACCGCTGCCCCCCGAATCCACCACCCCGGCTTTTTGCAGGATAGGCAGCATTTCGGGCGTGCGGGCCAATGCATCCTTCGCGCGGTCCACCACACATGCCAGAATGTCGATCACGTCGTCTGTATCCTGGTAAGCTTCTTCGGCTTCTTCGGCGACCTCGCGCGAAACGGTCAGGATCGTGCCTTCAACCGGCTTGATCACGCCCCGGTACGCCGTGTCGGAAGCCTGGCGCAGTCCCTTAACCAGCAGTTCGGCGGTCAGCGTGGGCTGATCTTTGAGCGCGTGGGCGAATCCCTGCCACAACTGCGACAGGATGGTGCCGGAGTTGCCCCGCGATCCCATCATAGCACCGTGTGCGAGATGCGCTGCCACCTGCCCGATATGCGCGTGTTCGTTGTCGGACGCTTCTTTGATGGCGTTGCGCATGGTCATCAGCATGTTGGTGCCGGTGTCGCCATCCGGCACCGGGAAAACATTAAGCTGGTTAACAATCGCGTGGTGCTGATCCAGCCAGTCGCATCCTGCCAGCGCAAGTTGATATAGTGTGTGGCCGTCACAAACAGTGTTTTCAGCCGGTTGTGGGGAAGATTGATCTGTCATGTGAACTACTAACACTCTCACTTGGTTCGGCTAACACGCAGGCCCTCTACGTGAACATTCACCTGGCTCACCGGCACACCGATGCTCTGCTCCACGGTATAACGCACGCTGTTGATCAGGCTGTTGGCGACTGATGCAATGCGCGTGCTGTATTCAATGACGATGTACACATCAATGATTACCTGAGAATCGTCAATGTGTACTTCAACGCCACGATTGGGGTCACGAGTAATGCTGGCTGCAATGTCGGAAGCCAGGCTGGGCGAAGCCATCCCGACCACGCCATATGTTTGCAACACAGCATGGGCCACCAGGGTGGCGATAGCCGTCGGAGATATCTCAATTGTGCCGCGCGGCGTCTCGTTCGTTGTCATCGGTTTTTCTCGTTGTATTACAAAGCCCTTGCATATCATCAGGCTCTATGGTAGCATGGCGTCCGCGTACTTGAACAGAACTTCGCGAGGTAGTCTCATGGCAAAGTGTGAAATGTGTGGCAAGTCTCCTCAGTTTGGACACAACGTCAGCCACTCAAACCGGAAAACCAATCGCCAGTTCAGGCCAAATATCCAGCGCGTCAAAATAGTGGAGAACGGCCAACTGGTCAGCAAATACTTGTGCACGCGGTGCATCCGGAAGCTGAGCAAGGACGAAAAGGTCCGCTGAGCATGATGGAAACGTCTTGCAAAAGAGCCAGCTTTTCAGGCTGGCTTTTGTGTTTTTCTGCTGTCATCGCTGACCTGCCCGGCGCAATGCACTGATCGCAGCCTGTATCCCCTCAGGGGCATCAAATATCGCAGTTCCGGCCACCAGCACGTTCGCGCCGTGCGCCACCACCTGCGGCGTTGTTGTACTATCAATGCCACCGTCCACCTGTAAATGAATGGGGCGACCGGCGGCGTCCATCATATCGCGAATCGCGCGCAGTTTTGGCAGCATTTCAGCAATAAATGCCTGTCCGCCAAACCCTGGATTGACTGTCATTGCCAGCACCATGTCCACGAACGGTAGAATTTCTTTGATCATAACCGCTGGCGTGTGCGGATTCAATGCCACCGACGGGCTGGCGCCCGCTTCACGAATCTGCTGTATCACGTGGTGCAAATGCGGGCATGCTTCCACATGTACCGTGATGATGTCCGCGCCTGCTTCGATAAACGCCGGAATATGCTGTTCCGGTTCGATAATCATCAGGTGAACATCCAGCGGCAGCCGCGTCGCCCGGCGGGCGGCACGCACTACCAACGGCCCCATGGTGATATTGGGCACAAAGCGACCGTCCATCACGTCAATGTGGATTTGATCGGCGCCTGCTGTTTCTGCTTCGGCGATCTGCTCGCCAAGGCGGGTAAAATCCGCGGCCAGGATGGACGGCGCGATACGAAGTTCCGGGAGCACCATAACTCTCCTTGTGACACGAACGTGTCGGGTATCTTACTGAGTTAACAGCCAAAAAGCAATGTGAAGCGCCGATACAAGCCTGCATCCAGGTTGGCATCGGCGTTATAACAGAGTCCCGGCGTAGAAGACCGGACAGCGCCAGTGTCACGGCTTGTTTTTCAGGCGTTCGTCGATCAGTTTCCTGAACGGATCGTGGCCGGGCTTCACCAGCACGTTGCGCGTCCGGCCCCCGGCACGCGCCTCGCCAACGATGCCCAACTCGTGCATCAGGTCTATCAGGCGGGCGGCGCGTGGATACCCCAGTCCCAGCCGCCGCTGGATCAGCGAGGCCGAGGCTTCACCTTCAGCGATCACCAGCGCGATAGCATCTTCCAGCATCGGGTCGGTTTCGGCCAGGACTTCGCGGCGGGTCAGACCGCGTTCCCAGGGAGCGACCGACGGCGGGTCCATACGCCCTTCGGCCACTTCGTTTTCGTGCCATTCGCGCCAGTATTGGACGACGGTGTTCACTTCATCATCCGACACATAGCAACCCTGGATACGCTGTGGCCCGGACGCATCAGGCGCCAGGAACAGCATATCGCCGCGTCCCATCAGCGTTTCGGCGCCGGTAGAATCCAGGATGACCCGCGAGTCTACACCTGAGGCGACAGCGAATGAAATCCGTGCCGGGAAATTTGCTTTGATCAGGCCCGTGATCACGTCCACGCTGGGGCGCTGGGTGGCAACCATCAGGTGAATGCCGACTGCACGCGCCATCTGTGCCAGCCGGGTCAGGGCGCGCTCGGTTTCGTCCGGGCGCTGCATCATCAGGTCGCCGATCTCGTCCACGATGATGACAATATAAGGCAGTCTTTCTGCTTTGCGACGGCGGCCAAGCTGCTTGTTATAGATGTCGATATTCCGCGCCGCTTCTTTTTCCAGCAGCTTATAGCGGAATTCCATCTCGCGGGTGGCCCACCGCAGCACTTCGATAATCCGGTCCAGTTCGGTTTCCACCGGACCGAGCAAATGCGGCAGCCCGTTGAATCGGCTCAGTTCAACCATCTTGGGGTCTAACAACGCCAGCTTGATACGGTCGGGAGGATTGTTCATCACAAAGGCCGTTGTTATCGATGCCAGCATGATCGATTTGCCCGATCCGGTTGTTCCGGCGATCAACAGGTGGGGCATGGTGCCCAGATCGGTGATGAACGATTCGCCCGATACATCGCGTCCCAGCGGGAGCGCCAGCGGGCGTTTGCGATATTGGTAGAACTGCTCGGATTCCAGCACCGGGCGCAGGGCAACCGTGCTCGGCTGGCGATTTGGCACTTCGATGCCAACGTAGGAATGGCCAGGGACCGGCGCCTGGATACGCAGGCGTTTGGCAGAAAGGGCCAGCGCCAGGTCACCATCCAGGTTGGCAATCTGGCTGACGCGCACCCGGTTGAGGACTGTTTCACCATCTTCGGTCAGCACCTCGGTATAGGGCGAAACAGCATACTGGGTGACGGTCGGGCCGACTTTGACGTCGATTACTTCAACATCGACATCAAATTCCAGCAGCGCATGTTTGATGATCCGGGCGTTGGTATTGATCTCGTCTTCGGTCGGTTTGTTAAGCTCGATGTTGTTCAGCAGGTCCAGGTTGGGCAGGTGTTCGGCCCGCCTGCCGATCTTTTTTGTTTCCTGGAAATCATCGACGGTGAAGTAGCGAGATGAGTACTCTTTGCGTGTGTGACGTACCCGTGCGCGCGGCGCGGCTGGCACCGGGCGGGCATCGGGCAGGTAATCGCGCGGCACAATGGATGGCCGCTCCCCTGGTTCGCCAGGCGCAACCAGGCTGCGTCCGTTTGGTGCTCCAAGTTCTTGCCGGGCCTTGTCGGCGATCTCTTTCTTTTGCGCCCTGGTCAGCCTGTTATTGGGATCGAGTTGGCGTGGTTTGGACTTTGAACGAGTGCCCTGGTAGCTTGCTGCGCTGTCCGATCCTGTTGCAGTAGCCAGCGGTGCAGACGGGTCAGGCACACTGCCCTGCGTAACAGAAGGAGCTAGTTCGCTGCCTTCCGCTGCGCTTTCACGCGGCACAATCGACGGCTTGCCATGACGCGGGTAGGATATGGCGGGATCGGCGGCTGTCCGGCGGCTGTATTGAGACAGGGCGCTCGTTTCGAGATCGATACCGGCAGAGTCGTCAGATAATGATTCGGCGGCTGGTTCGAATGATAACGAATCCAGGCGGGTGATGCCGTTTTGCAGCCGTGCATTCATCCAGGCGACGCCCAATACCAGGTGCTCTCGCCGGAGGCCGGTAATCAGGACCAGCCCTGCGACAAACAGAATGCCAAAGATCAGAATAGACAGCGTATGACCCAGGCCGCTTGTCAACTGGCTGAGCGCCCAACCCAGGTAGCCGCCACCGCCGCCGGATCGCGCCAGCGCGCGCGCTTCCGGATCGTTGGCAAACAGGTGCAGCATGGCCTCAAACGCCCCGAAGGTGATCTCCGACCCAACGACGTGGACCAATCCCACTCGCAGCGTGATGCCAAACTTGGGCAGCAGTAAGATAATCCCGGCACCTAACACGCTTAGCGCGACGATATAGGCGCCATGACCAAATGCCTGTCGTAAAGCCCGTGAGAGCGTAACTGATAACATCGCCTCGGACGTGGTGTTAAACAGCGCCGTCAGCGATACCACGCCGAGCACGATCAACAGGATCGCGCCGAGTTCATCGATCCAGGGCGGGGCCTGGTGCTGTACCTGCCGCCAGAAATCCGGATCGGTTAGCGTGGTGCGGGCTGACTTCCAGGATTCTGCTACCCGCTGGGGCCAGCTCGCCACTTTTTTAATCCGTGGGCGGCGTGAAGCCTGGCGCGCGCGCGACTTGGCTGAAGTACGTGAGGCACCCTTTTTGGACGCAGTCGACTTCGGTTTTGACTTCGACTGGTTGGTTGTGCTGCGCGGCTTGGATTTGTGCGCAGACGTAGAACGACCGCCGCTGGCGGTCTTCTTTTTAGCCATCAAATAGCCACCTGGATACTGTCATGGAACCATTGTACATCATAGCATAGTTGGCGTAAATCGGGAAGCCTTGTTCCCTTGTTCCTTGTTTCCATTCTAGCACATGCGTTCTGGTCATGCAATCGACGCAAAACCGGCAGATAGCCTGAGTACTATTACAGGCAATGAGATGCGTGTGATATAATTACGCTGATCGCTATCGTGGAATTTCGTTTGATTTTAGCAGCTTATCCGCGAATAGTGAAGGACGCAGCCATGAGCGAAGCCGATAATCCTTCTATCCCATTCCACAAACACAAAAACAACGGCGCGGAGCAGGCATCGGATACCAGGCCTTCTCATAAAGTGCTCATTGTAGAAGATACGACAGAACTGGCCGAAGTGCTCCGCGTAACGCTGGAGCAAATGAATTTGCAGGTTTGGTGTGAGACACACGGCAGCCGGGCGTTAGAAGTGTATCACAACGAACATCCCGATTTGGTCCTGCTGGACATTGCGCTGCCGGATACCACCGGTTGGAAAGTGCTGGATACGATCAAGAAGCAGCGGCGCGGTGAAAAAAAGCCGCTAATCGTAGTTATCACCGCTTATGGCGACCCGGCTAACCGATTGATGGGCAAACTCCAGGGTGTACACAGCTACCTGATCAAACCGCTAAACCCCCAGGAAGTCAGGAAAACAGTGGCTGAAGCGCTTGGCCTCGACAAAACATAGTACCGATCCCCTGATGCCAAAACGATCACAACCGATACCGTTTGTAGTTTGGCTTACCATCACCGCGCGGCTGGTTGTGGTGGCCGCGTTCTTGTTGTGGGTTGATGCAGCGCCCCACAGCATCCAGATCGAGCGCTGGTGGCATATCGGCGAGCAGGCCGCGCACGAGGGACACGATGACGATGCGCTGGCAGCCTACAATCGCGCCCTGGACTGTGGCGCGTCTCCCCCGGCGATATACGAACGGTTGGTCCAGATGAAGCTGGAAACCGGCCAGTACGATCAGGCGCGTATGTATCTGTATGCGCTGGCGGATCGGGACGGTTGGAATGTCACGCGGCGTAACCAGCTAACGACTATTCTGGAGCACAGCGGCGAACTGGGGCAGACCTCCGCCTTACTGCGCGGCGCATCGCTGGCCGAAGACCAGCCCAACCCGGCGGCACTGCGCTACCAGGCAGAACAGCAGATCGAGCAGCTTGATTGGCCGGGGGCCAGGGAAACGCTAGAACAACTCATTGTGCAGCAGCCAACGGACGCGTGGGCGTTCTACCAGTTGGGGATGCTGCTAGCGCCGGAGGATCAGGCGCTGGCCGCTGAATACCTGGACCGGGCAGCCGCCAATCCCGATTGGGCTGCCTACGCCGAAACAGTCCGGTCAGCGCTGGCGGGATACGAGCGCTATGCATTGACAGATGCTCACACGCTGCTGGGGATGGCATTGGTCGGGCTGGGTGAGTGGCCGTTTGCCGAGCGCGCGCTGGTGATGGCCCTGCAAGCCAACGCAGTAAACCCGGCGGCGCTGGCGTATGTGGGATTTGCGCGGGATCAGCAGGGGCGCGACGGCCTGCCGGACATCGAAGCGGCGCTGGCGATGGCGCCCAACGATCCCACCGTCTATTTTATATTGGGCCAGCACTGGCGCTTAGCCGGGGAGTACGAACAGTCCTACGATGTATTCACTCAAGCGTACTGGCTGGCGCCCGGTAACCCCGCTCTGGCTGCCGAGGTTGGCACGTCGCTGCAACTGCTGGGCGATCTGAGCGCGGCGGAGGAGTGGCTGCGGATAGCGGTTGAACTGGCGCCGGACGATGTGCGCTGGCATACGCTGCTGGCTGCGTTTTATGCCGATACCGGCTACCAACTGGAATCGGGTGAGGGGCTGGTATTTATCCAGGGCGCGGTTGAACTGGCCCCGGATGATCCCGATTTACATGCCAGCCTGGGGTGGGCATACTATCAGATTGGCGAGTTCTCACAGGCGTATGACGAGTTGAATATCGCGGTTGGATTGGATGCCCGGCACCCGCGCAGCCGCTATTACTTCGCGATTGTGCTTGAGTACCTGGGGGATCGGGAGGGGGCGACGGATTCGTACCGGTTTGTGGTCGAAACCGTTGGCGCGGAAACAGGCTATGGCCTGCTGGCTGCGCGCGCGTTGGAACGGCTGGGCTATGCGCCGCCGTAGTCGGCCAGCGATAGGGTATCAGGCGAGTTTGCATCGTGTGAACTTTGTAAGGGGCGTGCTACAATTCCGGGTGGTATTGGACGGCAACCGGGGATTGATGGATATGCTGTTTAGAGTTGGGGCGGCGGTATTGCTGGCCGGGGCGATAAGCCTGGGCTGGGCAGGGCTGGTCGGGGAAACTGCCGATCCGGCAGCCGCAGCGCCGGGCCAAACCGGCACGCCCACACCGGGCAACACCTTATTTCAAGACGACTTCACGACTTACAGCAACCGGTGGCAGGTGGAAGAGACGCCTAAACGATCGGTTGCATACCGGGAGGCGGGGCTGAATATACGCATCGTTTCGCCGGGCGTCAGCGCGTGGTCGGTGCCCGATTTTGACCTGGCGCTGGAGAATTATGCCGTAGAGGTGACGGCAGAGTTCCGGGAAGGCAGTCCGGATTCATGGTTTGGGCTGGTTGTAGCCTATGCCGGTGATGAGAACTTTTACGCGCTGGTTGTATCGCCACAGGGTGAATGGCGGTTTTTGCAGCGCGACGGGTTCAACTGGATCGACCTGACGCCGCCTGAAGCCGGACCGGTTGAGCGTGAAGCCGGTGAGGCTGCCGTGTTACTGCGCGTTGAACGGGTAGGTGATATGTTTACGTTCTATGTGGATGACCAACTAGCGGACCACCTGGCAGGCGAAGCGGTGCAGGATGGCATCTTTGGGCTGGTTGCTCTGTCCGGGAGGGGGTATATCGACGTGCTGTTTGACGATATCCTGGTGAGCGACATTCCGGAGGACAGGTAGGCATGGCGAACGCAATCGCGCCTTTTCACCGCCTGTCAAACGGGCACGAGGTGAATGGGCGTTATACCAGGGTGTTACGTGCGATGCGGATTCATTTCACCCTGGCCGGACTGCTGCTGCTGGTCGGTGCGCTTGGGCTGGCCTACCTGCATATGAACGAATTCCAGCGCATTGGCTTGAACTGGAACCTGAGGATCACCCGGCCCAGAGATATATACGACACGTCAACCCAGTTGAAAGTGATCGTGATGCTGGTTCTGGGTGTGGCGAGCCTGATTCAGCTTCGGACCGTGCACTATCTCTACCAGGGCGAGCATGCCGGGGTGATGTTTGCCCGCCTGTCGTCCCTGATGCTGCTGCTGGGCCTGCCGCTGAGCGTGGTATTGTGGCGCCTGGAGCTAGACGTGCCTGTCATCCCAGCCAGCGTGATACAGATAGGGCTGCGCGGCGCGGCAGTGATCCTGTTTGTCCAGGCGATCCTGGCGCTGTGGTATATGGTACGGCTGTTTTCGGCTGGACTGCGGCGTGCGATGGTGGTAGATGAAACCGCGCCAAACCGGCTGCTGCGCCGGGTGCGGTATGTGGTGCTTGGCTTGTGGCTGTTGGTGCTGGTTGGTATCGGCGTGGTACTGGCGGTGATGACGGATTGGATTGACCTGCCGATAGCGCGCCCTGAACCGGGCGATCTGCTGTATGCCACCTCGTTTGACGCGCTGAACGAAGAATGGGACCTGTATCCGGGCCGCGATTCAGCGCAGATTGCCAGCGTCAACGATCTGAGCCTAGTCACTGGCGGGGACGATATGCCGCCGGTTGAGGGCGGGACGCTGGTAATCACGTATGGATCGTCCGAAACCAACGCGATAGTATTTTCTGTGCTGGATCGCAAATTCAACGATATGGACCTGCGCGTCGCAGGGCGGCAGGTTTCCGGTCCGGTCGATAACCAGTACGGTGTGATCTTCCGCTACCGCAATCTGGACAACTACTATGCGTTCCTGATCAGTGCCGATGGTTACTATTCGCTGGTCAAGCAGCAAAACGGTGAACTGGAGGTGATCAGCGCGTGGGGCATAACGGAAGTCATCCGGCAGGGCGAACAGGCCAATACAATCCGCGTGTTGGCCTATGAAGATGAGTTTATGTTCTTCGTAAACGATCAACTGATGCCGCTGTGCCTGCGCGGCGAGAACGAAAACAGCATGTGGGCCGAATGGGAAGGCCCCGGCATCTGTTTCACCGATGACCTGACGTACAGCTACCGGGATGAGAGCTTTTCGCAGGGCAAGATCGCGCTGACGGCTGGTTCCAGCGTGGACCTGAGCGCCGACGTGGTGGTGGCATTTGACGACGTGGTGATCACCGGACCGCAGCCGGATGCCATGCAGGTGCCGGAAGAGTGAGCGGGATGAACGTTTACCTGGATACAGTCGGCTGCCGGTTGAACCAGAGCGAGATCGAAACGCTGGCGCGCCGCTTCCGCGCGGCGGGGCATACGGTGGTGCCGTCAGCGGCGGAGGCTGATCTGTGCGTGGTGAACACCTGCGCCGTCACAGGCGAGGCAGAACGATCCAGCCGCAGCGTGATTCGCCGCATTCATCGTGACAATCCCGGCGCCCGGATTGTAGCGACGGGCTGCTATGCACACCTGTCGCCGGAACGGGTCACTGCGCTGCCGGGTGTGGCCCGGATAGTGAATAACCTGGATAAAGACCGGCTGGTCTCGCTGGTGAACGGCGCAGCGATTCCGGCAGAACCGTTCGACCTGGAGCCGCTGCTCCGCGAACCGGGGAACGGCGCATTGGGGCGCACACGGGCGTTTGTGAAGGTGCAGGATGGCTGCGACAACCGCTGCACGTTTTGCGTGACGACGATTGCGCGCGGATCGAATCGCTGCCGCCCGGCGGATGACATTGTGCGCGAAATTCAGGCGTTGGCAGCGGCAGGCTACCAGGAAGCCGTGCTGACCGGCGTACACCTGGGTTCGTATGGGCACGATCACGGGGAGCGCGACGGGCTGCTGCACCTGGTGCAGTCGATTCTGGCGCAGACAGATGTGCCCCGGCTGCGGCTGTCATCGCTCGAACCCTGGGACCTGTCGCCGCGCTTCTTCGAACTGTGGGCCAACGCGCGGCTGTGCCGCCATTTGCACCTGCCCCTGCAAAGCGGGTGTGATGCCACGCTGCGCCGGATGGCCCGCCGCACAGATCAGGCGTCGTTCCGCGCGCTGGTTGGCGCGGCGCGGGCTGCGATTCCCGATCTGGCGCTGAGCACCGATATAATCGCAGGCTTCCCCGGCGAGACGGACGCCGAATTTGAGGCGAGCACCGCATTTGTGCGCGAGATGGATTTTATGAAGCTGCACGTTTTTCGTTACTCGGCGCGCAAAGGGACGGCAGCGGCACGGATGCCCAGCCAGGTGCCCGCCCGCGTGAGAAAAGAGCGCAGCGCCCGGCTGCTGGCGCTGTCTGACGAGGGCGCGCGGCGTTTTTTCGCACGCTTTGCAGGCCGGGACATGCCGGTGCTGTGGGAGCAGGTAACCGGCGCATCGGAAGCGGGCTTTCGGAATACCGGCCTGACCGATAATTATATCCGAGTGGAAATGGACGCTCCGGCAGCGCTGACCAACACCATCACCCGCGTGCGCCTGGTCGAAGTGACCGGCCAGGGTATGCGCGCAGTGATTGCGCCTGCCGCCTGGTGAGCATATCAAGCGAGGGAGATCGATGAACTGTCCGTTCTGCCGGATTGTGGCCCGGCAGCGACCTGCCGATATTGTATACGAGGACGATCATGTTGTGGCGTTCCGTGACATCAACCCGCAGGCACCGGTGCATATTTTGATCGTGCCGCGCGACCACATCACCGGGCCGCTGGATTTTGACGATTCGAACGCGCGGATAGCCGGGCACCTGGTGAGTGCTGCCGCCAGGGTGGCACGCCAGGAAGGCATCGCCGAGAGCGGCTACCGGCTGGTGTTGAACCAGGGGCGGAACGGCGGACAGTCGGTATTTCATGTGCATTTGCACGTGTTGGGCGGACGGCGTATGCAGTGGCCGCCGGGATAACCGGTTGTTCGCTGTCCGGTGATCGGCTTGGCAGTGAGTGCGGCGCCCGCTATAATGCGATTGAGTTGGCGAGCCAGGAAGAGGAAACCATGCATCCCAAAGAGAAAATTGCGCAGGATTTAAAAATAGCGATGAAGTCCGGCGACATCCAACGCCGCCAGGTGCTGCGCGGGTTGATGGCAGCGTTTAAACAGGTTGAGATCGACAAAAGAATTGAGCTGTCCGAAAGCGACGCCCTGGGTGTGCTGGTGGCCGAAGCCAAAGTGCGTCGCGAAGCGATTGAAGAACGGGAAAACGCCGGGCGTACAGACCTGGCCGAAGAAGCGCAGTTCGAACTGGACGTGATCGAAGGCTATCTGCCAAAGCAGCTTTCTCGTGACGAGATCGAGGAACTGGTTCGCGAAGCCATCCAGGAAGTCGGCGCGACGACGCCGCGCGATACCGGCAGTGTGATGCGCGTGTTGATGCCGAAGGTAAAAGGCAAAGCCGACGGTAAGCAGGTGAATGCGATTGTACAGGAAATGCTCCGGTGAGAGGACCTGTTACCCGGCGGCCCGGATCACGCCGTAGCTGGCAACAACTCGACACAGATAGCGGGCGCGGTGGTGCCCGCTGACAGTTTTAGAGGAATTCGCAGCATGGACTTCGCAGACCAGTTGCCCGACATGCCCCAGGAACAACCCCGACGGTTTCTGCACATAGGGGTATATATCCTGCTGCTGGCCGCCTTTGTGCTGAGCGGCGCGGTTATTGTCGCCTATGATGTACTGATCCCGTCGCGCAGCAAAGTAGCGCTGCAAGAAGAGCAAGTCGCGCCCAGGGATATCCTGGCGCCGCGCAGCATCAAGTATGAAAGTGACGTGCTCACCCAGGTGAAGCGCGATGCCGCCGTTGCAGCAGTGCGCCCCGTGTATGATCCACCCGATCCCAACCTGGCAAGCGAACAGCTCCAACTGGCCCGCCAAATCCTGGATTACCTCGAAAACGTGCACTTTGATGACTATGCCACCCCGGATCAAAGGCGGCAGGACGTCGCCGCGATCACCGAATTGAGCCTGGACGACTCGGTTATTGATGCGCTGCTGAGCGTGGACGATGATACCTGGCGCGGCATTGATGCCCAGGTGATACGGCTGCTCGAACGCGTGATGAACACCGAAGTGCGCGAAGATAATATCCAGGCCAAAAAAGACAACCTGCCCAACCTGATCAGCGCCAGCTATGGCGAAACCGAGGTGAAGATCATCCAGGCGATTGTGGGCGATCTGATCCGGGCGAACACGTTTTATAACGATGAGCTGACACGCCAGGCGCAGGAAACAGCAGCCGAAAACGTGCCGGTTGAGATTCGGAAATTTGAGCGCGGGCAGATGATCATTCGCGCGGGAGAGATCGCAGCGCCATCGCATATCGAGGCGTTGGAGCAGTTTGGCCTGCTGCAACTCACCCAGCGGCGGACGCCGCGCTTTATCAGCGGGCTGTTGGTGATGCTGCTGGTTTCGGCTGTGTTGGGAGTGTACATCAGGCGTTTTTATCCCAAAATCGCGTCCGATCCGTCGTTTAGCATCTTGTTGGGCGTGTTGTTTTTGCTTTTCCTGTTGGGCGCGCGGGTAGTCAGCCAGGATGGGCTGGCCGACCCCTACTATTACCCGGCGTCTGCGCTGGCGTTTCTGGTGACAACCCTGGTCGGGCCGCAGCTTGGCATTGTGATGGTCGTGGTGCTGGCCGGGCTGGTCGGTTTTATGAACGGGAACTCGCTCGAATTCACCGTCCTGATCGGCCTGGGGGGCACACTTGGCGTGTTGAGCCTGGGGCGTACCGAACGCCTGAACTCCTATTTTGTGGCCGGGGGCGTGGTCGGTATTGCAAGCGCCTGCGTGGCCGTGGTGTTTGCCCTGGGCGCAGAAACCTCGGCGGACCTTTTTACAGTGGTATCTCAGGCTGTGGCAGGATTGGCCAACGGCGTATTGTCGGCGGCGGTGGCGCTGGTCGGCCTGTACGTGATCAGCAGTGCGCTGAACATCCCCACCAGCCTTAAGATTGTCGAGCTACAGCAGCCAAACCATCCCCTGCTGCTGCGCCTGCTGCGCGAGGCACCCGGAACATACCAGCACAGCTTGCAGGTTGCAAACCTGGCCGAATTGGGTGCTCAGCAGATCAACGCAAACGCGGCGCTGGTCCGCGTGGCGGCCATGTATCATGATGTTGGCAAGGTGTTGAACCCGCACTTTTTTGTAGAGAACCAGGCGGATGGTGTGAATCCACATGATCTACTGGGCGATCCCTACCAGAGCGCTCGAATCATCCTCGGACACGTACCTGAAGGGGCGCGGCTGGCACGGCGCTATCGTCTGCCGCGCCGTATACGCGACTTTATCACCGAACATCACGGGACTACGCATACAATCTATTTCTATCATCAAGCGCTAGAACGCGCTGAAACAACAGGCGAAGCCGTTAATGTGCAGGATTTCACGTATCCGGGGCCGCGACCGCGTTCGCGCGAGACGGCGATCTTGATGCTGGCCGATGGCTGCGAGAGCAGCGTCCGGGCGCGCCGACCACAGACCAAAGAAGATATTCAGGAAACGGTTGATTTTATATTCGAGGCCCGGCTGGCTGGCAGGCAGCTTGATGAAAGCGGTTTGACACTCAACGATTTGCGCAGCCTGCGCGATACGTTCCTGGCAGCTTTACAGGGGATGTTCCATCCCCGGATCGCGTATCCCGGCACGCCTGGGCAGACCGCAGCGCTGCCTGCTGGAGAAGATGCGCGCCTGTCGCAAGGCGAACATCCCCCTGCGGCTGAGACAGAGCCGGAAGACACGGGCGAGGCCGTTGTCAAAGAAGAAAAGCCAGCCGAGAACGCGGCAGTCAAGGCGGAGGAGATGCAGGCGGACGTGACCCCGGTTGAATCCAAAAATACCGCCGAGCAAGACGACAGCCAGGCAGCTCTGGCTGTCGATGTCCAAGAGCCGGACGCGCCGCAAATAGAAAAAGAGCCGGAGACCGCCACCGGGGAACCGGAAACGCCGGATTCATCCAAGACCGGGGGTAGAAGTGAGCAGGCAGCGCCATGAGCACCAGCCCTTCGTATGATGTGAACATCCAGGTACAGCTAGCCGGTGACGATGATCTGCCCACCGACCGGTTACAACGCGCTGTAGATTGGGTGCTGAACGCGCATGATCTGGGCCCTGAAACCGGGCTGAGCATTGTGATCACCGGTGATGAAGCGGTTCGACGGTTGAACAAACAGTTTCGCGGCATCGATGCGCCGAGCGGTGAGCTGTCTTTTCCTGCCGATCCGGCACCGGTCCCCGAAGCTGAGGATAGGCCGTACCTGGGCGATCTGGTGCTGTCCCTGCCGTATATCCAGCGGCAGGCAAAAGCCGAGAAGCACACAGTGGCAGACGAACTGCTGCTGGCCGTGATTCACGGCACACTGCACCTGCTGGGCTATGATCACGACACACCGGAACGCCAATCCACCATGTGGGCGATTCAATCGAAAGCTTTGCAGGCGATGGGTATCGCCATTACCGTTCCGTTGTTTGAGTTTCCAGATTCTTCGGACGATGTCGAACCGTCGGACTGAACAGCGAAAAGCAAGACGCCGGACCGGGCACACGCGCCAACGTCCAAGAGTGCGATCCAGCCGGGGGCATGTTCGCCTGGATTCGGGATCAAGCTGGATGCGCTGGGGCATGTGGGGGGCGGCTGCGATTGTGCTGCTGATCGTCGTCGTGATCATCGTGCGGCAGGTGGTGCTGCCGGCGTTTGAGGATGACGACGTGCCGGGCGGAAACAGCACCTGGCTGGAGTTCGCCTGGACAACAGAGCCTGTTAATGGAACCGCCGTCAAGCAGTTGGGCGAGCGCCTGGAATCGAATTACATTGATCGAGTGTACCTGGAAAGCTCCGCCTGGCGCGGCGATGGCTCGCTGATCGAAGGTGAATATGCCGCCGAGTTTGCGGCTGCGCTGCGAAAAGCGTACCCGTCGGTCGAAATCCTGCTGTGGCTCAGGATGTCGGGTGAGCAGATCGCGCAGCCTGAGCAGCAGTCAATGGTAACTGCCCTGGCACACCGGGCGGTGCATGAATGGAAGTTTGACGGTGTGCAGCTCAACGGGCGGACTGTGCTCAATGATAGCGAGGCTTTTATCCAACTACTGCGCGGGCTGCGTGAGGTGATAGGCGAGGAGGCGCTGCTGTCGGTCACGGTGCCGCCCGATCGTATTCCTGTTGACCCGGATATTCCTATCGGCTCAACCACAGAGCCGGAACTGACCTGGGATATGAACTATAAGCAGCGCGTAGGGTTGCTGCTGGTCGATGAGATAGTTGTGATGGCCCATGCAAGCGGCCTGGATAATGTGGCAGATTATGAAACCTGGGTAGCCTACCAGGTGGAGAATTACGTAACGACGCTGGCAGAACTGGAAAATCCGGTCCCGGTCGTTGTGGCACTGCCAACATATGATGCGGCCCCTGAGCACGATCCTGAAGTAGAAAGTGTCCGTGCTGCGATCCGTGGTGTGCAACGTGGTAGGCAGCGAGCAGGCGATAATAAAAAATGGATCAAGAGCGTGGGCTTGTACGAATACAAAACAACCGATTCGCGCGAGTGGGCGCTCTATCAACAGCATTGGCTGGGCCTGGAATCGGACTGATCCGGGGAACTGTTTGAAAAAACAAGCAAAAGGGCTTGACAGATCGTTTTTCCCAGCTATAATGCCTCCTCGGGTCTGGTGATGCTACCTGATCACTACCAAACCTTGCAGATTTCAAACCGAAATCAAATAGCTCTTGTCAGGGACGTGATTGTGTGTTAACATATGATTACGCTCGATAAGAGTGGCGGTGTGCAGGCTTTGTTTTTTGCTGGCTCACCCATAACAAAAGGAGGCTATAGACACAATTCTAGTTCGAGTCAGAGTTTTTGTGAACTGATGTGTCTAAAGCCGACGGAATTCGTCGGTTTTTTCTTTCCTCCAGCACCTTAACAACAGCAGAGTGATAGGAAACAGCAGAAAGACGTGCGAGCGCCGAAGAGGAACTAAACGCTAGGACCGAGGGTTC
>JAFGNU010000080.1 GCA_016926875.1 Anaerolineae bacterium | reverse complement strand
GATGCCTGCCCCAACCAGGGCGACGCGGGCTACGGTGTCGACAGCAGCGGCTGTCCCAACCCGCCCCCGGACTCGGACGGTGACGGTATCAACGATGATGTTGACAACTGCCCTGATGAACCGGGAACCGCAGAGAATAATGGCTGCCCGGCTGAAGTCAGTCCGTTAGGAACGCAGGAACCAACCGAGGAACCAACGGTCGAGCCGACAGAGGAACCGACCGCTGAGCCAACCGAGGAACCAACGGAGGAACCAACCGCTGAGCCGACCGAGGAACCAACCGTTGAACCGACGGAGGAACCAACTGCCGAGCCAACCGAGGAACCGACCGTTGAGCCGACGGAGGAACCGACCGCCGAACCAACTCAGGAACCGACGGAAGAGCCAACAGAAGTAGACGTTTGCCCGAACTTGCCCGGTGCTCAGGCCACTGTACCCGATGGCTATGAACTTGACGCTGACGGCAACTGTCAGGAAGTTCCTGAGGATCTCTGCCCGAACCTGGCTGGTATTCAGACGGAGATGCCGTCTGGCTATGAACTGGCTGACGACGGCACCTGCAAGCAAAAATGGGTGCAGCAGTTCTTCCGTCTCTGGCGCTGGTTCTTTGGTAGTGGCTGGTAGCGAGGCCAACGTTTGACACCAGTACCAAAACTGGTTGTCCATCTCAAACAGGTAAATCTGTTACACTACATGGGCCGCTCTCCTTCTCGGAGAGCGGTTTTTGGCGTGCGGTACCGCGCGCGCATCAATTTGTTGGATCAGCCGGAAATGGCAAACAAGGGGTTTTTAATCCAAAACAAGCGCGGGATGTGCTATGATGCAGGAGGCTTCTGGCCCGTTACCAGACAGAAAGTCTACAAAGGGAGGAGCATATGCGTAACAGACATGGGTGGATATGGATGGCAGCAGTTTTGCTGTGTGTTGTGATGAGCATTCCCTGGGCCGGTTTGTCGCACAATACAGCCGGAGCAGTGCCAGCCAGTAGGCAGGGCTGCGGCGATCCCGCCACCTTGATCCACGATATCCAGGGCAGCGAAGATGTCAGTTCGCTGGGTTTTAGCGCGCACACCATCGAAGGCGTGGTCGTTGGTGATTTTCAGGACGTGGCTACCGGGTTGGGCGGTTTTTTTGTGCAAGAAGAAGATACAGATATGGATGCCGATCCGCTGACGTCTGAAGGCATTTTTGTGTTTGACCGGGGCTTTGGCGTGGATGTGACCGTCGGCGATGTGGTGCGGGCAGAAGGCAAGGTCGCGGAGGCATCCAGCAGCGGCGCTTTCCTGACCGAACTGCGCAACATCAGCGCCGTAACGGTGTGCGGGAGCGCCAGCGCTGCACCGGTCACCGTCACGCTGCCGGTCGAGAACGTGACCGACTGGGAGCGGTATGAAGGGATGCTGGTTGTCATCTTGCAAGAACTGACGGTCGCTGAAAATTACGACCTGGGACGCTACGGCCAGATGCTGCTAGCCCAGGGCGGGCGGCTGACCATCCCAACCAACGTTGTCGCGCCGGGCGCGGCGGCAAACGCGCTGGCTGAGGACAACCTCAAGCGCCAGATCACGCTGGACGACGGCAGCAACCAGGAGAATCCCGCCATCGTACCGTATCCGGCGCCCGGACTCAGCGCCAATAACACCGTGCGGGCAGGAGATACGGTATCCAACCTGACAGGCGTCGTCAGTCACGAGTTTGGCCTGTATCGCATTCACGCCACCGCAACGCCCACTTTTATTCCGTCCAACAGCCGCCCCGGCGCGCCCGATCCGGTTGGCGGCACGCTGGCGGTTGCCAGCTTCAACGTGCTGAACTACTTCAACGGCGACGGGGCAGGCGGCGGCTTCCCAACATCGCGCGGCGCGAGCACGCCCGCCGAGTTCGCCCGCCAGCGCGACAAGATCATCAACGCGATCCTGGCCCTGGATGCTGACGTGATCGGCCTGATCGAAATCGAGAACGACGGCGACGGGCCGGACAGCGCTATTGCCGACCTGGTGAACGGCCTGAATACCATTGCCGGGGAAGGCGTTTATGCTTATATCCCCGACCCCGACGGCTACCCGCTGCCGATCCCGGATTCGGACGAGGGCGGCGACGAGATCAAGCAAGCGCTCGTTTACCGCCCGGCGGCGGTCCAGCCGGTCGGCCCGCCCGTGACCACGCTCGCCTCTCCGTTTGACATTCGCCGCCCGCCGGTCGCGCAGGCATTCGAAGAGATCGCCACCGGCGAGGTGTTCACGGTGGTTGTGAACCATCTCAAGTCAAAATCATGCACCGCTGTGCGGCCCGACAGCGCCGACCAAGGCGACGGCCAGGGCTGCTGGAACCAGGAGCGTGTGCAGGCGGCTGCTACGCTGATCGACTGGCTGGCAACAGACCCCACCGGCAGCAGCGATCCCGACGTGCTGATCATCGGCGATCTGAACGCCTATGCTATGGAAGACCCGCTCATGGCGCTGCAAGGTGGTGGTTATACCAACCTGCTTAAGCGCTTTGTGGGAGACGCGGATTACTCGTACATCTACTTTGGCGAGGTCGGGACGCTGGATCATGCGCTGGCCAGCGCCAGCCTGAACGATCAGGTGACCGGGGCGTTGCTCTGGCATATCAACGCCGACGAACCGCGTGTGCTGGACTATAACGAGGAGTACAAATCCGAAGAGCAGATCACCGCCTTCTACAGCGACGACGCCTACCGCTCATCGGACCATGACCCGGTGCTGGTCGGGTTGGAATTGGGGCAGTAGCCACACCTAACAACCGCCTGCGCGGACTGTGGAGCAGGCGGTTGTTCGTTTTTCTGCCGGGCGGTTATGCTTCTAGCGCATAATTTAATGCCGCGTCGGCGTGAATGGTGGTGGTATTGAACAGGGGTATTCCCGCGTCGGCCTCGCTGACCAGCAGCGGAATCTCGGTGCAGCCCAGGATAATGCCCTGCGCGCCGCGCGCCGCCAGCCGGTTGATGATTGCCACGAACCCGGCGCGGGACTCGGCGCGGATGCGCCCGGCGACCAGCTCGTTGTAGATCACGTCGTTCACAACCGAGCGGTCGTCCGCGTCCGGCACCAGCACGGTGATTCCCCGCTTGCTCAGCGCGTCCTGGTAGAACGACTTTTCCATCGTGAACTTTGTGCCCAGCAAGCCTACGGTCTGCATATCACGCGCCCGCACAGCCTCCCCGGCAGCATCCAGCAAGCTAAGCATTGGCACCTTCACGCTGGCCTGCACCTCGTCAAAAACCAGGTGCATCGTATTGGTAGCGATCAGGATAAAGTCCGCCCCGGCAGCTTCCAGTTTGCGCGCGCCGTCGCTCAAGCCCTGCGCCACCAGGTCCCAACGATCTTGCAGCGGCCAATCCACATAGGGCTGGAAACTCACGCTGTAGATGATAATCGGCGGGTAGCCGTAATCGCCAAAGCGTTCGGTGTACGTATGCGTGATGTGCTGGTAGTACTCGGCGGTCGATTCGGGACTCATCCCGCCCAGGATGCCAATGGTTTTGTGCATGTGGTGTATTCCCTCTCTTTACTCTCCAAAATGGTCAGCGCGTCAGGTAAATGCTCACCGCAAAGACGAGCAGAATCGCCACGCTGGACGCAAATTCAAAGACGACGCCAAGCAGATACAGCTTAAGGGCCGTTCCCCCGGCCCGCGCTGCGCCCTGAAGCTCACCCTGGCGCAAAAACTCGAACAGCAGCGCGCCGATCACCATCCCGGCGACCGTCCCAATGATGGGGATCGGGATCATAAACGTACCCGCCAGCCCGCCGATCAGGCTGCCCAGCGTCGCCATACACGAGCTGCCCTCGGTTCGCAGACCAAGCAGCGGCGTCCAGAATTCCGTTGTTGATCCCGCCAGCATAATCAGCGTCATCACAGCTAGCGAGATGTACGGTACACGCTCAAATCCGTTCAGGATCGCAAACACCAGGCCGACTGCCCACACCAGCAGCGGGCCGGGCACAAACGGGATCACGGTCAGTCCCAGTCCCACGATCATCAGCGCAAATGCTATTACGATCAACACGGATTCGGCCATATCCACCTTACCCCGTCTCCTCAACTGCCAGTTCGGGTGCATTCAAGCGGGTTATAAGGATCAGTCCGATCAACGCAACCAGTGCACGCCAGAGCACCACCGCCCAGGCGTCGTTAGGGCCGATCAGTGCCGCCGTTGTCTCGGCAACGATATGGATAAAGATCGCGGCGAACAGCCAGAACAACTGCCCGCGTAGAAAAACTTGCAGCACGACCCAACTCAGCCCCATGTGCATCGCCAGCGGCAGCAGCCCGTTGAGTGCTTCGGCCAACGCCCCGCTTGTCAGGGCGGACAGATCGTCCGGGCGGTCGCTTCCGTATCCCAACACCGACAGCCCCAATCCGGCGGCTAACAACCCGGTGTAGATTGTTTCCGAAAACCCGTGTCCAAGCCCGATCATCAACGCCTGTGGACGGTTGACCGCCCCGCGCGCAAGATACTGGTAACCCAGCAGCCGCGCCGTTTCCTCGGTAAAGCCCGCCGCCAGCCCAACCGCCAGCGCGCCGACCGGCAGAATCTCTAGCAACGTGTGGTCCAGCGCGCGCAGCAGCACAAACTGGACCACCAGCGCCCCCATATACGTCAGCACGCCGACGGTCAGTAGCGCGTAGGGCAAGCTAAACCGCCGGTGCAGCCAGGTCGCCAGCGCCGCCACACCAGCCAGCAGCCCACCGCCGGCCACCATCAACACAATGCCGTACAGAAACATGATTATCCTTGCCCGATCCGGTCCCGGATAGTTCCTGCCACAGTGTGCACGATTGGCCGTCCGGCGTCAAGATGCAGCGACCACCAGGCGCATACACACCTGCGGTGCCCGATTCTGCACGGCATGGCCGGACAGCAGCTATCGTTTTGAGAGGCAGAATGTGAGCTACAACACCTTGTACGTGTCGTCATCTGCGTAGAGCACTGCAACCGCCGTGCCCGGAGCAGGTAAGGACGCGTGCTTGAGATCGTTCGCCAACCGGCGGTCACGCGCGGTGATCTCGCGGTCTTCTGGTGAAAGAAAGCAGTAGCGCAGCGTGACAAAGTAATCGCCATCACTATCTTTGTGCCCGGTACAGACGAGCACCTCGCCGCGCAGCAGCTGGCCCTTGCTCGCCAGTCGCCGGTTCCGGCTGCGCTGGTCGACCGCCAGCACGACAAAAATCATCACCAGCGCGATTGCCACCACGCTAATGATCAACACGATCCGGCTGCCGCTATCCGCCGTGTTATCGTCAACCAGCCGGGAAACAGCCGGATCGCCGGTCAAGTATTTCACACGGACGGTGGCGCCGCGTGCCCAATTCGAATAGTTGCTCCGGCTGACCTGCTGCTGGCGCTCGTAGGCGCGACCATCACCGGCGACAAAGCTGTAGCGCACGTAGTAGGTGTCGCTGCCCTCGTCATCTTCATGGATATCGCGTTCGATCACCGTGCCCTGCGTGATCACACCGGAGCGATCCAGCTCACGCGCCTGCAACCAGTGGGGGATGCCGACGACCACAAACAAGCCGACCATAGCCAACACCAGCACCAGCAGCACAGCAATCAACCCGCCGGTAGCGGTGCCTGACAGTCCTCTTGATTTACCCTGCAAAAACCGCCTGTTGCCCGGATGAAACAAAAATGGCTGTTCAGAAGCCATCCAGTTGCCAGAAGCAGCACGGGCACGCCGCCGCTCCTTCGCAGATGCCTGCCCAGATGCCCGGTCCGCCCCGCAGTTGGGGCAGACATCACCGGTAATGTTTTCCGTCCGGCAAAACTTGCACATCCAGGCCGGGCCAGCGACTGAACGCGAACGTGCCTTACGCTGGCCGGAGGAGTGTTGAGAGAATGGATCGGATTCGGTGGTCGGCTGCGCAGTCCTCAACACATGCTGCCGTGCCAGTGCACACACACCAGGGTCCGGGTCGGTGTCTGCTGTATATCGCAGCACGTCCCGCACGCGCGTATCGTCCTGATAACTGCTCAAGACCATAACGGCATGTTTGCGTTCCGCAGGATCGGAGCTTTCCAACTGGCGGAGGCCCTTGAGAAGGGCAAAGGAATCTGTGGCAGTGTTTTCGTTCATCACGTTGTCTCAAACCAAACACACGCAAGATCACAACCAGGCGCATCTCAACCCAGTCAAATAGAGGCAAGCGCTACCATGTATGCGGCCGCTAATCTTTAGCCTGGCATGAACAACACGCGCAGTATCATAACACCCGAAAAGACCTATCGTGCCGGTAATAGACCGCTACCGGTGTTCCGGCAGCGGGCAGCGGCTTGTTTTTTAAATCATTCCGGATGCGGCTCGCCTGGTAAACGATCTTGCGCCCGGATGGCGACCGGAACTGGTAGCGCAGCTTGACATAATAATCGCCTTCGCCGTCCAAATGACCCGTGCAGGCCACTACCCGGCCTTTCAGCAGGCGATTACCTTCCTTTTGCTTGGGCACGTATGGCCGCCGCCGCTGCACCAGGCCCAGGATGAGCAGCAGTCCAAACACAACTATCAACCCAATCGCTGCTGTCGTGAAACGGTCGCGCATCTGATCTTCCATGTAATCCGCGCTGAGAAAAGACAGGGTGCCGGAATCGGGTTCGATCCAGTTGGGCAGCACCAATAGTCCAAGTACTGCCACGACCAGCAGCACAATACCGGCTACAAAAAAAGCCTCGCGGCCTCTGCTTCGTTTGGCCACCGACAGCTCGCTCACACGGCGGGCTACAAACTTCGCATTGCCCGGCGTGAGCAGAAACATCCGCCGCATCCGCACGGTGCGGGCGGCAGCAGGCGGCGATGCCAGCGCGCGCGCCTGCGGAGCCTGCGCCACTTGCGTCCGTTTGCTGGCTGCAATCAGCGCATTACCGCGTGCCGCAAGCTCCGGTCCCGGCGCCGGGACATCCGGCATAAACCACTCGATCGCCTGGCCCGCCATCTCGCGTACTTCGGGGTCTGGATCGGTATGATACAAATCGTCAAGCAGATCCAACACGCGCGGATCATCCGACAGCCCGCGCAGGTCGGCTATACCCCGCTTGCGCTCTGCCGGATCGTCACTGCGCAGCAGCCTCAAGCTGTCCAGCGTTGAATTGACGGAGTCGAGTTGCCCGCCCATTGGGATTATTCCCCCTGCTGCATTCAGCAGCCCATATCCGCATCCGATACGGCTTGCGCCTCTGCCCAACGCCGGTTGAATTCATCCAGGTATGCACTGGCGATGTCCGTATTGTGGATAATCAACAGGTTTTCATCGTTGTCATCAGCGGCTCTGGCCGAGAAATTGAACGATCCCATCACCACGATTGACTCGTCGATGATGAATACTTTATGGTGAAAAACATCCGGGTTGCCATCCTGCCGCATGTCCAGTCCGGCGCAAAACAGGTCTTTGACAAACTGGCGCGAACTGGCCTCGACTATCCCCTTTAGATCAAGCTGGCCGTTCTGCGCGCGGGTCAGCAGGGGTTGGATCAGGTCATCGCGTGTCAGCGAAAACGCCATAAAGCGCACCGAATGCGCCTGGTTGATCAGTTCGACCAGCCGCGCAGGTGCGTTGCCCTCCGACTCGAAAATTGTTTCGATCTGGGTGCCTTCGATGTTCACCGACGGGTTGGCAATCGTATTCGGTGACGTCTTGCCAAATTCGCCACTGAATAATTCTTCAAACTCGGCGCTGAAGTTTGCCGCTAGCCGGGATGAGCGGATCAGAATCGCATTGTTGTTATTATTATAAATACCGTTGTGCGTGATATTGGTTGAGCCGGTCCACACGTACAGCCCGTCGATCACGATAAACTTGTCATGCATGAAGCCCCCACGCCCATCGTCAGACACAACCGGGATATCCGCGTCCTCAAGCTGGTCGATGGTCGTGTCAGGGGACTCAAGCCCGTGCTCGCCATCTGTCACAAAGCGCACCTGCACCCCGCGCTCGTGCGCGCGGATCAGCGCATCGGTCACCGGCTGCGAATTCATCTCAAACAAGGCGGCATCGATGGTCTGCTGCGCACCATCCAGCGCATTCACCAGCGCATTTTCGAGCGGTGCCCCAGCGAACAGGCTCTCGTTTTGGGTGTTGATCGGCTGGGTAAAATAAAGCTGATACCACCCGCCGTCGATTCCCCCCTCAATCGACGCCACTTCACCCGATCCGGATTCGATTACCGGGCCCTTGTCCCCTTCTTCGGTCTTCAGGACATCAATGCCCAACACGTACTGCGCAATCAAAACGATTATGATAATGGCTATGCCGGACAGCCCGCCAACGGTGGCGCGTTGGGTCTTGCTGGTGGTCTTACTAGACCTCTGAGATCGTCTAGTCATATTGTGTGCCTCCTTGTTCAAGTGGTTCATCAGGCGAAATAGAATCCGGTGATATATCTGGCGATACGCCCGGTAACGTGTCCGGCGGTATGTCTGGTGGCGCGCCTGGCGTGTCTGGTGTCGTGGGCGGCGTCAGGCGTGCAATCAGCTTATTGACCAGTTCACCGTTGCTGTACTGTTTGTGTTCCGCGATCCACGCCGCGATCTCGTCTTCGGACAATGCCGGGACATCCGGGCCGTGCAGTTCACTACTGAGATCGTTGATCTTGTTAAAGGTGCGGGTCAGCCAGGCGGCATCTTTCTTGTGACGGTACGTAACCACCCAGGTGATACGTGTCATCAACCGCGTCAGCGCATACGCTGTGCTCGACACCTGCTCCTCGTCCGGCGCGGGCGTGTCCGGCGCAGCCATGCGCGCGCCGATCTGCTCTGCCCGTGCCGCGCCCCAGTCGATCAGCGGCATTGCCTCATCATCGGTCAGCCCGTCGCGCAGAGCGCTGTTATCGGCGATGGCGTCCTGGATTTTTTTGGTCCAACGTACGGAATCATCAGCCTGTAACGGTGACATAGGTTCTGTCCTGTAGGTTTGACAAGTTCGTTATAGGCCGATTTTAGCGGCAGCACCCCGAAAGGGCAATCGCAGCATACAGGGCAGTGCGGTATACTCGGCCTATGTGAACGAGCGTCACACAGCCAGCCGCATAACCAAACCGCTAACGGCTTGTGTTGGGGAGAAAAATAACATGATCAAGGCACTGGTCACCGGGGGCACCGGATTTGTCGGATCGCACATTGCGCGCGCGCTGGCGAACAAGGGCTACGACGTGCGGATCATGCGCCGGACTACCAGCCGCCTGGACGCCGTCGAGGACATCCCCTGCGAGCACGCCGTCGGCGACGTAATGGATTATGAGTCCCTGCTGGCGGCTATGAGCGGGGTAACCTGGGTGTTCCACGTGGCGGCAGTCGCGGACTACTGGCGCAACAACCCGGCGCGTATCTACGAGGTCAATGTAGACGGCACGCGCAATGTGCTGCGCGCAGCAGAAGAAACCGGCGTCAAGCGCGTGATCTTTACCAGCAGCGCGGCGGCGATGGGCTTCCGTGACGATCTGCGCGCCGTTGACGAGTCCGTTTGTTTTAACTGGGACCAGCACCTCACGCCCTACGGCCACAGCAAGTTTTTAGCTGAAGCCGAAGTCCACCGCGCGATCCGGCGCGGCCTGGACTGCGTGATCCTGAATCCCACCGTGATCGTTGGGCCGGGCGACCTCAACCAGATTTCGAGCAGCGTCGTGCTAGAAATGGCGCGTGGCAACGTGCCGCCCACCGTGCCGCCCGGCGGCGTGACCGTGATCGACGTCCGCGACGTGGCCGATGCGCATGTCGCAGCCGCCGAACGCGGGCGCACCGGCGAACGCTACCTGCTCGGCTCGGTAGACCTGACGCACAAAGCCTGGCTCCGGTTGACAGCCAGCGCCACCGGCAGGCAGATGACCGCGCTCCGGCTCCCGGCGTGGCTGGTCCAGATCATAGCCCAGGCAGCAGACGTGCTGCGCCAGCTTGGCGTCTCCCTGCCAATCGAGGGAAACCAGCTTCGCCTCAGCACGCACATGATATTTTTCAACTGCCAAAAGTCCTGGGGCGAACTGGGCGAACCGCGCATCCCGATCCAGCAAAGCCTGGAAGAAACCTACGCCTGGTACAAAGCGCACGGCGACGTATAACGCCCGGCATACGACAGGCATTCGATGACAGCTCCGCGCTCTATCTGGCACCATACCCACCAGCGCGCCCGCCGGATCGTCAGATGGTTGTGGCGCGTCCTGGTACGGGTATTGGTTTTGCTCGCGCTGATCGTGGTGATGGGCGACGGCGTGATCCGGGAGGCATCGCTGCGCGGGCGTGCAACCGCCCTGGTACGTGACGACCTGTTTGACTATATGAGCTGGGAAGTTGACGCGCTGTGGCGTAAAACCCGGCAGGAACTATTCGGTGTCCAGCTTTACCTGGATGACGAGGCCGGTCATACGCTGGTGCTGGATTACCTGGACACGCTCGCCCAGGTGCTGGCGCTCGAAGCGCAGATCGAACAGCTCTACGCCGATCCAACCATCCCCGATCCGGCAGCCGCAGCCGCCGATCTACGCGCCCAACGTGAAGCGCTGCGCGACCAACTGGCCGCCGATCAGCCGCTCGCGGAAAGCATCATCGAGGGGCAGGTGTCCGCCGTGCTGGCCGGTGAAGGCTTTGAGGTGTTGGGGCAGGTAGTGCCGCCCGTTTCAATGCACTTTACCGAAGTGCCCACCCTGCTGATCATCTCCCCGCGCGACCGGATCGAATTTGCAGTAGATATCAGCCTCGGTTCGCTCACGGTCGATGAACGCGACGCGCTCGAAGCGCAGATCGACGCCGAACTGGACGTTTCATCGCTGATCGTGCCGCTGGGCGGGTTGAGCCTGTACCCCAGCATGATCATAGAAACCGCCGCACCTGCGTATGCGTTCGAAGTCACCGCGCACGAGTGGACGCACCACTACCTGATGTTTTTCCCGCTGGGCTGGGAATACGGCCTGCGCCCTGACACGCGCATCATCAATGAAACGGTGGCGACCCTCGTCGGGCGCGAGATCGCGCTTAAGGTGCTGGCACGCTACTACCCGGAAATCGCGCCGCCGATCTACCTGTCGTATAACGCACCACCTGCCGAAGCGCTCCCGCCAGAACTGGCGCACGATCCCGACGCGCCGCAGCCGTTCGACTACGGCCAGATGATGCACCAGACGCGCGTTATGGTAGACCTGCTGTTGTGGAAAGGGTGGGTTGACCAGGCCGAAGCGTACATGGAAGCCCAGCACCGCCTGTTTGTCCGGCACGGCTACCCGATCCGCAAGCTCAACCAGGCGTATTTTGCGTTCTACGGCGGCTATCAGGGAGCGCCGGGCGCGGGCGGCGCCGATCCCATTGGCCCGGCAGTACAGGAACTGCGCGACGTGTCGCCGGACCTGCACGCCTGGCTGGCAACTATGCGCGACATCACCACGCGCGAACAACTCCTGGTCACGTTGGATGCGGCACGCGCCGCCCAGTAGTCCCTGGCTGGCGACTGCCAGTGCACTTTGGCTGCCGCACTACACCGTTTACCCCGCCACCGGTGGCCTTCTACGGCACGCTGCCTTTACAATCTAACTGCATATATGGACCTTGAAAGGAAGAACTCATGGAATACCGTTATCTTGGCCGCACCGGCCTGAAAGTATCGGAACTGTGCCTCGGCGCGATGACCTTTGGCAACGAATCCGACGAGAAAATGTCGTTCGCCATCATGGATCGTTTCCTGGAAGCGGGTGGCAACTTCATTGATACCGCCGATGTCTATACTCAGGGCGTGTCGGAAGAGATCACCGGGCGCTGGCTGAAAAATCACCGCCGCGAGATCGTGCTGGCGACCAAATTCCGCTTTCCAATGGGCGACGGGCCAAACGATGCCGGTACGTCACGCTACCACATTATGCAAGCTGTTGAGGACAGCCTGAGCCGCCTGCAAACAGATGCTATCGACCTGTACCAGGTTCACTGCTGGGATTCCGGCACCCCGCTTGAAGAAACGCTGCGCGCGCTGGATGACCTGGTCCGCCAGGGCAAGGTCCGCTACCTGGGCGCGTCGAACTATGCTGCGTGGCAGTTGATGAAGGCGCTTGGCATCAGCGAGCGGTTAGGGCTGGCACGCTTTGACTGTTTGCAGCCGCAGTACAACCTGATCGAGCGGGCTATCGAATATGAAATCGTCCCGCTGTGCCAGAGCGAGGGCGTGGGTATCATCCCCTGGAGTCCGCTGGCGGGCGGCTTCCTGACCGGCAAGTATCGCCGCGATCACCGGCCCAAAGGCGGGCGGCTTAGTAAAGACATCACCGCACCGGGGGAAAATTTCTGGTACCGGCGGGCAACCGAGCGCAACTGGGCCACACTCGACGTCGTGCGCGGCGTGGCCGATGCACACGGCATAACCTGTGCGCAGGTAGCACTGGCCTGGACCCAGGCGCAGCCCGGCGTCACGGCGTCGATCATTGGAGCGCGCAACCTGGAACAGTTGAACGATAATCTGGCCGCCGTTGATGTCAGGCTGAGCGATGACGATCTGGCACAACTTAACGAAGTCAGCGCCCCGGACGATATCTATCCCTACCGCTTTATCCGCGATCTCGGTACGCGCTGAAAACAACATGTGTCTGGATGGTACTGGCGGGTGGCTGCAAACGCAGTTGCCCGTTATTTTTGCGGTTAACCAACCAATGCTGCCGCCGCTCACGACAAGAGGTATGATAGACGCACCGTTTAGTCACCAAACCGGTTACGTTATATAGTAGTACAACCTGTCCTGAAGCTGGAAAGCACTGAGAATGCACGTAACCCCGACTCCTAACGGCGCGCTGTTGGTTAATGATCCTCCCAACGATCTACGCTATGACGTAGGCAACCGGCGCCTGTTCGCCACGCTGGACGGTGCCGGTAATATCTCCCTATTCCGACTGCCTGAAGGCATCGCCATTCTGAACGACTGGCAGAATACCGCCCGGCTGGATGGTGTGCCGGTCCGGTGGCACGAAGCGGAAGCCATCGGGCGATCATGGACGCTGCGCGGTACGGCGCTCGATGTGCGCATTTCGCTGCGCACCGCCTGCGATGCGGATACCCCGGCGCTGGTCCAGGTGTGGACTGTAGAGAATACCGGCCAATCGGAGCGCATCTTTACGCTGAGCCTGGACGTTACCTTCGACCTGCTGCAACCTGCGATCCAGATCGGGCAGTCGGCTACCAACGCCCAGCTACACGGCCTGGTACGCGACAACCCGGTGATCAGGCGGGTGCTCGGCGCGCGCCGCTGGCGGGTGTTGAACCGGATCAGCGAAACGCAAAAGCGCATGAAGCCCGTTTCGCGGCGAGCCGTAGTGGACATCGAAGCGCTCAGCGACGGCATCCGCGCACGCGGCGATAGTTCCGCCACACTGCGGGCCGGCGCTCCTCCTGCTGGCTGGCAGGCACACGCGAACGGGGGGACGCTGCATTATCGCGCCGTACTGAATCCGGGCGATACCTACCGGCTGCCGGTTATCGTGGCGGCAGGCGACTCCGCCAATCCGGTTCGCTACCGCCACACCCTGACCAATGCAGACGCTTATGCCGGTTGGCTGGCTTCCACCTTCGAAAGCGACGACGCGCTGCTGCGCAGCCTGTATGTTGCCAGCCTGAATGTGGCGCTGTCGATGTACAAGGAATTGCCCAGCGGGTTCAGCGGGTTGTGGGCCGGACCGAACTACGCATACCCTCCACGCATCTATTTTCGTGACGGCTACTGGACTGCGCTGGTGATCCTGCCCTACCATCCTGAATGGGTGCGAGAACACCTGCTGGTGTTGGCAGCAGGCGTGCACGCAGATGGTACATGCCCCAGCGGTGTGATCGACCTGACCGTTCTGCCGTTCGAGGACCAGGACCACGCCGCCGCTGCCGACTGGCTGCCCGATCACCAGGATTCCCCCGCGTTTTTTGTTCTGCTGCTGTATGAATATATCGCCTGGACCGGCGATACATCGCTGCTGCATGAGCATACACCTGATGGGCGTACTATGTGGGAATGCGCCCAGGCCTGCCTGAACCGGCTGATCGCCAACCCGGCCAAAAGCCGCGCTCCAAACGATTGGGCTGACAACGTGCTGCGCAGCGAGTGGGTCACGTATGATCTGGCGCTGCTCTACGGGGCGCTGGACGCTGCCGCCGACCTGGCCCGTCACACCGGCGAACGCGACACCGCCGCCACCTATGCCCAGGACAGGCACCACGTCGGCACGTTAATCCAGATTCACGGCTGGGACGAAGGCAAAGGCCACTACATCGACTACCGCCGCACCGGTGAAGCGGAAGGACAGGCGTTTGTCGAAGATCACCTGGCGCTGGATAGTCTGCTGGCACTGCTGTTTGGCGCAGCCTCCGAGGAGCAGTCCCACCAAATGATGGCCGCCGCGCGCGAGCAGTTGCAGACGCGCCACAATACCGGGCAGCCACACGGCGACTGGGGCATCATGTGCTGCTGGCCGCCGTACAGCCTGCGCGCTGACCTGTTTGCCAAGTCCGCCCAGCCGTACAACTATCACAACGGCGCAGAGTGGCCGTACCTGAGCGCGGTGTACGCTCAACTGCTGATGGAACACGGCGATCCCGACTGGAGCTATGCCCTGACCCGCTGGTGGCAGATTCAGCTAGATAACGGCTGGCTCACGCCGGTTGAGTACCACTCCCCGGCACACCCGCCCGGCGCGTTTTTGCAGGGATGGAGCGGAATGGCCGTCAGCGCGATGTTGGTCGGCGGGCTGGGACTGCGCCCGGCGCTCAACGGCGCGATCACGCTGCGCGTGCCGCCCTGGGGGGAAAGCACGTTTCATAACCTGATCGTCCGGGGCAAAAAACGGACCGTGATTGTATCCGGCGACGCCGTGAAACTGGGTTAACCCATATCAAACCGGAGAAACAATTGTGCTCAAAGACTTACTCCGCCAAAATCGCAGCTACCGGCGGTTCTATCAAGATGTGGCTGTCGAACGGGACACGCTGCGCGAACTGGTCGATCTGGCGCGGCTGTCACCGTCAGGAGCCAACCTGCAACCGCTCAAGTTTTTCCTGGCAAATACGCCCGACCAGGCCGCCGCGATCTTCCCGCACCTGGCATGGGCCGGATACCTCAAAGACTGGCCCGGCCCGGCAGAAGGCGAACGCCCGGCCGCCTATATCGTCATCCTGGGCGACACGCAGATCAGCTCAAACATCAACTGCGATCACGGCATCGCGGCGCAAAGTATCCTGCTGGGAGCCGTCGAAAAAGGCCTGGGCGGCTGTATTGTCGCCTCAATCCAAAAAGACACCCTGCGCGCTGCCCTGGATATCTCGGCCCGCTATAACATCCTGTTGGTGCTGGCGCTGGGCAAGCCCAAAGAAACCGTCCAGGTCGATCCTGTGGGACCCGACGGTGATATCAAGTACTGGCGAGACGAACAGGCAGTACACCATGTCCCCAAGCGCCCGCTGGACGAACTGATCATCGGGTAATATCTGTCTCGACCTTGATCGAGTGCAGACCATAACCGCAGCAGGCCCGATCCGGTTGGGGAACGAGCCTGTTTGTTTCAGACGTCTCAGACTTCTGATCGTTGATCAGGCTATCGTCACCTCGACGGTGATTTCACGTTGACCGTCCGCCGGGACAGGCACAACACACCCGTCAACCGCCTGCCCATCTACGGTAAGCGCCGCCGTGCTGCCAGGACCGGTTCGCTTCACAGCAATACGATAGGTCACGCCGCGAAACACACGCACAGCCTCAAACCCCAGCCAATCAGCAGGCATCACCGGCGCAATTTGCAGCCCATCGAAGGTGGGGCAAATGCCTAGAATCCACTGGGTAATCGCCACGTAGTTCCAGGCTGCTGTCCCGGTCAACCACGAGTTTTTCGCCTCGCCATGCGAGGGAGCGTCACCCCCGGCGATCATCTGCACGTACACATACGGTTCGGCGCGGTGCACCTCGCTGATCGCTTCGCGCGCCGACGGGTTGATACGGGTGTAATAATCAAATGCCCGGTCACCGTTGCCCACAATGGTTTCGGCGATCATTATCCAGGGGTTGGTGTGGCAGAAGATACCGGCGTTTTCTTTGTACCCCGGTGGATAGGACGAAATCTCGCCCAGGTGAAGGTGATATTCTGAATATGCAGGTTGTTGGAGCACGATACCGTGTGATGTCGCCAGCCGCTCGTTCACCGAAGCCAGCGCCCGCCTGGCCAGGCCGTCCCCAACGCCGATACCGGCCAGCACACACAACCCCTGCGGCTCGACAAAAATCTGGCCTTCAGCGCATTCATGCGAACCGACTTTGTTCCCAAAATCGTCATACGCGCGCAGGAACCATTCACCATCCCATCCGTGCTCGCGAACAATCGCTTCCATGTCCGCCGCCGCTGCACGATAGCGATGGGCATCTTCCGGCTTGCCGGTGCGGTCAGCCACTTCGGCCAGTTCTTTCGCTACCAGCACAAACAACCCGGCGATCATGACCGACTCTGCAACCTTGCCATCTTTGCTCGTCGTGGTCTGGAACGACTCGCCCGGCGTACTGGAAAACGCGTTCAGATTCAAGCAGTCGTTCCAGTCTGCACGCCCAATCAACGGCAGCCCGTGCGGCCCGCGCTGGTCCAGTGTATAGTTCAGACTGCGTACCAGGTGGCCGTAGAGCGGTTCTTCGGTGCCCGGCTCGTTTTCATAGACGACCGGCTCATCAAGAATGCCCCAATCGCCGGTTTCCTTCAAGTAGGCTACTACGCTCAAAACCAGCCACAACGGGTCGTCGTTAAAGTTGTCACCCACTGCATCATTGCCACGCTTGGTCAGCGGTTGGTACTGGTGGTACGCGCCGCCGTTCTTAAGCTGTGTCGCTGCCAGGTCAAGAATGCGCTCACGCGCCCGCTCCGGGATGATATGTACAAAGCCCAGTATATCCTGGTTCGAATCACGGAAGCCCATGCCGCGCCCCACGCCTGACTCAAAAAATGACGCCGAGCGCGAGAGGTTGAAGGTCACCATGTTCTGGTAGGCGTTCCAGATGTTCACCATGCGGTCTGTGTGCCTGTCCGGGGTCTGCACCTGGAGCTTGTCCAGCAGCCGATCCCAATAGGCGCACAGATCATCAAACGCCGAATCAACCATCTCGATATCCAGGTAGCGGGCAATAACCGGCTTCACCGTTCGCTTATTCAGTGTCTGGGAACCGGGCGGGTCAAACTTCTGGTTGTGCGGGTTTTCGTGGTAACCCAACACAAAAACCATCTGGCGAGTCGCTCCGGCTGCCAGGTCAACCTGGACCTGATGCACACCGACCGGCGCCCACCCGTGCGCCTGAGAGTTGGAACACGCGCCGTTTTCGACGGCTGCCGGGTTATCCCAGCCGCGATATGGTCCCAGGAAAGCCTCGCGCTGGGTATCGTATCCGGCCAGTTCTTCTGAGCAAGCAAAAAAGGCAAAATGATTGCGGCGCTCGCGGTACTCGGTTTTATGATAAATCACGCCGTCTTCAACCTCGACCTCGCCCGTGTTGAAGTTGCGCTGGAAATTGGTCATGTCGTCGTGAGCATCCCACAGGCAAAACTCCACACTGGCAAACGCCGACAGCGAAACCGGCTCCGCGCGCCGGTTGGTCAGGGTCAGGCGCCAGACCTCCAGGTTTTCGCCCAACGGTACAAAATAGCAGGCTTCCATCTCAATCGCCTGGTATGTTGAGTGAATAATCGTGTATCCCAACCCATGACGGCAGGTGTACTCATCCAGCGGGCGGCGGACCGGCTGCCAGGACGGTGACCAAAATTCACCTGTGCTGTTGTCGCGCAGGTAAACGTAACGCCCACCGAGATCAGGCGGCACATTGTTGTAGCGATAGCGTGTAACTCGCCGCAGGCGCGCATCACGATAAAACGAGTACCCCCCAGCGGTATTCGAGATCAGGCCGAAGTAGTTTTCACAGCCCAAATAGTTCAGCCAGGGAAGCGGCGTATCGGGCTGTGTAATGACATACTCGCGGCGTTCATCATCAAAGTAACCGTAGCGCATCATGACTCCAATATGGTCTAGTTATTGCGAATATTCGTTCAGCGAAAAACCCTGTCGTTTATCGATTCTGATCCTTCATGCAACGACATGCTGAAGGAAATACCTCTATAGACAGCTTTCTCCGGCCTGTGGTGGTACCAAGCCGGGGAAAGGGAAAGTGTTGGTAGTTTGCGCGCGGGAGCGCTCCCAGTGTCATCCTAAAAAAACTCGCTGATAAATGCTATTTGCCGAGCGCCATGCCCGCCTTTGGGAGAGTATAATACCTGACGAATTTGTTCTACACCAGCTTTATTTTAGGGATCGGAAGTGTCCGCTCTGGGGAGCGCTCCCAAGCCTCGTGCTCAGCATAGAATGTTTTTGAATTTGCTGTCAAGGAACATCCACTTCTGACGAAGAAAGTCACACCAAAAGAGTGATTTTTGTCAACTGCCTATCCCAACAGGCGCGTATCATGATGTACAAAATCTGCTGCATATTGAGTAGAATAGCCTGGGTGAGTTTACCATCTCCAGCCTGTTGGCCGGTGAATTTGAACGCTGCATGCGGCGCATTGGTAGACCGGTCACTGACGCCGGGTTTGGCACCGATGTGCTGGCAAGCGGGCGCGTACAGCCGCCCGAAACACTCAGTGCAGCGTATCAGGTCAAGATGCTGGCAGGCCGGGCACGATCATTGACGATCATTGTAACCAATACACAGGAGTGACTAGATGGCTTTTCCGAAGGATTTTCTATGGGGGGGCGCCACAGCCAGCTACCAGATCGAAGGCGCCGCGCAAGAGGACGGTCGGGGCGAATGCGTCTGGCATCGTTTTTCACATACCCCCGGCAAGGTCGAAAACGGCGACACCGGTGATGTTGCGTGCGATCATTACCACCGCTACCGCGAAGACGTCGCGCTGATGCAGCAGTTGGGGCTAAACGCCTATCGCTTTTCGATCTCGTGGCCGCGTGTGATCCCGCAAGGGACCGGCAGCACCAACCCGGCAGGGCTGGACTTTTACGACCGGTTGGTTGACGCGCTGCTGAAAGCCAACATCCGGCCTGTTGTGACGCTGAATCACTGGGACTTCCCGCAGGCACTGATGGGCAGCGGTGGGTGGACAAACCCGGACAGTGTGCAGTGGTTCGCCGATTACGCCGACGTGATGTCGCGCCACCTCGGCGACCGGGTGACCTATTGGATCACGCATAACGAACCCTGGGTTGTTGCATTCGTGGGGTACTGGATGGGCCGCCACGCACCGGGTGGTAACAGCCTGCCAGGCGGGCTGAAAGCTGCGCATCATATGCTGCTAGGGCATGGGGCAGCAGTGCCCGTTATCCGGCAAAACGTGCGCAATGCGCAGGCGGGCATCACGCTGGACCTGCACCGCTATGAACCCGCTTCGGACAAGGAAGCCGATATTCAAGCCGCCATACGCGAAGAGGGAGTACACCACCGCTGGTTCCTGGACCCGGTGTTCAAGGGCTGCTACCCGGCTGATATTGTCGAACTGATGGGCGAGAACCTGGACGGCATCGACCTGGAAGCTATCAAAACCGCTGCCGTACCGATTGATTTCCTCGGCGTGAATTACTATATGCGATTCCTGATCGCCGATAATCCCGGTTTCCCGCCAATGCATAACCGCCTGGTATACAATGATGACGCAGAACACACGGCAATGGGCTGGGAAATATACCCGCAGGGGTTGATTCTCAACTTGCAGAAGTTCAACGAAAACTACGACCTGCCGGATATTTACATCACCGAAAACGGGGCCGCCTTCGACGACGCGCCGCCGCAAAACGACGTCGTCGAAGACCCGCGCCGTGTCGCCTACCTGGAAGCGCACCTCAACGAAGTCGAATCCGCTATCGAACAAGGGCTGCCGATCAAGGGCTATTTTGTGTGGAGTCTGTTGGATAACTTCGAGTGGAGCTATGGCTACGGCAAGCGCTTCGGCATTATCCGCGTGGACTATGACACGCTAAAACGCACCGTCAAGCGCAGCGCCCTGTACTACAAAGACCGGATCGCGCAAGCATCCAGCGGATAAGCCGGGAACCTGATCGCGTACAACACAAACAGCGAGTGTGCTATCTCCAAGATGCAGCACACTCGCCGTGTGATGGTCCCAGAACGCGTTGCCCGGCACATAAAAGGTATTTTGTTATCTTTCGCAGGCTTGACGCAGCGACCAATACTGGTACAATCTACTCTATATTCTCAGCCCCCATAGCTCAGAGGATAGAGCGTTGCCCTCCGGAGGCAGAGGCCCAGGTTCGAGTCCTGGTGGGGGTACAGCCAACACTATTAGTCGATCCAGCCACTTTTAGGGTGCTGGATTTTTATTTCGCTCACTGGTTCCTGCAAGTGGGCGGCCAGCTATCGTAATCCCCCCAGACAGGTCAGAAACCAAGCTGCGCGCGTACAGGACGATGATCGGAACCGCCGCTGTCAGGCCAGACTGTAACGCTGATGGTGTCCATATCCGGCGAATGCCAGACGTAATCGCTGCGCATCAACATAAACGGCGTGTCATTATTATCGGATGGCGCAGTCAGCCCAAAGCCAAATCCGGCGTCCTGCCAGCTATCCACCAGGGACCCGGCCAGCAGGCTGTAGTCCTCTGTTGCAGATGACAGGTTGCAATCACACAGGATAACCACCGGGTTCTGCTCCTGGTGGATGAACCCCATTGCATCCTGAATGCCGTCATGGCGTTCGCTGCCATTGTATTCTGCCGGTCGGATCGTGATGGTCGGGCGCAGTGGATGCATCACGTATACGCTGATCGACTTCTGATCGTTAGTAATCACGGTGCGTAAAGCAACAGGGTGCTGCCGTTCCGGTTTGTTGCCAATCAGGTAGGTTTCGCTTTCATCAATGGGATAGCGGCTGAATATCCCTAACCCGGACTCGTTCACCGTCTGCTGGTCTGTTTGTATCTCTAAGCCGATGACGTGATAGGGGTACAAACGTTTTAGTTCGGCTATCACCTCGGCCCCGCTCAATTCTTGCAGCCCGATAATATCCGCGTCCAGATCGCGGACTACTGCTAATCGCTTCTCGATCACCGTGTCTTCTGACTTGATGTTGAACGTGGCAACCACCAAGCCTGTACCCTGATCGGTATTCGACAACCGCCAGGGGGAAAACAGCGCACCAAACCACACCCAAAACATGATAAAACCGGGCAGGGCATATATAACCCAGAAGCGCCGGTATGGACTTAAAAACGCCAACACGAAGCTGGCGACCGCCCCCAGTAGAATCCAGTGGGCGCCATTATTCAACAACGCAATAACGACCCAGCGTTCTCCTACCAGCGCTCGCGCGCCCAAATACAGGGCTGTCAGCAGTCCGTACGTCCCGGCCACAGCGCCGATCTGAAGCCGGACAGACCTTAACCACTGCCGTCCCAGGTTTTGCAGAGATAGTGTTCGCTGCGCCACAGGTTCTTGAGTCACTTGCATGATTGTCTCTGAGTGCGCCGGGGTGGGGCGCCATTCCGGCCTAAAAAATCGTGATCAGCCACCAATATCCCAGATGACCGGAACAAGTGTGATTACAACTGCGAAGATCACGAGCGTCAAAATGCCGCCAACGCGAATGAAGTCGATGAACTTATATCGACCAGCGTTGTATACAATCACGCTGGCAGGTTCCAATGGTGTGATAAACGATGTGCTGGCTGCCAGCGCAATCGTGATCGCAAAGGGACGCGGATCGTAGTCGAGCAGCACGGCGGTTTGCAGTGCAACCGGCACAAGCACCGCCGCAGCAGCCTGATTCGACATCGGCTGGGTCAATATCACAGCCAGGACAAAAAAGGCGGCGAGGAGTGTAACCGGCGAGTCCTTGATCGGCAGGTTGACAATTCGCTCGGCCAGATAGTCAGCCGCACCTGTTTGCTGCATCGCCCGCCCAAACGCGAGCATACTACCGATCAGGATGACCGTCTGCCACTGGATGTTTCGATAAGCTTCTTCCGGCGTGATACAGCGGGTCAGGAATGCTATCAGAACGCCCAACATAACGGCCACGGCAATCGGCAAGATACCGAGCACCGCGGCTGACAATGATGCAACAAAAATAGCGCTGGAAAGCAGGATACGCCGGGTATCGTTTGCCGGGGTATCAATCACGTCCAGGATGCGGAAGTAGCGTTCTCTTTCCATGGGACGTAAGTTCTCTCGCGGCACATTGATGAGCAGCACATCTCCCAGGTTAAAAACGAGCCGACCGATTTTGCTATAACGAACCTGGCCGGACCGCCGGACGCCCAACACCTGGGCCTGGAATCGTTGGCGCAGCCTCAGCCCCTTGAGGGTTCGCCCCACCAGAGGTGAGCCAGGCAGCAAGACCACTTCAGCCGTACACGCCGTCCCGGTTTTGTTGAAGGCTTCGAGTTCCTGGATTTTGCCGCTCATCTCAACGCCGGGAAGGTTTCGAAGCCGCAGCATATCTGTTCGCAGCCCTTCGACTAGCAGCGTGTCCTGCGCCTTCAGCACGGTGCTCGCGAGCGGTTTGAGCGCTTTCGAGTCCCGTTGAAGTTGGAGCATACCAAGCTGTAGGTCGCTCATCAGCACCGATTCCTCGATGGCTTTTCCAATAACCGGTGACGACTCGGGGATAGTGAGTTCGGTGAAATACAGATCGGTATCAAACGGGGAGGCTTCTTCAGCGACTCCGGCGCGGTCTGGAATGAGCCGAAACCCAACGGTAGCCATGTAGATCAGGCCCACTATCAAAATAGGCAGTCCAACCGGTGTCAACTCAAACATGCCGAGTGGGGAAAGGCCGTTTTGCTGCATCAACCCGCTGACAACCAGGTTGGTTGACGTGCCAATAAACGTTGTCGATCCCGCCAGAATCGCGGAAAAGGCCAGCGGCATCAACAATTTTGAGGAGCTTAGTTTGGCACGGTTCGCCAATCCCAATGCGATAGGCAGGAAAAACGCGGCGGCGGCGGTATTGCTGATAAGCGCGCTCACGATAGCCGGTATGATAAGTATGGCTAATCGCAAGCGTGTTGGATTCTGACCGACCAGGCCCAACATCTGCTGCCCGACCAGGTCAATCATGCCCGTACTGACAAGCATTTCGGTTAAAATGAGCAATCCGAGAATCATCAACACGGTTTCGCTGCCGAAACCCGCAAACGCTTCGGCAGGATCAAGCAGCCCCAGTAAAACCAACGACAGCATTAAGCCCAATGCCGTCACGTCTGCCGATACCCATTCAAAGGTGAATAGCACGAGCGCAATCATGAATAACATGAGAAATAGGGCTATTTCAAGAGTCATGCTGTGTTTCACCTCGAATATGACTTGAGAATCTTTTGGGCTGAGCGCCCCCGGAACCCGGAGCGGCCTTTATGCCAGCGCCCGTGTTCGACACCGGCACATGATAGCGTACAGACCCGCTGTGTGGCAATCCTCAGTCTCAACTCCACCGCTGCACTGCACGCGCCATCGTTATGATTCCGGGGTTGACAGAGACCGAAAAAGCAACGGATTACTCCAGACTTTTGCATGACGAGCCTGGATACCTGAATGTTTTGCGGCGGCAGGGTTTGACATGCCTTTGAGTCTGGGGTATGCTGAGTAGAAACTGATATTCCCTTACGCATTGAGTTTGGAATGCGTTACTTTTCTATTATCAAACCTTTTCGAGCAGTGGGAAAAACAAGCCGTTTTTTAGAAAACGAATTCGAATTTGGTTGTGACGCTGAGCTTCACGCGTTGACGGGGAGCAGTTACTGCGGTTAAGCGCGCTGGAGTTCTGGAAAGATTCCTTGCATGGGCACTATTGCCTGGAATTATGTCAGGCTGCATTATCGTCAGAACTGCACGCTATGCGGGCAGTCAGGCTCTATGCTGCTCACCCTCTCAATCACAACCATATCCGGGTGCTGGCTACAGTTATCTGCACAACACAACCAGGCACGTGTGCGCCAATCTATCGTTGAGCGCCGGGCGGGGTGAGACGTGGCTATCCCGCCCGCCTGACTCACGTGTCTGCCACATACTACCTTTTCACCATATGCTGTCAACGCATGTCGGATCGGCGGAGCGTGCCAGGAACAACCAGGGACTTATGACCGCAGCCACCAATACCAAACCCGAAACCGCTGAAGTGCCATCGGCACAGCCATCAGGACTCCCATCACTGCCAGACTATCACCTGCGGATTCAGCCATCCAAGGGCTGGGTATCGCTCAAGCTCCGCGAGCTGTGGGAATACCGTGAACTGCTATATTTCCTCACCTGGCGCGACATCAAGGTTCGCTACAAGCAAACGGTTCTTGGCGCAGCATGGGCTATCATCCAGCCGTTTTTTACAATGGTGGTCTTCAGCCTATTTTTTGGTGGCCTGGCAAAAGTGCCCTCGGATGATGTGCCGTATCCAATCTTTAGCTATTCGGCGCTTGTTCCCTGGACGTTTTTCGCCTATGGTCTTCAGCAATCATCAAACAGCCTCGTTCTCAGCGCCAACCTGATCAAAAAAATCTATTTTCCCCGGCTTGTGATCCCGATCTCTGCCGTTATCTCTGGCGTGGTGGATTTTGTGCTTGCCTTCAGTGTGCTGCTGGTGATGCAACTGGTTTATGGCATTGTTCCGTCAATTAATGTCCTGTTTTTGCCGTTCTTTTTCCTGCTGGCGCTGGTTACATCGCTCGGTACCGGGATGTGGTTTTCGGCAATGAACGTCCAGTTCAGAGACGTGCGCTATACCATACCCTTTGTCACACAGTTCTGGATGTTTGCCACGCCAATCGCCTATCCAAGCAGCCTGATCGAGAATGACCTGTTGCGTGCGCTCTATGGACTCAACCCGATGACCGGTGTTGTAGAAGGCTTCCGGTGGGCACTGATCAACACCGATACCGCTCCTGGCCCGCTTATCGTTGTATCCAGCCTGGTTGCTGTTGGCCTGCTCGTATCCGGTATGTATTACTTCCGGCGGATGGAACGAACCTTTGCGGACGTGGTGTGAACGATGAGCGACATAGCTATTCGAGTGGAAGGGCTGGGCAAAGAATACAGGATCGGTGCCCAACAGGCCAGTTACCAGACGCTCCGCAGCACGATCACGGATGCTTTTGTCGCCCCTGTTCGCCGTACCAGGAAGCTGCTCAGCGGCCAGGCTTACGGCGCAGCCGGGCTTGACGAGACGATATGGGCCTTAAGAAATGTCTCGTTTGAGGTAAGGCACGGTGAAGTCATGGGCATTATCGGGCGTAACGGCGCTGGCAAGAGCACGCTGCTCAAAATCCTGTCCCGCATTACGGAACCAACCGAGGGGTATGCAGATGTGTATGGCCGCGTAGGCTCTCTGTTAGAAGTTGGGACCGGCTTCCACCCAGAGCTAACAGGGCGCGAGAATATCTACCTCAACGGGGCGATCCTGGGCATGACGCGCGAGGAGATCAATCGCAAATTTGACGAAATCGTGGCTTTTGCCGAGGTCGAGAAATTCATCGACACGCCCGTCAAACACTACTCCAGCGGCATGGGGCTGCGGTTGGGGTTTGCCATCGCCGCGCACCTGGAGCCGGAAATCCTGGTGGTGGATGAAGTGCTGGCCGTTGGGGATATCCAGTTTCAACGCAAGTGTTTGAACAAGATGGAAGACGTTGCCCACCAGGGGCGGACCGTGTTATTTGTCAGCCACAATATGGCCGCCGTCCAGGCGCTATGCTTGTCATGCTGCCTGCTTGACGCGGGCCAACTGGTTATGCAAGGCGATACGGAGCAGGTTATTGCCGCGTATCTACAAAACAGCGCGACGCTGATGAAGTTAGTCCCCCTGGCCGACCGCACCGATCGGGGGGGCAACGGCGCTATGCGTTTTGTCGGCATCGGGTTGTATGATAAAGACGGCAACCCGGCTGCTGTTGGGCAAACGGGCCAGCACCTGACAATAGAGTTGGAATACACTGCACGTGAAACGTCTCCCCGCGCGGCTGTGATCGGGCTGATATTCTCTAACATTCACGGGCAGCGGCTGTTCTCGTGCATCTCGCGCTATTCCCACGCCGAACCTGTTGCGCTGGGCGGGACCGGGCGTGTTATGTGCCACATCCCCCGGCTGCCACTGGTAGCCGGACGTTACAATATCCAACTGTGGAACAAGATAGACGAGGATGTGGGAGACGATATCAGCGGTGCGTTCTCATTCGAGGTCGTCGGGGGTGACTTTTTTGGTACCGGTAAAATATATACGGGCAGTTCTGGCGATACGCTCTTTGATCACCACTGGACGTTTGATGCGCAGTCGGACCGGTGATGTCACACAATCATGGAAACCGGCACAAGCCCTCGTGAATAATCCCCATGAAACCTGAGATCCTCGCCCTGATTCCGGCCCGCAGCGGTTCAAAGACCATCAAAGATAAAAATATCCGCCCGCTGGCCGGTAAGCCGATGCTGGCCTATTCGATTGAACACGCGCTGGCCTCACGGCTGGTCACGCGTACTGTTGTCAGCACCGACAGCGCCCGGTATGCCGCCATCGCCCGCCAATATGGGGCGGAGACACCCTTTTTACGCCCGGCAGAATATGCGCAGGATCACTCCACCGATCTCGACGTCTTCCGGCACGCGCTCATTTGGCTTAAGGAGCAGGAAGGTTACATCCCTGATCTATGCGTTCATCTGCGCCCAACGCACCCGGTCCGCGACCCGGCGCATATCGACGCCATGATCCGTATCTTACTGGATAACCCTCAGGTGGACTCGGTACGATCTGTGGCGCCCGCGCCCGAAACACCGTTCAAGATGTGGTTCCGGGATGAAAATGGGCGGCTTTCTCCGGTGGTAGTGACCGCTGACATCCCCGAAGCTTACAACATGCCGCGCCAGCAGCTCCCCGCCACCTATATGCAAAACGCCAGTATCGATGTGGTTCGCACACAGGTGATCACCGGGCAGCAGTCGATGACGGGGCATGTAATCTACGGGTATGTGATGGATGAGAATTTTGATATCGATACGGAAGAACAGCTACAGACCGCAGCAGCCGGGCTGGCAACGCGCTCAACGCGGCCAGTTCCCCAAGCGCGCTATTGCTTCGATATTGACGGCGTGATCGCTACGCTGGTTCCCAGTCTTCAGTATGATCAGGCCAAGCCACGGCATGACACGATCCGCCTGATCAATCACCTATACGATGCCGGGGCGTATATCATCTTGTTTACGGCACGCGGCTCGGCCTCCGGGATTGACTGGTCGGAGGAAACGCGCCGACAGATGCAAGAATGGGGTGTTAAGCACCACGAGCTGCGATTTGGCAAACCTGCTGCCGACTATTATATTGATGACAAGATGATTGGGCTTGAGAAGTTGGCTCAATTGTTTTTTGATCGTGCAACCGGCGAGGCGTGACCGGGCAAAAACGGGACAAGGCTATGAGCGATCTCTTTAATAACCTGTTTATCTTCGAAATGGCGAATAACCATCAAGGGGACGTGAAACACGGGCTGCGCATTATTCAGGCGATGGGCAAAATTGCGCGCAAATACAAAGTAACGGGGGCGATTAAGTTCCAATACCGTGAGCTTGACACCTTCATTCACCCCGATTATGTCACCCGCAGCGATGTCAAACACATACCCCGGTTTCTCAGCACCCGCCTGACCAAAGACCAGTTTGCCAGGCTTGCACAGGCAGCGCGTGACGAGGGCTTGCTGATCGTCGTGACTCCCTTCGACGAACCATCTGTTCAGTTGTGCCTGGAACATCGTGCAGATATCCTCAAAGTCGCCAGTTGCAGCGTCACCGACTGGCCGCTGCTCGCTGCAATCGCCAACACCGGCAAACCGGTTATTGCCTCAACAGGTGGGGCCACACTGCAAGACATTGACAAAATGGTCAGTTTTTTCACTCACCGGCAGGTTTCTCTGGCTGTTCTGCACTGTGTCAGTCTCTACCCAACCCCGAATGACAACCTGCACCTGGGGTTTATTGAACGATTGCGTTATCGCTACCCGCACCTCACGATAGGGTATTCCGGCCACGAAGCCCCGGATAACCTGGACGTAGTCAAGGTGGCCGTTGCAGCAGGCGCAAAAATTCTTGAACGGCATGTCGGGGTAGAGACCGATACAATCAAGCTCAACGCGTATTCCATGACACCGGACCAGACCGATGCCTGGGTTAACAGCGCACTGATCGCTCGCACCATCTTTGGCAACGATGGCGAAAAGCTGATCACACAAGCCGAGGTGGATTCGCTGCTAAGCCTGCAACGTGGGGTCTACGCTCGCTGCGCTATTCCTAAAGGCTCGACGATCACGCCCGAAAACGTGTACTTTGCAATGCCGTGCCAGGCGGGCCAATTAACCAGCGGCCAGTTGGGCCAGTACCGCACCCAGTGGACAGCGTCGAAAGACTATGAGAGCAACGAGGCGATTTTCGAGGAGCGTTCGGGCCGCGATACGATTGGTGTTATCCGCGAGATGATCCACGAGGCCAAAGGGCTGCTCGGTGAAGCCCGTATTGTGTTCGGCAGCCAGTACGAGATCGAGTTATCGCACCATTACGGCATGGAAAACTTCCGCCAGACCGGCGCGTTGATCGTCAACTTGATCAATCGAGAATACTGCAAAAAGCTTGTGATCATGCTGCCACAACAGCGGCACCCCAATCACCGCCACCGGATCAAGGAAGAAACATTTCACCTGCTGTGGGGTGACCTGGAAATAACCCTAAACGACCGGGTCATTCACATGCAGGCTGGCGACATGTTATTGATCGAGCGTGGAGCCTGGCACAGCTTCACGACGAAGCGGGGCGCTATCATCGAAGAAGTCTCAACCACTCATATCAAGGGTGATTCAGAATACGAAGATGAGGCGATTAGTCAGAAAGACATACTTGAACGGAAAACCATTCTTGAGGATTGGTAACTCGTGAACCTGTTTCTTACTATTCCGCAGGGGCAGTGCGTCCGTGATTTTCTGACCCTGGGGGTTGTCGAATATCTCCAGGAACTGCTGCCTGACTGGGAAATCGTCATCTTGAGTCCGGCCTATAATATTCCCGCGTTCCTGGACCTTATCCCTGAAAACCGGGTGCATGTCCGGCGGATGGAAATTCCAACGGTTATCAGGGGCGCGCGCATTCGCCGGATGCGGATGCGCCAACGCAATCGCCGGGTGATCGAGTGGTTGGTCAGGCTGGAAAACCGGCGTTTCACCCCGCCCGACTACCTGATGGCAACGTTTCAAGAGTTCAAGCCAGACCTGCTGGTTTGTACGCACCCCATGACCCAGTTCGAATACGAGCCGGTGGTTATTGCTCGCAGACTGGGCATCCCCACCATGGGCGTCGTCAAAAGCTGGGACAACGTCGCGCGGGGGTTCAACAGCCGACCGGATCGCATTTCTGTATGGGGGCCGGTGAATTATCAGGAAGCGCTGGACCTTCAGGGCTACACGGCTGACGAAGTGGCGATCAACGGTTCTCCCTCATTTGACCCTTACTATGACGATGCCTGGCTGCTGCCGCGCGATGAATTCATTCGCTCTCTTGGCCTAGACCCCGGTCGCCCGGTAATCACGTACGCAACGGTTGGCGTTTACGATCAGAAATACCTCGGACGCGACGAAACCTACTTGGTTGATGATATGCTGCGCATGTTTACGGATACGCCGGAATTGCGCGGCGCGCAGCTTATTATTCGCCTGCACCCGCTTTCTCGCCTTGAGAATTTCTGGTCCTACCGCGTGCATCCGGACATTGTTTTCTCGTTTGCATCCTACATGCCAGCCATCGGCTGGTATCCAACACGCGACGATCTGGTTCACCAGACCAACCTGCTCAAGCACTCGGATGTGATCGTAACCCCCGGATCGTCGTGGGCCATCGAAGGCGCCATCCTCGATACCCCGACCGTGGTGCCGGTATACTCTGACATCCAGCCCGATCACGCCAAGGCCCAGTTTGATGCCTATCACCTGACCAGGCACTTCAAGCCCCTGGCCGAAAACGACTGGGTCCCCATCTGCCGCTCTTACCAGCAGCTACAGGACGAGATTGTCGATCAGTTAACACAACGCGACAAATACGCTGCCGGGCGCGAAGCCATCGTCGACAACTACGTCTACTACCGTGACGCCAACTCTGCACGGCGTGTTGCCAACTGGGTTGCCCAGACGGCCAAAACGCTTGAAGGGTGATGCGAAAGAAACTGTCGTGATGGATCGCCGCGTCAAGGTCTTATTTATCCCCGACTGGTATCCTCCAAAGTCGAACCTGTGGGCCGCACACGGCACATTCTGCCGGGAGCATGTCCACGCGGCAGCCCGTTTTGATGACGTGGCCGTGCTCGTTTTCACGATGACGCGCACACGCTGGCCGTTCTGGCGTGTCGAACGTATTGACGACAACGGCGTACCCACATGGTATGTCACCACAGGGCGCTCGCCGATTCCCGGTACAAGCCCTCCGATTTTGCACTATTATTTCCGGCGTGCGGTGAGGCTGGTTGTGAGAGAATGGGGGAAACCGGAAGTCATCCATACCCAGGACAGTATAGCCTACCGTGCCATGAAACATACGGCTGATCTGGGCGCGCCCTACGTGATCTCGCAGCACTGGACGGCGTTTCTCCGGCGCGAAATACCGTCGTTTTTGATCCCTGAGTTCCGCTCGGCCTTTGCACGGGCTTACCGCGTGCTGCCGACCAGCTACCGCGCTGAGGATGATTATGCTCACTACGACATTCAAGCCTCAGTGCGCTGGCTGCCCAACGCCCTGAACGCCGATATTTTTACCCCGGATCCGCCGGGTCCGCGCGAACCCTGGCTGCTGCATGTATCGGGTTTCTCGGCACAAAAGCGCGTGCCTGATATTCTACGTGCGTTCGCAATTGTCCACCGCCAGTGTCCTGACGCCGTACTGCATTTTGTGGGCGACAGCGCCGCCCGCCCGATGATGGAAGCCGAGGCAGCCCGTTTGCTCCCGGCCCATGCGTATCGCTTTCACGGCTTTCTGCCCAAGCCCCAGCTTGCCGATCTAATGCGCCGCAGCAGCGGCTTCGTCTTTCCGAGCGCGTTTGAAACATTCGGCTGCGTGCTGATGGAGGCGATGGCGTGTGGCTGCCCAGTGCTGACAACCCGCGCTGGCGGCATTCCGGCTGTTGTGCGCGAAGACGAGCATGAGGGATTACTTGTCGAAGTGGGGGATATTGAGGCTATCGCCGCCGGAATGATCAGCCTGCTCGATGGTACACATGGAATCGATGCGGAGCAGGTAAGCCGCACCGTGCGCGCGCGCTTCAGCCATGACGCAGTCGGCAGCATCTTACACCAGGAGCACCTGGGAGCGGCAGGAGGATGATACTTCCTGTATCGTCGATGATCATAGCCCGATTTCTTGTTTATCTTCCCGCGAATAAAGCCTTATGCCAGAGTTAATCATCGTTTCGTTTAACGTGCCTCCCGACAACTCACCGGGAGCCATCCGCGCTGTACGAACTGTTGAGCAGTTGTCAAAGCGGGGTTGGTCGATTCGCGTGATCGCCTCTCGCGCGCAAACCGGACGCCACGATCCCAGCCTGGTCCAACGTTGGCCCGCAAATGCCGAAATCATCTTTGTGGATTACAAAAACGTCTATCTGTCGCTGGCCGATCTGTGGGCCAGATGGCGCGCGCGTAAAACACCTTCAACCACACAGGCTGTAGGGCTGACGGGTGGATCGCAGCCGGACCTTGTCGGATCGCGGTTGAGAAAGCTTATCTCGCGGCTGGCCTATAGCTATTACTATCCCGATCTGGTTTCTTCCTGGATTCGGCCCGCCGTACAGGCGGTTATATCCGCTCACCGGCAGAATCCGGCAGATGTTTTATTCACTACTGCTGGCCCTTGGTCTACCTTGTTTATCGGCCACCATACCAGCCGACAAACCGGACTGCCCTGGGTACCCGATTACCGCGATCCCTGGACGCTGACTTACAGCGCCGTCGAGTTGATGCGCCCCACGCGGCGGATTGACCAGGACCGGGCCTGGCAGCAGCGCTTTCTGGATCAATGCGCGCAGGCAATGGTGGTGTCCGAAGAAGTTCGCGAAGGATACATCGCACAGTATCATGTCCCACCGGATAAAATCCACGCGCTGCCCATTGGCTTTGACGATGTGTCCGGGACTGCGGCGCAGCCATGCTACCCCTCAAGCGAGCACCTGACAATAAGCTACGTCGGCAACATGGCGCTGAATATACTCGACCCGTTTTTGCAAGCCCTGGCCGAGTGGCTGACCGCTCATCCCGACCGGCGGGACAGGATCAGGCTGCGGTTTGTCGGCGAGATCGGCGCTAACTACAGATCACAGGTCACTGCCCGGCAGCTTGACGACATCACGCACTATGCCGGGGTGGTCGGGCGTAGTGAATCATGGGAAGAGATTTGTTCATCCACGGTTTTGCTCCTGCTGCGCTATGCAACCGAGAAGGCATACTGTCCGGGCAGCAAGCTTTACAGCTACCTGGCTTCAGGGCGGCCCGTGCTGGCCGTGATTCCACCGGGCAGCGGTGCGCGGATTGTACGCGAGTCCGGGCAGGGCATCGTCGCGCCTTATGACGATGTACCAGCGATTCGACAGGCCCTGGACCGACTGTGGGCCGCCTGGTCCGCCGGGACGCTGGAGCAACAGTTCTCTCAAAAACCGGCCTATGTCAATCAATATACTCAGAGCGCTCTGATGGCAAAACTTGACCAGGTGCTGCGCGCAGTTTGCCTCCCGGCAGCTCAGGATCGAGAGCAGGTGAGATGAACACCAAAAAAGAGATTTTCGAGCGCGAATTTAAAACTAATCGCCTTTACTTTGAGATGATGGCTGATTGGCATCAAACTCATGGCGGCTGCGCGTTTGAGCCGGAAGTCGTTGCAGCAATCGATCAGTATATGGCGGCACAGGTCCTAGACGCCGGTTGCGGCGAAGGTAGCCCGGCGGCCTGGGTGGCCGCGCGTTACCCGTCTTCCCAGGTTATGGGGGTCGATATTTCGGATGTGGGAATACAATTGGCAAGCCAGCGCTTCCAAATGTCCAACCTTACGTTCCAGGTCGATGATCTGACGAACCTGTCCTTTGACGATGGAACGTTTGGGTTGATCTACAGCCAGTCGGTGTTGGAGCACGTGGTTGGTTATTCGAGTGCCATCCGCGAATTTTACCGCGTATTACAACCGGGGGGACACGCTATCATCCGGCTGGCAAATGGGCACCGGGCAGGTAAGCGGTTCCTGCCTGCTTTGTTGGATGTTGTTCGTCCAGGCTCGCGCCCGCAGGAAGTTGAATCCGATTTTTCGCTAACTGCCGGGGACTACCAATCGCACAGTCATAACTTTGATTATGCGGAGATACCGGCCCGCCACCTGCTGGCTACGTTCAGACAAACCGGCTTCACGATCCGTTTTTTTACCACGCGCCGGGATTCCTCGCTTAACTCCGAGCAATTTGCCAGCAGGCCGTTTGTGTACCGCGTGGCTTACCGCGCCTATTGTTCGCTTCATGTCTGGCCGTTCAAGTACCTGGGACCAACTTCTATTGTCGTGGCACACAAGCCGCCAGCATGAACCGGGCGAGGAAAACAGCGTGATGTACCGAAAAGACCTTGAAAAAAACATCGACTATTATCGCGACGCGGTCGTCTCCGATTATCGTAACAGCCTGTTCGATCAGATGCTCGGCAGTGAACGCGAATACCGCGAGGGCACATGTCTGAACGCCGCCGAACTGCTCTATGCCGACAGGGCGCTGCCCGCAGGCTATACGGCGCTTGACGTCGGCTGCGGGAGCGGCATGTATTTTCATTTTCTCTCGCACGCCGGGCACATCACCGGGATCGATCCGTCGCCAGACATGCTTGATCTGGCCCGCGAGATGGCTCAATCCGAGACGTGGTCCGTAACGTGTCCTGTCGATCTCCATGTTTCCGATCTGTTGGGATTTTGCCCCGACCAGAGTTTTGATCTGGTATATAGCATCGGCGTGATCGGCCACCGCGTGGCTTTTGATCAAACCATCCTGGCGAAGCTGCTCGATCTGACCAATGCCAACGGCCTGATCGTGCTCCAACTGGTCACATGCTCGTACTGGAACATTCGGCGGGTTGTCAGGCGTATGCTGCGTTCGCACCTGGCCTGGTTTGCCACGCGCTTTGCCGGGTCTACACACCAGATTCCCACTTATCAGGCGATGCGAGTCATCAACGCTTATCCGGATACAGCCAGACTGCTGTCGGCGCGGACCTACCGCCACAAGACGTGGGAATTATCAGGGCTGTTGATCAAAAAGATGTAGTGACCGTATGCGCTTTTGTATCCGCGACGACGATACCAGCTTTTTCACCCGTCCCGACGATCTAGAGAACTGCTATGCCGCGCTGTGGGCGGGTGGGCCGGTGAGCCTCGCCGTTGTCCCATTTCACAAGGGGTGCCGGAGCAAAGGAATTCCCGAAGCCTATCACGCTACCGGCGATACGTATCCCCTGGGCGACAACCACGAACTGGTAAAGTATCTCCGTGAGCAAGTCAGCGCCGGGCGAGTGGAGATCATGCTGCACGGTATCACACATGCAGATCATAACGGCACGCCGGAGTTCGCCTCCGACACCGATCTTTCTTCGGCGGTGATTGAAGCCAAAGTCTACCTGGAACAACTGCTGGACTGCCAGGTGAGCGTTTTTGTGCCCCCTCACAACCGGATCAGCCGCGCCGGGCTGAAGGCAGTGACGGCGGCTGGGCTGCATCTGGGATGTATGGCTGCGCCGCGCCTGGCCTGGAACAGGCGACACTGGCGAACGTGGTACGAACTGCTGCGTTTTCGTATGTGGTTGGCAGCGACGGGCCACAAGCCTATCTGGCCGCTCAAGCTTGGCGATCATCGGGAGATTGCAGGACATGCCGTCACGCCTTCGGCAGATCATGATAAAAATGTTGCTGCCTTACAATTGGCCCGGCGGTTCAACGGCGTATTCTGCCTGGCAACGCACTATTGGGAATTTGACGTGCCTCACCGGCAG